>CBFHAG010000003.1:0-151784 GCA_965653535.1 uncultured Sphingobium sp.
GCTCATAACCTGAAGGTCGCAGGTTCAAATCCTGCTCCCGCAACCAACGATACCACAATTAAGGCCTCAGTCTCACCAGACTGGGGCTTTCGTGCGTTCTGGCGACTTCCGCCCTCCTTCACGCCCGCTGTCTCCCCGAATTCCAGCACTTGAAGCAGATCACCATGAAGCTCCAGGCGACGACGCTCCCCACCCCGGCTGTCGCCGCCGTGCACCATCACGGAATCCACCAACGCCCGGGTCGCATCGCGAGAGGCCGTCATGCAGGCGATGCAGCTTGAAGTCGAAATCCGTGCGGATCCTTTCCAGCGCGCCGATCGCTTCGTCGAAGGCTGGCAGCAACTCCAGCAACACCGCCAGGACTCGCAGCGCGTTGGCGACTTCCGGGGCGCGAAGCTGCGCGGCGAAGAACGCGAACAGGTGCTGATGCTGTTCACGCGCAAAGGTAAGCGGGCCTTTGAGGCGGACGCCAGTCCTGATCCAGAGACTTCTCGCTCTGGGTGCTAAAGCGACGCGGCTTCTTGGGCGAGCCATCGCGCGGTGAACGATGGACGCCAGGCGGTATAACGCCGGTCAGCCTTAGCCCTGCTGTTCGAGCGCGGTGCGCCTCCAACGGCCAAGGGCAAATCTAGCAAGGTCTGGAGAGATATTACCACCTGTTGCCAGGTGAGTGGCGTGCGCGAGCGGCGATAGACGCGCCGTGCCGGACTGCCGCCCCTTGTCTGAGATGAGGAGCGTCGGCTGAAACTGCGCGCAAAGCTCGATGCGCTGTATTTCATCCTCTACGGCGTCTTTGATCCCGCCGATCCAACGCGCAGCCGTGATGATATTCGTTATATCTATTCTACTGTCCCCATCGTCGAGCGTGAGGAAACCGCCCAATGGAGCCGCTACCACAGCCGCGATATCGCACAGAAATCGCGGTCCAGCTGCAACCGCGCCCGTCAATGTCCACGAGATATTCGAGGGGTTCGGGGAGAAGAACCGGGACTGGAACGCGGCGGAGCGGCTTGAGGGTTGGCGTTCGGCATCGCCGTACCTCGCCAAACAGACGCTGGGAGCGTGCCGGGTACGATGAGCGCATCGACCATCTGTCCCTGAAAGATTAGCGCGAGGCGCCGCGAAACCGGGACAGGGTCACACTGGCTGATAGATTTCACGCAATGCTCACATTATCATGAGAATATGTTTCATCGGCTGGTCGTTGTTCACCCAATAATGAAATAATGTTTTCTGCGACAAACACTGCATGATTTGTCACTTCTGGAAGACCCATTAACTCTCCAAATTTTCCGCGGGCGAGCGGTCCTGCCACAAAGACTGACGGATTTGCGCCATGAATGGCCAACAGGCGACTGCTAGTGTCCACGGCCAGTCCCAACCCTGTCGGATCGGGCATAACCAGCCCCTTCTTGACCAGTCCCGCGAGAAAGGGCTGACCATCCAGTATCCTGGAATGGCCGGGGCCGGTGGTCGCGATCACGGCGTCAAAGATGTGAGTTACGGTATTGCCTGCCCGATCCCTGAGCGCGATAGCAAAGCGACCATCTTTCATGTCGGCCTGCTGCACGGAGGCTGCGGATATGGTCAATGCCCCATCCACCGTGCGTCGGTCGAGGAGCGCTCCAACCTGTGGCGCGATGCGGAAACGATGCGTGTCCCAGAACGGTCGAAGATGGCGGATCAGGCGGCGCTGCTCTTGCAGCGGAAGCACGCTCCAGATGTCCTGCCCCTGCGTTCGCAGCCTGTCGAATAGCCCTTGCCATGGCCCGCCTTTTCGGACGGCGTCACGGACGCGGCGTAACAGGTCCAGCGCGGTTCGCGATGGCGGGTTGAGAAAATCCCCAAAGGGTTCGACTGGGGCCGCCGCATGACTGCGCGACCGCTGTCCGCGCCGGGAGATAGCCATGATATTCCCGGAATGTCTCTTGCGATCGAGTGTTGCAATGATGTCCGCCATTGTCAGTCCGGTGCCGACGACCAGAACCCTGTCATTCTGTTCCACAGCATCAAGCGCACCAGCAGCCCATGGATCAGCGACGAATTTCGGCTGTCCGGCAAGGTTGTCTGTCAAAATGGCGGGAGGAACGGGCGGAGGATGGCTGGTCGCTATGACCACGACATCGGCGATGATCTCATAGGCACTCGTCGTCCTGATGCGCCATCGATCGCCTTTTTGAGTTACGCTCGATACCTGCGCTCGATGATGCACCATCCGGCCGTCTTGCAGCAAAGGCTCGAGATTTTCCCTGATGTATCGGCCAAACATATGTCGTGCGGGGAAACATCGGCCATCGGCCAGTGTCGCGCTGCAATCGCCACGGGCCTCTCGTGTGGCCGCAAGCCAGCGCATGAAATGTCCCTCATCCTCCGGCACCAGCGTCATTCGGGCTGTGGGTACATTGATACGGTGGGTCGGATCGGCGGTGGAGTAGGCCAGGCCCGGTCCAATGTCGGGGCGTGGTTCGAAAACCAAGATCCGAACGGGTGTTTCGGCCAGTTTGGTGAGATGATAGGCGACCGCAGCTCCGGTAAAGCCACCGCCGATGATCGCGACCGTTGGCACGGAAGGAGAGGCTGCCATGGTGGATCAGGACCGGGAGGCGCGCGCCGCAGGGCGATGATCACCCGCGATAGTCTCGCCAAATGGCCCCATGTTGCTGGCCGCACTGGTGGTGCGAAGGGGGTGGGCGAGCGGCAGGCGCGGCAACACCATTTCGCCGAAGCGGTAGGCTTCCTCCAAATGGGGGTATCCGGACAGGATGAAGCTGTCGATGCCGAGCGCGCGATACTCTTCGATGCGCGCGGTCACCGTCTCTGGATCGCCAACGAGGGCCGTACCCGCGCCGCCCCGCACCAGCCCGACACCGGCCCAAAGGTCGGGGCTGACCTCCAGCCTGTCACGGCGGCCACCGTGCAGCTTGCTCATCCGGGCCTGACCCACCGAGTCCATGCGGGAAAAGACGCCTTGTGCGCTGGCGATGGTTTCGTCATCCAGGCGACTGATGAGATCATTCGCCGCGTTCCATGCCTTTTCGCGGGTTTCGCGGACGATGACGTGGAGCCGGATACCAAAAGACACTTCGCGGCCCTGTCCGGCGGCGAGTGCGCGGATCGTCGCGATCTTTGCGGCAACGGCAGCAGGTGGTTCGCCCCAGGTCAGATATTTGTCGATAGTCTTTGCCGCCACGCGGTTGCCCGCGTCGGAAGATCCGCCGAAGTAGAGCGGGGGATAGGGTGTCTGTACCGATGGGAACAGCAAGCGACCGTCGGAGATGCGGAAATGCTTGCCCTCATGCTCCACCACCTCGCCCCGCAGCAATGCGGTGTAGATGTGGAGAAACTCCTCGGTCACTTCATAGCGTTCGGCATGGCCGAGAAAGATCCCGTCCCCGCCATTCTCGACCGGATCGCCGCCAGTGACGACATTGATCAGCAACCGCCCGTTGGAGATGCGATCGAGTGTTGCGGTCATGCGTGCGGCGAGCGTCGGCGATTGCAGTCCGGGCCGCACCGCGACGAGGAAGCGCAGCCGCTCCGTCGCGGGGACGAGCGCTGACGCCACGACCCAGCTATCCTCGCAGCTACGCCCGGTGGGAAGCAACACGCCATAATAGCCCAGCGTGTCGGCCGCCTGCGCTATCTGGCGGAGATAGGAGAGGTCGACGGCGCGCCCTCCCTCCTGCGTTCCAAGATAGCGGCTGTCGCCGTGTGTGGGGAGGAACCACAGGACATTGATCTTGTCGGGAGCGATGGCACTCATGGTTTCAGCTCCAGGCGTGCAGCGGCGGGTTTTCGCCGTTGAGGTAATAGTTGCCGACGATGGCGTATTTCCAGCGGACCGGGTCGTGCAGAGTATGGGTGCGAGCGTTGCGCCAGTGCCGGTCGAGGCCATGCTCGGCCAGCGTCGAGCGGGTGCCGGCCAGTTCGAATAGCTTGTTCGTCGCCTCAATGGCGAGTTCGGTGCTGAGAATCTTGGCCTCGGCCGTAGCGACCTGCGCATGGGCGACCGTCCTTGCGGTCGGGTTCGCCACGGCGTCGTCTACCGCGATGGCCGCACGGTCGAGCAGCGCACGGGTGGCATTGAGGCGAAGCTGGAGGGAGCCTATCGCCTGGATCACATAGGGATCCTGCCACGCATGGTCGAGGCCGCTGTCCACCCACGCCCGCGATTTGGTGCGGACAAAGTCGATGGTGTCGGCGATGGCGGCGGCGGCGATGCCGGTGTCCACCGCAACTTGGATGATCTGGAAAATCGGGCCATCGGCGGTCGGTTCCGCATAGCCCTTGTAGCCGGGAACCACATGGGTCTTGGGCACGCGCACCCTGTCGAGAATGACGGTGCCGCTCAGTGTGGTGCGCTGTCCAAAGGCAGACCAGTCGTCGATCACGGTCAGGCCCGGTGCGCTCCGTTCCGCAATGGCGTAGAAGGCGCGGCCTTCGTCATCGAGCGCGACGATGGGAACGAGGTGCGCGAGCAACGCGCCAGTCGCATAGAATTTGCGGCCCGTGACGATGACATGGTCGCCGTCTTCCTCAAACTTCGTCTCGAAATCGGCCGCCCGCTTCGATCCGAACTCGGAGAAGGCGTTGCCGAAGCGGGTGCCTGCCAGAACTTTCCTGAAAAGTAGCGCCTGCTGTGCTTCATCGGAAGTCGTGCGGATTGCGGCCACCACGCCGATATGGTTTTGCGGGATTTGGCCCAGCGAGGGATCGGCGGTCGATATGATATCGATCACCTTGACGATGGTGCGATAGGATAGTTCCGGTCCGCCGAATTTGCGCGGCACGTTCAGCGACCAGAGGCCGCTCTGGGAGAATGCGTCCAGTTCGGCCAGCGGCCAGATGCGGTCCTTGTCGCGACGGGCAGCACCCTCGGCAAATTGCCTGGCGAGGCGTTCGGCGACGGCGACCGCCTCTTCATCGTCATGGATGATGTGGGCGGGCGTGTCGGGACGGGCGACGGCTGCAACGCCTTCGATGGTGGTGGCGATGGCGGGTGCAACGTCCTTGAGAAGCGTGGTCATGCTCGGCTCCTGTCAGTGGATGGGTGAGTTTGGAGGCGGTTGGTGGCTCCCCTCGAGGGGTTCGGTTTGTGTCGCTCCGCCGATCTCTCCGATGCGGATCAGGCGAGCGCGCACGATATTGCGGCTGATGCCCAGCAGCTTGGCCGTCTGGACCTGGTTGCGATGGCAATATTCAAAGGCTGCTCGGAACAGCCGGTCCTCGACCTGTTCGAACAGGCTCTCTCCGCCGGTTTCGAAGATGCCGGAAAGTGCGTCTTCCAGATCAGAGACGGCGAGCCTGCCCGCCGGGATGCTGGTGTCTCCCACTTGTCGAGCGGACATGAGTTGCAGGTCTTCGGGTTGGATGAGGCCATTGTCGCAGACAAGCAGTGCATGATGGATGGCGTTCTCCAGCTCCCGGATATTGCCCAGCCAGTTGTGGCGGACCAGCGCGCGTTCGGCGTCCTGCGACAGGTCAGCCTGCGCATAGCCAAGGCGGTCGCGATGCTGCTTTAGGAAGAAGCAGGCGAGTGGTAAAATGTCGCGTGTCCTGGCCCGCAGGGGCGGTAGGATCAACGACGCCACCCGCAGGCGATAGAACAGATCCTCGCGGAAGCGGCCTGCCGCCACTGCGCCTTCCAGTTGCACATTGGTGGCGGCGATCACGCGCACGTCGATAGGGCGAGAGGTGCGCGAACCGACGCGCACAACCTCGCGCTCCTGAAGCACGCGGAGCAGTTTGACCTGCATGCTCAGCGGCAGGTCGCCGATCTCGTCGAGGAACAGCGTGCCGCCATCGGCGGCTTCGAACCAGCCCTCCTTGGCGGCCAGCGCGCCGGTGAAGGCGCCGCGCTCGTGGCCGAACAGTTCGCTCTCGACCAGCGTCTCAGTCAGGGAGCCGCAGTTGACCGCCAGAAACTGTCCATTCTTGCGGCGGCTGAGGTCGTGGACGTGGCGCGCGACGATTTCCTTGCCGGTGCCGGTTTCGCCGATGATGAGGACATTCGCCTCGCTTGGCGCGATGCGCTCTATCCGTTCGAGCAGTGTGCGTGAGACCGGATCCTCGAACACGAGGGCCGAGGCACGGACCGACTTGGTCAGCGCACGTGGCTCGGGATAGGTCAGCAGGGATTTGATGTTGGTCAAGGCTGGCTCCGTTCGCGCGTCGTCAAGCCGAAATAGCGTGGAGGAAAGCGGGTGCCTCTGTCGGCAGCCCCAGATATGTGGACCAGATCTCGGGATGGTCGATAAGGTCGCTCGCTGTGCCGGACAAACGGATCGTGCCGCTCTCCAGCACATGGGCATGGTTGGCGTAACGAAGCGTTAGCGCGACATTCTGCTCCGCGAGCAATATGGCCACGCTATCCTCGCGATTGAGCCTGTCCACCATTTCCAGAATGGTTTCCGCCACCTGTGGTGCCAGCCCCATCGTGGGTTCATCCAGCAACAACAGCTTCGGCTTCCCGACCAGCGCTCGTTCGATCGCGAGCATCTGCTGCTCTCCGCCCGACAGCAGCGCGGCAGGGGTCCGGCGGCGTTCGGCCAGGCGCGGGAAGCGGCTATAGGCCCGTTCCAGCGCTGCCCGTGTCGCTGTCCGCGACAGGCGAAGCGCCGCCGCTGACGTTCGCAGATTATCCTCGACCGTCATCGGCTGGAAACAGCGCCGTCCCTCCAGCACTTGCGCGATGCCGCCCGTGACGAGCGCATGGGGTGGCTGTCCTGCGACATCGCTGCCATCGAAACGGATGGTGCCGCGCGTGACCTGTCCACGGTCGAGTTGAACGAGGCGGGAGATGGCACGCAATATCGTCGTCTTGCCCGCGCCATTGGCACCGATCAGCGCCACGAAGCCGTTCTCGGGCACGGAGAAGGAAATGTCGCGGACGGCCAGTATCGCCTGGCGATACCGGACCTCGATCCCGTCCACGTCGATGATGTTGCTCATATGCGTTCTCCCGCCTCGTCGTTCAGCTCTTTGAACAGTCGCGGGGGGTAATCCCCTTTTCGCGGGCATATTGCTTTGCGGATGCCTCGATGATCGGGCGCAGCAGCGGCCGGTCGGCCTGTACCCAGTCGCTGATGACGTTCCATCTGGCTCCATCCCACTGCTGGAAGCGCACGGCGCCGCCGCCTTCATGGTCGGAGCAGGTCAGCTTCAGCGGCTGAACGAGGCCGACCGCGCCCAGAGCCTTGAGCCGCGCGGCGTCGATATCGAGATTCTCGAAGCCCCAGCGCACCTCTTCGCCCGTCAGTGGCCGCTTGCCGAACTTCGCCTGCGCGACGCGAACGGCCTCGACGTTGAGGATGCCGTTCACGACGCCCAGATTATAATAGACGGTGCCGAACCGCTTGGGGTCGGACAGGTTGCCCTTGCCCTTGTCGATTACATTCGCCTTGATCTGCCGGAGCACGGGGAAGCTGGTGCCCGACGGATGCGTGGTGATGGAGATGAAGCCCTTGGCTGCGTCGCCCGCAGGGGCGGCGTCCTCCTCCGAATTGCTCCAGATGTTGCCGATGATGTGATCGGCGGGGAAGCCCACCTTGCGCGCGGTCTTCAGCGCCACCGGATTCATTACACCCCAGCCGCGCAAGATCACCCACGCGGGGTTGATCTGCTTGATCTTCAGCCATTGCGACTGCTGCTCATTGCCGGGATGCGGCACTTCGATCTTCTCGACCGACACGCCATATTTGGCGGCCAGCGTGTCGATGACGCCGTTGGTCTCCTTGCCATAGGGTGAGCCATGATAGAGCACGACGATGCGTTTGCCGCGTAGCTTGTCGATGCCGCCCGCCCTGGTGCCGATATAGTTGAAGATAGCCGAAACCTCGCTGTACGGGTTCAGCTGAAGCGGGAAGACATAGGGAAAGACGCTGCCGTCGGTGGAATCCGTGCGGCCATGGTTGATGGTGATGAGCGGGATCTTGTCGACCGTCGACCGGTCGAGCGTGGCATAGGCAATACCCACGGATAGCGGATTGGTGGCGGCGGTCGGCGATCCGTCCTTGCTCTTCTTGAGCCGTTCATAGCACTCGACGCCTTTTTCGACGTCATATTCCGTCTCGCACTCCGCCCAGCTCAGCGGCACGCCGTTGACGCCGCCCTGCGCGTTGACGAGCTGCATATAGTCGATGAAACCACCGAAAAAGCCGCTGCCGCCCGCCGCATAGGGGCCGACGCGATAGCTTTGCAGCGGGAAATATTGCGACTTGCCGGGGGCGGCAGATACGGCGTTCTGCTGTTGGGTCTCGGTCTTCTTCTGGCAGCCGGGCAGGACGGCCAGCGCCGTGGCGGCGGTAAGGATCAACAGGGATTTGGAACGGGTATTAGTCATGCACGGCAACTCCTATTGGCGGGATTTCGAAAAGCCGATCCAGCTCGAGCGGGTACGGAGTGCACGATCCAGCAACATTGCCAGACCGTCGGGTTCTGCGACGAGGAAGAAAATGATGAGAGCGCCGAAGATGACCTTCTGCGCGTTTTCGAGGAGTGCGGGATCGAGAGCAGGACCGACGATCGCTCCCCCGGCGACACTCAGGGCCACCGGCAGCAGGGTGATGAAGGCCGCGCCCAGGAAGTTGCCCCGGATACTGCCCAGCCCGCCGATGATGATGACGAATAATATCTGGAAAGAGCGGTCGAGGTCGAAGCCTGCCGGCTCCACGGTTCCCAGATAGGCGAACGCCCAGAGCGCTCCCGCAACGCCGAGCAGGAAGGAACTGACGGCGAAGGCAAGCAGCTTGGTACGTCCGGGTGATATGCCCAGTGCCGCCGCCGCCAGATCCATGTCCCGCACCGCCATCCATACACGTCCGGTCGGGCTGTGGACGAGGTTGCGGGCGAGGAATGTCAGTACGGCGACGATGCCGAGCGTATAGCCATAGCGTCCGGCGGGGCTGTCGAGGCTGAACCCGGCCAGTGTTATGGGCGGCGCGGAGATGACCCCTGACGCATTATTGTTGGTGAACCAGCCATGTTGCGAGAGCACCCACGGCACAAAGAACTGCGCGGCCAGCGTTGACGCGATCAGATAGAAGCCCTTCACCCGCAGGCTGGGTAGCCCAAACAGCAGGCCGAACGCTGCCGCAACCACGCCGCCGCCAATTATGGACGGCAGCAGGGAAAAGCCCGGCACGCGCAGATTGATATTATAGGTCGCAAAGGCACCGATCGCCATGAACGCGGCCGATCCCAGCGAGAGCTGGCCTGCATAACCCGTGAGGATATTGAGGCCGAGGCCCGCGAGCGACAGGATCAGCACGGGCACCAATATGGCGCTGAACAGATAGTCCGATCCGATAGCGAAGGGCACGATAGCTGCCGCCGCTATCGTAACGGGGGCGATCAAGGCGCGAACGGCCAAACGCTGATATGTCGGGACAATGGTCGCCATGGCTCAGACCCTCGCCCATATACGCTGACCGAACAGGCCAGTCGGTCGCGCCATCAGAAAAACGAGCGCGAGGGCATAGGCGAACCAGTTCTCAATCCCGTTACCGATGATTGCGCCGAGATAGATTTCCGCCAGCTTCTCGCCCGCGCCGACCAATATGCCCGCGACGATGACGCCGCCGATGGAGGTGAAGCCACCGATGATGAGCACCGGCAACGCCTTCAGCACGATCAGCGACAGCGAGAATTGCACGCCCGAGCGCGCGCCCCACATCAACCCCGCGACCAGCGCGACGAAACCCGCAAGACTCCAGGCGATCACTGTTACCCGGGCGAGCCGGATGCCGATGGACAGCGCCGCCAGTGGATCGACGGCGACGGCGCGCAAAGATAGCCCCAGCGGCGTCCGACCGGTGAGCAGCGCCAGAACCCCGACCAGACCACTCGCAATCGCGGTCGCGGCAATGTCGAAGCTGCTGAGCGACAGGCCCGCTATCGCGACCGGTTCGTCGGAAATGCCGAGGTCGAGGGCGTGGACCTGCGTCCCCCAGGCGATCTGCGCCAGCCCTTCGAAGATATAGCTGAGGCCGAGGGTTGCCATGAACAGCGTGATGACGGAGCGGTTGGACAGAGGTCGCAGGACGAGACGCTCGATCAGGAAGGCGCTGGCGATAAGAATCAGCAGCGTCGCGGCAAAGGCGAGCCAGAAGGGCACTCCGCGCTCGACCAGATTGACGAAAGTCAGTGCGGCGAACAGGATCATCGACCCCTGCGCGAAATTGAATACGCCCGACGCGCGATAGATAAGCACGAAACCGATCGCGACCAGCGCATACATGATACCGGCCAGCGCACCGCCGATCAGCACTTCTAGAAAAAATTGCATCGTCGCCGCCCCTTCAGTGCCGCGTGCCGAAATAGGCGGCGATGACCGCGCTGTCGGCGGCAACGATGGCGGGTGGCCCATCGGCGATCACTCGCCCGCGATCCAGCACGACCAGCCGGTCCGCCAGCTTCATCACGATGCCGATGTCATGCTCGATCAGGACGACGGTCGTTCCGCGCGCGCTGTTCAATGCGCGGATGGCGGAGACCATCTCCTCCTTCTCATGGGAGTTCATGCCCGCAAGGGGTTCATCAAGCAGCAGGGTCGACGGTTCCATGGCGAGGGCGCGGGCCAGCTCGACCCGCTTCTGCGCGCCGTAGGGCAGGGCGGAGACGAGGCTCTTAGCGTGGTCGTGCAGGTCGAGAGCTTCGAGCGCCGCGAACGCCTGCGCCCGGTTGTGGCGTTCGTCCGTGCGCGCGGCGGGAAGGCGCAGCAGATAGTGCGCCCAGTCTGCCCGTACATGCAGGGCGCGGCCCGCCAGCACATTGTCCAGCACGGTCATGCCGGGGAACAGGCCCAGATTCTGGAAGGTGCGTACCACGCCGACGCGTGCGACCCGCTGCGGGCGGTGCCGCGTAACCGGCTTGCCCGCGATCGAAACCGTGCCGTGGTCCGCGCGGTAAAATCCACTCATCACGTTCAGGAGCGAGCTTTTGCCAGCCCCATTGGGACCGATCAGACCGACAATCTCGCCCCGCCGCACCGCCAGCCCGACATCGCGCAGCACGTCCAGCCCACCAAAGGACAGTGAGATAGCGTTGAGCGCGATAGCCACCTGAGACGGAAGATGCCGTAGGGGCTGGATGATGGGCGGGGCGTTCATGGTCAGGCCGTTTCGAGTGCGCGCGCGTCTTCGAGGGCGCGGACGAGCGGCAAAACATTCTGGCCGAAATATTCGACTTCCTCCTGAAAATGCAGGAAGGCGGAGAGGATCAGATCGACGCCCACCGCCTTCAGAGCGACGATGCGCTCGGCGATCTGGTGTGGCGTGCCGATCAGATTGGTCTTGAATCCGTCGTTATATTGGACGAGATCCTCGAACGTCGATTTCGCCCAATTGCCTTCACCCTCCGGTGATGCCTTGCCAGCTTGCTTCGCGGCATCGCCGAATGCATTGACGGCCTCCGGGTCAGCCTGCGCGATGATGTCATTGAGGACGGCGCGCGCCTCCTCCTCCGTGTCGCGGGCGATGATGAAGGCGTTGACGCCGACCTTGACACTGCGTCCTTCGGCGGCGGCTTTGGCGCGGACATCCTCTATCTGGGCGCTGATACCCTCGATGTTGTTGCCGTTGGTGAAATACC
Source organism: uncultured Sphingobium sp. (assembly GCA_965653535.1). Lineage (GTDB taxonomy): Bacteria > Pseudomonadota > Alphaproteobacteria > Sphingomonadales > Sphingomonadaceae > Sphingobium. The sequence goes on from CBFHAG010000003.1 coordinate 11,590, forward strand.
AGTCGGACACGCGCGCGCTCATGTCCCGCGCCGCCCGCGAACTGCCCCCCTGAAAGATTTCCGGGTGCGGCTGCTGGATCGGTTTGGGGCGCAGCGTGTAGTTGGTGAAGCGATAGAAGTCGCCGCGGAAATTGAAATTGTCGGTCGTCCAGATGCCCTTGAGCGCGCGGATGAACTCCTCCGACCGACGATACCGTTCGTCATGCTCCAGCCAATGTTCGCCGATTGCGGTGAACTCGCCCTTGAACCAGCCGCTGACGATGTTGATCGCGACGCGCCCGCCGGTGAGCTGGTCGATGGTCGCAAGCTGCTTGGCGGCGACGGCGGGGTTCCACGGTCCGGGCAGGATCGCGGCGATGACCTTCAGCTTGGTCGTCGCGGCCAGCAAGGCGTGGGTGAAGGCCACCGGCTCATGCTGGAACTCCGCGCCATAGCCCGCCGTAAAGCGGATCTGCGACAGTGCATAGTCGAAGCCATTGGCCTCTGCGATTTGGGCCAGCTTGCGGTTATAGTCGATGTCCCAACTGGTACGTTGTTCGATCTTGCTGACGACCAGGCCGCCGCTGACATTGGGCACCCAGTAGGCAAAGCGGATCGGGGTTTTGCTTGTATCGGTCATGAAAACTTCCTTGGGCATTCAGAGTTGAGCGAGGAAGGGTTGGCGCAGGGCAGGCAGTCGCCGCGCATCGGGACGGCTGAGCCATGGCAGCGCATGGTCCACTGCCCGCGCGATACGCTCTGCGACGGCCTTGCTGGCCAGTTGATAGTCATCGAAGTCCGCTTCGGATGCGTAGATGCCCAGCGGCAGGGGCAACGTCTGGAAGAAGGCGAAGAGCGGACGAAGTTGATGCTCGATCATCAGTGTGTGGCGCTCGTTACCACCTGTCGCGGCGAGCAGGACCGGGCGGCCGACGAGCGATTCATGGCCCACGAAATCGAACAGATGCTTCAGCAGGCCGGTATAGGATGCGCGGTAGACGGGCGTGGCCACAACGAGCGCGTCGGCCTCCTCTATCGCCTGAATGTCGGCGAATACACGCGGGGACAGTTCGCCGCGCGTCAGGGCGCTGCCAACCTGCCTGCCGATTTCGCTCAGCTTTATGAAATGCGTTTCCACGGGGATTGCGATCGCCAGTTCGCCGACGATCGCGTCCAGCAGCACTTCGGTCCGCGAAGGCTTCTGGAGCGCGCCGGATATTGCGACAATTTTCAAAGGCTTCGTCATGCTCTTCCCATCTCTTGTCCGCTATTACGCAGGAACCGTGCCAGATGATTATTCCACGTAAATTCAGTAGTTTAATTGGTACGCGGTGCAGAAGTCCTGCCTCTGTGGCGACACTGCTGCTGCTGAGTTGTTGCCTGATAAACACTGGTTATGAGTAGAATGTCGGTGAAGGAGCAGCATCGTTGAGCGCCCAGTCGCCAAGCTCGCGCAGCTTATAGTCCACTGGATCATGGGAGGAGTGCGTCCGCAGGTTGCGCCAGAAACGGTCGAAACCGAACCGCCCCGTCGTGGATCGTGCGCCCATCACGTCGAACATCCGGTTGGTGACATCCATGCCGCCCTTTATCGCGGCGACTTTTGCTGTCGCGATGGCGATGGCGGTTTCGCCACGCAGGTCCGGCGACAGGGCCTCATCTTCCGCCCACGCATGGTCGAGCATCTCGGCCGCGCGGTCGTTCAGCAGTCGGGCACCCTCCAGCGCCAGCCAGAATTCGCCTGCTCGCTCAAGGGCATAGGGGTCCTGCGCCTGCTCTGCGGCGGTTGACGTAAGCCACCGACGCGACTCGCCGCGCGTATATGTCTTCGTGGCACGGAACGCGCCCTCGGCGATGCCCAGATAGATGTTGGAGAGGATCAATTGCGCGATCAGCGGACGCAGCGTGGCGAACACCGAACCCAACGGGCCAGGCGTGAGCAGTATCTCGCTTTCCTCGATCCGCACGCGATCGAACACCACGCTGCCGCTGTCGGTCTGGCGCTGGCCGATATTGTCCCAGTCGTCATTGATTGTGATGCCATCCCGATCGGTTGGAATGGCGGCGATGACGAGGCGCTGCTGGCCGTCCTGCCGCGCCGACGCGATCAGCATGTCGGAATCGAGTGCGCCGGAGCAGAAACTTTTGTCCCCGCTGAATATGCGCCAGCCATCATAGGGGGTGCTGATCGTGCGGATATCCAGCGGATTAAGGGCGTTGCCCCAGAACAGCCGCCGCTCTGCCGTCTGGCGATAGGCATCCTCCCATTGCACCGGTGATCCGAACAGGCGGACCGTCGCCAGCATCAGATGGTGAAAGGCATAGACATGCGCGATCGAACTGTCGGCGCGAGCTATGATCCGCACGCTTTGCAGGGTCGTAGCCCAGTCGCCGCCGGTTCCACCGTAGGGGCGCGGAATGGTAAGGGACAGCAGTCCGCTTTCCCGCAGCAGATCGCGCTCCGCTTTTGGCGTCCCTGCGGCATGGTCGCGCGCCACGGCGGTTTCATCGAACAGGTCCGCCAGGGACGCTGCGATGCGGAAGGGGTCGCTAAGCGTGGGCTTCAGGATGGGGAGGGTGCTGGGCATGGGGGTCCAATCTCTGTTGCCCCCACATCAGCAAGCCCCGTGCCAAATACGGAAAGCGCGAAAGGTCGTGGTTCAGTGGAGATCGTCGGGCGCCTGCGCGCAAAATCTGCTGATCGACTGATTCTGGAGCAACAGTCGATCAGCAGATGACGGCTCAAAAGGCGTAGAGGAGGCGCAGGTTCACTCGGTTCTGCTCCTGGAAACCGTTGCGGACGTCCAGATCCTTGCCATAGGTCAGGATCACCTGTGTCGCGGCGCTGGGCTTCACCGCTGTGCCTGCCCAGAATTTGGTCTGGGTGAAACCCCGATTGGTCAAAGCATTCTGCGTCCAGTCGCCGCCCTCGGCATGGGAGATACCGCCGCGCAGATCGACCCTGTCGCTTAGGAAATAGCGCAGCGAGGTCTGCACCTGAAAACCTGCCTTCTGGGTCATCCGCCCGCCCGCATGATCGCGTCCGGTCTTGCCGTAGAAGGTGACGTCGGCGCCTGCATCCCATGCGACCTTGGGCGCGATGCGCACTGTGCCCGCCGCCTGAAGGTTGAGTTTCCAGCGGTCTTCGCCTGCGTTGAGGGGACGGGCGGCGCTGTAATCGCCCGTCGGGATATAAAGATAGGGCGTGATTCCGAAATAGCTGTTCGTCTGGGGCCGGTTCATCAGCCAGACCGGGGCGGCCAGGATGATGTCGCCTACTCCGCTGTGCTGACCGAGCACGGCTTGGTCGCCGAGGCCTTTTTGCGCCACGAATGGCACCAGTATCTGGGGGGCAACCGTCAGACCGCCGATGCTGACATAGTGCACCAGCCTGAAGATACCGACATCGGTAGTGAGCCGATTGTCACCGGGCACGGTTTTGCCGCCGGAATCCAGTTCGTCGCGTTCGGCATGCTGGAGATAGACTAGGGCCAATGTGGTGCCGGGCTTTGCGGGGTCATAGTCTCCCGCGTCCAGATCGACAGCGCCGGCAGTGGTTGCTGATGCAAGCGATAGCAACGCACCGAGCGATGCGAGTGGCAGATGGTATTTCATTGATGTCTCCAGCTGACGTGTAAAACCGGATTGGCTCATGTCGACACGCCCCCAATCCAGCGGACGCTGAGCAAGTCGTGTGCCACACGGAATTTTTCGGTATTTGCGGAGACTTGGGCGCTAGATATGAGCAGTGAAAGCGGCGCTGGAAACAATTGTGCTGAATTGCTGCTGCCCTGCACGCGCGCTGTTCAGAATTTTGAATAAAGTCGTACGTCTTTTTTCAAGGACCAGTCGTTCGTACCAGTCGATAATGGAGTTCAGCGGATGTTCGGCTCGGGGAGCAACGATCGAGACACCCAGCAACCAAGACTTAGGGCGTTGCGGCCAGACGGCTACACGTTCGGCGAGCGGCAGGTTTCAGCGGGTGCGACCGTTGACGCCGTGGCCGCTGAACGGCGACATTTGGTTGGCAGGAGTCTGATGCGTCCGCCTTCTCGAAGGGCCGCTTTCTTGCATTCGCCTCTCCGGACCTGATATTCCGCTACCGGCCAGGCCAGGTCGATCAGCAGCCGGGCTGCAGCGCGCCAAACTCGGTCACTCCATGGCCTAAACGGCGTGACCGAAACTTGCCGTTTGTCCATGCTACTTGCCCGCTCGGCCCTCAATGAGTTGATCGTCGCAATTGAGCCACATCAGCCATTTCCGGCACACCGGCGAGTGCGGGATGGATTTGCCGAGCCATGAGATCGGCGATCAGGACCGATCCCTGTTGCGTAAGGTGGCCATAATCAAATTGGACGGGCACGCCCGGCGTGACCCACAGGCGGCAATCCGGCGCGCAAAGGCTGGTATAGGGCGAGAAATACGGAATGTCCGCCCGCTTCATGGCCGCAGCAAGTTGCCGATCGACCAGCGGAACCTGCTTGTTGCGATGCATGTCTATGGGTTCGTCCCGGTCGATGTACCTCGCAAGCAGTCGGGGGAGCGGCTGATCATATTCGACGATGGGGCCGGAAACGATCACGCGCGGCGTTGCTTGCTGGATCAGTCGCACGGTCTTTTCGATGTCCGGGACATCCTTCTGCAGCCAGCGAGCCGACAGGATCACCATATCCGGCCGTATCCGTTTCAGATGTTCGTTGAACACCTGATGCATAAGCGCCAGACAACGGACATCGCCGCGGCTGTTGACCAGGGGTTTGCATCCGGCTGCCGTCGCCTGAAGCACATGTGCGTCGGGCAGGGCATGGTTCAGTCCGTAATAAAGGTGGGCCGCATGACTGTCGCCCACGATCAGGACGCGAGGCTTGTCATGGGCCGCCGTCATGCATCGTTCGAAGGAATAGTCGGAGAGGCGATTCTGGGTGGTCAGGAAGCAGGATCCGGTGCGCATCATTTCCGTACGCCCGGTTCGCTCTCCATAGGCCAGGACGCCGCGCGCCTGCGCCGAGATCGGATAAAGGACGTCGCTAAGGACGGCCAACGAAAAAACCGCCACGCCGCATGTCGCCATGGCGACCGTGCCTCGCAGCACCACAGTGCGAGAGGTCAGGCGGCTCGAACGCCGGAAAGGCTTTTCGACAAATGCCCATGAAATCGCTGCGGCCACCAGAGCGGCGACCAGCAACAATGCGCGCTCGACATTGTCCAGGCGGCTATCGACGTTGCGATAGAAGACGATGATTGGCCAGTGCCAAAGATACAGCGAATAGGATATGAGTCCGATGAAACGCATGGGTGGGATCGAAAGCAGCCGTCCTCCCAGCGTGCGCCAGCTTTCTCCGCACAACAATATGAGGGCCGTCCCCAGGCACGGGAGAAGGGCCGATGCGCCGGGGAAAGTGGTTGCCTTGTTGTAGAACAGGACCGCGTAGGCGATGAGCGCCAGGCCGACCGCGACACCGATTTCGGCCTGCCACTGCCGACGCGGCGCGGGAATTGCCCCGATTGCCAGAAGCGAACCCAGGGAGAGTTCCCAGGTGCGGAAGGGAATGAGGTAGAAGGCCGCGCTCGCGTTGCGGGAAACCATCCATTGCGCAGCAACGAAGCTGGCCAGCGTCAGCGCCCAGATAAGCTGCCGCCGATGTGCGGCGGTCCAGCTGCGGGTGAAGAAGATCAGCAGCGGAAAGAATATGTAGAACTGCTCTTCTACAGAAAGAGACCAGGTATGGAGCAGTGGGTTGCTGTCCAGCTCTCCATCGAAATATCCGCTCTGGCTGTAGAACAGGATGTTGGACAAAAAGAAAATGGAAGCGATGATCGACTTTGCAACTTCGGCGGACTGATCGGACATCAACAGGCCGAAAGCGGCCAACATCACGCAAAGATAGAGTGCGAACAGCGCAGGAAAAATGCGTTTGATGCGACGTTTGTAGAAATCGAACAGCGCATCGCGCCATCTGCCCTGCTCGCTCAGCAGCGTTTGCGTGATGAGAAAGCCGGAGATGACGAAAAAAACGTCGACCCCGACGAACCCGCCGGAAAAGAGGCTTGTGCCCAGGTGAAAGACAACGACCGGAATGACGGCCACAGTGCGCAGCCCGTCAATATCCGCGCGATATTGCCTGATCATGCACAATCCTCCTGTGACATATCGGCCATCACCAGGAAGCTCGGCATTCAATCAAGACTATCGCAAAGGCGTATGACGTAATGATGCAAGAATGCCTTGTGGAATCAAGCATTCGCGGCCCCTTTTTCTTTATTGAATTGGCGTGAAAGTGCGCAGAAACTATTTCAGATTTGCGACTGCAAAAACCCGCACCGGCGTCATCGCATCGCATAATATGCAACGCTCATCGAATTTATCGGGCAAACCAATATGTTACATGTTGGGTGAAAGCAGAGCGTCATCAAAAGCGCTGGCGCGCCTGTTCAAAAACGGACGAAATGGCCACAATCAGGAAAATCAAACAGCCGCTCGCTGGCGACCCCGCTGTGTCTCAGGGACGCTCGCTTCGAAACAGGGTCAAGATGATAGGAGTGGGGGCCGCGGTCCTGGTCGGGATGGCCGCGCTGATGCTGATCGCCGCGCCACGGTCTTCCGCCGATTATTCCAACGATAAACGGCCCTTCGACATCGCCATAACCGTGGACGACCTGACGGGAAATGGCAGATTGCCTCCTGGGATGACCCGGCTGTCCATTGCCGAACTTTATATCAAGGCGTTGAAGCAGCGCGGGGTGCCCGAAGCCTATGGCCTCGTCAACGTCGCGAAACTGCAACGGGACAAGGACGGGGGCAAGGTTCTGGATGGCTGGCGCCGCTCCGGCTATCCCTTAGGCAATCATTCCTACAGTCATTTGAACCTGAACCGCGCTTCCTCTTTCGATCGATGGAAAACCGATGTCGTGACCGGCGAGCAGGAGATCGCGCGCCGCATGGGGGGCGCGGATTGGCATTATTTCCGCTTCCCCAATATGGCGGCGGGAAGGGACCAGGCCCAGCATGACAGCGCCATGGCGTTCCTGGGGCAGCGGGGATATCGGATTGCCGAAGCCACGGTCAGTTTCGATGATTGGGCTTATAGCGATGCCTATGCCCGTTGCCTCGCCAAGGGCGACACAGCCGCCATCTCTGCCATGAAGGCGCAATATCTGAAGGGTGTCGATCACGGGATTGTGCGGATGAAGTCGCTTTCGCACAAAGTCTATGGCCGCATGATCCCCCAGATATTGGTGGCCCATCTGAGCGGCTGGGGCGCGGTCACGCTGCCCGAGGTGCTGGCAAGGCTGGAGGCCGCAGGTGCACGCTATGTGAGCCTGACCGCGGTGCAGCGTGATCCAGCCTATAATGGTGACGACCCGTGGACGGGAAATCAGCTGATGATGGAGCGCATCGCTCGCCAGAGAAAAATCGATATCGACGCGATTCCAAGGCTGCGTCCTACTGGCGATTTGAAAACCCTGTGCCACTAAAGATGATCCCGAAAATCGGATTAGGCTGAGCTTGATCGTTCCGGGCGAAAGCTCCTCCGGCAGAATTCCGACATGGGCACCGTTCGACGGGACAAGCCTCAGTTCGAGATATTACGGGCGCGGCTATCCGTGGTGCCGTCGGAGACGCCGACATGATGGCGATACACCATCTCCCATCCGCGCCAGCCGTTGTACAGAAGCAGCGCCGTCACGGCAGCCGATAGGATCAGGCCGGTCGGAACCACGAAATCCGATCCCTTATCCAGCCGCTGCCAGAGGTTGACGAGTTCGATCACCACGACCGTGACATTGCCGACCATATGGTGCCACGCTGCGTTGAGCTGACGGATGCGCCGGTCGCCGAGAAAGTCGGTCAGTCCCGCGACCGCGGCGAGCGCCGCCATGGCAAGCCCGGCGACCAGTAGCCATTGCCCCATCGTCGCCCAGAAGGCCTGACCGTTCTGACTGTAGACGATATCGGTTGCGAGGGTGCCGACGAAGAAGGCGATTGGAAACGGGATCAGCATCGGGTGAATCGGGTGCCCCGCGATCCTTGCGGTCGAATGCGGATTGGAGCCATTCATCGGTTTGCCTCCTTCACGGGCAGCCATCAGTTTAACCGAGAAGTTACGCGTCGGTTCCGATGCCGGGGGAGCTCAATGGTCTTGCGGTGCCAGCGGCTTCACTGCGGGTCCGTTGAGCACTCGGCCATCCGGAGCGAACTGCGATCCGTGACATGGGCAGTCCCAGCATTTCTCGAATGTGTTCCAATGCACGAGGCAGCCCATATGCGTGCAGCTTGCCGAATGGCGGAGCACCTTCCCGGTATCGGTCTTGTAGATCGCGATCTTGCTCAGCCCGTCGCGGATCAGCGCGCCTTCGCCCGGAGCGAGCTCGTCCGCGGAGCTTACTTCGCCCGGGCTTATATATTCGGCGAAATTCCGGACCGCTCCAGCCTGGCCACTGACGAATTCCGATATCGCGGCGAGCGTGCCCGTCTTGCGACCGGGATCGAGTACTGGCGCATACCGGCTGTCCTGCCCGAGGATCAGCGCGAGGATAGTGAGACTGCCGGCGACGCCGTTGGTAATTCCCTGCCCGGAATCGCCGGTGTGGATGTAGATGTTGTCATCGCCCGGATTGCGCCCCGAGTATGGCATGAAATCGACGGGTTCCAGGACCTGACCCGACCAACGATATTCAACGCCGCCAAAGTTCGGATAGCGTTCGCGTGTCCACGCTTCGAGGCGCGCGAAGCGATCATCCATATCGGTCGCCTCGCCCGACCGATGGTCCTCGCCGCCGACGATCAACAGGTCCGACACGTCATCGAGCGGCTGGAGCCGGACATAGTGATAGGCGTCGAGCGTGTCCCACAGCAGCACGTCCGGCACCGAGCCTTTCGCCACGCGGCCCGCCATCGCGTAGGTCCGGTTCGGAAGCTGCTTCGTGTGGATGGTCACCCTGTCGTTGACCGGCGAATTCGTCGCGAACACCGCCGCTGCGGCCCGTATCTTCGATCCCGCCTCGGTTTCGATCTCGATTCCGCCAGCCGCCTCTTTCGCGCTCACATAGGCGGTGTCGGAGTACAGGCGACCGCCACCAGCAACGACAAAACGCGCGAGGCCGGCGAGATATTTGGTGGGATGGAAACGCCCCTGGCTGGGAAAGCGAAGCACCCGCCCCGTATCGAAGCCCGGAGCAGGTGCATGATCGGTCCATTCGACCTCGACGCCGATCGACCGGCAGGCGTCATATTCCTCCTCGAGATCCGCACGATGACTCTCGCTGGCGGGCACGAGATAGCCGTCGATGCGCGCGAAATCCGCATCGATACCCTCGTCGCGGCAGATCGCCTCGATCCGGTTCACGGCGGCGACCTGGCTGTCGTAATAGAGCCGCGCCTCTTCTTCGCCTCGTGCGCGGATCAACTCGGAATAATAATCGTCGAGTTCGGTGGCTAGATGCGCGGTGGTCCGCGCGGTCATTCCGTGGCCGATCTTCCCGCGATCGATCACGATCACGCGTCGGCCAAAGCGAGCGAGTTCGTAAGCCGTCGAGAGTCCGGCGATGCCGGAGCCTATCACGACCACATCGCACTCGGCATTTCCCGCGAGTGGCGACGCCTCAATGGCCGGCGCGCTTTCCATCCAGAAAGACCGGCTCGCCTCGTCGCCGACGTTCATGTCGCTCTCCGTCTTTTCTCCATCTTGATAAGAAGCGAACACGAGGTGGCGGCGTTTGTTCCTAAGCCATAGCCTGCGCGGGAGTGCAGGCACACGCACCGGGAAGATTTGACGATCTGGCCTTCAATCGGAGTTCAGCGATGCTCCTGCTCGAGGATGACAGCAGTTTCCTTCACGTTTGCGCGAAGGGAGCCCTTTCCGCTGCCGACTATGCGCGGTTCGTGCCGCAATTCGAAAAGCGGCTCGCGGCACAACCGGCTCCTGCACTGATGTTGTTGGAGCTCGCAGCGGACTTTGGCTGGACACCAGGCGGCCTTTGGCAGGATCTGGCGTTCGACTTCCGGAATCGAGCCAGCTTCGCCCGAGTGGCGGTGATCGGCCACAGAAAGTGGCACAAATGGATCACGAACGCGTCGAAGCTGCTGTTTCGCGGCGAAGTCAGGTTCTTCAAGGCAGCCGAGAGGCGCCTTGCCGAACAATGGCTGCTCCGGTCGGCGGCGGTGGACCGGAGCGGTGCATAGCATTTTCCAAGCCGGCGTTGCGAAACGGTGGCGCAAGTTCTGCCTCTTCGGCCGCCTCTGCCAGCTTCATCAGTGGCTTCGGAACTCCGCTTGGCCGGTCGGCCTAATTGGCAGCGGTCGCGACATGGCTCAGCGCAGCGGCCAGTCCGTGCGCCATCTTCTGGGCATCGTCATTCGCCCAGAAATGCATGAAGAACAGCCGCGGCTGGTCGTCTAGCATGTGGTTGTGGAGCGCGGTCACTTCGATGCCGTTCTCACGCAGCGCGCGCAGCACCGGATTCACCTCGGATGCGGCGAGGACAAAATCACCGGTGATGGCGGCCTTGCCGCCGCCCGTCGGCTGGAAGTTGATCGCGATCGCCGCACCCATCGCGGGCGGCAATGCCATGCCCCCGTCACGCGGCGTTTCCGCGCGCGGTATGCCATAGGCATAGACGCCCCCGCCGACCTTCCCTTTGCGCCCCAGGATGCGATCGAGCGCGGCCGTGTCGAGATCGAGAGTCTCGGGTGCCGACGAAGCAGCGGTGGCGGGAGTCGACAAAGGCGTCCCGCTCAGCGCGAGCGCGTCGTGCAGGACTTTCGCCAGCCGGCTCGGATCGCCATGGCCGGCGACGTGCATGTACATGGTGTGGGGCGTGTTGCGCAGCAGATGATTGTGGAGCGCGGTGATTTCGATGCCGCCGGCGATCAGCTTCGCCATGACGGGATTCACCTCGGTATCGGTGAGCACGAGGTCGCCCATCACCATGGCCTGGCCCTGGCCGTGCCCGACAAAGGCCAGCCAGGATCCGAGCGCCAGCGCAGGCTTGATCGTGACGCCGTCGAGCGTGACCTTGAGGTCGTTTCGCGGTAGCCCGATCCGGTAAACGCCTCCCGGCATCTCGGTGCCGGGGCGTCCGATCGCGGCCGCGACCGCCTGCTCCCATGGCTCGGCCGCCCGGGCAGGCGCTGCCAGTGTCAACATTCCGATCAGCCCAAGTGTCGCGATCGCTTTCATTACACTCTCCTTGGTTTCCAACCCTTCATGCAATGGCACCGGCCAGATAGAGGGCGATCCCTGCCGCCGAGGTGGCGGCGAGCGTGGGGATCATGCCCGCCTTGAAACGGAACACGGCGAGAATCGCGGCGGCGGACAGCAGCAGCGCCCACGGGTTTACGCTCGACGGCACCGGCAGGTCGAGCGCGAGCGGCCCGGCGCTGAAGCGGAACACATCGGCGAAGATGGTGTGGACCGCGAACCAGATCGCGAGATTGAGGATCACTCCGACCACCGCCGCAGTGATCGCGGTGAGCGCGCCGGCGAGCGCGGGATTGCCGCGCAGGTGCTCGATGAACGGCGCGCCGAGGAAGATCCACAGAAAGCAGGGGACGAACGTCACCCAGGTCGCGAGCAAGCCGCCGAGCGTGCCGGCGAGCAGCGGTGGCAGCAGTCCTGGATCGCGATAGGCGCCCATGAAGCCGACGAACTGGAGGACCATGATCAACGGGCCGGGTGTCGTCTCGGCCATCCCGAGCCCGTCGAGCATCTCGCCGGGCTGCAGCCAGTGATACGACCCGACCGCCTCCTGCGCGACATAGGCAAGCACCGCATAGGCCCCGCCGAAGGTGACTGTCGCCATGGTCGAGAAGAAGGTCGCGATCTGGCTGAACACATCGTCCGGTCCGCGCCACAGCAGCAGCGCCGCGACGGGCGCGAGCCACAGGACCAGCCACACCGCTGCGATGCGCAGGGACTTGGCCACGCTAGGCCGGGCGTGGTCGGGAAGCTCCTCGCCGAGCACCGTGTCGGCGTCGGCAACGACCTCGCCCTTACCGACGTCATGACCGCCGCCTGCCTTGAACTGGGGCAGGCCAGCGCGGCCACCCGCAAAGCCGACCAGGCCTGCGGCGAGGATGATCAGCGGGAACGGCACGCCGAATGCGTAGATGAGTACGAAGGCCGCGCCGGCGAGTCCAAGGAGCAGCCGGTTCTTGAGTGCGCGCCCACCGATCCGCACCACCGCCTGAAGCACGATCGCGAACACCGCCGCCTTCAGACCGAAGAACAGCGCCGAGACGATCCCGACCTTGCCGAACAGCGCATAGATCCAGCTGAGTGTCGTGATCGCGACGATACCCGGAAGGATGAACAGCCCGCCGGCAATGATGCCGCCGCGGGTGCGGTGCATCAGCCATCCGATATAGGTCGCGAGTTGCTGGGCCTCGGGACCCGGCAACAGCATGCAATAGTTGAGCGCATGCAGGAAGCGCTGCTCACCGATCCAGCGCTGCTCCTCGACGAGGATGCGATGCATCACCGCGATCTGCCCTGCCGGGCCGCCGAACGACAGCGCCGCCACGCGGATCCAGACACGCACGGCGTCGCGCAGCGGCACCGCCGGCCGGGCGGTTGGTGGTTCGGTCGCATCGAGTGGAAGGGCTGCCTCGCTCATGCCGGGGCCTTCCCGCGCGTGCGCGCCTTCGCGGGCTGGTGCGACGTCCAGTTGTGCGTTTCGTCGGTGGCATCACGGCACCAGCGGTAGAAAGCGTCGTAGAGCAACAGCCCTGCCTCGAGCTGCTCGAGATCATCGGCATACATACGCGACAGTCCGAGTGAAGCCGCGAGCAGTCCCGCAGCCTCGGGCACCAGGTCGGGACGTCCGGTGTCGGCACCGCGCACGATCAGGGCAAGTCGGGACAGCGGGCCAAGGCCAGCGAGACCGAATTGTTCGACCATCACGTCGAAGGTGCACCGTTCACCACGATGGCTCCAGACGATGCCATCCCCTTCGATATCGAAGGGTGCGGCGGCGAAACGCTCGGCGACGCCCTCAACTTCGGATGGCTGCACGAACAGAAAGATCGCGGTCGGGTCGACGAAGCGGCGGATCAGCCAGGGACAGGCGATGCGATCGACCTTGGGCCGCGCGCGGGTGACCCAGAGCGTGCGGCCCTCGGCGTCGCGCGGGGGCAGCACCGCCTCGGGGACCAGGGGCAGACCGGCATTCGCCCAGGCGGCGATGCCGCCGTTCAGCGCCTCGGCCGACGCCCCTTCGTGGCGCAATCGCGCAGCGACTCCCTGACTCAGGCTGTGGCCGTGCGCGCACACGACCACGACCGAACGGTTCCGCAGTGCGGGCGCCCAGAAGGCGACCATATCGGCGTCGCGGCGCACGGCACCGGGCACCAGACGCGGATTATCTGCGAACACATCCGGTGGCCGAACGTCGATCACGAGCGGGCCGGTCGGAATACCGACCAATCGGACAAGCTTGTCGGGGGAGATGCTATTAAGACCGGGCATAATGCGTCCCTCAATGTAGGAGACGCGATACTTCAGCCTGTCGCCTCATGGGAAGATCGCGGTCCCCATAAGACAGTAAATGACGCGTCGGCAGCGAGGCTGTCAAGCATAAGTGGAAAAACGATCCAAGCCGTTCGCGGCCACTTGACCGGCAGCGCCAGATTGAAGCGGGCGGCATGAAACCTGGTGATGCCGGCATGCCGCCCGCGATGACCCCGGAAGGACAGGCGACCGAAGCCGAGCGCCAGCGTATCGCCGCACAGGCGGCGCAGGCTCGCGAGGCGGGCGTCATGGTGCAATCGTCGGGCCGCACGGGGAGTGCGGTTGCAGGCGCGACCGCCGATATGGCCGCCAGCGCCAGCCCCGCCGTCGAACCGGCACAGACGGATCGGCTCGCGCTGAACCCTGACAGCGGCCCCAACAACCAGCAACGCAAGCTCGATTTCGTTGGGCGATCTGCATGGGGCGGGATCTATAACGCCCATGCGCTCCAGACCCGGACATCGCCGCATCAGGTGATGGCGGGCAGCGTGATCGCCGCCAGCCTGTTGACCGGCCTCAACTCCGACCTGCCTGACTGGCGAAGAGTCCGGACAAGATCGCTCTCATCGTTGCCAATCGACAATTCGGTGTGCCATGCTGGAAAGCTTCCTCGCCAATGACAGGGCGTTTGCCAAGGCACGCAAGCAAACGGTGGCGGGGACATGAGACGCCCGCGAGATCGGCTGCTGCCGCTACTCAGCGGGGGCGGAATGGCAAACGGGAAGCCCTAACGATGGAGGATGATCGGCTCTGGACACCGAGAGAATTGTCAAAGTTCCTCGGCTATTCGGAAAGCACCATTTGCCGGATGGTATCACAGTGTCCGGATAAACTGCCGCCGCGAGTTGCTGCACTCGCTTGGCCCAGATGGCTACCGGAGATCGCCGTGAATGGGCGCGGGTCAGCAGCGATCCACCCAGCTTCAGGGGCAACCGTCCTCGGCACATCCGGTTGTCGACCGGCTTTCCAACACGCTCGGTTCATCGCAGTTTGAAACGACTTATGCCGTCCCCCGAAGGGGGCAGTGTGCCAAGCCCCTGGAAAAATCCTTGCTTTTCAAGGGGAAATGGTGCCCAGAAGAAGCACGAGGACTCGAACCATAGCGCCTCATGCTGACCGCTAAGTGGTTGAGTTAGCTAGGTTTGTGTCCTCATAGTGCCCCATGGCGACGCATCGTAGAGCAGCCCAAAAGGGTCACTGGAAGGGTCACTGGGTGATGAGGTCTGATAGGTCGTCCGGAGCATTCTTGACTGCCATCGGGCAAGACACCTTGTGTCGCCAATAAACTCGGCTCCCGCAGCATTTGTGCCCGCCACGCGTTCCGATTGACGCGTCAAACGTGTAATCTTTCGGTGATGCCCCGAGCCCTTGATAAAAGGCTCGACGATACTCATTCACTCTACCTGTGGTCGTAACGAGAGAACCTTGCTTACCCTCCTTCAGCGCAGATACCGTCAAACCTATGTAAGCCGCTGGTTTCATCTTCATGTGAAGGAATTATACCACTATATTCTAGTACTGCCACTCGCCATATACACAACGCCTCTGTGCAACATAGTGCGGGCGGTTTGTGAAGTTTAATATCAATGCTACTGCAGCGCTTGTAAACTGCGCTACCGGATCTACTATCACCTCACCCATCTTCTCCGACGTATAATCATGCACTTTATGGTGTAGCAGCTTGCACCTATCAACTACACTTGATGTTTCAAAAGTGGTGAGCATGTCGTGAGCAAAATCGTTACGTATCTTACGTAGCAACGTGAGGTCGTGGTGTTCGCGCTCGGAGATTAGACCGAGCGTATAGCAAGCGGCGATGCGGGAACTGAATGTGCCGAGAGGGGCATTGCCCGACGTGACCAACTCCTTCGCCTGGGGCGTGTTGAGCATGAAGGCGAGGAGGATGTCTTTGAGCTGCTCCTCCATGTAGCCGGTGGAGATGAGTACCCGTCCTCGATCACTCTCCGCCCGTAGGAGATCGAGATAAGGGTAGAACTTGGCAAGGTGGGGCTGCTTATGGGTTGGGTCGTCCGGCATAGCCGAACTTCGCTGGGAATCGGCTACGAATCAAGCCGCGCGAAAAGGGTGACTGAAAGGGTCACCGGCGATTTCGCCTCACCAAAAAAACCTAAGTATCTGATATACTTAGGAAAAATGGTGCCCCACGAGAGACAAAGATGGGCACTCAAATCATTGGGAGATTTCGATCCCTCGCTCGGTGTAGTCCGCCATTTCGCCGAGACGACCGCTCATGGTCCACACCCATAGTACGAAAGATAAGTGGTTAGAGGAGGGCGTACCGGACGGTGCGCCACTCCTTTTACCATCGAGATATGAGCGGACGGATGCCCCTCCACAATCTGGTGCCGAATTTGCTATCCATATAATAAACAGTCAAATGAGGCACCCGATAAGTGAAAGTCCCTATCCAACGCGGTTGAAGTCTTCCGCTTTCGAAAACGTGTTAGTTGGTCAAAATGATAATCCGAACACATTGTCATATTTATCGCCCCGGTGAACCGCCTTCTTCAAAAGTCACCAAAGCGTACCACATCCCCCGTGTTAGAATTTTGCTCCGAGTTCTACACCATAGGTCCGCCCCCGATCATAGGCTGTGACCAACTGGAGCACGGAGACGCCATAGGGATTGAAGCGCTTGTTAAAGATGTTCTGACCAAACGCGGACAAGCTTACCTTGCCCCCACCGACGGGGACATCCATCAATCCCAGCCTGGCGTCCACTACCGTCCGGGCGGGCACGCCGTCATATTCTTCAAGAGGTGAGATCGCACCGGTTGCAGCCTCGCGGATCGGGCGCTGCAAGAAATAATGCTTGCTCTTATATGTCGCATCGACGCGGGCATTGATATAGCTGCCATTTGCGAACTCCGGCGCGGAATAGTTCACAGATCCTCTGGCAGTCCATTTCGAAAAGAACACCGGTCGAGATTCATCCGCGATGTCCACGCCATTTATGATGAACTCCTGATAGTCGAAATCGGTATAGCTGGCATTTCCACTTAGGGTGAGGCCGGGGAACGGTGCAATTTCGGTCTCGACCTCAATGCCCTTGATCGTTGCCTTTCCTGCATTGTCGAACCGCTGCCGTCCATTGACGAACTGCTGCACCTGCAAGCCGCGATATTTATTATGGAAGGCTGCGATGTTCGCCCGCATCTTGTTGTCGAAAAGGATCGTCTTCAATCCGACTTCGAAAGATTGCAGCGTTTCAGGTTCGTAAGGAATGCCGCTCAAGATGCCGCCAGAGACATATCCTGTGGCGACCTTGCCATAGGCAGTAAGCCTGCTGGACGGGCGCCAGTTCGCGATCGCGGTGTAGTTCAGCTTTTCAAAAGAGGCCTTGTACCGGCCAACGCCCAGACTGCCGCCCTGCCCCCCGGTGATCGCCTTGATGTCGAGTTCGCGGTCATCGATGGTATAACGCAGGCCACCTGTCAGATCGAAGGTAGGCGTTACGTGCCAGGTCAGCTGGCCATAGCCTGCCATGGAGTCGTTGACGGCAACGGTGCTGGTCAGGCCATTGCCGAACGGGCCGTCCAATCCGGGAAGCGGAATGACGACGCCATCCTCAACCGGCTGAAAGGTTCCCAACACGTCCTTCGCCGGTGACTTTTCATGGAAATAAAACAGGCCTGCCGTGAGATCGAACAAGTCGGTAGTAAGCTGAAACTGCAGTTCCTGGCTGAACTGCTTCTGCTGCGTAGTTCGGGCAGTGAGCAGAGAGAAGAAGCTGTCATTGGGTCCGGGCGCATTAGCCGGGTCCAGCACGCCCGCGACGTTCCGCCCCAGCAGCGCACTAAGTTGCGCAAGGGTGAAGCGGTTGCCGCCGGTTCCGCCAAGGTCATAGATATAGGGTTTCTGCTCCAGCTCACGATATGCGGAAATGCTCTTCACAGAAAAATTGTCTGTCGCCTGAAGGGATAAGGTCAGGCTGTGCCCTTGGGTTATGACATGTTCCTTGCTGCTGGCATTTGCCACTGCATCAAGGCGGCGCGACGAAATATTCGTGATGCCTCCAAATAGCGGCTGAAAAGCAATGATCCCGGACAGCAGGGCACCTGTCGAATCTGGTATCACGCCGAAGGTCTGGATCGCGCGGCCCAATGACTGGCTGTCTGTATAATCGAAGCGATAGGTCGCGACCAAGTCGCCAAAGTCGCCCTTAACGCTAGCCTGCACGCCATCGACATTCGTCATGCCGAGATCTTTGCCGTAGCGGAATACGCCGAAACTCGGCTCGCGCAATCTCAGATCGATCGTCCGCCCTGCGAGAAGATTTTCGACATCGCCGTCAATCTGATCGTGCAGATAGGAAAGCCGGGCAGAAAAAGGTCCGAATGATGGAAGATCGAGGGTGACCTTGCCTCGGAATGCGTTGTAATTGCCGTAGGACAGGTTGGCGTTCACGCCCCATTCGCCCTTCGGATCAGCCGTGGTGATGTTGAGGGCGCCGCTGGTGGCGTTGCGACCGAACAAGGTTCCCTGCGGACCGCGCAGCACCTCTACCCGTTGAATATCGGCGAGATCGAACAGCGAGCCTACGGAGCGCCCAACATAGACGCCATCGACATAGATGCCGACCTTGGGATCGACAGAATTGTTCGCAACGCCCGACGTAATGCCCCGGATCGCGACTGTAACGCTCGATTGCTGGCCGCGGGTTGTGACCTGCAGGCCCGGCGCCAGAGCGTCGAGCCTTCGCGCGTTGGTGATACGCAACTGCTCAAGCTGTTCGGTGCCGAACGCCGTCACTGCAACCGGCACGCTCTGCAGGCTCTCTTCGCGCCGCTGTGCAGTGACGACAATGTCGTTGAGCCCGACTTCCTGCTGCGGGTCACTTTCCTGCGCCAATGCGGGTGCGGCCATGGCCAAAACACTGCCTGCCATCATCAAACGACGGATCTGAAGAAAATGCTTCAAGGACTTATCCCCTCTATGTTCTAATTGATCTTATCGTGCGCAACGAGCACGGCATTGTTTGCAGAGGCTTACCGCCGGCATCGAGCCAGCATCTTGTGATATGAAGAAAAACACCCCAAGCTAGGTGGGAATGTATTAGGAAATCAAGATTGCGGCCGCTTACCCTATTTTAGGTAAACTACAGGGACTTTAGCGGTGAAGTGGAATTTCGCATCCGCTCCGCTATCCTTGCCCAGGCAGACATGGAGGATGAGACCCCTATGCCGAGCCGTGAAGTCAGTCGTCCAACAAATCAGACGAGAATGCGACGGATCAGTTCAGACTGGCGATGCACGCCCACCTTGCCGAACATCGAACGCAAGTGCACCCTTACCGTGGCGAGCTTTATGCCCAAGTCCACCGCAGCATCTTCAAGGCTGCTTCCCTCGCTCAGACTAATGGCGAGGCGTATCTCGGTGTGGGTAAAATCGAACAGTTTCTTGAGCACTTTGGGATCCATGGTGGCGCGCTGCGCCGTGTCCCGAAGGAATATTCCCACTTCAGGCGGGTCGCCGTCATTGCGTCCATCATGCTGAGGATTGGCGATTATCATGACCGACATGTCGTGTTCGCCATGGGGACGGGACAAACTGGCGGCGTAAGTCGTTTCAGGATCTTCGCGCGCGGATTTCACAGCCGCCCACAATCTGGTCGTATCCGCCTGCCAGCAGCAGCGCAGCTGATTATTGATCAGGCGGACACCATCCTCCTCCGCCAGCATCCTCCGCGCGCGTTGGTTCAGCCATACCACCTGGTCATCACTCGCCACTATGATGAGGCCGACATTGACGCGGTTAAGCGCCATGTCGTGGAAGGACAGGTTATGCTGAAGGCGGCAAACATGCTGCGCCACCTTCATCGCTTCGGCAATATGGAAAGCCAAAGCCTGCAGTTGCACAGCCTCTGAGGGCAGAAAATGGCTTCCACCTACCCGGTAGAGCCTCAGCTTCGCCAGAACCTCGCCAATGAAAACGTCGATGCCGAGCAAGTTCATTGGCGCGGACGATCCTGCGGGTTGTTCCGAATCCTGAACATGGCAGAAGGCGGCTTCACCCTGCGCCAGCCCTTTCAGCTGATCGGCTCCTCCATCAGGGTCCGGCTTAAATGCCTCACGCGTTCCGCGCCGGTCATCAACGACCATGCAATGTCTATCCTGGCCCTTTCTGGAAAAGATCGAAACGGCTTTCGCAAGGTCGTAATGTTCGCACAATGCGTCCAGCACATCATACCAGGGCGTCGAAGATTGTGCCGAGCGGTAGATTGACGAGACCAGCCGGTTGTCCCGGCCGACATCGCCCGCCGTAGAAACACCGATCCTATCAACCGCATTCATTGACAATCCGCTCCTGATCTTTTTATTCTTCGCCGACCTCATGGGGCCGCTGCTTGAACTAGATCATGCATTGCGGTCTTGCTCAAGCGATTCTCGACCCGCTGCCGCTGCTTGATGGCGATCTCGCACATTGCACTTCACTGCTGCAGCAATCTTTAAGGCCGTAGTTCAGAACGACATTTCTACAGGGAGGTGTGATTGATCACGACGCAGTATTCAGAGACCGTCCTTGGAGGCTTGCACCTGCCGGAATGCCCGCGATGGTTTGAAGGATCGCTCTATTTTTCAGATATTCGTCAAGGCCGCATATACCGGTTGAAGGACGGCACCCCCCCTGAAATCCTTTTCGAAACGGCGAACGATTTCGTCGGAGGACTCGGTTTCCTCGAAGATGGTGGCCTGATCGCCGTCCTGTCAAAGGGTCGCAGGATCGTTCGGATCGATCCTGATGGCGCGGTCGAGCATGCGGACTTGAGCAGACTTTGCCGCTTCGTTCTCAACGATATGATTGCGGCGAAGGGCCGAGCCTATGTGAGCCAGCCGGGCCGCGACGTCTGGACCAGCGAGCAGCAGGGCATGCCCGAGCCGACCGATCTGCTGATGGCGGATGTCGATGGCAAGTCCACGACCGCGGCGCAGCAGATGATGGGACCGAACGGCGTGGCGGTCAGCGCGGATGGCAAGACGCTCTATGTTGCAGAAAGCTCGGCGATGCGGGTGTCCGCCTTCACCATCGACATGACGTCGGGTGCGCTTTCGGACCAGCGTGTCTTTGCGACTCTGCCCGATGGCGCGATCCCGGATGGTATCTGCCTTGACGATTCAGGGGCCGTGTGGGCGGCAGCGCCGGTTTCGTTCAACGCTGGCGCGGTAAGCAGTGGGCCAGGCGTGCTCCGCATCGACCAGCAAGGACGGACCACCCACCGCGTTCCGATGCGGGCAGGCAGGCGAGCCCTGGCCTGCACTTTCGGCGGCGCGGACCGGTCAACGCTTTATATTTGCACCGTGCCTGATTTCGAAGGTTCAGCCGCCGGCAGCGAGGGTGAAGGCTGCATCGAGAAAGTCACGCTCGATTTCTCAGGGGCGGGAAGCCCCTGAGCGGGCCGACGCAGAGTTCCCTCAATATTGGATGCCCAAGCCGCCATCGTGGCAAAAACCCGCGCCCGTCACAAAGCGCGCCTCGTCCGATGCGAGATAGACGAAGAGGTGTGCCGCATCCTCCGGCTGGCCCGCGATCTTCAGCGGGTTCCGCCCGGCAATCTCCTCGATCGCGCTGTCCACGGAGGAGAACATGCCGCTCTGCGTATATTCCTGAAGCCCTTCGCGGACCAGCGGCGTCACCGTCAGGCCCGGATGGACTGAATTAACGCGTATCCGTTGCGCGCCGAATTCCTCTGCCCCACACATGGTGAGCATGCGGGCGGCCGCCTTCGACACATGATAGCCGATATTGTGGCTGCTCGTCTTGTAGCTCGCCATAGAGCAATTGTTGATGATCGAACCGCCGCCCTCAAACCGCTCGATCGAGCCTTCCAGCGCGGGCGCGCAATATTTCATGCCCAGGAAGAGGGCGTCATGGTTGACGGCCATCACCTTGCGCACATCCTCAAGACTGCTGTTCTTGATGCCACCATGGATGGAAATCCCGGCATTGTTCACCAGAATGTCCAGCCCGCCGAACTCGGCGACGACGTCCGACACCAGTCTCTCCCACTGCCCCGGGTTGGTGACGTCATGCGCCACCAGTTTGAACAGGCCCGGAGCTTTCAAATCGTTGATCCGCGCCGATATGGCTTCGCTTTCGTCAGCGCGCAGATCAGTGCCGATGACCGCCTTGGCACCTTCGCGCAGGAAAGCCTCGCAGATCGCCAGGCCGATATTGCCGATCCGTCCGGCCCCAGTGACGATGGCTACTTTGCCTTTGAGACGATCCATTCCGAATTCCTTTTGTTCCGCCAAGCCGTACGTGGTGGCTGTCAATGCGCTGCCGGGCGATCACCATTGCCGCCGGGAATGGCGAACACCGCTTTTGCCAGCCACATGGCAACCAGCGCCGTGATTACATAGACGACGCTCAGCAGCACATAGCCTTGGCCGATCGAAGATCCCGACCGCGTCAGCGCCGTCATGCTGAAGGGCACCACGAAATTTCCGAGATAGAGAGCCATCATCGCGATCCCGGTGGCTCGGCCCCGATATTGGGGCAGGCAATAATGCAACAGCATGTCGGTCGAAGTGGGAATGAACAGACCCATGCCCGTGGCCGTCAGGACAAGACCCGCGCCGACCAAAGCCGCGTCATCCGCCCCGGACAGTATCGCGCACCCCCCTGCCATGAGCAGGAAGGACAAGATCATCAAGGCGCGTCCACTTACCCGCCGGGATATGAACGGGAATAGCAGCGAGGCAGCAACGGTCGTGAACGCTGCCGCCCCTGACAAAGTGCCTGCCAGCTTGGGCGTGTGAATTCCGAGTTCCTTGAGGAGGAAAGCGGAATAGACGAACAGCGCAGCGATCCCGGTGCCATATACGAAATTCAGCCCATAGATCGCCCATAGCTGCCGGGGCTGCTTCCCGACAGCCGATGATTCCACGAGGGTCAGGGAACGCGGGACGAAGAACAGCACCAGCATCAACGGTACAGCCGCAAACAGGTAGAGGAGATAGGCCGTACGCCAGCCCGACTGGGCCGCCCAGCCCCCGCACATCGCCAAAAACATCGACGACAAACCGATGAAGGCTACCCGACCGCTGATCATGGCACGCCTGCGGCCCGCCAAGAATCCGGCAGCGATCAATGGCGTCCCACAAACGGCCAAGGCGGATTCCGCAATGCCGAACAGGAAACGCGCGCCAATGATCGCATAGAGCGATTCCAGCCAGTAAGGCAGTATTCCGATGATCATATAAGCGACCATCGACCAGAGCAGGAGCGGGCGGACGCCGATGCGGTCGCCAAGGGCGCCCATGAATGGCGCGCACATGGCGATCATCAAGCCAGGCAGCGTGACGACCATCGGCACGAGAATATCGGCTTGGGCCACACCGGCGAATTCCGCCTGCATCAAAGGTAGTGATGGGGCAACAAAATGCATGCCCGCAGGCGAGAGCATGCTTTCGGCGAACACCGCCAATATCAATCCAAACGACCCGCCTACCGCCCCAGCGGCGACGCCAGAGGTCTCACCTGTCTTGCGGTCCTTGGCAGATGCCAGCCCGCCAGCCGCCAACTCCGGTCCCGCTACCCTCGCCGATGAGTCTGCCAAATCGATTATCCTCTCCATGACGCGCATCTTCAGGTCAGCGCTGCCAAACTCATTCATGATCCCGACGCTTGGAAACGACTTTGCGAGCGCCTTCCCCGTCGCCGTCTATGGCTATTGATCCTTGACCGAAGAAGCGAAGGCCAGCGAAATCCGGCTTGGATCCATATACTCGCGCACCTTCACGATCTTCCCGTCGCGGACGACATGGAGCATATGATAAGTATTGGCATAATCGATGCCGTCGATCGTCACCGCCTGCGACGTCGCTTCCATGGCCACGCGGTCATCCTCCGCGGTCATCACCCCCGGCGTGACCCGCACGCCGGCTTTGGTGCCCGCAGCGATCCCGGCGAACATCGGACCGCATTGGTCTTTTGTGTAGGTGCCGGAAACGCCGGGCAGATCACCGGCGACCCACCATGTCACCTCATCATCCAGAAGGTCGAGCCCCTCGTCGAAGCGGCAGTCCGAAAAGGCGCTCCAGAACCGCGCCACGATCGCCTTGTTGTCTGATTGTTGAGACATTTTCAGTCGTCCTCATCAAATATTGTTGGAACTCAGGCGGCGGCGCCGAAATGGCCAGCGGGCGCGTCGGCGATTGCCGTGTCGTCGCGGATCCAGCGGACCATGCGCCGAACAGGTTCGATGCCGTCTTGCGGGCCGCCAAAGCCGCCCAACGTCGCTGTCCCGAGAGAGGTAAGCCGCTGCCCTCCCCGAAGCGCGCATTTGTCGCGAATTTCGCTTTTGAGCGCGTCGGGATAGATGCCGACGGTCTGCGTGTGGATGGTCAGCCGGTTGACGGCCTCATCGACTTCATCGACCGGAATGATATTCGCCACGCGGCAATCCAGCCTGTCGGCGAAATCCACGCCATCGGGATATTGCGAGACGATGATCCCGCCTTCGGAAGATCGCCCGCCGAAGACACGGAATATGCCAGAATGGCGCACACCTTCTATCTCTTCGCGGAGGGTCGTGTCGAAAGCCGGGTGGGCGCTGCTGAGATGCGAAGGCAGTTTCTGCATCGCATCGAAGACCGCGCGACCGAAATCATTGGCGCGCTTTATGCCGTCAGCGTCCGTGCCAGACTCGATGTAGAGGGTGCGGGCATTGATGCATCCCGCCTGGTTCAGATAGCCGATATCGCGAGCCGCCATTTCAGCGGCATGCTTCATGGAAGCTTCGGAATCGAAAGCCGCCCGCCCGATGATCGAGGCGCTGCTCTTGGGATCGAGCGCTACCAGGTCCAGGCCGGGGCCAAGATAGTTGCGGATGCTTTCCATGGAGGAGAAGCCGCCCCAAGCCACGATCTTTTCGAGGTTGATGGGCCGGTACAGCGCCCGTTCCACATTCTCGTCCCCGCCCTTCCAGTAAGCGACGCTGACATGTTTGGTCACAGGATGGTCCGGCGCGATCTCGATCATCGTCTGAACGACAGCGAGGCAGAAATATAGATCATTGGACGGTATCTTGATGATGGCGTCGCTGCGCGTGAAGGCGTTCACAAGCAGGGTTTGCAAGGCTATGACCCAGCCATTGCCCGCAATGACGTGAACAGCGCGGGCACCGAAAGCCCGGATGGCATAATCCCGGCCACCCGCGGTGCCCGGCACCCATCCTTCCAGATATTCCCGGCCGATGCTGTTGTTGATCTGCTCCTCGATCGCGGCGCGGCTCAGCAGCATCGGGATCAGGCCATATTGGAAGCGGAGCATCTCTTCGCTGAAGCTGGACGTGCCGATGCTCATTTCAAGCGCCTTTTGCACATGGACATTGCTGTCCAGCGCGAGATGCTTTCCCAATTCGACGAAATAATCGATGATCTCGTCCAGCGAGATTTGGTAAAGATCATTCTGCTGCCAAGGATCGGACAGGACGAGCTGATCGATATATTGAGTGACGTCGGGGGACTGAAAAGTGAAATTTCCGCCCCGGGTCGAATGGGTCTTGAGATTGTCGGTTATGATTTTGCCGCGAATGACGAGCGGTACGACGGGATCTGACATATCGTGCTTCCAATTTGGATTCTGCGAAAATTGCGCGGACCTAAGCGGTCAGCGTCAGGTCCGTCGCACGCTCGTAAGCGCCGGCGGAGACCGCGCAGGTGATCTTGTCGTCATCCTTCAGGCTGCTGTAGCGCGCGATCTGTGGGTTCATCCGGGGACCCTTGCGACCGCAACCGCACTCACCGCTGAACTGCACCGTGACCCTGTCGCCCGAAATGCACCCGCCCCAATAGGTTTGCGGCAGAAGGTCGAACAGCGCCAGGCGGCCAGTGACTTCACCCTCGCGCGCCAGTGGGACGCCCGTATCGGGATCGAGGACCGACATGAACACCCAGGGCGGGAAGTGGAACTCGCCACGGCTGCACAGGCGCGCGACGGCATTGATCTCCGACATGCCGTAAACTTCATTAATGCGGTGAGGGATGCGCCGCCGGACGACATCCATCCAGTCATCGGGGAAAGCCGTCCCGCGCAGGCCCGAGCCGCCGCCAGCCTGAATATAGCTGTCCGGGGTCAGGGTCACGGTAAGGTCACGCTTCTCGGCTTCCAGCGCGATGGAGTAGAGCTGGGGGGCCGCAGCCATGACGAAAACCCTCTGGCCCGCATGACCGACCACCAGCTCGTTCAGGAACGCGTCCCACTCCGCCTCTTTGTTCTGAAGCTCCCGCTCGCGAACCTGGCGCAGGCGCTCGCGCAAATCTGCTTGCTTGGCATCGAGTTGCAGCGTTTCACCCCGGTTGGCCGCCGCCTGCAGTTTCGCCGACAACCAGTGCATGTCGAGATCCCAATGACCATCGCCAACTGTGTAAACATGCTTGCCGGGACGCCCGGCATAATGGAAATCGCGCAAGATGCGGAATGCTGTCGGCAGGTTATGATGACCGCTGGCGACCGGCCACGGGCAGAAGAAATCAACCTCGCCGGTTTGAAGACCGGAATCATCCTCGTCCCGAAAACCGCTGTTGCCGAACATATAGCCATAGTGAGAAAATAGCTGTTCGTCCGTGCTCTTGGGGAAGAAGGAAATCTTCCCGCTTGTGCCCGAAGAGCACATGGGCCGGATCGGCGTATCGCGTTCCAGCACCGAAATCCATTCCTCCATCGACTGGCAGCCGCTGGTGTCAGTCGATTTAAGATCGTGCGTCGTGAACGCGGACAGCCAGTTGGTGAGCTTGCCGAACTCCTTATTCTCGATGAACTTTTCGGTGTAGGATTTGTAAGTCGTATGCGGGAAGCAAAGCGCGGTTATGTCGCCCACGCCGCTGATTTCCGTGATCCCGATATCCTCGGCGAGATTGTTGAGGATACCCAACCGATTTCGCAGTTGGGAAAAGCGCCTGGCGATAGTCGAAAGCTGAAATGCCTCGACTTCGGCATAGTCGATCGACCAAAGCCGTTCCGTACCAATGTCCATCATAGTCGATGGATCGTTCAATACTGTCTCAAGATCTGAGATGCTGCCCATTTTCCAACCTTTGTTATCTTGCTGATTTTTCTTCAGCCGCTGTCGTCATCAATGATGAATTGGAGCGCGCACTGACCTCTTCATCGATCGAGGCCCCGCTACAGTATCGATGGCTAAAAGCTCGTGACGGCAAACGCTTACCCCGAATGAGGTAAATCAACGCATCAGCGCGCCGCCGTTCACATGATAAACCTGACCATTCATCCAGCGCCCGTCATCCGACAGCAGCATGGCGACCATCGCCGCTATATCGGCCGGGTCACCCAGTCGCAGCGATGGCGTCTGGCTGCCCATTTGGGACAGCAGTTCGGACGTCATTGCGCCGCTCTCCGTCATTTCGGGCGTAATCACATATCCGGGCGCGACGCAGTTGGCCGTCACGCCATCGCGCCCCCATTTCGACGCGACATGCCGCATCAACGCGTTCAGCCCGCCCTTGGACGCTGCATAAGCCGGCCGAAGCGGGTCCCCCATGTCGGCAGCAGCCGAACTGGTGTAGACGATCGCGCCACCGCCGCGAGCCAACAGATGTGGCAGAACGGCGCGGGTGCAGAGCAGATGCCCCCGCAGATTGACCATCAATGTCCTGTCGAACACCGCCAGCTCTTCGGCCAGCACATCGCTGTCGTGCATGATCGCGCGCATGTCCGCCGCGTTGACATGCGCCCCATCCAGCCCGCCGAAACGCTGAGCAGCCGTCTCGACCGCTCTCGTGACCGACGCTTCGTCGGCAAGGTCGATGAAGGTGGCGAACGCCTCTCCTCCTTCACCTGCGATCTGCTCCGCCACCGCCGTCGCCGCAGCCAGATTGATGTCGGCCAGACACAGGCGCGCGCCTTCAGCGGCCAGTCGGCGCGCTGTGGCCGCACCTATGCCGGTGCCCGACCCGATCACGATCAACGCTTTGCCGCTCAATCGCTCTTTCATCGCAACGCCCCCCTGCGACCGTCCGGCACTCTAACCCGCCGACTCAGCGGAGGATCGCTCCGGCAGCATCTGGCGGACCTGATCGCTGAGCACCGGAGCCTTCCCACTGCCCAGAAATTCGATCCGCGTATCGATCAGGAGCTTGAGGAGGTCAGGATGGGTGGAGACCCAAAATGCGTTGGCGGCGATCTGACTGAGGATTTTCTCGCACGCCTCCGGCAGTTCCATGCCATAATCCTGCATCCGCAGCCGCATGGAGTCCCTGTAGGGATGTGACGCCTCGCTTTCGCCAGTGCCAGCCTCCCGGTCGAAGATCCGCGTCTTCACCATCCCCGGAAGAACGCTCGCCACATGGATCGGCGTGTTCATATAGTCCATTTCCAGATACAGGCCTTCGCTAAAGGACTGGATCGCGTGCTTGGACATCACATAGGCGATGTTGGCGGGCATCATCCCGAATGCCGCGCCTGATGCCACATTGGCGATCCAGCACTCCTCGCCGCTAGCGATCATCCTGGGCACGAACGCCCTGCACCCATGCACCACGCCGTGGATATTGACGTTCAGCGTGGTTTCCCATCGCTCGGCGGGAATTTCCCAAGAGCATCCCATGGTTTCAATGCCTGCATTGTTGACCAGCAGGCGGACCGAACCATGGCGGGCGAACACCGTTTCCGCCAGCCGGTCGATCTCTTCATACCGCGACACATCGACGGTCATTGCTTCGGCCATTCCGCCTTCGGCACGGATTTCCTGCGCGACCTGCTCGGCCCGCTCACCGACAAGGTCAACGACGACAACCGTCATGCCGACCTTTCCCGCGCGCTTGGCGAGGCCCATGCCGATGCCGGAGCCGGCACCTGTGATAACCGCCACGCCACCGCTGAATTTACGTTCTTCTTCCGTCATTGGTAACACCTTGTTGATGCGGTCTTATGCTTCGCTGTCGAAGCGGCGGCGCAGGAACGCGCATGCGTCGTCCATCGACTGCCGCGCGCCTTCGACTGCGCCGACATAGGCCATGAAGCCATGCGTCATGCCTGCGTAGCGATGGATTTCCGCCTCCACGCCCGCCGCGCGGAGCAGATGTCCATAGGCCTCGGTCTCATCACGAGCAGGGTCACACTCCGCCGTAGCGATGAACGCAGGGGGTAGGTCTGCAAGGCTGCTGGCACGCGCGGGACTGGCGCGGAAATCGGCATATTGCGCCTCATTTTCGAGATAGAGGTCCCAGAAATAATGTACGTCGGAGAGCCTGAGACCCGGCCCGTCACCGAACTCGCGCGTGGATTCGCTATCGCTCAACGGATGGTCACCCGGTCCGTACCAGTTGACCTGCGCCGTCAGACGAGGCGATCCGGCATCGCGCGCCAGGATCGCTGTGACGCAGGCCAGCACGCCGCCAGCGCTGTCTCCCGCCACCGCGAGGCGCGAGGGATCGCCGCCCAGCTCTTCCGCATGCGTTGCCGCCCACTGCACAGCAGCCCATGCATCTTCGGGCGCCGCCGGGAATTTATGTTCAGGCGCCAGACGGTAATCGACCGACATCACGACGCTGCCCACTCCTGCGGCGAGCGACCGCGGTATGACGTCCTGCGTATCCAGGTCGCCGACGACAAACCCGCCGCCATGGAAGTAGACGATGATGGAGAAAGGCCCCGTCCCGAGTGGCGTGTATATCCGCACGCGCATCGGCCCTGCCGGACCGGGGATGGTCCGATCCCGGACATCGGCAAGGCTGACCTCCACACTGGGACGGGAGGCAGCGGATTCGCGCAAAGATTTCCGCAGGAAATCTATCGGGATGTCGCGCAACGGGGGATATGGCGGCGCTTCTGCTATCATCTTGGCAAAATATGGGTCGAGCGGCATTTGCCCTCCTTTCTCTCATGTCCTCAGCGTCCGCTCTTGTGGCGGTTCGCCGCGCCTATGTGGGTTGGAATTGATTACATGGACAAGCGGGTGGGCGTCCGCACTTCATCTTCGCCCGCATCGGCCTTCCGCCTGATCTCGAAATCCTCCGCACGCGGCGAGCGGGTGTCATGCCAGATATGCGAATTATGACGCGCGATGCCGATCACAACCTTCTTGCCCTGATCCCGATAATAGCCGTGCGCATTGCCACTATTAGCCCATACAGTCTGGCTAAGCTCGGCATCGACTTCTGCCACGAACCTGTCGGTCGCCTCACGCGTCACATCGATCGAGGCAAGGCGCTCGTCCACCATCCATTGCAGCAGCTCGATTGTATAATGGACCTGCTGCTCGCTGACGACCGCGTGATTGGCGACCAGATGGCTATATGGTCCGCCCAGATAGACCATGTTCGGAAAGCCCGGGATCAGAACGCCAAGATAGGAGAAGGGATAAGGATCAAACGCGTCCCGCAAGGTGCCGCTTCGTCCCCTGATGTCGAACTGACGCCCGAACATCAGCTTATAGCCGGTTGCCAGGAGGATCGCGTCGCATTCCAGCCTGCGTCCATCAGCCAATATGACAGCATTCTCGTCGGCGCTCTTCATCGCCCCCGACAACAGTTTCACGTGCGGCTTCTTCACCGTGTCGAAAAACCCGCAATCATGGATGATGCGTTTGGCGAAAGGCGGGTAGCTCGGCGTCAACTCGGCCTTCATGGCGGGATCGTCACCAAAATGGCTTTCCAGATAATCCATGGCCTGACGCTTGATCATGTCGCTGAGCGGCGATGCACCGCCGGTGCGAGCGCAGTATTCCTCGTCGATCACGGCGAGGCCGCGCAAATCCTGATACGCCAGCGCCGCAGCCTGAAATCGCAGCCATTGGTGCACAAACGGGATATTCTCCAGCGCCCACCGTTCCAGCGCATCAACGCCGGTATGAGCCAGCGGGTTGGGCACAATATATTCCGGCTGCCTCTGGACAATGGTCAGGTCCCCGACCTGATCGGCGACAGCGGTTGCCACCTGAACCCCGCTACAGGCACTGCCGACCAGCACCACCTTCTTGCCTTCCAGGTCGATGTCCGCATCCCATTGTGCGGTATGCATGACGGGACCCCGAAACTTGTCCAGATTCTCCACATCGGGGAAATTGGGGGCATTATTCGGCCCTACCGCCCAGATGACGAAGTCGGCCTCGTGACTTTGCGTCTTGTCCCCTTGCCTTGCTTCGACCACCCACAGGTTGCGCTCCTCATCCCATCGCGCGCCGCTCACCGCAGTGTCGAACTGGATGTGCGGACGAAGACGGTATTTGTCGGTAATATCCTGAATATAGTGCAGAAACTCCGGCCCAGTCGGGTAGAAGCGTGTCCAGTTGGGATTGGGGTCGAAGGAGTAGGAATAGCTGCGGCTGGGCGTGTCGACGGCAGCGCCCGGATAGCGGGTCTCCAGCCAGTTGCCCCCAACGTCGCCATGCTTTTCGAGGATCGTGAAATTGAAGCCCGCCTGCTGCAGCTTCACCCCAGCGTTGATGCCCATCATGCCGGCCCCGATGACCAGCACCTTGAAATCCGACGGAGGCGCCTTTTGCGGCCGACGCACGCGCGTGTCCGTGGTGAAGCCGCTATGTTGATAAGCCGGGCCGACCGACACGTCGGGCAACGGTTGGCCAGCGGCAAATTCGGCCATTTTGCGGAACAGTGGCGTATCGAGGGACGACAGCAGTGGCTTGGCACCCGCCTTCATTTCGGCGACAAGCATGGCGCGCACCTGGGCAGCCGCATCCTCGTAACCCTGGGTGCCGCCCTCGTCGCCCCGGCGCTCACCAGTGAACATGGTCTGATTCCTGTCCCCCGGCCGCAGGCGAAGCGCAGGTCCATGCTGGTCCAGAAGTGACCGATCGCCGGTTATCTGAACCAATGCCAAAAGGGCTACGACGGGGTCTAATTGGGCAACGCTAGCTTCCAGCATATTCATGCTCGGCATTTTCCTTTGGGTTGCGATGTCTGGACGAATATTCCGACTGACCGGACATGGCCGGGCATGACTTTAGTGGGCAAGGAACAGGGAGGGATCGACGGAACAAGGTTCCTGAGCCACGCCGACGGATGCGTCAAAACTTTTGGCAGACAAAGCGTGCCGCTTCTCTGGAGAGACATCGCGCGTTCCTCTCGATATGTTATTGTCGTCCGTGGACATCTTGAGTGAGCATCGACCCCGGATGAACCAGACATGATCTCGTTCCGTAGTCGCAGAGCTATCCTCGTGCCTTGTGACTTAGCTCGGGTGTCGCGGAGCCGCGTACCATAATTATGGTAGTTTCAGGAGACCGCCATCAGAAAGCGCCTGGGGGCCAGAGATCATGATTACCTAGGACATCCCTGTCGATGCCGAGCGTGTCCCTCCGGCCGCTGCTGTTGTCGAAAATTCCAACGGGAGAAAGCGGATGGCCAGCGTCGCGCCCTTAATCGATCGTATCGTGCCCAGCGCTTAACCAGATCTGGACGCTGAACTCTCGACCCGCTTTTTGCCGGGGCAAACAATATTCTAACAATGAGGCTTTTCAATCACCCAAGCCGGGAAACGCAAGCCGGCCTCATGAAGCTGGTCCACACGTTCCGGCGGGGAATGAGGTACCTTCGTGTGGCAAAATGGGCAGGACTGCCGCTCCAGAGAGGCGCTCAGTTCTCAGATAGCCCTCTATGGGGTCGGTGAAGACCCAGCTTTTCCGTGGATCTCGAAGACTGGTGCCCAGAAGAGGACTCGAACCTCCACGACCTTGCGATCGCCAGCACCTGAAGCTGGTGCGTCTACCAATTCCGCCATCTGGGCACGGGGTAGGACGGCGCGATTAGCCGTTGGTCCTAACCCTGTCAATTGCGCAGGCTGTTATTTTTCTTCTGCTTTGGATTTCCCTGCGGCTGCCTCTAAGGCAGGGCGGACCTTCACCTCTAACTGCCGTGGAAAGCCCCATGGAGCATTTGAAAGCCAATCCGCCATCCTTGTTCGCGCGCCCTGACGGCGGTCGGCTCGCCTATCGCCACCGCGCTGGTGCCGGGCCTACCCTGGTCTTCCTGCCGGGCTATATGTCCGACATGGAAGGCGGCAAAGCCGTGGCGCTGGACGCGTGGGCGGGCGGAACGGGGCGAGCGATGCTGCGGCTCGACTATGGCGGCAACGGTGCCAGCGAAGGCCGGTTCGAGGACGGCACGCTCGCGACCTGGCGGGACGATGCGCTGCAATTGATCGACGCGCTGGTGCAGGGGCCGGTGGTGCTGGTCGGATCGTCCATGGGCGGCTGGCTGGCGCTGCTGATCGCGCTTGCCCGGCCTGACAAGGTGGTGGGGCTGGTGGGCATAGCCGCCGCGCCGGACTTTACCGACTGGGGCTTTACCGACGCCGACAAGGCGCTGCTCGCGACGGAAGGGCGCATCGTCGAGCCGTCCCCCTATGGCGATCAACCCTATGTGACGACACAGGCGTTCTGGGAATCCGGGCAGGCGTTGCGCTTGCTGGGTGGGGAGATTGCTATTTCCTGCCCGGTCCGCCTGCTTCAGGGGCAGGAAGATCGTGACGTTCCGTGGCAAACGGCTCTGCGGATCGCCCAGCGGCTGCGTTCATCGGATGTGCAGACGCTGCTGGTTAAGGATGGCGACCATCGCCTTTCTCGCGACGCGGACATCGCCCTGCTGATCCGCACTGTCGCCAGCCTCTTGGACAATATCTGATGGCTTTCCTTCTGCCCCTGCTGCTACTGACGCCGCAAGCCTATGATCCTGAGGTTGAGGCAGTGATGAACCGACGGCGCAAGGAAGCGGCGATGACCCGCTCCGCATCGGCACCGTCACGGCCAGCCACTGCGGCTGACGGACGCATCCCCGTGCCGGAAAAATTCGCCAAGCCGTTTCAGGCTTGTCTCGATCAGGCCGTTGATTCTCCTGAACAGGCAATCGCCTTTGCCCAGCAGTGGCGGCTGGACGGCGGCAGCTTTTATGCGCGACATTGCCTGGGTTTCGCTTATGCCAGGGCAGAACGATGGGCCCCCGCCATCGTCGCCTTTGAGCAGGCGGCGGAGGAAGCGGAGCGTAACGGGGAAATAGCGCAGAGCGCCCGGCTATGGGCGCAGGCGGGCAATGCCGCGCTGGCGGCTGGTGACGCGGCAAAGGCGCGGACGAGCTTTGACGCCGCACTGGCGCGAGGGTTGCCCGACGGTATCGAAAAGGGCGAACTTCATCTGGACCGCGCCCGCGCTCTGGTGGCGCTGGGCGATGTAGAGGGCGCGCGCGAATCGCTGGATGTCGCGATAGAGCAGGCCGCGCAGGACCCCCTTGCATGGCTTCTGTCGGCGACCTTGGCGCGCCGCACAGGCGAAATGAAGCTGGCGCAGGCCCATATTGCGCGCGCGGTCCAACTGTCGCCCGATGATGCGTCGGTGGCGTTGGAGGAGGGGAATATCGCCATCCTCACCGATCATGAGGATGTCGCGAAATCCGCCTGGGAACGCGCGGTGAAGCTCGCCCCGGCGTCCCCGACCGGGAAAGCGGCGGCGGACAGCCTGGCGCGATTGGCGGCTCAGCCGAAACGCTGATAATCGGCAAGGCGGGTCGTTCCGGGGAACCTTGGCCCGACCCTCCCGTTGGCCATCATCGTGGCAATCGGGAAAGGACATTCGAAATGCAACGTGATCGAGGAAAGCTGGCGGTCATCGGCCTGCTGATGATGGGCGCGATGTCGCTTGGTGCCTGCTCTCACGGCGCGACGCGCGGTGGGTTGATTGGCGGCGCTGGTGGCGCGGCTGTCGGCGCTGTGACTGGGATCGGCACGGTCGAAGGCGCTGTGGTCGGGGGCACCGCCGGGGCCATCATTGGCGATGACGACTGATCGTCGATCACAGCGCAGCCCTTAGTTCAGGTAGAAATCGACGGTCGTGACGACGCGCACTTTCTTATAGGGGGTGTCGCTGGCTCCGTCGGTTTCGCCGTCGCGCGCCTCTATGGAAAAATAGCCTTGGGTCGCGCTCTTGATGCCGCCGACGCTGGCACCGCTGTCCCGCGCGAATTGCTCGGCGGCGGCGCGTGCATCCTTGGTGGCGGCGGCGACCATCGGCGGCTTGACGTCGTTCAACTTGGTGAAGCTGTAACGCATCCCCGATCCTTCCTGGAGGGTCACGCCGCGCCGGACGAGGTCGAACTGTTGGGCGACTGCGCGCTGGGCCTTGGCTATGTCGTTGGTGCGCAACAGCATCCGCTGTGTGATCGTGATCGTGTTCACACCATTGTTGATATATTGATTGACCCCCGCACCCGTGGGAGCCAACGCCTGGGCGGGGAAGCCGAGTCCGGCGAAATAGGCCTTCAATTCCTTGGTATTATTGTCGATTTCGGCCCGCACCGTGGGCAGGTCGAATCCGGTGGCCGCATAGCTGATCGACCAGGTGGCAAGATCGGCGGTAACATTACGTTCCGCAAGGCCCCGGACAGTGACGGACCGGTCCGCGGCCTTGGCGCGCTTCAATCCGTCGCCCAGTAAATAACCGCCGCTCACCATCCCGACGGCCAACAGTCCGGCGCAGCCCAGCAGCACCTTGTCACGCAAGTCCAAGCCCATGTCCGTCTCCTCTTCCGTCGCCGCCAATGTCACCCTATCTTGATGACATAGCTGACATGCCTGAGATGAACCGTTGCTGGATGGCGACGAATGGAGCGAACAGTTGACCAAATATCTCCACACGATGATCCGCGTGACCGATGTCGATCGGACGGTCGCCTTCTTCAACCTGCTGGGATTGAAGGAGCAAAGGCGGATCGACAACGATCAGGCACGCTTCACCCTGGTTTTCCTCGCCGCGCCGGGGGATGAAGCAGCGCAGGTGGAGCTTACCTATAATTGGCCGCCCGCCGATGGCAGTCCGGCTGAACGCTATGAAGGCGGGCGTAATTTCGGTCATCTGGCTTATCGCGTCGATAATATCTACGATGTCTGTCAGCGCCTGATGGACGCGGGCGTCACGATCAATCGGCCCCCGCGCGACGGGCATATGGCCTTTGTCCGCACGCCCGATAATATTTCGATCGAATTGCTGCAGGACGGTTATCTCGACCCCGCCGAACCCTGGGCGTCCATGCCCAATAGCGGAGAGTGGTAAGCCATGCTGGAGGTCGTCCGCATCCCGGTGCTCAATGACAATTATGTCTGGCTGATGCATGATCATGCGGGCGGCGATACGGTGGTCATCGATCCCGCCGTCGCGGACCCCGTGCTCCAGGAAGCGGCGGAGCGCGGCTGGACCATCGGCCAGATTTGGAACACCCATTGGCACCCCGATCATGTCGGCGGCAATGCAGCGATCAAGGCGGCGACAGGCTGTGTCATTACCGGTCCCGCGGCGGAAGCGGCAAAGATCGGGACGCTCGACCGGCTGGTGGGGGAGGGGGACAGCGTCCGCATCGGCGATCATGTCGCCACGGTCCTGGAAGTGCCCGCCCATACCGCCGGGCATATCGCCTATCATCTGGCGGCGGAGCATCTGCTGTTCGCGGGCGACACGCTGTTTGCCATGGGGTGCGGCCGGTTGTTCGAGGGCACGCCCGTCCAGATGTTCGCCAATATGCAGCGTTTCGCTGCCTTGCCGGACGACACGATGGTCTATTGCGCGCATGAATATACGCAGGCCAATGGCCGCTTCGCCCTGACGGTGGAGCCGGAAAACCGGGCGCTTGCCGATCGCATGGCGGAAGTTGACGCCGCGCGCCGCCGGGGCGAAGCGACCGTGCCGACCACCATTGGGCAGGAGCGGGCGACCAACATTTTCCTGCGCGCTGCCAATGTCGAACAATTGGCCGAACGACGCGCGGCCAAGGATAAAGCCTGACGGTCATGCGTTGAAACGGCATCGCTCCCGGCGAGCGATTTTCAGGAGAATGGCCATGCGTGGATGGATGTTACTCGCGCCCGCAATGCTTGCCGGTTGCGCTGGCGGTACGGAGCCGCCGCGGTTGACCGAAAGGCAAGCGGCCAGGCTGGAGGCCGCTCTGGCAGGCAAGGTTCCGGGCGAACCGGTGAGCTGCATTCCACGGCATCCCCAAGCCAGCCTGACCGCGATCAGCGGCAGCGTGCTCCTCTACAGGGTCAGCGGTCGTTTGATCTACCGCAACGACCTGATCGGCAGCTGCCCCGGCCTTGCCCGTGGCGACACTCTGGTGGTCAGGCCGTGGGGATCGCAATATTGCCGGGGCGACATCGCCCGCAGCGCGGACCTGACGATTGGCATGACCACTGGCGCGTGCGCGCTGGGGTCCTTCACGCCCTATCGGACGCCGGGTCGCTGAGTAAGGGGAGCCGCGCCCTGGTAAAGCGCGTCGAGCCGATCCTGATAGCGGGCGCGGATGACATGGCGTCGAATCTTCATCGACGGGGTCATTTCTTCATTGTCGATGGTGAACGGCTCATCCGCCACAATGACGCGCCTTACCCGTTCCGTAACCGACAGGTCGGCATTCACCCGCTCGACGGCTGCACGCAGGGCTGACTGATATGCGGGGTCGGCATCGGCGCTGTCTGGCTCTTGCCCCCGTGCCGCCGCCCATTCGCGTGTCCATTCGGCATCCGGCACGATCAGCCCAACCAGATGCGGCCTGCGATCGCCATAGACCATCGCCTGCCCGATTTCCGGCTGGAGCGTCAGCATGCCTTCGACTTTCTGCGGCGATACATTGTCGCCCTTGTCGTTGACGATCAGGTCCTTCTTCCGGTCGGTGATGCGGATGCGTCCGCGCTCGTCGAATTCGCCAATGTCGCCAGTATGCAGCCAACCGCCCTTCAGCGCCCGCTCCGTATCCGCTTCGTTGCGCCAATAACCGTGCATGACCAGTTCGCCGCGCACCAATATCTCGCCATCGACGGCGATCCGCACCTCTACCCCGTCCAGCGGCGGCCCGACCGTGTCCATGCTGATACCAGCGCGCGGTCGGTTGCAACTGATCACCGGTCCGGCTTCGGTCTGACCATATCCCTGCAACAAAGTCAGGCCCATGGCGTCGAAGAACAGGCCGACATCGGGATTCAGCGGTGCCCCGCCCGATACCAGCGCCTTCATCCGTCCACCGAAGCGGGCGGCGATCTTGGGTTTCAGCGTGCGCGCCAGCAGCGCCTTCATCGGCAGATCAGTGATCGATTTGCGGCCCTGCTGCTCCTTCGCGGATATCCGCAGCGCCTGCGCCATCAACCAGGCGGGTAATTTGCCCTGCTTTTCAACAGACTTCATGATCCGCGTGCGCAGCACCTCGAACAGGCGGGGCACGACGACCATGATCGTGGGCCGCGCCTCCTCGATATTGCTGGCCAGCTTCTCCAGCCCTTCGGCATAATAGATCTGCCCCGCCAGCATGATCGGAAGGAACTGGCCGCCGCTATGTTCATAGGCGTGTGACAAAGGCAGGAACGACAGGAATACCTCGTCCCCCCAACCGAAATCCTCCACGACCAGCCTGCCCGCGCCTTCGATATTGCACAGGATCGCGCCGTGATGCTGCATCACCCCGCGCGGCGCGCCGCCGGTGCCGCTGGTATAGATGATGCAGGCCAGATCCGGCCGATCCGCTGTCTGTTCAGCGGCACAGGCGTCGGGGTCGGCGATGTGGGCCGCGATCAGGTCGCTCCACAAATGGCAGGAAATGTCGCCCTGTCCACCGCGCAGTGGCTCCATGCCGATGACGAAACTTGCGCGCGACCGCAGCACTGCGGGCATCAATGCCTGGGCCAGCTTCGCGGTCGAAACGATCACCGCCCGTGCGCCGCTGTCGGTCAGGATATGCTGATGGTCCCGCGTCGTGTTGGTGGTGTAAGTCGGCACGGTTACGCATCCAGCCGCCATGATGGCCAGGTCGGCGATGCAGAATTCCGGGCGGTTTTCGCTCACCAGCATGACGGGGTCGCCCGGCTTCAGGCCCCGAGCCTTTAATGCAGCAGCCAGCGAAGCGACCTGATGCGCGACCTCGGTCCAGCTCAGCGATTGCCAGCGGCCATCGACCTTGCGCCACAGGAAAGGCAGATCGCCCTTTTCCTTCGCCCGCGCGAAGAACATCGTCACCAGATTGGGGAACCGTTCGATCGCCTGCAAGCCTGCCTCCTGGACCCGGCGCGTCCGCGTCGCGCTATTTTGGCGGCAGGCTATAACGGCGCGTTGCCGTAACGGCCATGCTTTTTCCGTCCACTGCCTGTGAACACGGCCAATCGAATTTTCGACCGAACCCTGTCAGTCGGCGAACCCTGTCAGCTGAAAAGGGCGTCCTGCGTCCCTGCGGGCGGGTTCAGCCCCAGATGCTTCCATCCCGGCCCATTCAGGCAACGACCCCGTGCGGTGCGGGCGATCAGGCCCAGCTGGATCAGATAGGGTTCGATCACTTCCTCGACAGTGTCGCGCGGCTCGGATAGGCCCGCCGCCAGCGTCTCCACCCCCACCGGGCCACCGCGATAAATGTCGGCAATCATCATCAGGTAGCGCCTGTCCATCAGGTCAAGCCCCAGCTGGTCCACCTCCAGGCGGCTGAGCGACGCATCCGCCATTTTGGCGTCCACCGCTTCGACGCCTGCGACATTGGCAAAGTCGCGGACGCGCCGCAGCAGCCGTCCGGCGATGCGCGGCGTGCCTCGCGAACGTCGCGCAATCTCGACCGCACCGTCGGGCGTGATCACCAGGTTCAGCAATCGTGCCGCGCGGCGTACCACCAGTTCCAGCTCATCGACGGTATAAAATTGCAGCCGCACCGGAATGCCGAACCGGTCGCGTAAAGGCGTCGTCAGCAACCCCTGCCGCGTCGTCGCGCCGACCAGCGTGAAGTGCGGCAGGTCGATGCGGACGGATCGGGCAGACGGTCCCTCGCCGATCATCAGGTCCAGCGCACGGTCCTCCATCGCCGGATACAGCACCTCTTCCACCGCTGGGTTCAGGCGATGAATCTCGTCCACGAACAGCACGTCGCCTTCGTCCAGATTGGTGAGCAGCGCGGCCAGATCGCCCGACTTGGCGATCACCGGTCCTGATGTCGCGCGAAAGCCCACGCCCATTTCCTTGGCGACAATCTGTGCCAGCGTCGTCTTGCCGAGGCCGGGGGGACCAAAGAACAGCACATGGTCCAGCGCCTCACCGCGCGCCTTCGCTGCCTCGATGAACACGCGCAAATTGCCGCGCGCCGCTTCCTGCCCGATAAATTCGCTCAATGATTTGGGCCGCAGCGCCGCGTCCACATCTTCCACGCGGCGGGTGGAGGCGATCAGCCTGTCCTCGCTCATTTCGATGCCTTGCGCAGAGCCAGCCGGACCAGCGCATCAAGGGTCGCACCTTCGCCCAGCTCTTCCTCCGCCGCTGCGACGGCGCTGCTCGCCTCCGCCGGACGGAAACCCAGATTCTGAAGCGCCGAAATGGCGTCCGCGCCATGGCCGTTCATCAGCGACGGCGCGATGCTGCCCCCAGCCAGCGTGCCACTGGCCCCCGGCGCGGCGCCGATCTTGTCCTTCAATTCATTGACGATGCGCAGGGCCAGCTTGGGACCGACGCCGTTCGCCCGCGCCACCATCGCCTTGTCGCCTGTCGCCACGGATCGATGCAGTTCCGCCGGTTCCAGCGCCGACAGGATCGCCAGCGCCACCCGCGATCCGACGCCCTGTACGCCCACCAGCAGGCGGAACCAGTCGCGTTCCTCCCCGCGTGCAAATCCGATCAGCCGCACCGAATCGTCGGACACCAGCATTTCGGTATGCACCGTCACCGCTTCGCCAACCGGACCCAGCGCGGCGAGCGTGCGCGACGATGCGCCGACGAGATATCCGACCCCGCCCACATCGATGATGGCATGGTCGGTGCCGGTGCTGTCCAGCCGCCCCTTGAGTTTAGCGATCATGCCCCGTGCCCTTTGGTCATGATCTGTTCTTTACATCGTCTTGGGCCTCGCGCCAGCTAAAAGCGTGGGGCCGGGGCATCATTTGCCGCGTTGCGTGCTTTGCTGTCCTTCACCGCTTGCTTACCATTTTCGCTCATAAGTCGCCGTCATGCGAAAGACAGCCGATCCCTGCCCGCCTTCCGCCGTCGGCAATGGCGTCGGCCTTGTCGGCCTCCTTGGCCTTGGCGTCTGGACGCTGGTGGCGCGCCGTTACGGGATGGACGGCCCCTATGCGGGCTTTGCCTCAGTCGTCGCCTGTGGCTTGCCGATGGTGCTGTGGTCGCTGCTGGTGGACAAGGTGCATCGCAATGCATCGACCGGACTCGACTGGCGCGGGCCTCCCCGTCCGTGGCGAGAGGTGTTCGACATCAGCCTCGTCAAGATCGCCGGGCTGTGGGCGACGTGGCTGGCCATTGCCATCTTTTATTGCGTTGCGCGCTGGTACTGGAGCGGCAACTATCGCTTTTCCATGGACCTGTTCATCGCCGCCGCGCCATGGTTGCTCGCCTTTTCCATTCCCTATGTGCTCTGGATCGATCGGCGGCTGGTCGATCCGAAGGATGCATCCTACGCGTTCGGCCAATGGGTGATCGGTGGCGCGGCGGGATCGCCCGACCGGGAACAGGTCGCCAATCATGCACGCGCCTGGACGGTCAAGGGCTTCTTCCTCGCCTTCATGCTGTCGATCGTGCCTGGCAATTTCGCGAGCGTCGTCGACTGGCGCATCGATCACGCCTTTGCCAATCCGGTGAACCTGACCGCCTTCCTGATCGCCGTCATGTTCATGATCGACGTCTGCATGGCGACGGTCGGTTATCTGCTGACCTGCAAGCCGCTGGATTCGCATATCCGATCCGCCAACCCCGCACTGGCAGGATGGGTGGCGGCGCTGATCTGCTATCCGCCCTTCGTCCTGATGGGGGCGGGCGGCCCGCTCGATTATCATGCGGGCGGCGCGGAGTGGGATATGTGGACCCAGGGGAATACCGCCATTCAGTGGCTGCTGGGCGGCTGGCTGGTGCTGTTGACCGCTATCTACGCCTGGGCGACGGTGGCGTTCGGCATCCGATTTTCCAACCTGACGCATCGCGGCATATTAACGCATGGGCCGTATCGCTGGACCCGGCACCCCGCCTATCTGTCGAAAAATCTCTTCTGGTGGTTTTCCGCCCTGCCATTCCTGACCCTGTCGGGCGGCCTGACCGATATGGTACGCAATTGCGCGATGCTGGCGGTGACCAACGCCGTCTATTATTGGCGCGCCCGGACGGAAGAGGCGCATCTGTCGACTGACCCCGCCTATCGCGCTTACAGCGAATGGATGGCGCGCAACGCGCCAATTCCGCGCCTTTTCGTCTGGGTCACCGGGCGTAAGCCGACTGGCGGGCAGGAATTACAGCCCGCCGAATAATCAGTAGCTTTCTTCGGTGTACACCCGGCCAAGGTCGCCCGCCCATACGCCGTGATAACGTTCCAGCAGCCGTTCGGCATGCGTGACCCCTGACGCCGCGATGTCATCCAGCGGTGCCAGATATCCCGTCTCATCCCGGCCAGCGTCGTCTATCCGCGCTCGCGCCTTCAGCCCGCCCCGCGCAATCTCCAGCACTTGGCCCGCAATGTCGCGCAGCGTCCGTCCGCCCGGCAGCGGAGCGTTCAGCGCCATGCGCGGCGCTGCATCGCGCAGCGCCTGCCGATCCGCCATGGACCAGTCCTGCACCAGATCCCACGCCGCATCGAGCGCGCCCTGATCGTAAAGCAGCCCGACCCAGAAAGCAGGCAGCGCCGTGATCCGGTCAGCCGGGCCGCCATCCGCGCCGCGCATTTCCAGAAAGCTTTTCAACCGCACCTCAGGGAAGGCGGTGGACAGATGGTCCTCCCAATCCTTCTCGGTCGGCTTCTCGCCCGGCAGGACGGACAGCCGCCCGTCCAGGAAATCGCGAAAGCTCAGCCCCGCCGCGTCGATATAACGGCCGTCGCGGTAAACAAAATACATCGGCACATCGAGCGCATAGTCGGCATAGCGTTCATAGCTAAAGCCATCCTCGAACACGAACGGCAGCATGCCGGTCCGTGCAGGGTCGGTGTCGGACCAGATGTGGCTGCGATAGGACAGAAATCCGTTGGGCTTGCCCTCGGTAAAGGGGGAATTGGCGAACAGCGCCGTCGCCAGCGGCTGCAGGGCCAGGCTGACGCGGAACTTCTGCACCATGTCCGCCTCGCTGCCATAATCGAGGTTGGTCTGGATGGTGCAGGTGCGCAGCATCATGTCCAGGCCCATCGATCCGACGCGCGGCATATGGCGCAGCATGATGTCGTACCGGCCCTTGGGCATGATCGGCAGCTCGTCGCGGCGCTTGTCCGGCCACATGCCAAGGCCCAGGAAGCCCAGTCCCAGCATTTCGCCGACATATTTGACCTGTTCCAGATGCCGCTGCGTTTCGCCAAAGGTCTGGTGAAGATTCTCCAGCGGTGCGCCGGAAAGCTCCAGCTGTCCCGCCGGTTCCAGGCTGACCGTCCCGTCGGGACCGGACAGGGCGATGATATTTTCGCCCTCGAACACCGGGCTCCAGCCATAGCGGGTCAGGCCGATCAACAGCGTGTGGATGCCCCCATTCTCTCCATAGGACGGGGCATGATGATCGGTCCTGGCATAGACGAACTTTTCATGTTCGGTGCCGATGCGCCAACGATCCTTGGGTTTTTCCCCCTTGGCGAAGGCGGCGAGCAACTGGTCGCGGCTCTCGATGACGGGATCATTTTCCCCTGAGTCTGTTCTGGTGCTCATGCCACGCCTTAGCCTGTCCCCCTTGCGCGTCAAACAGCGGCGCGCCCGCGACAAATAGGTTGCAGGTGGCGTGGCCGCAATCCCATCCTGTATTGCAACTAAAAAAGCGATCGGACAGCCCGCCGACTGCCCCATATCGGACAGGCCGGTCAGGACCGCGCGCTGTCACCCCACCGCGATCATGGAAATCTGCCGACCATAGCTCGCTTCGCCACGATGGCAGGAACGGCGATAGCTGAAAAAGCGCTCCGGCTGGCTATAGCTGTCCTCATCCAGCATCTCGACCCGGCCAACGCCGGATGCCGCCAGACGCGCGGCGACATAGGCGGCGATGTCGAACTGGCAATGACCTTCGCGTCCGGCGCTGAAAAATCGTCCATTTTCCGGGTCCTGCTCTTCGAAGGCGCGCACGAACGGTTCGGTCACTTCATAGGATGCGCGCCCGATACAGGGGCCGATGGCGGCGCGGATGCGCTGCGCCTGCGCGCCCAGCTTCTCCATCTCCTGGATCGTTCGGTCCGTCACACCGCTCAATGCCCCCTTCCAGCCAGCATGCGCCGCGCCGACAACGCCCGCATCAGGATCGGCGAAGAGGACCGGCACGCAGTCCGCCGTCAATATGCCCAGGATCAGTCCGGGCCGGTCTGTGACCATGGCGTCGGCGACCGGGCGATCCTGTTCTTCAATAGCCGCCGTGACGGTCACCACGTCGGGCGAATGGACCTGCCGCACCGTCACCAGTGTCGCGCCCGGCAACAGGGCGTCGCGCGCCAGTTCGCGGTTGCGCAAAATTGCCTCCCGCTCATCGTCCGACCCCAGCCCGACATTCAGGCCCGCGTGAACGCCAGTGGACACGCCGCCGCGCCGCCCGGCAAAACCATGGGGCACATTGTCCAGGCACGCCGCCCGCAGCAGTTCGATCATCATGGGTTCCCTTCTACTGTGTCGGCGTCACGCAACATACTTGCGCGGGCCGGATTAGGCGATAGTCTCCCGACAGCAGAAAAACAGGGGGGATCGGTCGGCCTGACCGCCCGGACAAACGGCATATGGATAAAGGGCTCCATTCATGATCTTCGGGCGCATAAAGCCGCTGGACGCCATATTGGCGACGGCCGAAAAAAAATCTCTCGTCCGCACGTTGGGGCCGATCCAGCTGACGCTGCTGGGCGTCGGCGCGATCATCGGCACCGGCATTTTCGTGCTGACCGCCGCCGCCGCGCAAAAGGCGGGACCGGGCATGATGTGGAGTTTCATGATCGCTGGCGCGGTCTGCGCCTTTGCGGCGCTGTGTTATTCCGAACTCGCGTCGATGGTCCCGGTTTCCGGGTCTGCCTATACCTATACCTATGCCGTTGTGGGCGAACTGCTGGCCTGGATGGTCGGGTGGGCGCTGATTTTGGAATATGCGGTCGCGGCCAGCGCCGTGTCGGTCGGCTGGTCAGGCTATTTCATGGGCCTTATGAAAAGTATCACCGGGCTTGAATTACCGCAGGCGCTGTC
The DNA here is from genome assembly GCA_965653535.1 of uncultured Sphingobium sp. Taxonomy (GTDB): domain Bacteria; phylum Pseudomonadota; class Alphaproteobacteria; order Sphingomonadales; family Sphingomonadaceae; genus Sphingobium. The sequence goes on from CBFHAG010000003.1 coordinate 56,198, forward strand.
GAGCGGGCCGGTCTGGACCATGAACGGCTTGATCCCGCATGCCGATTTCTCGCACGGGTTGATCAACATTCCCGCGATCTTCGTTGCCCTGGCCGTTACCGCGCTGCTGGTCCTCGGCACGACCGAAAGCGCGCGCGTCAACGCGGTGCTGGTCGCGATCAAGGTGACGGCGCTGACCGCTTTCGTCGCGCTGACGCTGCCCGCGCTCGACACCGGTAATTTTTCACCCTTCGCGCCCAATGGCTGGTTCGGCCCGGAAGGCACCAGTGGCATGGGCATCGTCGGCGCGGCGGCGTCGATCTTCTTTGCCTATGTCGGTTTCGACGCGGTTTCGACCGCTGCGGAAGAAACCAAAAATCCGCAACGGAACGTGCCGATCGGCCTGATCGGCAGCCTTGCGATCTGCACCATCTTCTATCTGTTCGTCGCGGCGGGTGCGATCGGCGCGATTGGCGCGCAGCCGGTGCTTGGCCCCGATGGGTCGGTCGTCGCGCCGGGGTCGCAGGGCTTTGCCGCCGCCTGCGCTACGGCTGCCCACGCCAATGACCTCGTCTGTTCCAACGAAGCGCTGGCCCATGTGCTGCGGGCGATCAACTGGACGGTCGTCGGCAATGCGCTCGGCCTGGCCGCCAACCTCGCTTTGCCGTCCGTCATCCTGATGATGATGTTCGGCCAGACGCGCATCTTCTTTGTGATGGCGCGTGACGGGCTGCTGCCGGAAAAGCTGGCCAGCATCCACCCGCGCTTCAAGACGCCGCATGTCGTGACGATCGTCACCGGCATCTTCGTCGCCATCGCTGCCGCCTTGCTGCCTGTGGGACAGCTGGCCGACATTTCCAATTCCGGCACGCTGTTCGCCTTTTTCATGGTGTCGATTGCGGTCATGGTGCTTCGGGTCAGAGACCCTCAGCGCCCGCGCCCGTTCAGGACGCCGGCGATCTGGCTGATCGCGCCCGCTGCGACCTTTGGCTGCCTGTTCCTGTTCTTCAACCTGCCGGTCGATGCCCAGATGGTGCTGCCGGTCTGGGGTGGGTTGGGGCTGCTGCTCTATTTCCTCTATGGCTATCGCAAGAGCCATGTGGCGCGGGGTGTCGTGGAAACGCATGAACAGGATAGCGGCATCCCGCCGCAGCCGGTGCCCCCGATGCCGGGCGCGCCCACGCCGGGTGGACGCGACGCCTGACAGGGAAGAGGAAAAGGGGGGCAGGGAATTGCCTCCCTTTTTTATTTATCGGACCGTTTCGACCTCCATGTCACGCAGTGCGCCGTGACCGGGGCGGGTGAAGAGCTTTCCTCTCTCGGCCCAATAGACGATCAGAAAAGACAGCGCGCCAAACGCCAGCAGGCCCACCGTCAGGGGCAGGGTCGAACCGTCAAAGGACAGGCCGACCAGACTGCCGAATATACTGGAAACCGCTGTCGTCAGGAAAGACTGGAAGGAAGAGGCTGCGCCCGCTCCCCTGGAGAATGGCTCCATCGAAATCGCGCTGAAATTGGACGCGGTGAACGCCACCGTCAGCATCGTCAACGACTGCAGGGTGATGAAGCTGATCATCGTTTCGTAACCGGCCAGGATGACGGCCAGATGCACTGCGTTGATAAGGATCAGGGCCAGCAGGGCGCCCTGGCTCAGCCGCCGCGCGCCAAAGCGCGATACCAGCCGACTGTTCACCAGGCTGCCGATCCCCATGCTGCCCGCCAGCGCCGCGAAGGCAAAGGGGAATATCTTCTGCGCATCGAACACGTCGAAGAATATCTGCTGGATCGACAGGATGAAGCCGATCAGCCCGCTCATCGCGACGCCGCTTGCCAGCATATAGCCGATTGAACTGCGTGTGGTGACGATCATCCCCATGGTCCGTAGCAGCGACGGTACGCTGATGCGGACGCGGTTTTCCGGTGCCAGGGTTTCGGGCAGGCGGATCAGCATCCACAACAGGATCAGGGTGGACAGAATCGCCAATATCCAGAAAATCCAGCGCCATGGCGCTATCAACAGGATCGCTTGCCCGAAACTGGGCGCGACGACCGGGATCAACATGAACACGGCGAATATCAGCGACATGACCCGCGCCATGGCGTCACCCCGGAAGCGGTCGCGGATGATGCTGACGGTGATGACTCGGCTCGCCCCCGCGAAAAATCCCGCCATGGCGCGCGCGGCCAGCATCATGGCAAAGCTTTGCGCCGCAGCGCAGGCGATGGACGACAGGATGAACAGCGCCATCGCGGTGCCCAGCACCTTCTTGCGCCCGAATCGGTCGGACAGGACACCGAACAGTAGTGATCCCACGCCCAACCCCATGAAATAGACGCTGATAATCAACTGCCGGTCATTGGGCTGCGTGACGGCCAGGTCTCGGCCAATGTCTGGCAATGCAGGCAGCATCGGGTCGATGGACAGGGCGTTCATCGCCATCAGGCAAGCGGACAGCAGGACAAATTCGCGGAACGGTATGTCCCATTTCGGCGAGGCCATGGCAGATGTTTCCGGGGACGCAGTCATGGCGTGGCTATGGGGATTATCCTTTACGGAAGCCACCCCTGGATCGTCATTTCAACGCATTAACCTTCGCCCGCTCAGCCATGCCTGGCCTGAAGCGCGCAAGCCTGAAAGCCGCGTTAACCAATTTTTTATCATGGACTGTCCATTGTGTCGGTCGTCAAGAACCATCCAGTGAAATCCATAAGGGGGATCCGGTCATGGCGAACAGTTTGAAGAGCGCCCAGTTTCTGATGGAAAGCCGCCAGTCGATTGCGGGATATGAATCGGCCGAAGCCTGTTTTGAACTGGGCGTCGCCTATAGCTGCGGCACAGGCGACCTGTCGGTCGATCTGGTCGAAGCGCATAAATGGTTCAATCTCGCCGCGCTCCGGGGCAGTGAGGAAGGCCAGACGATGCGCGCCGAAATCGCGGAAGAAATGACCGCGCGTGAAATTGCCGAAGCACAGCGCCAGGCCCGCGCCCTGATCGCCGCGACCCAGCTGCGCGCGGCCTGATCGTCAGTCTGCTTTCCTGAACGGCGTTCGTTCGCCCAGCCAGGCGCGGTCGCGTTCGACGCCAGCCCGCTCCTGGGACAGAAAATCCGCCACCGCTCGGCGAAATGACGGGTTGGGCAGATAATGGGCTGAATAGGTCGGTTCGGGCGCATAGCCCCTGGCCAGTTTGTGCCCGCCCTGCGCGCCGGCTTCCACCCGTGACAGGCCACGGGCGATGGCGATATCGATCGCCTGATAATAGCATAGCTCGAAATGAAGATTGGGGACCTCCTCGGTACAGCCCCAATAGCGCCCATATAGCGCGTCGCCGCCAATCAGGTTGAGCGCGCCCGCGATCGCGCGACCCTGCCGCCGCGCCAGCACCAGCAGCACGCGGTCGGCCATGCTTTCGCCCAGCATCGAAAAAAAGGCCCGCGTCAGATAAGGTCGCCCCCATTTGCGCGCGCCTGTATCCTGATAAAAGCGCCAGAATTCGTCCCAATGCTCTTCGCGCAGGTCCGCGCCGGTCAGGTGGACGATGTCCAGCCCTTCGACCGCGCGTGCCCGTTCCTTGCGAATATTCTTCCGCTTGGCACTGGACAGGCTGGCGAGGAAATCATCGAAATTGCGATAGCCCCGGTTGGTCCAGTGGAACTGGATGTCCTCCCGGATCAGCCAGCCCGCCGCTTCGAACAACGGCACCTGCGCCGGTTCGATGAAGGTAGCGTGCGCCGACGACAATGTGCTGCGCTCGACCACCGCCTCGATCCCGGCGACTAGCGCGGCGGCCAGCGATGGGTCGCGCAGCAGCAGCCGGGGGCCGGGAACCGGAGAAAAGGGCGCGCAAAGCTGGACTTTGGGATAGTAGCGGCCACCCGCCTGCTCCCACGCCTCGGCCCAGCCATGATCGAACACATATTCGCCCTGGCTGTGGGTCTTGCCATAGAGCGGTGCCGCCGCCGCGATCCGCCCGTCGGGTCCATCGATCAGCAAGGGCAGCGCTTGCCAGCCAGTGCCCGGCCCGACGCTGCCCGATTTTTCCAGCGCAGCCAGGAAGTCCCAGCAGATGAACGGGTTCGCCGCCCCGGCGCAGGCGTCCCATTGGTCGCGGGGCAGGTCCGCGACGCCGCTCGCCACCCGCGCCACGCAGTCAGCCACCCGCCACCTCGAAAATAATCTGGTCCGCATGCCGCGCGGCGCGGGCACGATCCTCCGGGGTGCGCACGGTCCAGGTCAGCACGGGCATGGCTTTGCCGCGCGCACGGGTGGAAAGGGATGAAGGCAGGTCAAGAATGTCACAGGCCACAAAATCGGGCCGGGTAAGCCAAAGCGCAAGGTCACGCTGTATTTCCCCGCGCCAGCCCGGCTTGTCCTGCTCGGTAACGACAAGGCCGCGCGCTATGCCGGGCATGTGCCGCGCAAACCAGCGCATGGCCAGCGGATTGAACGACATGACCGCCGCTTTCGCACCGGGATGGCGCGCCAAGTCCTGCGCCACCGCACGGCAGATCGGCGCGACCCGTCGACCCGTCACCTTGATTTCTATCAATAGCGGCACCTGCGCGCCGCATAGGTCGATCAGGGCGGCGAGCCGGGGAACCGGCCCGCCATCATGTAGAGGCAACTGGTCCAGCCGATCGGCTGGCCAGTTGCATATATCGCCTTCCACGCCGGTCATGCGCGACAGCGTCCTGTCGTGAAAAACCATGGCGATCCCGTCATGGCTCAACCGCACGTCGCATTCGATGCCATGACCCTGCGCCACGGCGGCGCGGAACGCCACCATGCCGTTTTCGCTGATCGACGGCCCATGCAGCCCGCGATGGGCAAAGGGCCGTTCGATCAGGAAGGGGAAAGGATCAGGCGGCGGGCCGGACAAGGACCACAGCGTCGATTTCCACGACGGCGCCCAACGGCAGGACGGGAACGCCCACCGCGCTGCGCGTATGCTTGCCCGCTTCACCGAACACTTCAACCATCAGTTCGGACGCGCCATTGGCGACCTTGGGCTGATCGGTGAAATCAGGCGCGCTGCTGATGAATGCGCCCAGCTTCACGATCCGCTCGACCCGATCCAGGCTGCCCAGCGCCGCCTTGATCTGCGCGATCAGGTTCAGGCCGCAGGCGCGCGCCGCCTTGACGCCATAGTCCAGGTCGCGGTCCTCGCCCAGCCGACCGGTCATCAACTGTCCGTCGGACAGGGAAATCTGCCCGGAAATATGCAGCAGGCCGTTCGCTTCCACCGTGGCGACATAAGCGGCAACAGGCGCAGCGGCGACGGGCAAGGTGATGCCCAGTTCGGCAAGTCGGGTTTCAACGCTCATAGGAAAGCTCCATTGGTAGAGGGTGGGGAAAAAGGGGCGGGGCCTTGGGCCAACCGATCGGTGATCCATTGTTCGGCTGCGCTCCATGTGTCGATCCGCGCATGGGACGACGGGGCAGCCGCGATGTTGGGGGCGAGTTCCGGTTCGCCGACCATGTGCAGGCGCCATACGCCCGGCGCATGGTCCGCAACTGACGCATGATGTTCGGCCAGATCGTCGATGAACAGGGCGACGGACGGCTTGCGTTCCGCGACGATGGCGGCCAGCGGCCGCCCCTTGCCGCCCTGGTTCCAATGAACGCCATGGTGCAGTCCGTGCGTCGCCAATTGTTCGATCCGCTGCTGGTGATGACGCTCGCCAATGTTGGTCAGCACGACGATGTCGGCGATGCGTGACAGGCGGCCAAGCGATTCAATCGCGCCTGCGATCGGCTGTTGCCGGTGCATTTCGGTGTCGAAAAAGCCGACCAGCAATTCCCATACCAGCTCGCGCTCCAACGGGATGCCGCTGTCCTTGTGGCGCAGCGCTTCGACAAAGCCCGGCTCGCCCATGTCGAAATGGACATTGTGCCGCTCGTCCAGCCACTGCCGGAACGGCACGACCATGTGCAGCAGGACTTCGTCGCAATCGGTGATGATAAGGGGACGGGTCATTGGCGAAGCTGGGTCCTGATGCCTATCAAAGTGGCGGGAGTGGTTTCGATCGCTTCGGCACAGGCGATCAAATCAGGTTCGTGATCGGCCAGGAAATCCAGCACGGCCCCCAGCACCGCCGGGCTGTCGATGCCCGCGCGCAGCGCGTCGGCGTCCAGCCCGGTCAGCGCCAGCAGCCGTTCGGCACGCCGTTCCTCCCCCAATGTCCAGGCGAGCGCCAGCAGCGCCAGAGTGCCCGCTTCCTGGGCATCGCCTTGGCTATCCTGCTTGCCTTCGGGGTCATGGGGACGCATGGTGGTTCTCGGCTGGGGACAATATCAAGGGCGCGCATCCTGTGCGCATGATCGAAACGCGGGTGACTGGTGGCAAAGCGCGTGCTCGTTGTCGAGGACAACGAACTCAATCTCAAACTTTTTTGCGATCTGTTGCGCGCGCACGGGCATGAAGTGCTGCCTCTGCGCGATGGTCGCGACGTGGTGGTGCAGGCGCTGGAGTTTCGCCCGGACCTGGTGATCACCGACATCCATCTGCCGCATGTCAGCGGCCTTGACCTCATCATATCGCTGAAACGCGATCCGCGCCTGTCTCCGGTGCCGATCATGGCGGTCACCGCCTATGCCGGGAAGGGTGATGAAGACCGGATTCGCGGCGCGGGTGCGCAGGCTTATGTGTCCAAGCCTATTTCCGTGCTGCGCTTTATTGAGCAGGTGAACGCGCTGCTGTAACGAACGGGCGATGATCGTCACCGGATCGTCATGCTCCTTTCATCGTCACGTCGCTGAAATGACGCCCTGATTTCATCTGCCTCTGCCAACTCGCTGGCCATGGGCGCCGCGAACCGCGGACAGCCCGATCTATACCAGGGGTATCAAAAATGTCTCATCTGACCGATGAAGCGCGCGCGCCATTTCGTGACAACCAGCCGACAATCATAGCGGGCGACAATAGCCTGGAAGCCATTGTGGCTGCCAATCCGGGCCGACGTTCCGTCCTGAAAAACGGCCTGCTGGGCCTGTCGATCCTGCCGATGCTGGGAACGCTGGCCGCTTGCGGCGATGACGATGGCGGTTTCGCCTCGCCTTCGCCCAGCCCCAGCCCGTCGCCCACCCCGACACCCACGCCCAACTACGCCATCGCCTTTGCTCCGGTGGCGGCGAACCAGAACGACACCGTGACCGTCCCGACCGGCTACACCGTCGATGTCCTGTTGAAGGCAGGCGATTCCGTTGAGGCCGGCACACCCTATTCGGGCAGCTATCCCACCCCCACCGATGCGGAAAAATGGGCGGGCGGCAATCATGACGGCATGGAATATTTCGAACTGTCCGGCACCGATGCCAATATCAGCGGGCTGCTCGCTATCAACCATGAATATCCCGACAGCAACATCCTCTTCGCGGGCAGCTATGATGCCGCCACGGCGACTGCGGATCAAAAGGCGCTGGCGCTTTCGGCAGTCGGCATCTCCGTCGTGGAAGTCGCCAAGGGCACGGATGGCAAATGGGCGGTAAAGGCGGGTTCGCGCTTTAACAAGCGTTACACCGGCAATAGCAGCTATCGCGCGGGTGGCCCCGCCGCAGGCCAGCTTTCCGGCACGATCAAGGGCATGTTGAACAACTGCGCGTCCGGCCGCACCCCCTGGGGCACGTACCTCACTTGCGAAGAAACGACGGACAATTATCTCGATCCTACGCAGCCGGAAAATGACTATGGCTGGGTGGTCGAAATCGACCCCTCTCAGGAACTAGCCGCCCCGACCAAGCGCACCGCCATGGGTCGGTTCGACCATGAAAATGTCGCGTTCATGGCGGACAGCAATCGCCGCACGGCCTTTTATATGGGAGACGACAGCACGCCGGGCTGCATCTACAAATTCGTGCCTGATCGCGCCTACAGCGCGTCGAATCGCGCTGCGAACACGGATCTGCTGGACTATGGCACGCTCTATGTCGCTCGTTTCAATGCCGACGGTACGGGCGAATGGCGCGCGCTGGTACATGGGCAGAACGGCTTGCTGCCGGGCGCTTCGGACCCCGGCAATGTCAGCCAGAGCACGACGCCACCCACGCCCACCATCGTCGACTTCAACAGCCGGGCGGATGTGCTCATCAATACCAAGGCGGCAGCGCGCGTTGCGGGCGGGACCGTCATGGATCGGCCAGAATGGCTGACCGTCGCGCCGGACAACAGCGCTATCTATTGCACGCTGACCAACAATAGCGGCCGTCAGGTTACCGACGCGGCCAACCCCCGCACCCGCAACCTTCACGGCCATATCATCAAGTTCAAGGAAAATGGAGATTCGCCGCTGGCGACCAGCTTCACGTGGGGAATCTTTCTGCTGGCGGGCGATCCCGGCCTGGCGGCGGGCGGTTCCAATCTGGTGGGGAATATCAACGGCGACAGCTTCTCCAGCCCCGATGGTATCCGCATCGATCCGCAGGGCCGACTCTGGGTCCAGACCGACCATAGTGTGCCGGGCAATTCGGGTGTGACCGGGACGTCCATCGACCAGGCCTTCGGTCACAATGCGATGTTCCATGTCGACCAGACCAGCAAACAGTCAAAGCGTTTCCTGGTGGGGCCGGTCGGCTGCGAGATCACCGGCATCGCCTACACGCCGGACCTCAAGACCTTCTTCGTCAATATCCAGCATCCAACGGGGGACTGGCCGGTCGCCGGACAGCAGCCGCGTTCCTCGACCGTTGTCATCACGCGCACCGACGATCAGCCCATCGGCAACTGACGGACGCGAGGGAAGAGCGAAGTTGGGAAGCATGGCGTGATGCTTCCCAATTATCCCGGAAGTGGGAGCAGCCGCTGCACTCGTCGATTTTAGACAGCAACAAGGAAAGGCCCGTTCCCTTATGGGGACGGGCCTTTCCTTGAAGCATCCAAATGGACCGGGACGGCTTAACGCTGCCCGCAGATCACTTGATCTTGGCTTCCTTGAACTCGACATGCTTGCGCACGACCGGGTCATATTTGCGGAAGCTCAGCTTCTCGGTCTTCGTGCGCGGGTTCTTCTTCGTAACGTAGAAGAAGCCGGTGTCAGCCGAGCTGACGAGGCGAATCTTGACGGTTGCTGGCTTGGCCATGGCCCTGTGTTCCTGGTCGTAATATCGTGAAAAGAAAAGCGGCCCCAATCTTCCGAAAAAAGGCCGCCCTGTTTCAGCAGCCGCCCATGAGGGAGATTCGGATCGATGTCAAGGCGAAGCAACCGTCGGGGGCGGCGCGCGTTACGCTTTACACGGCCTTAACCTCCTCCGTGCATAATGCGGGGAGAAGCCAGGGACGGGGGAGAATTCTCCATGCGACATGATCCGATGATGGCCATTCTGGCAAATCTGCTCGAACGGGTCGATAGCCTTGCCGGGGAGCGCGGCCATTTAAGCGTGTCGCGATTGCAGGACGAGGTCGATCAGGTCCGCCACCTGTCCCGCGCCTATCATATCGACAGCGTCGAAAGCCTGGCATGCACGCTGGAATCGGCATTGTCGCTGCAGGGCATGGGGCCTGTGGTGCTCTCCTATCTCGATCTCCTTCGGGACGCGATCGCGGCGGAAATGCCCAGGGTCGACGTCATCCCCCTTTCCATCGCGACGAAGCCGACGGCCTCCGCGCGCCTTTCCGCCTCGCTCTAAAGTCCGCCCGGGACCCATGGATGCACTGCTGACCGCGTTGATGGGATGTTTGCTGGGTGGCATGGGCGACAAAAGCCAGCTTCTGGCGCTGGCGCTTGGCGCGCGCTTCCAGAATAATCGCGCCATTATCGTCGGTGCCGCCGTGGCGGTCATCGCCAACGCCCTGCTTGCTGGCATCGCCGGATCGGTCATCGGACCCATGCTGGGATCGCAGGCACGGCTGCTGTTCCTGGCGCTTGCGGTGCTGATGCTGGGCGGCGGGATGCTCTGGCCCGTCAAGCCGCCTGATTCTTTGGCGACCTGGCCGACAGGTCCCTTTCTGACGTCAGCGCTGGGGCTCTTCATCCTCGGCTTTGGTGACGGCCAGCAATTCCTGATCCTGGGGATAGCGACCCGGACGGCCGATCCGGCAATGGCTGCCCTGGGCGGCGCATTGGGAATGATGGCGGCGCTAGTGCCCGCCGTGCTGCTGCGCGAACGCCTGGCGGATATTGTCCCGTTGCGGCTGGTTCGGGTGAGTGGGGCGCTGATCATGTTGATGATCGGCCTGGGCAGCGCCGTCGCGGCGCTCGGCCTTGCGGGCTGACCGGCCTGCGCTGATCGACCCGCTTGATCAGACTGAGTGAGGAATTCGCCGGGAAATTTGCGCTCTGTCATGGTACTTTTGGGTCTACAGATCATTATACTCCCGAAATCATTCGCTGGACACAGGAGCAACGCATGACAGCCCCCGATCTCAAGACGCCGACCGACCTGCGCAGCAATGCGACCAAGTCGGTGGCCGAAGCCCTGAATGGCGTACTGGCCGATAGCTATGCACTATATTTCAAGACCAAGAATTTTCATTGGCACGTGTCCGGCCCGCATTTCCGCGATTATCATCTGATGTTCGACGAACAGGCGACCCAGATACTGGCGACCACCGACGCTATCGCCGAACGCGTGCGCAAGACCGGCAACACGACGCTGCGGTCGATTGGCGACATTTCCCGGCATCAATCTCTCAAGGATAATGATGCCGGATATGTCAGCGCCGCCGATATGCTGAACGAGTTGCGGGAGGATAATCTGCGCCTGGTGGGATCGCTCCGCGCCGCCAAGACTGCCGCCACCGACGCTGGCGACAATGCGACCGAAGGCATTGTCGATGACTGGACCGATCAGGCCGAAGAACGCGCTTGGTTTCTGTTCGAAGCTGGCCGCAACGGCTAATCGAGAAAGCTGATTCTCACCGAGGCGCAGAGGATGCGAAGGCTCTCCTCTGCGCCCCTGCGCCTTAGAGCATCGCACGGAAAAGTGGGAACCGGTTTTCCGCAAAAAGCGATGCGGCAACAAAGGCATAGAGCAAGCTGCGTGATTCACATTTCGCGCTGCTTGCTCTAAGGATCGTCAGCCCTCATCGACAGCCTTTATCGCAAGGATTTCGACCGACTGCCCGTTGCTCCCGAAATCCAGCTGTTCCCCGACCTCAGCATCGATCATCGTGCGCGCGAGCGGCGAGGAAAAACTGATCCGCCCATCATTGGGGTCGGCTTCATCATCGCCAACGATGGCGACCGTCTTGGTCCGGCCATTGAGCTGATAGGTCACGGACGTCCCGAAAGTCACGGCCCCTTCATGCGGCACCGGCTGCAACTGCGTCGTCGCCAGGCGGGTGCGCCAATAGCGCAGCTCGCGCCTCAGCTTCTTGACCTCTTCCTCGGCCATGTCCGTCGTGGCGACCGCCTCCAGCGCCTCCACTTTCTCACGCGTCAGTTGCAATCCACGCGCCGTCACCCAATTGGGACCGGGTGGAATCGGAATCTCGAACTTGGGTTCCAGATGTTCCTCATCGCTTTCGCGACGGAAGGCGACGCTCATGGCACTCTCCTGACAAATTGTTGAGATCGGAAGCGCCGGACCGGCTTTCAATCCTCGTCGAACAACCCGGCAAGCTGTTCCACCATCGTGCCGCCCAATTGTTCGGCATCCATGATGGTGACGGCGCGACGATAGTAGCGGGTAACGTCATGACCGATGCCGATCGCCACCAGTTGCACCGGGGAACGCGCCTCGATCCATTCGATCACCTGCCGCAGGTGCCGCTCCAGATAGGTGCCGCTATTCACCGACAGAGTGGAATCATCGACTGGCGCGCCATCGGAAATCACCATCAGGATGCGGCGTTCCTCGTGCCGTGCGATCAGGCGGCTATGCGCCCAAAGCAGCGCCTCTCCGTCGATATTTTCCTTCAGCAGCCCTTCGCGCATCATTAGGCCCAGATTCTTGCGAGCCCGCCGCCATGGCTCGTCGGCCTTCTTGTATATGATGTGGCGCAAGTCGTTGAGCCGCCCCGGCAAGGGCGGTCGGCCCGCCGCCAGCCAGTCTTCCCGGCTCTGCCCGCCCTTCCACGCGCGGGTGGTGAAGCCCAATATCTCCGTCTTGACGCCGCATCGTTCCAGCGTGCGTGCCATGATGTCCGCGCTGATGGCGGCGATGCTGATCGGCCGCCCGCGCATGGACCCGCTATTGTCGATCAGCAGCGTCACCACTGTGTCGCGAAACTCGGTGTCGCGTTCGATCTTGTAGGACAGCGATCGCGTGGGATCGATGACGATGCGGGCAAGCCGGGCCGCGTCCAGCAGCCCTTCTTCTTGGTCAAAATCCCACGACCGCGACTGCTGTGCCATCAACCGCCGCTGCAAACGGTTGGCAAGCTTGGTGACGGCACCTTGCAGGCTGGTGAGCTGCTGGTCCAAAAACCCCCGCAGCCGCAGCAGCTCATCCTCGTCGCACAGATCCTCGGCGGTGACGATCTCATCGTGCAACTGGGTATAGGGCTTATAGTCGAAGCCCGGCGGAAGGTCGGACAGCGGCCGGTTGGGGCGAACCGGCATCATGCCTTCTTCGCCCATATCGTCGGCACCTGCATCGCTGTCGGCGTCGAAATCGTCGCTATATTCGCTGTCGCCTTCCTCCGTGTCGCCGCCCGTATCTTCCGCGCGGGCTTCGGCGTTCATGTCGCTGTCGCCAGCCTGATCCTCGCCCGAATCGCCTTCTTCCTGCTGCTCCTCTTCGTCTTCGCCTTGGTCCTCAGGCTCCGAATTGTCGGTTTCGGGGGGCGTGTCGGCTTCGACCAGATGTAGATGTTCCAGCATGGCCTGGGCCATCTTCTGAAAGGCGCGCTGGTCATCGATCGCCAGTCCCAGCGCGTCCAGATCGGTGCCCGCATTGTCTTCGATCCACTGGTCGACCAGCCCCATGCCGGTGATGGCGTCCTTGGGGATCGGTTGACCCGTCAGCCGCTCGCGGACCTTGAGCGCAAGGGCAGTGGACAGCGGCACTTCGTCCGCCGACCGGGCACGGCGCAGCGGGTCGGACTTCAGCTTGAGGTCCAGCGCATGATTGAGGTTGGCACGTACGCCCTCCATTGCGCGCGACCCGATCGCCTCTACCCGCGCCTGCTCCACCGCGTCATAGACGGCCCGCGCGGTCGCATCGGCCGGGGCTGCGTGTGTGTGCAGACGACCGTTGTGATGGCGCAGTCGCAGGGCATTCGCGTCGGCAAAGCCTCGCGCCAGCGCCACCTGATCTGCAGGCAGGGAGCGGGCAGGGGTCGGCACCTTGATCGCCTTGCCCGCCATGTGCGGCGTATCGGCGGTAAAGCCGACCTCGACCTCCGCATCGCGCGCGATCGACCGCGCCGCGCCGGACAGCACGTCCTTGAAAGCGTCCAGGGGCGATCGCTCGGCCATGGCGTCAGGCTACCCGGTGCGCCACGCTCTCGGGCAGGTCCTTGCCGAACACCCGCTGATAATATTCCGCCACCAGCGGCCGTTCCGCCTCATCGCATTTGTTAAGGAAGCTCAGGCGGAAGGCGAAGCCGACATCCTTGAAGATGAGAGCATTTTGCGCCCAGCTGATCACGGTGCGCGGGCTCATCACGGTCGAAATATCGCCGTTGACGAAGCCCTGGCGGGTGAGTTCCGCCACCTTGATCATATTCTCCACTTCCTTCCGGCCGCCTTCGTGATCATACTCGCCTGATTTGGCGAGGACGATCTGCGCCTCAGTTGCGGCGGGCAGATAGTTCAGCGTCACGACAAGGTTCCAGCGGTCCATCTGGCCCTGGTTGATCTGCTGCGTGCCGTGATAAAGCCCCGTCGTATCGCCCAAGCCCACGGTATTGGCCGTCGCGAACAGGCGGAACCAGGGGTTGGGGCGGATCACGCGGTTCTGGTCCAGCAACGTCATCTTGCCGTCGGCTTCCAGCACGCGCTGGATCACGAACATGACGTCGGGGCGGCCCGCATCATATTCGTCGAAGACCAGCGCCACTGGCCGTTGCAACGACCAGGGGAGCAGCCCTTCGCGAAATTCCGTGACCTGCTGCCCGTCACGCAGGACGATGGCGTCGCGCCCGACCAGGTCGATACGGCTGATATGCGCGTCCAGGTTGATGCGGATGCACGGCCAGCGCAGGCGGGCGGCGATCTGCTCGATATGGCTCGACTTGCCGGTGCCGTGATAACCCTGGACCATGACGCGGCGGTTGAAGGCGAACCCGGCCAGGATCGCCAGCGTGGTGTCGGGATCGAACACATAGGCTGGGTCTAAGTCAGGCACCCGCTCGTCCGCTTCGGAAAAGGCCGGAATCTTGAGGTCGACATCGACGCCGAACATCTCCCGCGCGTCGACTTCCCGGTCGGGCGCAGCCAGCAGCGTTTCGGATCGGGTATCGGGCTGGACGTTGGAAATCTCGGTCATGCGTACAGGTCTTTCTGTATGATCTTTCCAGCCCCTAACCGATCGAGGAAGGGCGTGTCGATAGAGTGGGGCTTCCCCTTGCCGCGATCAAGCGGCCCCTCGTGGAATTGACCTGATGGCACTCAGGCGAATGCGACCGCCTTGCGCAGCAGGCCATAAGCCGCGATCACGCTGTGCAGCGCGTTCTCATGACTACGGTCGCCGCCATTATGGTCGGGATGATAGCGGCGCAGCAATTCGGTATAACGCTGCCGCAATGCCTTGCGATCCGCGTCCACGGGCAGCCCCATGACTGCCATCGCCTTGCGATCTTCATTGGACAGGAACTTGCCATCCTGCCGCACTTGGCTGTCGGCGCGGGCCTTGGCCACCCGTTCCTTGAACTTCGCACCGATAGCATCCAGCGGATCGGAAAAATCGCTCCAGCGCGGCGGCGGGCTTGCGGCGTTGGATGAAAAGGCGCGGGTTTCCCGATCCCACCCGGCATAGGGACGCTGAGCGGCGGCGATTTCATCCGCGCTCATGCCGCTGAAGAAGTTATAACCCTGGTTGAATTCGCGCACATGATCGAGGCAGAGCCAGCGCCAGCGCGGACCTTCATGGCTGGACGATCCTCCTTCAGCTGGCGGCGCGCGAAACTCGCCCGGCTCTTCACAGCCTTGGGCGGCGCAGGGGTGGTCGCTTTCCACTCGGCCATGGAAACGGTTAAAACGTCGGTTCGAAAACGGGTCGCTAACCACGATTGTCCTGATGCATGGATGAGCAAAAGCCCTATATAGGGGCGATGAGCACGCAACTGAAAGGCCCCGTGGCCATAGAGATTGAAGAGCGGCTGCGCGCCGCCCTGTCGCCTGAACATCTCGCCGTAATCGATGACAGCGACAGGCATCGTGGTCATGCCGGTCATGACGGGTCGGGAGAGAGCCATTTTACGGTTGAGATCGTGTCGGCGCGATTCTCTGGGCAGAATCGGGTCGCTCGGCAGCGTATGGTGAACGCGGCGCTGGCCGAACTGCTGCGCGAAAAGGTCCACGCCCTCGCGATCAAGGCACGCGCCCCCGGCGAGGGGTGAGGGGCGGCCCGCTTTTCATTAGCCACCATAGTGAACTGGACTTCCCATGATCCCTGACGACATCATCACCCAGACGATCACCCCCACGACACATGATCTGGGTGATTTTCGTGTTCACCGCTCACTGCCCGCGCGGGACCGGACCATGGTGGGGCCGTTCATTTTCTTCGATCAAGCTGGGCCAGCGCGGATCGGGGCCGGGCAGGGCATCGACGTGCGCCCGCATCCACACATCAATCTCGCCACGGTCACCTACATGTTCGAAGGCGCGTTCGTTCACCGCGATTCCCTGGGGACCGAGCAACTGATAGAGCCGGGTGCCGTCAACCTGATGACCGCGGGCAGCGGCATCGTCCATTCCGAACGATCGCCCGACGGGGAACGGGCCAAGCCGTCCAAGCTGTCGGCGATTCAGACCTGGCTGGCGCTGCCCGACGGGCTGGAGGAAATGCCACCCGCCTTTGAACATGTAAGCGAAGGCGGCATGCCCATCATCGACTGCGGCCATGCCCGTGCGCGGGTGATCATGGGGACGTTGTGGGGAGAGACTTCCCCGGTGACGACCTATGCGAACACCATTTATGCCGATATCCAGCTGTCCCCCGGTGGCAGGGTTCCTATCGATGCGGAGGCGGAGGAGCGGGCCATCTATGTCGCGGGCGGCGACGCGGCTTTGGACGGCGTGGCGCTTCAACCGCAGACGCTTTACGTGCTGCGCCCCGGTACGCGCGCTAATTTAATGAGCGTGGACGGCGGGCGGGTGATGCTGTGTGGCGGGGAAGCGTTCCGTACCCCGCGCCATGTCTGGTGGAACTTCGTGTCGTCGGACCTCGACCGGCTGTACCAGGCGCGGGAAGATTGGGAGGCTATGCGTTTTCCGTTGATCCCCGGCGACGATCAGGAATTTATTCCCATCCCCCAGGGCAGGCCTAAAACTGTCAGCTACCCCTGACGCGCTGCGGCGAACCGGCTGCGGCGTGGCCGTTATTGGACGAAGGTCAGGGACAGGTTTTCGGCATTTTTGGGGATGTCGATCCGGCTTTCGTTGATCGACGCTTCCTCGCCGGGTTTCAGGCTGTTGCGATCCGCCTTGGTCGTCCAGCTGAAAACAAGGCGATTCTGCTGATCGCGCAATTGCACCAGCACTGGCGGTACGGGCAGAACGTCCTTGCCGCTGTTCACGATGCGCGCGCCGAATGCGAAATATTCCTCACCCGTCGGTAACTTGCGGCGTTCGGCGGGCTTGGAAAGGTAGAATAGCAGATCGGGGTCGCCTTCCTCGGCTACAAAGCCCAGATTTACGGCCCAGCTTGGCGCGCCGAAATACCAAAGTCCGCCGCCCAATGCCCCCATGGCCATGAAAAAGGCGATGGCCGCATATGTCCACAGCTTCAGGCGGTTGCGCCTGGGCCGGGAGGGTGGCGCGAACTCCTCTTCCTGCTGCTGGGCTGTACGTCCGTAAACGTCATCGGAGCGATAATCGCTATCCGCTGCCGGAGCGACGGCGGCCCGCCGGGCAGGCGTCGGTGAAGGGGTGGCCGTAGGAGGCTCTGAAAAATCGGCTTCGTCCTTATTCGGCTCGGCAGATGCAGGGACCGGGGGGACGGGAGATGAAACTGGACGCGATGGCGGGGGTGGAGTGGCGGGGCGCGCAGCGGACGGTGCCATGTCCTCCGGGGGTTGAACCGGCATCGCCGCGACCTGTTCCCGGGGCGCGATTTCGGCACCCTTCTGAAACCAGCTATGTTTGCAAGAGGCGCAGCGAACCTGGCGGCCATTGGGGCCGACGGCGCTGTCCGGTACAATATAGCGCGTGGCGCAATTGGGACACACCAGGATCATGATGCTTCATAGCCATGGCTTGGACTCGAGGGCAAGCGGCATCGACAGGCGGCAGAGGCCTGCCGCGACTCGCCGGTCCATGCGGCTTGGGGTTTACGGCTCCCTGCCCACTGTGCCATGGCTGCGACCTAAGGGGCAGCAGGGAGCGCGCAGGCGCATTCATTGAATCATGTCGGCAATCGTCCAGTTCGAAAATGTCGGCCTGCGCTATGGTCTGGACAGCGAGACGCTGTCCGACGTCAGCTTTTCGCTGCACGGCGGCGGATTTTATTTCCTGACCGGCGCATCCGGCGCGGGCAAGACGTCGCTGCTGAAGCTCCTTTATCTGGCCCAGCGGCCCAGCCGGGGCGTGATCCGCCTGTTTGGCGAAGATGTGGTGACGTTGCCCCGCAACCGCCTGCCCGGCTTCCGCCGCCGCATTGGCGTCGTCTTTCAGGATTTCCGGCTCGTCTCGCATCTGTCGGCCTATGACAATATCGCCCTTCCCCTGCGCGTCGCCGGTATGGCGGAAGCGGAAACCCACGCGTCGGTGTCGGAAATGCTGAACTGGGTCGGGCTGGGCGACCGGGCCGATGCGCGTCCGGCGACCCTGTCGGGCGGCGAGCAGCAGCGCGTCGCCATCGCCCGTGCGGTGATTGCCCGACCGGAAATATTGGTGGCGGACGAACCGACCGGCAACGTCGATGCTGACATGGCCCGACGCCTGCTCACCTTGTTCGAAGCGCTCAACCGCCTGGGCACGACCATCGTGGTCGCCACCCACGACCTGCCGCTGATCGGCCAGGTCGAAGGCGCGCAGATGATGCGGCTGGACAAGGGGCGGCTGTCCGATCCGACGGGATTGCTGCGCTATCCGCCGCGCAGCCAGGCGGCGGTCGTGCCATGACCGGTGCGGATCGTCGCGCCGCCGCCGCCGCGCGGCATCGGTTGCTGCCCGAAGGTCGGGTCGCGGGTCCCATGCCCTGGGTCATCGCGATCATGATGTTTCTGACCGTACTGGCGGCTGCCGCTGGGCTTGGCCTGGGGACGGCAGTGCAATCGGTCGGTTCCGAGCTGGCGGGACGGGTGACCGTGCAGATCGTAGAAGCGAACGCCGACCGTCGTGAGGAATATAGTGGCCGCGCCGCGCGCCTGCTGCGCAAGAGCCCGGACGTGCGGACGCTTCATACGGTCGATCCCGCTGTCCTGATCGACCAGATCAGGCCCTGGCTGGGTGAAGAGGCGGTCAGCGGCGACCTGCCGATACCGGCGCTGATCGATGTCGAACTGACGCCCGGATCGACACAGGCCAAGGTCGATCGCCTGCGCCGGACCATGGCGACCCTTTCACCCAGCATAAGGATAGAGCCGCACGCAGCCTTTCTTCAGCCGCTCGGGCAACTGCTCGCCGCGCTGGGCGGCCTGGCGGCGGGGATCGTCCTGCTGATGGCGGTCGCCACCGCCGCGATCGTTGTGCTGGCCGCGAGGGCCGCGCATGACAGCCATCGCGGCACGATTGACGTCCTTCACCTGATGGGCGCGACCGATGTCCAGATCGCCCGGCTGTTCCAGCGCCGCATTGGTCTGGATGCGCTGTTCGGCGGGCTGCTGGGTTTCACCATGGCATTGCTGGTGATCCTTTTGCTCGGCGCACGGCTGGCGGCAACGGGGTCGGACCTGTTGGCGGCGATCAGCCTGCCATGGACCGGTTGGCTGATCCTGGCTGCATTGCCACTGGGCGGGGTGTTGCTGGCGACGTTGGCCGCGCGCTGGACGGTGCTACGGTCGCTGGGACGGTTGCTATGATCGTCCGGCTCTTCGCGCTTTCGGTGCTGGGGTGGATGCTGGGCTTCGCCTGGTTCGCGATCTTTCTGCCGCAACCGCTGGACGGCCGGACGACCGATGCCATTGTGGTGCTGACGGGCGGAGCGGGGCGTATCGACCGGGGGCTGGCCCTGCTTCAGGAAGGCGCGTCGAAACGCATGCTGATTTCAGGGGTGGATCGTGCGGTGCGTCCGGCGGAACTGGCGGCGCAATATGACGCGCCCGAACGGCTGTTCGCCTGCTGCATAACGTTGGGGCGGGAAGCGATCGACACGCGGTCGAATGCCATCGAAACCGCCCATTGGCTGGAACGGCGCGATTTTGAAACGGTGCGGCTGATCACGACCGATTGGCACATGCGCCGGTCGGCGCTGGAACTGCGGCAGGCGCTGCCCAGCCGCGTGACGATTGTTTACGATGCGGTGCCCAGTCGTCCCAGCCTGACCATGCTGGCGCGCGAATATAATAAATATCTGTTGCGGCGCGCCGCTGCGCTGGTTGGGATATAGGCGGCTTCATGATCACGGCTCTGCGCTCGCTCGCCTATATGTTCGCCTTTTACAGCATGTCCCTGCTGCTGGTGCTGACGGCACTGCTCGTCGCCTTCGTCTCGCCAGCCGCCGTTCAGCGTGTGGCGACCGTCTGGGCCTATCTCCATCGCTTCTGCACGCGCTGGCTTCTGGGGCAGAAGGTGCGCGTCGAAGGCGAACTGCCGCAGGGCGATTATCTCTACATCATCAAACATGAATCGATGTTCGAAACGATCGACATTCTCTGCCTGTTTGATCGTCCGGCCATCGCGGCCAAGCGCGAGCTGTTCGATATTCCCCTGTGGGGCCGGGTCGCGCGCCAATATGGCCTGATCCCCATCGAACGCAGCGCTGGAGCCAGTGCTATGCGGGCCTTGCGTACCGCTGCCCGCAAATGCGTGGCGGAAGGCCGTCCTTTATGCCTTTTCCCCGAAGGAACGCGCGTCCCGCATGGCGATGCACCGCCGCTCAAGGCCGGTTTTGCCGGACTTTATGCGCTATTGGGACTGCCGGTGGTGCCGATCGCCATCGACAGCGGTCGGGTTTCACCGCGCGGCAGCTTCATGAAGCAGGCGGGCGTCATCACCTACAAGGTGGGAGAGGTGGTTCCTGCAGGCCTTGATCGCCACCAGGCCGAAGCGCGCGTCCATGCCGCCATCAACGCGCTGAACATTCGCGCCTGAAATCAGTGACTCCGGCCGAAATCGGGCTTGGCATCATCCTGCCCCTGTTCGATGATCGATCGCCGGATCGCCCGCGTTCGGGTGAACAGGTTGAACAGCGCGTCGCCGTCATTCCACCGGATCGCGCGCTGCAACGCTGACAGGTCTTCGGAAAAGCGCTGCAGCATTTCCAGAACCGCATCCTTGTTCGCCAGGAATACGTCGCGCCACATGGTCGGGTCGGATGCGGCGATGCGCGTGAAGTCACGGAAGCCGCCGGCGGAATATTTGATAACCTCTGACTGGGTCACATCCTCCAGGTCGCTCGCCGTCCCGACGATGGTATAGGCGATCAGGTGCGGCAGGTGGCTCGTCACCGCCAGTACCAGATCATGATGCTGGGGGTCCATCATTTCGACCTCCGCGCCCACGCGTCGCCACAGTTCGGCAACCCGCTCGACCGCTGCCGGGTCGGCATCGGCAGGGGGAGTGACGATGCACCAGCGGCCATGGAACAGTGATGCAAAGCCTGCTTCCGGGCCGCTATTTTCGGTTCCGGCGACGGGGTGAGCGGGGATGATGTACCGGCCCGGCAGGGCGGCGTTCAGCTGTGCCAGTACGTCCACCTTGCACGATCCGACATCGCTGACGATGGCTTCGGCGGGCAGGTCCTGCGCGATTTCCGCCGCAGCCGCACCCATCGCCCGCACCGGGACGCACAGAATGACCAGATCAGCGTCGGTCACTGACGCACCGGCTGTGTCGGTCACGTCGTCGGCCAGGTCGATGGCGCGCGCAATTTGCCGCACCTGCGGATCGGCGTCGTAGCCGGTAACCCGGACCGTAGGCATATGATCGCGGATCGCGCGGGCCAGTGACGACCCGATCAGCCCCAGGCCGATGATGGTGACGCGGGAAAATGGCAGCATGGCTATGCGGTCTCCGCCATGGCGCGCAGCTTGGCAGCGACGGCGCGAACCTGCTCTGCCGTGCCGATGGTGATGCGCAGGCCGTGGGGCAGCCCCTGACCCGGCAGCCAGCGCGTGGCATAGCCTTCGTCCCACAATCCCTTCATCGCCGCTTCGGCGGTCAGCTTTCCTTCGAACAGGATCAGCAGGAAATTGGCCTTGCTGGGCACCGCGCGCAGGCCATGGTTGGATAGCGACGCGATTTCCGCCGCCAGCCATTCGCGCCACTGGCGATTATGGGTCCGGCTTGCATCCACCCAGCCGCCGTCCTGGATCGCAGCGATAGCGGCGGCTTGCCCTGCTGTCGTGACGTTGAAGGGCGCGCGGATACGGTGCAGCGCGTCGATGATCTCCGCGCTGGCATAGCCCCAGCCAATCCGTTCGGCGGCAAGTCCATGAATTTTGGAAAAGGTGCGCGTCACCAGCACGTTGGACGTGCTCTTCGCCAGTTCGATGCCGCCATCATTCTCATCCGCATCTAGATATTCGGCATAGGCCTGGTCCAGGACGAACAATATGTCGGGGCGCAGCGCCGCGTGCAGCCGGGCGATGTCCTCCCGTGGCGTCATTGTGCCGGTGGGATTGTTGGGATTGGCGAGAAACACGACCTTCGTCCTGTCGGTGACGCAGGCGAGCAGCGCATCGACATCGGTCGCATAATCCTTGTCGGGCGCAATCACCGGGACAGCGCCCACGCGTCGGGCGGCGATATCGTAAACCGAAAAACCATAGCGAACATACAGGATCTCGTCGCCGGGGCCTGCATAAGCGCTTGCGGCGATATGCAGCAGTTCGTCCGATCCCATGCCGTAAATGATCCGCGCCGGGTCCAGCCCATGCGCGGCGGCAATCGCCTCGCGCATCTTCGCCGCGCCGGGATCGGGATAGGTGGCAAGGTCCACCGTTGCCGCCACCATGGCCGCGCGCGTGGCCGGACTTGTTCCTAACGGGTTCTCGTTTGCCGACAGCTTTATCAGCGGCCTGCCGTCATCGGCTGCCGCCTTGCCCGGCACATAGGGGGAGATGCCGAGAATCCAGTCCTTGGGTGCAGGTTTCGTCATGGCCGGGCTTTAGCGTCATCCGCGCCAAAGGCAAAGGGAGGCGCACAGGCGGGTGCCATCCGATTGACAGCACCCCTCCACGGTCCTAGCCCGCTTGCATTATGGCCAGCGCCTCCATCACAGACGACAGCCGTTTCGGCCTCCGCCGCCAGGTCCGCCTGACCGGCCCCCTCCGGCTGGACAGCGGCGCGGCGCTCGCGCCCGTCGACATCGCCTATGAAACCTATGGGCGCATGAACGAGGATCGATCCAACGTCATCCTCATCTGCCACGCGCTGACCGGCGACCAATATGTCGCGTCCGACCATCCCGTCACTGGAAAGCCCGGCTGGTGGTGGCGCATGGTGGGGGAAGGCAAGCCGATCGACCCCGCGCGTTACTTCATCGTCTGTGCCAATGTCATCGGCAGCTGCATGGGGTCCAGCGGCCCCGCCAGCCTCGATCCGTCGAGCAAAGCGCCCTATGCGATGCGCTTCCCCGTGCTCACCATCGCCGACATGGTGCGCGCGCAGGTGATGCTGCTCGACCATCTGGGCGTCGATCGCCTCGCCGCCGTTATCGGCGGGTCCATGGGCGGCATGCAGGCACTCAGCTGGCCGACCATCTTCCCCGACCGCGTCGAAAGCTGCATCGTCATCGCCTCGACTGCGCGTCACAGTGCGCAGAATATCGCCTTCCACGAAGTCGGCCGCCAGGCGATCATGGCTGATCCCAACTGGCGCGGCGGCGACTATTATGCCGACGCTCAGGTGCCCAGCGCTGGCCTTGCCGTCGCGCGCATGGCTGCGCACATCACCTATCTGTCCGAAGCGGGCCTCACCGAGAAATTCGGGAGGCGTTTGCAAGGGCGCGACGCCAAGACCTTCGGCTTCGACGCCGACTTTCAGGTGGAAAGCTATCTGCGCCATCAGGGGTTGAGCTTCGTCGAGCGGTTCGACGCGAACAGCTATCTCTACATCACTCGCGCGATGGATTATTACGACATTGCGGAAGACCATGGCGGCAGCCTCGCCAAGGCATTCGCGGCCTCCAAGGCGCGCTTCTGCCTGGTCAGCTTCGACACCGACTGGCTCTATCCCACGGCGGAATCCCGCATCATCGTCCACGCCCTCAACGCCAGCGGCGCGCAGGCAAGCTTCGTCGAGCTGTCCAGCCCCTTCGGCCATGACGCCTTCCTGCTCGAATGCCCCGAACTCAACCGCGTGGTGAACGGGTTCCTGAAGGGCGGACGCGCATGACCGAAAATCTGCGGCCGGACCTGGCCCTCATCGCTCGCATGGTAAAGCCTGAAGCGCGCGTGCTGGACGTGGGCTGCGGCGAGGGCGGCTTGATGGCGGCGCTCAGGGACACCAAGAAAGTCGATGCGCGGGGATTGGAGATTAACGCGGGCAATGTCGCTGCCGCAGTCGGCCGCGGCCTTTCGGTCGTGCAAGGCGACGCCGACACCGACCTTGCCTATTATCCCGACGCCAGCTTCGACTATGCGATCCTGAGCCAGACGCTGCAGACCACGCGCCGCCCGGATCTGGTCGTGGACGAACTGCTGCGCATCGGTCGTCAGGCCTTCGTCTCCTTCCCCAATTTCGCACACTGGCGCGGGCGGCTGTCGCTGCTCTGGGGCGGGCGGATGCCGGTGACGCGGCTATTGCCCGACACCTGGTATGATACGCTCAACATCCACCATGTCACGGTCGATGATTTCCGCGCGCTGGTGAAGGAGCGCGGCTGGACGATCGACGGCCAATGGTTCCTGAAGGGCGACAAGGAAACGACCCACGCGAACGCCAACCTGTTCGCCGAACATGCCGTGTTTCTCCTGCGCCGTTAAAGAAAGACCCTCGCGTCACCCGGCTGCCATGCGGGCCTGCGCGTCATCGCCCGGCCAAACGGCTCCGATCCGGTCAAATCCCGCAACCATGCCTGCACGCGCGGCACGGGCTGCGCGTCAAACCACGCCTGATCAGCACCGGAAAACTGCCGCACAAAGGGAAAAATGGCGATGTCGGCCAATGTCCTGCGCGCTCCACACAGAAAGGCGCTGCCTTCCAGCCGCGCCTCCAGTTCGTCCAGCCAAGCCATCCCGGCCGCGCGATGCACCAGCGGGTCCGAGCCATAGCGCTCCGCATATTTGTAACGATCAAGATGCTGCTTGAACGGCCCGTCATTGGCAGCGATCAGCGCCCCATCATCCCCCTCAAGCCACCCCTCGGGATCATGCAGGCGCAGCGCCCAGCGCATGATATCCAAACTCTCGTCAATCACTTGACCGCCCGGCAACGCCAGCACCGGCACCGTAGCCTTAGGAGAAAGCGCCAGCATCACCGCAGGCTTGTCGCGCAGCACGACTTCCCGCAATTCGACCCGTTGCCCGCTCACGATCAGCGCCATCCGCGCCCGCATCGCATAGGGGCAGCGCCGAAAACTGTAGAGAATGGCGGTCATCTTACGCCCGCCAAAGCCTCAACGTTCCTTGGTCGCGCTGAACTTGACCTTGGGATGCCGCTCTTGCTGATATCCCACATCCCAGGCGCTCTTCGCCATGAAGACCAGATTGCCGTCGCGATCCTTCGCCATGCTCGCCACGTTAAAGGACGCCAGATCCTTGACCGCCGCCTCATCGCCGGAAATCCAGCGCGCGGTGTCGAAGGGGGCAGGCTCCAGCCCCGCCGCCACCTTATATTCCGCCTCCAGCCGCGAAATCAGCACGTCTAGCTGCAACTGCCCGACCACGCCGACGACCCAGTTGCTGCCGATCTCAGGATAGAAAACCTGGATCACACCCTCTTCGGACAGGTCGTCCAGCGCCTTGCGCAGCTGCTTCGTCTTGGTCGGGTCCTTGAGCACCACGCGCCGCAGGATTTCCGGTGCGAAATTGGGCAGCCCGGTAAAGCGCACCCCCGCCTTTTCACTCAGCGTATCGCCCACCCGCAATGTCCCATGATTGGGAATGCCGATGATGTCGCCCGGAAAGGCCTCGTCCGCGATTTCGCGATCCTGCGCGAAGAAGAGGATCGGCGAATGCACCGCGATCGGCTTGCCCGACCCGCTCGGCGTCAGCTTCATGCCGCGCCGGAACTTGCCCGAACACAGCCGCATGAAGGCGATACGGTCCCGATGCTGCGGGTCCATATTGGCCTGCACCTTGAAGATGAAGCCGGTGACCTCGCTATGCTCCGGCTCGACCGGCGCAGGTTCGGCAGGCTGCGCGCGCGGCGGCGGCGCATGAGCGGTCAGGGCGTCGATCAGTTCGGTCACGCCGAACAGCTTGAGCGCCGATCCGAAGTACACCGGCGTCAGATCGCCGTGCCGGTAAGCGGCCAAATCGAAATCAGCATAGCCGCCGACCGCCAGCTCAGCCTCTTCCCGCAACTTTGCCAGCCCTCGCGCGGAGATATGCTCTGCCAGCGCATCATCCTCTATGCCCTCGACGAACACTTCCTTGCCCTCGAACTCCTTGCTCGGGCCGCTGGGCTGCCGCAGCCGGTTCTTGGCGAAGTCGTAAATGCCCTCAAACTCACCGCCCATGCCGACCGGCCAGCTCATCGGGCACACGTCCAGCGCCAGCGCGTCCGCTACTTCGTCCAACAGGGCAAAGGCATCACGCCCCTCGCGGTCCACCTTGTTGACGAAGGTGATGATCGGCACGTTGCGCAACCGGCACACTTCGAACAGCTTGCGCGTCTGCGGCTCGATGCCCTTGGCGGCGTCGATCACCATCACCGCCGAATCCACCGCCGTCAGCGTGCGGTAGGTGTCTTCCGAAAAATCTTCGTGCCCTGGCGTGTCGAGCAGGTTGAAGGTTATGCCGTCCCGCTCGAACGTCATGACCGAGCTGGTCACGGAAATGCCGCGCTGCTGCTCGATCTTCATCCAGTCCGACCGAGCGCGCCGGTTCGCCCCGCGCGCCTTGACCTCACCGGCAAGATGGATCGCCCCACCTTCCAGCAGCAGCTTTTCGGTCAGCGTGGTCTTGCCAGCGTCAGGGTGGGAAATGATCGCGAATGTGCGGCGAGATGGGATGGTCATGGCGCGCCCTATAGCGATTTTGCGAAGATTCGCCAGCGCGCCTCTTCAGCGTCACCGCGAACGCTTGCTCAATCCACCAGCGTCACGCCCATACGGAACTGCCGGTGATCGCCGGGCGGCAGCCGCATGATCCCCTGCTTGTCCCAGACATCGCCATCAAAGCCGACGACGTCCGCCATCCCCGCCCAGGGTTCGACACACAGATAATGCGCGCCCGGCTTCTGCCACAGCCCCAGCCATGGCGTATCGGGGAAATCGATCCGCAAACGCGGGCGGCCCGGCGCGCCCCAATGAAGGCTTCGGCTTTGCAGGTTGTCCCAGATCAGCGCGTCGCCTTCGAACATTGCATGGGTGGGGGACAGCACCCTTCCTTCGACCGGGGATGGCGCAGTTTCCCGCGCGATCAGGCCCGGCTCGCTGCCCACCATGCGCAGGGGGGCGGGTTCGGACCTTTCGAACTCAATGCGATGCTCATCGACGGAGCTGCCAAAGGGCAGGGGCCAGGCAAAGGCGGGATGGTAGCCGAAGGAAAAGGGCATGTCGCGATCGCCCCGGTTCGTCACCGTGGCCGTCATCGTCAGCGTCGTCCCGCCAAGTGCGAATTGCATGTCCAGCCGAAAGTCGAACGGATAGTTGGCCCGCGTTCCCGCATCCGCTTCCAGCCGGAAGGTCGCCGATTCGAGCAGATGCTCCACCTGCGTGAAGGCCATGTGGCGCGCGAAACCATGTTGCGGCACCGGATAGTCGCGCCCGTCCAGTCGATAGGCATCCCCTCGCGACCGCCCGACAAAGGGAAAGAGCAACGGCGCATGTCCGGTCCACCAGCGCGGATCGGCGTCGGTCATCAGTTCGCGCCCCTGCGCGTCCTTCAGCGACCAAAGCTCCGCGCCCATGGGATTGACGCTGGCGGTCAGGCCATCCGACCTGATGGAAACAAGCTCTTCCGACACTCAACTTCCGTTCGTTTTGCGCGGGGTGGGAAACGTTAGCACATGCGTGGCTTACCCCCGCAAAGTCCCGCCCAGCTTCTCCGCCGCCTTCACGATGCTGGCGCTGATGGCGTCCAACTCCTCTTGGGAAAAGCTCTTTTCCCCCGGTTGCAACGTCACTTCGATGGCCAGGCTTTTTCTGCCTTCCTCGACGCCGGGACCAGCAAATACATCGAACAGCCGCACATCGACGATGTTCTTCTTATCCGCACCCCTGACCGCGCGGACCAGCACATCCGCCTCCAGCGTCGCCTCTACGACAAAAGCGAAATCGCGCTTCACCGCCTGCAAAGCGGGTGGCGCGTAGGGCGCGCGCATAAAGCCGTTCCGGCGTTTGGTCGGGATTGCATCCAGAAAGATCTCGCCCGCCACCACCGTACCGGTCAAACCGAATTGCTTAGCTAGCGAAGGGTGCAGCACCCCAAACTCGGCCAGCACCGTTTTTGGACCCAGCCGCAATGTGCCCGACTGCCCTGGATGATAGGCTGTCGACGCTTCGCCGAAGCTCTGCAGATTGGCCACCGGCGCGCCTGCCGCTGCCAGCAGCGCCATGACTTCGCCCTTGGCGTCAAAGGCCGTGAAGGTCTGCGGCTTGCCTGTCTGCCAGCCTCGCGTCAGTTTTTCCCCTGCAAGTATAAAGCTGGCGGTGGCTCGTTCCTTGTCAGAGAAATAGCGACGGCCCAGTTCGAACAGCCGTACCGACGAAGCGCCGCGATCCACGTTCCGCCGCGAAGCCGACAGCAGGCCCGGCAACAGGGACGGGCGCATGACCTTAAGGTCTTCCGAAATCGGGTTGGCCAGTGTCCAGTCGCCACCGCCGACGCTCGCCGCTTCCTTTTCGGAGATGAAGGACCAGTTGATCGCTTCCGACAGGACGCGCGCCGCCGCCGTCCGCCGCACGCGCCGCTCCATCAACTGCTCGGCCGTGGCCGTCGCCCTGGCGACGCCAGGCATGCGGGGCAGAGGGGTGGAGGGCACCTGATCCAGCCCGACGATCCGCACGACTTCCTCGACCAGATCGGGCCAACCATCCACGTCCCGCCTCCAGCTAGGCACGGTGACGCTCCAGTAAGCCGACGTCGTCACCGGCACATCGTCCTGATAGTCGAAAGTGGCTTCACGCTCCTCAATGCCGAAGCCCAGGCTTTCCAGGATGCGCTTCTGCTCATCGTCCCCCACATAAACGCCCGCCAGCGACAGGCATTGTGACGGGTCGTAACGAACCGTCCTGGCGGCGACAGGCGGTGTGCCTGCGCGCGTCGCTTCGCTGGGGGTGCCGCCGCACAGTTTCACCACCAGATCGGTCGCGATCGACAGACCGTCGTCCAGAAAGGCCGGGTCGACCCCGCGTTCGAACCGCCCGCGCGCGTCCGATGTCAGGGCGAGCTTCTGCCCCGTCATCGCGATCCGTTCCGGCGTGAAATAGGCGCATTCGATAAGCACGCCGGTCGTACTGTCCTGCGCGCCCGAATGTTCGCCGCCCATGATGCCGCCAATGTCGTGCACCGCCGCATCGTCGGCGATGACGGTCATCGTGTCGTCCACCGTGTAGGTCTTGCCGTTGAGCGCCAGCACCTCCTCGCCGGTGCGTCCCTTACGCGCGACCAGCGGCCCCTTCAGCACGTCCAGATCATAGACATGCAGCGGTCGCCCAAGGTCGATCATCAGATAATTGGTGATATCGACCAGCGTGTTGATCGGCTTCTGCCCGATCGCCTTCAGTCGGCGCGCCATCCATTCCGGCGATTGGCCGTTGGTGACGCCCTTGACGGTCCGGGCGAAGAAAGCGGGGCAACCGTCTGTGTCGTCGATCCGCACGTCCGGGCCTGGCCCGGCGCCATCGATCGCGGGCACGATGATCGCATTCAGCGTGCCAAGGCCTGCCGCCGCCAGATCCCGCGCAATCCCGCGCACGCCCATGCAATCCTGCCGGTTGGGGGTGATCGAAACGTCGATGACAGGATCGTCCAGGCCCGCCCATTGGGCATAGACCTGCCCGACCGGTGCTTGTGGGTCGAGGTCGATGATGCCGTCATGGTCCTCGCCCAGTTCCAGTTCCCGGAACGAACACATCATGCCGTTGGATTCGACCCCGCGAATGGCGGTCTTTTTCAGGATCATGCCGTTGACGGGCACTACCGCGCCCTCGGTCCCGAACACGCCAATCAAGCCTGCGCGCGCATTGGGCGCACCGCACACGACCTGAAGCGGGCCGTCGCCGGCATCGACGGTCAGCACTTGCAGCTTGTCGGCCTGCGGATGAGGATCGGCGGTAAGAACGCGGGCAATGCGGAACGCCCCCAGCTTTTCCGCCGGACTTTCGACGCCTTCGACTTCCAGGCCGATATTGGTCAGGCCTTTCAGGATGGCGCTTAGATCAGCATCGGTGTTGAGGTGCGACTTGAGCCAGCTCAGGGTGAACTTCATGCGCCCACTCCTCCGCTCAGCGTCGGCACGTCCAGCGCCGAAAAGCCATAATGCCGCAGCCAGCGCAAATCGCCGTCGAAAAATGCGCGCAAGTCGTTCATCCCATATTTCAGCATTGCCAGTCGATCGACGCCGGTGCCGAAGGCGAAGCCCTGCCACTCATCCGGGTCAAGTCCGCAGGCCTCGATCACCCGGCGGTTCACCATGCCGCTGCCCAGCACTTCCAGCCAGCCGCCGCCCGGCGTATCGCCGTCGCCGCCGATCACCCGCTGTCCGTTCGCCAGCGTGTAGCCCACATCGACTTCCACCGACGGTTCCGTGAAGGGGAAGTAGCTAGGCCGCAGCCGCAGCACGATGTCGTCCCGTTCAAAGAACGCCTTGAGGAAGGTTTCCAAGGTCCATTTGAGGTGACCAAGCGTAATGCCCTTGTCGATCACCAGGCCTTCGATCTGGTGAAACATCGGCGTGTGCGTCGCGTCACTGTCCGACCGATAGACCCGTCCCGGCGCGATGATGCGAATCGGCGGCTCCTGATTCATCATCGTGCGGATCTGCACGGGGGACGTGTGGGTCCGCAGCACCTTGGGTTCCTCGCCATCTTCGGCGCTGAGGTAAAATGTGTCGTGCATGGCGCGCGCCGGATGGGTTTCGGGCATGTTGAGCGCTGTGAAATTATGCCACTGATCCTCAATCTCCGGCCCGGTCGCCACGGAAAAGCCCAGGTCGGCGAAGATTTCCGCCAGTTCGTCCATGACCTGGGACACGGGATGCACCGATCCTTGCGGACCCGGATCGGCGGGCAGCGTCATGTCGATCTGTTCGGCGGCCAACTGGGCGTTCAGAGCCGCCTGCTCCAACGCCGCCTTGCGGGAGGCAAGAGCAGCAGCGACGCTTTCGCGCAGGTCCTGGATCGGCGGACCCTTTTCCAACCGGTCGTCCGGGGTCATCGGCCCCAGCGTCTTGAGCAGGCCGGTAACGACGCCATTCTTGCCCATCGCCCCCACGCGCAGGGCTTCCAGCGCCTCCAGAGTATCGGCGGCGGCAATGTCGGCGACCAGGCCGGCTTTCAGATTGGCGATTTCACTCATAAGGCTTCGTCGTTCCCGGTAGGCGGAAAGTTTGGCTGCGCCTTAGCGGGACGCGCTGCGCAAGGGAAGGCTCAGGCTTGCCCAACGCATCCTTCACATTCCGGGCGAGCATGGCCAAGAAAAACAAAAAGGGCACCGGAAGCATATGCCCCGGCGCCCTTTTTGTACGATCTTGCGACCGATCCGGTTCAGGCTGCGGGCAGCGCAGCCTTCGCCTGGGCGATGATGGCGCTGAACGCCTCGCCTTCGTGCATCGCAATGTCGGCCAGAACCTTGCGGTCCAGCTCCACGCCAGCCAGCTTCAGGCCGTGCATGAACTGCGAATAGGTCAAACCTTCGGCGCGAACACCAGCGTTGATGCGCTGGATCCACAGGCCGCGGAAGGACCGCTTCTTAACCTTACGGTCGCGATAGGCATATTGCCCGGCCTTTTCGACGGCCTGGCGAGCGATGCGGATCGTATTCTTGCGACGGCCATAATAGCCCTTCGCCTGATCCAAAATCCTCTTATGCTTCGCCTTGGTGGTCGTACCACGTTTTACGCGTGCCATGTGCCTCTACTCCTTACTTCAGGCCGTAGGGCGCCCAGAGGCGCACGTGGGAAACATCGGCGTCGGACAATACCGACGTGCCACGGTTCTGGCGGATATACTTGGCGTTATGGCTGATCAGGCGGTGACGCTTGCCAGCGACGCCGTGCTTGACCTTGCCGGAAGCGGTGAACTTGAAGCGCTTCTTCACACCGCTCTTGGTCTTGAGCTTGGGCATTTTCGTCTCCTTCTTCAGCGCGACGATTATAGACAGCCCCGGCAGCCCTAGTTAGCCGGGCGGTCCTTCCAAATATCGCGAAGGGCGGCGCATAGTCGGCCCAGCGCAGGAAAGCAAGCGATTCGGAGCCGAAAACCGCAGTCAGCATCGTTCGCAGGAAGAACGGCGGGTGGACGCCGTCAATGTTGGTGATGTCCTTCGGCCAGCGCCTCCAGCACGTCTTCCAGCCGGGCCGGATCGCCAATCGCGATGACCCGGCCGTCACCCTCCGTCGTCACCGGCTCGCCCGTCCAGTCGCACATGCGACCGCCAGCGCCCTCCACCACCGGAACCAGCGCGGCGATGTCGTGCAGCTTCAGGCCCGCTTCGATGACGATATCGACATGCCCGGACGCCACCAAGCCGTAATTATAGCAGTCCCCACCCCACACCGTATCGCGGCACTGGCCGGCCAGCCGGGAAAAATGCTCGCCCGTGCAGCCGGGGAAATATTGCGGCCCTGTGCTGGCGAGGATCGCTTCCTCCAGTGACCGGCAGGCGCGTGTCTTTACCGGCTGTCCGTTGAAGGTCGTCGGTTGGCCCACCATCCCGGCCCAGCGTTCCTTCGCGATTGGCTGGTCGATGATGCCGACCGTGGGCCAGCCTGCTTGGGTCAATGCGATCAACGTGCCAAAGATCGGTCGTCCCGCGATGAAGCTGCGTGTGCCGTCGATCGGGTCGAGGACCCACACCCGCTCCGCATCTTCGCGCGTGGCACCATATTCTTCGCCGATGATGCCGTCCTGCGGTCGTTCCTTTTCCAAAATCGCGCGAATCGCCGCTTCGGCGGCCCGGTCGGCTTCGGTCACCGGGGATTGGTCGGACTTGAACTCCGTATCGTAACCTGCACGGAAAAACGGGCGGATCGCCGTCGCGGCGGCGTCGGCAAGGCGGTTGGCAAGGGCCAGATCGTCGCGAGTGGTCATGCGCTTTGCCCTAGCGGCAAAGGGCTGCTCGCGCTAGGCTGTGGGCCTGCTTGACGATGAAGGAGCGAACAATGCCCGGCTCACCCGTCATCCCTGGCCTGCGATACGCTGACGCGCCCGCCGCCATTGCATTCCTCTGTTCAGCCTTCGGCTTTGAAGTGCGCGCTTCCTACGAGGATCAGGATGATCCCACTATCGTCCATCATGCAGAACTGGTGTTGGGCGACGGCATGATCATGCTGGGCAGCGCGCGGGACGGGCAGGACGAGTCGCTATACAGCTGGACGATCCCGCGCGACTTGGGGGGCGTCACCAGCTGCATCTATGTCGTGGTGCCCGATGCCGACGCCCATTGCCTTCATGCGCGGAATGAAGGCGCGGTCGTCGTTTCCGAGCCTCATGACAATGTCGGTTATCCGGGGCGCGGCTATGAAACGCTCGATCCTGAGGGTAATCTCTGGAGTTTCGGCACCTACGATCCCTGGGCGGGATCGGCTTAAGGCTTCGGCAACGCCGCTGCGCTAGACCTTCTGGCGGTAGGCAAGGAGTTGCGCGTGGCGCTGATCGGCTGGTTCTTGAGTTTCGCTGCCCTGCTGGGCGCGCTCGCGCTGCGGCAGGACATGCCTGTGGGCGGGTCCTTTAGCCTGTCGAACATGCTGTTCCTGCTGGCGTTGCTCGCCTGCCCGATGCTGTGGCACGGAAAGCCACTAGGCATTTCCCGCGCCCAGCGGGTCGTCACCGCGTTGATCCTGCTATTCTGCCTGCCGCTCGTGCTGCTGCCCGCCGCATAAAGTCGCGCGGCGCAACTTCGATCAGTCGAACAGGCTGGAAACCGAGCTTTCGTCCGCGATGCGCTTGATCGCTTCGCCTAGCAACGGGGCGATGGGCAGATGGCGGATGCTCTTGGAGCCGCACACCGCATCCACGCCCTGGATCGAATCGGTGATGATAAGTTCCTTGAGTTCGGACGCTTCAACCCGCGCCACCGCGCCGCCGGACAACACGCCATGGCTGACATAGGCGACCACATCCTCGGCCCCCGCAGCTTTCAGTGCCGCAGCCGCGTTGCAGAGCGTACCTGCCGAATCGACAATGTCGTCGATCAGGATGCAGAAGCGGCCCTTCACGTCGCCGATGATGTTCATGACTTCCGATTCGCCCGCCCGCTCGCGCCGCTTGTCGACGATGGCGAGGGGGGCGTTGTCCAGCCGCTTGGCCAGCGCCCGCGCGCGCACCACGCCGCCGACGTCGGGTGACACGACCATCAGGTTGCGGTCGCCGAAACGCGCCTGGATGTCCGCCGACATGACCGGCGCACCGAACAGATTGTCGGTCGGAATGTCGAAAAAGCCCTGGATCTGCCCGGCATGAAGGTCGACCGACAGAACGCGGTCCGCCCCCGCCGTGGTGATGAGGTTGGCGACCAGCTTGGCCGAAATCGGGGTGCGGGGGCCGGGCTTACGGTCCTGCCGGGCATAGCCGAAATAAGGGACGACCGCCGTGATTCGCTTGGCCGACGCGCGTTTCAGCGCATCGATCATGATCAACAATTCCATCAGATTGTCGTTGGTCGGGTAGCTGGTCGACTGGATCACGAATACGTCTTCACCGCGGACATTCTCATGAATTTCCACGAAAACCTCTTCATCGGCGAAGCGGCGGACGCTTACGTCGGTCAGGGGGATTTCGATATAGTCCGCAATGGCGGCCGCTAGCGGCTTATTGGAATTGCCGGTCATGAGTTTCATGGCCTGGACCCCCGTGACGAATTGATGACGCTGAGAAACGCGGCCCCTTTAGCGGTGGTTGCCGCGACTGGAAAGGCGCTTTTGCGCCTTGTGGGAAAATGGATTAGGGCGCTGGCCCATGACCGACAAACTTGTGATCGCCCTGGCCCAGATGACTCAGTCGGTGGGAGATCTTGCCGCCAATGCCGACGCGATGCTGCAATGGCGCGAACGGGCGGGGGAAGCGGACCTCGTCGTCTTCCCCGAACTTCAGCTGATCGGCTATCCGCCGGAAGATCTGGTGCTGAAGCCCGCGCTGGTCGAACGGGCCAACCAGGAACTCGATCGCCTGGCGCAGGCGACGGCAGACGGCGGCCCCGCCATGCTGGTGGGTACGGTCGTGGCGTCGCAGGGCGTGCTGTTCAACGTCGTCGCGCTGCTGGAAGATGGCGCGGTGACCGCGATCCGGCAGAAACGTGAACTTCCCAACTATGGGACCTTCGATGAAAAACGCCTGTTCGCGCCAGGCCCGCTGCCTGCCCCGATAGATTTCAGGGGCGTGAAGATCGGCGTGCCGATCTGCGAGGATATTTGGTTTCCCTTCGTCACCGCGCATCTGCGTGCCGAAGGAGCGGAATTGCTGATCAGTCCCAATGGCAGCCCGTTCGAGATCGACAAGGACGACCGCCGCATCAATGCAGTCGCGGGAACTCGCGTGCGCGAAACCGGACTGCCGCTGATATACGTCAACCGGGTTGGCGGGCAGGATGAGCTGGCCTTCGACGGCGCGTCCTTCGTCATGGGGGCGGACCTTTCCATCGCGCACCAACTGCCCGATTGGGAAGAAGCGCTGGTCCTGACGCAGTGGGAAAAATGGGACGGGCAGTGGGTGTGTATGCCCGGTGAGCGCCATGCGCTCGATGAGCGTCCCGCCGACATTTACAATGCGATGGTCCTCGCCTTGCGCGACTATGTCGACCGCAACCGCTTCCCCGGCGTGGTGCTGGGTCTGTCAGGTGGCATTGATTCCGCACTGTCCGCCGCCGTCGCCGTCGATGCACTGGGCGCGGACAGGGTGTGGTGCGTGATGATGCCGTCGCGCTTCACCAGCCAGCACAGCCTGGACGATGCCGTCGAATGTGCCCGACTGCTGGGGGTGCGTTACGACGTCATCCCGATCGAAGCTGGCGCGGCGGCGTTCGACTCCATGCTGGGCGACGTTTTCGCCGAACGACAGCGTGATTTGACGGAAGAAAACATCCAGTCGCGCATCCGCGGCGTTTTGCTCATGGCCCTGTCCAACAAGTTTGGCCACATGCTGCTGACCACGGGCAACAAGAGTGAGATGTCGGTCGGTTATGCCACCATTTATGGGGATATGGCGGGCGGCTATTCCGTTTTGAAGGACGCCTACAAGACGACCGTGTTCGACCTTAGCCGCTGGCGGAATGCCAATGTGCCATCCCTGGGTGAAGGCATGGGTCCCGCTGGCCCGGTCATGCCCGAACGCGTCATCACCAAACCGCCGAGCGCCGAACTGCGGGAGGATCAGAAGGATGAGGACAGCCTGCCGCCCTATGACCTGCTCGACCCCATCCTCTATGGGCTGGTGGAAGAAGAACTGTCGGTCGAACAGCTGGTCGCGCGCGGTTTCGACCGGGATATGGTGGCGCGGATCGAACGCCTGCTCTACGTCGCTGAATATAAGCGCCGCCAAGCGCCGCCCGGCGTGAAGCTGGGCATACGCAATTTCGGGCGGGACCGCCGCTATCCGATCACCAACGCCTTTCGGACGCTGTAGCCCATGCCCGTCATCACTCGATTTGCCCCTTCGCCTACCGGCAACCTTCACGTCGGCAACATCCGGGCCGCCCTGCACAACTGGCTGTGGGCACGCAAAAGCGGCGGCAAGTTCCTTTTGCGGCTGGACGACACCGATCAGGAACGATCGCGCCCGGAATATGCCGATGCGATCCGCGCCGATTTGCGCTGGCTGGGGCTGGATTGGGATGATGAACAGCGCCAGTCCGACCGGTTCGCTTTGTATGAAGACAGGTTCGAAGCCCTGAGGGCGGCGGGCCATGTCTATCCGGCCTATGAAACGCAGCAGGAACTGGAATTGCGCCGCAAGGTGCTGTTGGGGCGTGGCCTGCCGCCAGTTTATGACCGTGCCGCGCTGACCCTGACCGCCGACCAGATCGCTGCTCATGAGGCTGGCGGGCGCAAGCCGCATTGGCGTTTCCGGCTGGATCATGACAACCCGATTGTCTGGACCGACCTGATCCGTGGGGAGCAGCGCTTCGATCCCAAGCTGCTGTCCGACCCCGTGATCCGGCGCGCGGATGGAAGCTGGCTCTACATGCTGCCTTCCGTCATCGATGATATCGACATGGGCGTCACCCATGTGCTGCGCGGGGAAGATCATGTCACCAACACGGCTGCGCAAATTCAGATGTTCGCTGCTTTGGGTGCGTCCGTGCCGCAATTCGCGCATGAGGCATTGCTGACCGGGAGCGAAGGAAAACTGTCCAAACGGCTGGGATCGCTGGGCGTTGCGCATTTCCGGGAAATCGGGCTTGAGCCCATGGCGATCGTTGCGATGCTCGCCCGGCTGGGCACCAGCATGGCGATCGAGCCGCTGGCCGATCCGCAGCCTTTGATCGACAGTTTCGATTTCGCCCGGTTCGGACGCGCGCCTGCGCGGTTTGATGAGGGCGAACTGGCGCACCTCAATCAAAAGATCGTGCATATGCTGCCCTATGTGGCGGTGGCGGATCGGCTTCCGTCCGGCATGAACGCCGGGGCGTGGGATGTGATCCGGCCTAATCTGGAAACCGTGGCGCAGGCGGCGGACTGGTGGCAGATCGTTACCGGGCCGATCGATGCGCCCGCACCCGCGCCGGAGGATGGCGAGTTCCTGACGCTTGCTGCCAGCGCGTTGTCGCAGCAAAACTTCGATGCGGACATCTGGCGGACGTTGACGGATCGGCTGAAGGGGGAAACCGGGCGCAAGGGCAAGTCGCTGTTCCTGCCTTTGCGGCGGGCGATCACGGGCATCGACCATGGACCGGACATGGGACAGTTGCTGCCGCTGATCGGCAAGGAGGAAGCCGTCCGGCGGCTCAGCCGCGCATAGCCTCCAGCGCGCGACCCACCGCCAATATGCCTTCGGGCGCGACCGCAAAGCCCATATGGGTGCAATCGACCTCTATCGCATGATCCCGCTCGCCTGCCCGGCCTCGGGCGCATTCGGGCATTATCACCCCATCGCGCCTTGACCAGAGAGCAGCCGTCGGTACGGATGGCTTTTCTTCCCTGCGGCAGGTGAAGGGCGGGCGGTCCACGGGAAAACCGGATACCAGCTGGTAGATGCGCCACGCATGGTTGGCGCGTGGATCGCCGGAAAAGGGCGTGCCCATGGTCACGACCCCGCCGACCTTCGCACGCGCAAATTTGGCATATTCGCGCGCGAACAAGCCGCCCAGGCTCCACCCGATCAG
Source organism: uncultured Sphingobium sp. (assembly GCA_965653535.1). Lineage (GTDB taxonomy): Bacteria > Pseudomonadota > Alphaproteobacteria > Sphingomonadales > Sphingomonadaceae > Sphingobium. The sequence continues at coordinate 93,972 of CBFHAG010000003.1, forward strand.
GGTCACGGGATCACCACTGTTACGGCGGATCTGATCGACGCGACGGTCAATCTGTTCCAGCGTGTCGGCGCGGGGGCCGAAATTGCGCCCCATGCCCCAGCCATGCGCCCGGAAACCTGCCGATTCCAGAATCGCGCGCATCGGCTCCATCCTGCGTTCCGACGCGAGCAGGCCGGGCAGCAGCAGTAATTGACGACCATCGCCCTTTATCGTCGCGGCCAGTGATGTTGCTTGCGCTCGGCTGCGCGCCAGGTCGAATGGCATGGATGCGTTGCCGAGCAGATGCTGGAGCGAAGGTCGTGCAGCCGCGCCCGCCCCACCGGCGAGACGCCCTTTCCATAGGCTTGTGATGGCGTCGGCATAAGGCGGCACGAAAACGAAATCCTCCAGCGCATGGGCTAAAGATGACATCTTCATGACAAATGTGCCAGGCGTCCAGAGGTTTCAGCCGTTTGACTAAACCGTTGGTCGATTGTGACAGGTCAGGGGGTCAGCGGAGAGGTCTGGGCCGCCGGGGTGCCATTCACGGCGCGCAACTCGCGCGGTTCCAGGATGGCGGCCGTCTCGATCAGGTCGAGCGCGCGGTGCGCCTCCAGATAACGGCGGGCAAGCTGCATCCAACGGTCGGCGGCAGCGCGTCCGGGCATATGTTCCACTTCGGCCAGGGCCGGTCCTACCCGTCCCGCATCCATGAATCGGATCGCGCGGTCCATGGCCGCCTGCGGACGTGGTGAAGGCGTGGAAGCGCGGCGAATGGTGACCAGTTCGCGTGCCTCATGTTCCAGCGCTTCCCACCAGCTGGTGTCCGGCCCAGCCATGGTCAGCCGATCGGTGATCCCCATCAGCCCGCCCCGCAGGTCTGGCAGCGTCACCGGTTCCCGCGCCGCGTTGATGATCGTCGCCACCGCGCGCGGCTGTGCCTGGCCGAACCGAAGCCGCAGCTGTCCCTCGACATAGCCGAGCGGCGTCCCGCTATCGAGCGCGCGTCGGGCGGCAAAGGCAATCAGCAATCCTTCGGCGCGCGCGGCATTGCTGGACGCGGCCTGTGCTTCGACGGTGATGCGGTTAAGCCGCTGTTCCAGCTGCACCACCCGTCCGTCGAGCATCTGAGCCGCGTCATTGGACAGCGGCCGCGGGGCCGCGCCGGACGCTGTCGTCCCGCGCAGATATGGGTCCGGCGAAACAGAAAGCTGCGGTGCGTCACCACCCCAGCGCCGCTGCAAATGGGGCATGGCCAACAGGGTGATGACGACACCGACTATGAAAGCCAGCAGCAGCAGCGCCAGCATCAGCCACCGGGCGCGCGGACGTGCAGGCGGCGGAGTTGCCGAGGCGTTTGCCGCGCCGCCTTCATCGTTCATCGACAGGGTTTCTTCCATGGTGCGGGATCATTCGCACAATCGGGCGGCAAGGGCCAGCATCCTCTCATCATCGGGGCGATCGGGGGCCTGCGCGCTTGCCCAACCGTCGCCACATGCCGACAGGGTGGCCGGGCTGATGGCGACGATATGGAGATGGCCGCGAAGGTTTGCCGGAACCAGATCAGCCACCTTCTGTCCTGCGCGCGGCGAATGGACCAGCAGCACCGCGCCCGGCTGTAGCAGCTTTCCCAGCTCAACGTCGGCACGCCCCACCATCTCATAGATGATGGTCCGCTGGATGGAGAGTGACCCTTGGACGATGGCAGCGACGGTTCGCCCGCCCAGATGCAGCACCCGGCGGTGACCATCGGCGGCGATCCGGGCGGCGATGGCGCTGCCATCCTGATCGCCGAAAACGATCTTCTCAAATCCCTCCGCCGCAAGCGCGCGCGCCGTTGCGCTGCCGACCGCATAAGTCGGAAGATTGCGGTAAGCCGCCAGTTGCGGCCCCGCCAGTCGCGCGGCCTGCGCGCTGGTCAACAACAGGGCGTCGAACTGCGCTGCCGCAGGCGCGACCCACGCAACCGCGCGCGCTTCGAACAGGGGGCAGAGGCAGACGGTTAGGCCAAGCGTCCGGGCGCGGGCGGCGGTCTCTCCAGCACCCGGTTCCGGTCGCAGGATGAAGACTTGCTTCACGTCTCGAACAGGGCGCGAAGCTCCGGGCTGGCGCGTTGCAGCAGCGACCGGCCAAGCTTCTCCGCGTCGTCCAGCGCCCCCCGAGCCAGCACGCAGTGGTCGCTGACGACCTCGCGGCCGTCCGCGCTCAATATCTCTGCGCGCAGTGAGATTTCACTGCCTTGCATCTGTGCCAGCGCCGCGATCGGCGAATGGCAGGTCCCGCCCAGCCCCTTCAGCACCGCCCGTTCGGCCATCACGCAATCATAGGTGTCGGCGTCATTGATCGCCGCCAGCAGCGCCAGCATCTCTTCATTGTCGCTCAGCGTCTCAATACCCACCGCGCCTTGGGATGGCGCCGGCAGCATGACGTCCAGCGATATGGTCGTGCCCACATCGGATCGTCCCAGACGGTCCAGCCCCGCCGCCGCGAGCAGCGTCGCGTCCGCTTCCCCCGACGCCAGCTTGGCCAGGCGCGTGGCCACATTGCCGCGGAACAGGATCACTTTGGCATCCGGGCGCAGTCGTTTGACCTGTGCGGCGCGGCGCGGCGAGCTGCTTCCCACCACCGGATCATCGGGCAGCGCCTCAAAACTCGCGGCCCCGACCAGCCGGTCGCGCGGGTCGGCGCGGGGCAGCATGGCGGCGATGCGGATGGCGGACGGACGCAGCGTCTCCACATCCTTCATCGAATGGACGGCGAAATCGATCTCGCCCGCCATCAGCGCGCGGTCCAGTTCCTTGGTCCACAGCGCTTTGCCACCGATTTCGGCCAGCGCGCGGTCCTGGATTCGATCGCCGCTGGTCTGCACCACGACCGTTTCGATCATGTCCGGCGTTAACCCGTGCCGGGCGCACAATGCTTGCGTGGTCATATGCGCCTGCACCAGCGCAAGGGGCGATCCTCTGGTGCCAAGGCGAAGAGGGCGGTCGGACAGGAAGGAAGGCAGTGTCATATCCTGCTTGCTCTAATGATCGCGGCCATTAGATGGAAGCTGCAATGACGATCATCCTGGGCCTGGAATCAAGCTGCGACGAAACAGCGGCAGCGTTGGTGACAGCGGATGGCAAGATATTGGCCCATCGCCTCGCCACGCAGGAAGAGGCGCACCGCCCCTATGGCGGGGTGGTCCCCGAAATCGCCGCCCGCGCCCATGTGGAGGCGTTAAGCCCCCTGATCGCCGCCGTGCTGGCCGATGCGGACATGAGGCTGGCCGATGTCGATGTGATCGCGGCGACAGCCGGGCCGGGGCTGATCGGCGGCGTGATGGTCGGCCTGGTCACGGGCAAGGCGCTGGCGCATGCGGCGGGCAAGCCGCTGATCGCGGTCAACCATCTGGAAGGCCATGCGCTGTCGCCTCGCCTCGCCGACCCTTCGCTGCAATTTCCTTATCTGCTGCTGCTGGTGTCGGGCGGCCATTGCCAGTTGCTTCACGTCCGTGGCCCCGGCGACTACGCCCGCCTTGCCACGACCATCGACGATGCGTCGGGCGAGGCATTTGACAAGACCGCGAAGCTGCTGGGCCTGGGCTATCCCGGTGGACCGGCTGTTGAGCAGGCTGCGGCCAAGGGCGACCCCAGGGCCGTGCCGCTGCCCCGCCCGCTGGTAGGGACTGCCGAACCGCATTTCTCCTTCGCAGGGCTCAAAAGCGCGGTGATGCGAGCGGCCCAATCGGGCCAATATTCGACCGAGGACATTGCGGCGAGCTTTCAACAGGCGGTGATCGACTGCTTGGTCGACCGCACCGAAAAGCAGTTGGGCTGTCTTGACGGCGTGACGGCGCTGGTGGTCGCGGGCGGAGTGGCCGCCAACCAGTCGATCCGCAAGGCCCTGGAAACGCTCGCCAGCAAGCATGACCTGCCGTTCGTTGCGCCGCCGCTGTGGCTTTGCACCGACAATGCGGCGATGATCGCCTGGGCGGGCGCGGAACGCTATGCTGCCGGACTGGTCGATGATCTGACGGTGCCAGCACGGCCGCGCTGGCCTCTGGATCCTGGGGCGGAAAAGGCGCGTGGCGGGGGGGTGAAGGCATGAAGGCGGGTGTCATAGGCGCAGGCGCATGGGGCACGGCCCTTGCCCAGACATTGTCGGCAGGCGGTGATGATGTCCGGCTCTGGGCGTTCGAGCCTGACGTGGTGGACGCGATCAATCGCGACCGGGTCAATCCGCTCTACCTTCCAGACGTGACGCTCAACCCGTCTCTGCGCGCCAGCAGCGATATGGCGGACTTGGCCGACAGGGACATGCTGCTGATTGTCTGCCCGGCCCAGCATCTGCGCGGCATTGTCGGCAACGCCCCCGCCGGGATACCGCTGATCCTGTGTTCCAAGGGGATCGAGGCGGGCACCGGCCTGTTAATGTCGGAAGTCGCGGAACAGGCGCAGTCCGCGTCGCCCATCGCTGTCCTGTCAGGTCCGACCTTCGCGCATGAGGTTGCCAAGGGGCTGCCCACCGCGATCACGCTGGCTTGCGCCGACGCCGAACTGGCCGCGCGTATCGCCGCGCGCATCGCCCGCCCGGCCTTTCGTCCCTATATTTCGGATGATGTCGTAGGCGCGGAGATTGGTGGGGCGGTCAAGAATGTGCTCGCCATCGCGTGCGGCGTGGCGGATGGCGCAGGGCTTGGCCTCAATGCGCGCGCCGCTCTTATCAGTCGTGGTTTCGCCGAAATGACGCGCTTTGGCCTTGCGCGGGGGGCGCGCGCCGAAACTCTGGGCGGGTTGTCGGGCCTCGGCGATCTTGTGCTCACCTGCTCCTCTACCAACTCACGCAATTTTTCGCTGGGCAAGGGGCTGGGCGAAGGACGCACGGCTGCCGAACTGCTGACCAATCGGCGGACAGTGGCGGAGGGCGCTTTCACGGCGCCGGTATTACGAGATGCGGCGCGATCTGCCGGGGTCGACATGCCCGTGGTGGAAGCGGTCTGCGCCCTGCTTGAAGACGCTGCTCCGCTTGTTCAGGTCATCGATGCGCTGCTTACGCGCCCGTTGCGACCCGAATAATATCGTCGCCCCATTTTCGATTATCGTTTACCATTATAGCGACAGACATGAAGCGACGAGGGGATCCTTATTCTTTGCCGGTAACGGATTCTCCTTCTGCGCATCAGGATGACATTGCAGCTCTTGCCAGGGGCGGCCGGACCAACCTTTTTGGTTTCCTGCTGCGCCTGGCTGCACGGCTGCCTTTTCTGTTCATCGCAGGGCGCTGGTATGGCGCGGAATCGCTGGGCCGTTTCGCCTATGCCGTGCTGGTCGTGGAATTTGCGGCACAGCTTGCGACGCTGGGGCTGAAACGCGGGCTGGCGGGCGCGTTGTCGCAAACCGAACGGCCCCACAGCCATGTCGTGACCGACGCAATGGTCGTGACATTGGGTGCCTCGGTGGTCGCTGCAGGCCTGCTGGTCGCCTTTCCCTACGCCATGTTCCCAAATAGCTCGATCAATGGGCTGGATCGGCTTTTGGCGCTGATCGTGATCGCGGTGGCCGGTTCGGATGTTGCGCTGGCGGCCTGCGCCTATCGGTTCGACGTAGGCGCGACGGTGCGCGCGCGGTCGATCATAGAACCCTGGGCGATCAGCATCGGCGCGTTCGCTTTTGCCTTTTATTCGACCCGCGACGGCCTCATCCTATCCTATGTGCTGTCGATGTTCGCCGCGCTGGTGGCGTCGATCATTCCCATGACCCGCCATTATGGCATCCCCTATGGCTGGCGTCCCGACTTTGGCCGTCTCTGGCGGCTTGCCCGGCGCAATCTGCCGCTGGCGGCGGCGGACGGGATCGAATGGGGATCGCGCCGCCTGGACCTGGCGATCCTGGGCCTCTTCGTCAGCCCCGCTGCGGTCGGCGTCTATTATGTCGCGCAGCAGGTCGCTTCCCTGCCCCAAAAGCTCAAGACCAGTTTCGACCCGATATTGGGACCGGTCATCACCCGCAATCTGGCGGAAGGCAATATGACGGCCATCGCCCGGCAGGTAAGCCAGGTCGGTTTCTGGATCATTGCCGCGCAGGCGGGGATCGCATTGGCGCTGGGCATTCCCGGTGAAGCTGTGATGGGGCTGGTCGGCCCGCATTTTGTCGGTGGAACGGGCGCGCTCGCCTTTCTGTTGCTGGCGGAAGTCGTTGCCGCCACCGCCGTCGTCAGCGAATCCGCGCTGGTCTATATCGCGCGGCATCGCAACCTCATGATATCGCTGATGATGATCTGCCTGCAGGCGCTGCTCAGTTTCGCCCTGATCCTCGCGGCACGGGACATGGGCCTGTCGCAGGTGGCGATCGCCGCCGCGCCCGCGCTCGCACTGTGCATCGCTCTCGGCGTCGGGGCAGTGGTAAAGGCGCGCTTGCTCGCCCGGCTTTTGGGCGCACGGGTCAATGCCTGGCGCTGGCCGCTGCTCGGCGCGTCCGCAGTCGCCTGCGCCGCCGGTGGGGTCTTCGTCGCGCTGCCCCCCAGCTATGAGTGGGTAGAGCTGGTCTTTGGCATCGCGACGATATTGGGCGTCTATGGCCTGGTCATCTGGCGTTGGGGCTTCGGCCCGGATGACCGCGCCTTGTTCCGTAGCCAGAAGGCGTAAACCCGGCGTCCGGGCCGCAATTTAACCCAGTGTTTTCGCCCGGATCGCCAGCAAATCCTGTTCCGGGCGCGCGCCCCAGTGGGAAATGACCTCGGCCGCCGCAGCAGCACCCAGCTTCAGGCATTTTTCGATGTCCAGCCCTTCCAGATGTCCGGCCAGGAAACCGGCGGCGAACAGGTCCCCCGCACCGGTCGTATCGACGACGGCTGCAACCGAAGCGGCGAGTGTTTCGTAACGCATGCCATCGACCACGGCGATCGCGCCCTTTTCGCTGCGGGTCGATACCAGCACCGGCACGCGCGCGGCGATGGCTGCGACCGCATCGTCGAAATCGTCGATCTGCGCCAGCGACTGGATTTCGCCCTCGTTGGAAAAGAGAATGTCGATCATCCCCTGGTCGATCAGGTCGATGAAATCATCGCGATGGCGGGCGATCACGAAATTGTCCGACAGGGTGAAGGCGACCTTCCGGCCCGCCCCGCGCGCGGCGTCGATGGCGGCCCGCATCGCCGCACGCGGCTGTTCGGGGTCCCACAAATAGCCTTCCAGATACAGGATCGACGCCGACCGGATCAGGTCCATGTCAACCGCCGATTGGGGCAGAAATTGAGACGCGCCCAGAAATGTGTTCATCGTCCGCTGCGCGTCGGGCGTCACCAGGATCAGGCAACGGGCGGTGGGGACGTCGCTGCTCACGGCTGGGGTGTCGTAGCGAATACCCAGCGCGCGCACGTCATGGGTGAACACCGCACCCAACTGGTCATCGCAAACCTGCCCGATGAAGGCGCATTTTTTGCCCAGCGCCGCAAGGCCAGCCAGCGTGTTGGCGGCCGACCCCCCGCTGATTTCCTTGCCAGCGGCCATGTCCGCATAAAGGCTTTCCGCCGTCGCAGTGTCGATCAGCTGCATGCCGCCCTTAGTGAGGGCATGTTCGGCCAGAAATGCGTCATCGCTCGGGGCGAGCACGTCGACAATGGCGTTGCCGATGGCGACAACATCAAGCGTGGGAGCTGCGGTCACGCGACATCCTTATGATGGAGAAAGAAGTAAATTTGGCTGAGGTCTCTATCGGGCGGCGCGCCCCCGCGCAACGGCGCTGATTGACGCGGCGGCGAAGGAGCGGGATAGGACAGCCATGGTCATCATTGCCGCATTGCGCGCTTTTCGGGCGCTCTTTCATCGGGCGGCCCTGCGCCTGCTCGGCAAGACGCTGCTGCTCACCTTGATGCTGTTCGCCATGGCGGCGCTGGGATTGTGGAGCGCGGTGCACGCGATCCGTGTCTATTTCGGGTGGGGTGGCGGCGGTCTGGCAGAGGCAGCGGCGACGGCGCTGGGGGCGGTCGCGCTTGGCTGGCTGTTGTTCCGCACCGCCGCCATGGCCGTCATGGGCTTCTTTGCAGATGACATCGTCGTGACGGTGGAACGGGAAAGCTACCCTGCCGCCGCCGCCGAAGCCAGGCCGACGGGCTTCGCGCGCAGCGTGCGCTTCGCCCTCACGTCAGCGGCCCGGACGATAGGCTGGAACCTGCTCGCCCTTCCGGCCTATATCGTGCTGCTGGCAACCGGCGTCGGCACGGTGGGACTGTTCCTGTTGCTCAACGCCTATCTACTGGGCCGTGACCTGGCGGACATGGTGGAGCCGCGTCATCCCGACCTGCCACCCATTCCGTCCGTCAACCGGTGGCTCATGGGCCTCGTTTCGGCGCTTCTCTTCCTCATTCCACTGGTCAACCTGCTTGCGCCGATCTGGAGCGCGGCTATGGCGGTGCACATGCTGCACGGCGTCAGAAGGAAAGCCGCATGACCCTCGCACGGCTGGCCCTGGCCGCTATCATCTCTTTGCCGCTTGCCGCCTGTAGCGGAGGACTCGTCCCGCCCGGACCTGCTCGTCCTTCGCCCGCAGGCCCGCCCGCCAGCGCTTTCACCAAGCCGGGTCCCTTGATGGGCATGGATGCGCGCCATCTGACGCAGATGCTCGGGACGCCCCGGCTCGACATCCGCGAAAGTGCGATGCGCAAGTTGCAGTTCGCCAATGGTCGTTGCGTGCTCGACGCCTATCTCTACGCCCCAGCGCGGGGCAGGGAGCCGGTGGTCACCCATGTCGATGCGCGAACGCCGGTGGGGGCCGACGTCGATCCTGCTGGTTGCGCCGCCGCCCTGCAGAAGCGCTGAGCCTCAGGAAGCGGTGGCGGTCAACCGATCGATCGCCCAGGCCGCCGCTTCAGCCACGACCGGATCGGCATCGGTCGTCAGGGGGCGGAGCTGGGTCAGCAACCCCCTGTCCTGACTGTTTCCCGCAGCGATGGCGGCGTTGCGCACCATGCGATTGCGCCCGATCCGCTTGATCGGGGAGCCTGAGAAAACCTCGCGAAAGGCGGCGTCGTCGAGGCTGAGGATATCAGCCAGGGCTGGTGCCGCCAGTTCTGCGCGACCGATAAACGCCTTGTTCGCCGCGGCTGTGTCGGCGAACTTGTTCCACGGGCAGACCGCCAGACAATCGTCGCACCCATAGATGCGGTTGCCGATTCCACCGCGCAGTTCGACCGGGATCGGCCCCTTATGCTCGATGGTCAGATAGGAAATGCACCGCCGTGCATCGACGACATAGGGCGCGGGAAAGGCGTCAGTCGGGCAGGCGGTCTGGCAGGCGGAACAACTGCCACAATGATCCGCTTCGGCCGCGTCGGGTTGCAGCGCGATTTCGCTATAGACGGCACCCAGGAACAGCCAGCTGCCATGGGCGCGGCTGACTAGGTTGCTATGCTTGCCCTGCCAGCCCAGGCCTGCCGCCTGCGCCAGCGGCTTTTCCATCACCGGCGCTGTATCGACGAAGACCTTGAGCGCGCCTTGCTGCTGTTCGACCAGCCAGCGAGCCAGCGCCTTCAGCCCCTTTTTGACGACGTCATGATAATCTCGGCCCTGCGCATAGACGGATATGCGCCCGCGATCGCCCACATCCGCTAGCGCCAGCGGATCGCGGCTGGGTGCATAGCTCATCCCCAGCATGATGACGCTGCGCACGTCGGGCCACAGCCCCACCGGGGATGCGCGCTGTTCGGCCCGATCCTCCATCCACAGCATGTCGCCATGCCGTCCCGCGTCCAGCCATTCCCTCAACCTTCGCCCGGCTTCGGGTGCGGCGTCGGCGCGCGCAATCGCGCAGGCCGCGAAGCCCAATCCCCGCGCTTGCGCCTTCAGCCGTTGTTCCAAGGTTTCCATTTGCGTTGGCATGGTGTGCGACTATCAGGATCGGATGATCGGCGACACCCCGGCTCCGTCTCCTACCTATGCTGTCGAAGGCCATGGTCTTGTCAAGGCATTCGGCGATTTCCGCGCGGTCGATGGCATCGACATAGCTGTGCCCGCCGGGTCGATATACGGCATCCTTGGCCCCAATGGCGCAGGCAAGACGACATTGTTGCGCACCTTGCTGGGCATCATCGACCCGGACGACGGTCATCGCACTCTGCTGGGCGATCCGGTCCCGCTTCGCCAGGCGCGTGCCGTCGGCTATCTGCCGGAAGAACGCGGCCTCTACCCTTCCATGAAGGCAGCCGAAGCGATCGCCTTCATGGGTGCATTGCGCGGCCTGCCGCTGAAGGTCGGGCGCGATCGCGCCCGCGCCTTGCTGACAGAACATGGCATGGGCGCGTCCATCGACAAGCCGATCCGGCAATTGTCCAAGGGCATGGCCCAGACCGTCCAGTTGTTCGGCACCATTGTGCACGATCCGCGCCTCATAGTTTTGGACGAGCCCTTTTCCGGTCTTGACGCAATCAACCAGGGTAAGTTGGAGGCGCTGATCCGCGAACAGGCGCGGCGCGGCGTCACTGTCCTCTTTTCGACTCATGTCATCGCTCATGCCGAACGACTGTGCGAACGTATCGCGATCGTGGCGGGCGGGCGCATCCGCTTCGAAGGATCGGTCGCCGATGCTCGTGGCCAATTGCGTCCGCAGGTGCGGCTGCGCACGCGGGCAAGCGATGGTGCGTGGCGTCGCGCCCTTCCCGCCGAAACTGTAGCGCAGGACGGGGCCTGGCATTTCGACCTGCCGGACGAGGGCATAGAACAGCTGCTCCATGCCCTGCTGGAAGGGCAGGCGGGCATTGAAAGCCTGTCGATCGAGCGGCCTGGCCTGCATGATGCCTTCGTGGCTATCGCCGGAGCCGCCGCAGCCCGCGAGATGGAAGACGGCAAGGCGCAGGAAGCAGAGTCATGACCGAGATACTCCGCGCATCGCTGGTCATCGCCCGGCGCGATTTTTCGGCGGTCATCCTGTCGAAAACCTTCATCCTGTTCCTGCTGGGGCCACTGTTTCCCGTCGTCATCGGGATGGCCTTTGGCGGTTTGGGGGAAAAGATCACGACCGAAGGCCTTCGCCCGACGGTCGGGGTGACTATGCCCGCCGCCGATGCCGCGCAGATGGAACGGGCGCACCGCCTGCTGGTCGACCGGCTGGGCGACGACAATCTTCCCCGCTTGCGCCGCGCCCCCGCTGGCGATCCGCGCGCGCTGCTGGCGCAGTCGGATGCCCGCTTCCTTGCCGTGGTTTCGGGCACGATCGAACATCCGGTCCTGACTGGGAAGGCCAGCGACCTCGCCTGGCTTGAGGGCGATATCAGCCTGATCGCCAGCGCCGCGCTGGCGGGCGAGCGGCTTCCCCATGTCCGGGTCGAAAAACGGCCCGTTGCCGCCAGCGCCGGGGCGGATGCGCAATCCCGCCTGCTCACCGGGCGGGCGGCGCAGATATTGATATTCCTGCTCACCATGTTGCTGGCGGGCATGGTCCTGTCCAACCTGGTCGAGGAAAAGACCAACAAGATCATCGAAATCCTGGCCGCCGCCGTGCCGATCGATGCCGTGTTCCTGGGCAAGTTGATGGCAATGCTGGCGATGAGTTTTGTCGGCATCTGCTTTTGGGGATCGGGCGTTTTCGTCGCGTTGATGGCCTTTGCCGGGCCGAACATGATGCCGCCGACCCCCGCCGTGGGCTGGCCCGTCTTCCTGCTGCTGGGCACCATCTACTTTTCGACCGCTTACACGCTGCTCGGCTCCCTGTTCCTGGGGATCGGCGCGCAGGCGGCTACAGTGCGTGAAGTGCAGACGCTGAACATGCCGGTGACCATGGCGCAGATGGTCATATTCTTCTTCGCGACCTATGCCGTCGATCATATGGGGTCGCCGTCTGAAATCGCAGCCGCGGTCTTTCCCTTCTCCTCGCCCTTCGTCATGATCGCCAGGGCAGCGCAGGATGCGGCGATCTGGCCCCATCTGGTGGCGATATTGTGGCAGGCGGTGTGGGTAGCGCTGATCATCCGTCTTGGGGTGTGGCTGTTCCGCCGCCATGTGTTGAAATCGGGCGGAGCGCGCAGCCGTGGCCTGTTCAGGCGGCGCTCAGCCCCGACGGCGTAGGTCAGAATGATGAACCGGCGGCAACTTCTGAACGGCGGCCTCTATGGTGTAGCGGCGATCGCACTGTGGCGGCTGGGCACGGAAGACGCAGCGGCTGCCTATCCCTTTTCCCTGAGCGACGCTCAATGGCGCAAGCGGCTTAGCCCGCTCGCCTATAATGTGTTGCGCAAACATGCGACCGAACGTCCCTTCACCAGTCCCCTGGACAAGGAGCATCGGGACGGGACATTTTCCTGTGCGGGTTGCGGACAACCGCTGTTCCGCTCCGCCACCAAATTCGACAGCGGCACCGGCTGGCCCAGCTTCTGGGCGCCCCTACCCAAAGCCGTGGGTACGTCACGTGATTTCAAGCTGGGCTATCCACGGACAGAGGTTCATTGCGCGCGTTGCGGCGGTCATCTGGGCCATGTGTTCGACGACGGCCCCCGCCCGACGGGCAAGCGCTATTGCATGAATGGCGCGGCGCTCAGTTTCGCACCGGCATGACCTTGTAGATGCGCAGCGGCTCCGGCGCGGGCACCCGACGCAGCCACGTCGGCGGCGCGCCACGAGCCAGCGCGGCGGCCAGGCTGTGGCGATGATCCCGTGCATAATGTTCGAATTCGTTCAAAGCCTTGCACGTGATCACATAGTCGGGGCCTCGCCCGCCATTCAGCCGGGCAAGAATGGCATGCGCGCGATCCGGCGTTGCGGTGAAGCCTTCGACCACGGCCGTAATTCCGGCGGCGTTGCGATGATGGGCAGTGCCGATCACATTATGCGCCGTGCGGATCAATATGTCGGGACCCATGTCCAGCGGCGCGAACAATGTTGAACCGGGCAACTGACGCAAGGGCGCTATGGTCTGCCCGTCGCGGCAGTCGGCTGTCTGCGCGGGCGGAGTCTCGTTGCTTTTCTTCTCAGGGGTCAATCCCACCCACAGGGCGCACAGGGCAGTCGGCGTGAGCAAGGCGACCGCCGCCGACCCCAGCACCCGCACGACCGCGCTTGTGTGACTCTGCGCCCGACGGAAAAGTTGGGCGATCAGCCAGGCGGTGCCCGGCAGGGCCATGATATGCGCAACCGACATGGCGCGCATCACCATCACCGCAACGCCGGTCGATCCGATCAGCAGCAACGCGATCACGATCCAGCGATCTCGTTCGCCCTGGTCCTTGGCGGCACGGCCCGCAGCGATCGTTCCGACCAACCCCGCCAGCGGCGGCAACAGGATCAGGCCGACCATGGAAATCGCCTGCTCCCATATGGGTCGCCCTTCCATCACATGCAGATACCATAGCTTGTATGCCAGCGGGCCGAGCGCCTTGAAGGGATCACCTGTCAGGCAGGGGCCGCCGGTAAAGGCAAAAATAGCCGTTGCCGCCGCTGCGCCCGCTGCTGCTGCTGCGAAGCGCCCACTGGCGGATTTTGGCAGGACCCGGAACAGGACCGGCGTAGTGATGGCCAAGGCAACGAGCGGCCAGAGATAGGCAGCCGACAGCGAATCGCATTGCTGTTGCATCAGCGCCGCAGGTCCGCGCAGCAGTGCCAGCAGCGGCAGCGCCGCGCCCCCCAATGTTACGGCATAAGCGATGAGGCGGGGCGATTGCTTTCGGTCGCGCCATTGCCACAGCGCGAATGTCGCTGCGAACAGGGCGGCATAGGGCAGGCCCTCGCTCGAAATCTGCAACCATATGGCCATGGCGATGCCGGTGATGACGCCGCCCCGCGCGGCGCGATAATCCAGCGCACCGCCTAGCGCGATCGTCGCCATCACGATCTGCCACCCATGGTGATCGATCCGCAACGGTCCGAACTGCACCAATATGGTTGGGGTGATCAGCAGCAGGGCCGTTGCCAGCAAACCGATCGACGGCCCGGCAATCCTGCGGACCGCGACGAACAACGCAGCGGTAAGCGCACCCAGCAGAAGCAGGGGTATCGCGGCGCATGCCACGGTTTCAGCCAGGACCGTTCCCAGCAACGGGCGCAGCATCAGGATCAGCGCTGCAATCGGCGCATCGACGATGCGCGACCAGTGCATCGGACCGCCCTGTGGCGGATTAACCCGATGCTGGCTGACATCGTAAAATCCCTGCCCCCCCAGCCAGTCGCGCACTTGCTGCAGCCGCATCGAATCGTCGGGATCGCGAAAGGTCAGCGAAACCAGCTCATGGCGCGACAGCCACAGCAGGACAGCACAGCAGAGCAGCCAGCCGAACATCGCCCAGCGCATGCCGGGCGTGAAGTTCGGGCCGCTCTTTGCGGGAATGGCATGATGCTGGTCAGGCAGCGGAAAAGACGCCATATTTTCGGATCACATAGACAGACAGGAAACTGACCGGCACGGCGACTAGCTTCGCCAGCGCGGGCGCCAGCCCGGTTGCGCTAAGGCCGCTGATCAGCCCGGTGGTGATCGCCAGCCCGACGACGGCGCTGGCCACGAAGCCCAGCCGCTGCCCATGGGTGGCGCGATCGGACGGCGTGAATACGAAACGGATGCTGATCATCCAGTGCAGCAGCAGCCCCCCGGCATAGCCCGCGAAGCCCGCTGCGGCTGGGGATACATCCGCCTGCAACAAGCCCAGGAACAGCAGCATGTCGCCACACAGGGCAATGACGCTCGCCACCAGATAGCGGGTGAAGGTGAAACGGGCGATGATGCCGCCCGCCACCGACGTCAGTACAGACGCGCGCGTCCCCATGACCTCAGGCTGCCTTCAGACGGCCCGGCACGCCTCGCAGGCTGGACAGGGCCGCCTGCTCTCCGGCGGCATCCTGCCCTTCTTGACCTGCTTCATGATATTCGGCGTCTTCGTTCACGGCCCAAATGTCGTAAACTGTTTCCCCCGCCTCGATATTGCGGACGGTCAGCATCGCCGTCATCATGGCATGATCCTGATTATTATAACGATGCATGCCGTTGCGACCCACCAGGTGCAGCGTCGGGTAAAGCTGTTGCAATTCGGTGCGCATCGCCAGGACGTTGGCGGCATAATCATCGTCATAGACCGGATAGGCCTTTTCCTGCCGAACCACTGCGCCGCCTACGACATCGGCGGGATCGCACAGGCCCAGCAACGCCATTTCCTTCTTGGCAAGTTCGACGAGATCGGCGTCGCTCGACGACCAGAGGCCGTCGCCTTCGAAGCAGAAATATTCCAGCCCTACGCAGGCCAGCCTCGGGTCACGCACCATTTCGGGCGACCAGCTGCGGAAATTCTGGATGCGGCCGACCTGCACCTTGCTGTCATGGATGTAGATCCAGTTGTCGGGGAACAGGTCCTCCGACCGGATCATCAGCGCGACGGTCAAAAAGTCGCGATATTTAAGCTCCATCGCATTGCCCAGCGTCGCGGGCAGCGGATGGATGCGCCCGGCTAGTTCGCGCATCGGCGCGGAGCTGATCACATGGGCGGACGTCAGCAATATATCGCCATCGGAACCCTTGGCCACCATCTGCCACTGGCCCGACGCCTCATTACGCGCCAGCTGTTCCAGGCTGTGCGCCATCAGCACCCGATTGCCGCCAGCCACCACGAAATCGCGCGCGGCTTCCCACATCATGCCGGGGCCAAGGCGTGGATAGCGGAAACTTTCCAACAGCGTCTTGGTCTCCATCCCGTCATTGGGACGCTTGTTGAGGCCGAGCGAACGTTTGAGTCCATCCTTGACCGCGCCCCAAAGCGACAGCCCCTTGATCCGCTGCGCCGCCCAGTCCGCCGACATTTCGTCGCAGGGCATGCCCCATACTTTTTCGGTGTAGGTCTTGAAGAAGATTGAAAAAAGTTTGTGACCAAAGGCGTTCACCGTCCAGTCCTGGAAGGACCGGATGGTGCGGTTGGGGAACATCTTTGCCTTGGCAAAGCTCGCCATGCAAAGGGCCGACCGCCAGAAGCCAAGGTTGAGCAGGGCTTCGAACGCGCGCAGCGGATAGCTGTAGAATTTGCCCTCATAATAGATGCGGCTCATGCGCGGGCGCTGGATGAAGTCGTTGGGCAGTATCTCATTCCAGAGGTCGACCACCTCTTTCGACTTGGAAAAGAAGCGGTGACCGCCAATGTCGAAGCGGAAACCGTTCAGCTCGACCGTGCGGCTGATGCCGCCGACATAAATGGGGTCCTTTTCGATGACCGCGACCGAATAGCCCTTCTTCGTCAGCAAATAGGCTGCGGTAAGGCCGGCAGGACCCGCGCCGATGATGGCGACGTCCACATTCTGGTCGATACCCGGCATTGAAGCCCCCCGATAAAATCCATCTACCATGTCGAGTGAAGGAAATCATCTAAGGATTAGTTAACGCGGCGTTAGGCAGAAGGGCCGCCGGGCAGGCGGCCTCCCCCTCCTGCGCCTTCGCCCGGTCAGTGGCGGAAGTGACGCATGCCCGTGAACACCATCGCCAGACCGGCTTCGTCCGCTGCGGCGATCACTTCTTCATCGCGGATCGATCCGCCCGGCTGGATCACCGCCGTAGCGCCCGCCTCGACCGCCGTGAGCAGCCCATCGGCGAAGGGGAAGAAGGCGTCGGACGCCACTGCTGACCCGATCGTGCGCGCCTGGTCCCAGCCTGCCTTGTCCGCTGCGTCCCTGGCTTTCCATGCCGCGATGCGGGCGGACTCCAGCCGGTTCATCTGGCCAGCGCCAATGCCGGCCGTGCTATTGTCCTTGGCATAGACGATGGCGTTGGACTTAACATGCTTGGCGACGGTCCAGGCGAACAGGCAGTCGGTCAATTCCTGTTCGGTCGGCGCGCGCTTGGTCACGACCTTCAACTGGTCGCGACTGATCCGGCCATTGTCACGGCCCTGCACCAGTAGGCCCCCGGCGATGCTCTTGATCTGAAGGCCATTGCGGGTCGGATCGGGCAGATCGCCAGTCAGCAGCAGGCGCAGGTTCTTTTTCTTGGCAAAGATCGCCTTGGCGTCATCGTCCGCGTCGGGGGCGGCGACGACTTCGGTGAAGATGCCGCTGATCGCTTCGGCGGTAGGTCCGTCGAGCGGGCGATTGACGGCGATGATGCCGCCAAAGGCCGATACGCTATCGCAGGCGAGCGCAGCTTCGTAGGCTTCGATCAGCGTGTTGCCGGTGGCGACGCCGCAGGGGTTGGCGTGCTTCACGATCACCACGGTCGGCGGGCCATCGCGGAACTCGCTGACCAGCTCCAGCGCGGCATCGGCGTCATTATAATTATTGTAGGACAGCTCCTTGCCCTGGATCTGCCGGGCCTGGGCGATGCCCTTCGCGCTGCCGCTGACGGGCAGATAGAGCGCGGCGGATTGATGCGGATTTTCGCCATAGCGCAGGGTCGCGCCCAGCTTGCTCGCCACGGCCAGCGTTTCCGGCAGATCGACGCCCTGATCGGCGAAGGCGAACCAGCTGGCGATCATCGAATCATAGGCGGCGGTGGCGGCATAGGCCTTGGCTGCCAGCATCCGGCGAAAATCATAGCTCGTCGCGCCGCCCTTTTCCTGCATTTCCGCGATCAGACGGGCATAGTCGGCGGGATCGGTGACAATCGCGACGCTTTCATGGTTCTTCGCCGCCGACCGGACCATGGACGGGCCGCCAATGTCGATATTCTCGATAATCTCCTCACGATCCGCGCCCTTGGCGACGGTGGCAGCGAAGGGATAGAGATTGACTACCACCAGGTCGATCGCCCCGATATCGTGTTCCTGCATCGATGCGACATGGCCGGGATTGTCGCGGACGGCGAGCAGGCCGCCATGAACCTTGGGGTGCAGCGTCTTGACCCGGCCATCCATCATTTCGGGGAAGCCGGTGAGGTCGGAAATATCCTTTACCTCCAGCCCCGCGTCCCGCAGCGCCTTGGCCGTCCCGCCGGTCGAAACCAGTTCGACGCCATGCTTGCCCAGCGCCTGACCCAGTTCAATGAGGCCGGACTTGTCTGAAACGGAAAGAAGGGCGCGTTTAATGGTGACGTCGGTCATGGCGAGAATCCTGCTGTTCGGTAGCCGCTTCGGGCTTGCGCCGCCCTCTAGTGCTGCTTGGCCGTTGCGGCAAGCGATAGGGGGCATGTAGCGCTGTGTAAGGCGATGTACGGCCCCGAACTTGCCCTGATCGAACCCCGCGTCACGTGCTCCTGCGAAGGCAGGAGCCCAGTCCCGGCATTGGAACTGGACTCCTGCCTTCGCAGGAGCACGGTCACGCTTCAACCGACTTTCTTGAACAGCCAGCCTATCGTGGAGCCGCCCGGCAGCGCTTCGCTCATGATGACGAGCTGCCGGGTCGGATGCGGTCGCCCTTCATGGTCGGTCCACAGGCTGTCTTCGACCGCCAGCTTGCCCCCATTGGCACGAAACTGCCACATCGCTCCATCGTCGATGCGCAACAATGCGCCCATGCCATCGGCGGTGGACGTCGGCTCGACGCCGGGGGCCAGGTGAAAACGCAGCTGGACCGGCAGCTTTACCGGCTTGCGGCGTTTGACCGCCGGCGTCAGCAGGTCTTCGCCCCGAATTTCCTTGCCATCCCCGCTCAGCAGCAGCAGGCGGCGATGGACATAGCCCATGCGCCGGACATAGCCATCGTGGCTGATTTCGATGCGGCTGCCATTGTCGGTTTCCTGACGGTGAAGCTCTACCTCCGTCACGCCGCGTCCCAGCGTCCCGTCCGGCAGCAGAGCGGTGGAATTGCTGTCGTTCAGCACCATGGTGCTGTGCGCGGCCGTGGTGCGCAGTCCCTGCGCCAGATCGGCTGGCATCCATGCGCCGCCCAGAGCTGCACCGCCGCAATTGACGATCAGCCGCTGTGATCCATCGCTGATCTCGATAGCGCCCGTGGATGCGCAGCCCGCCGCCGCGAGTCGCGCAACGGGCGGCGGCGCGGCGTCGACCTGAACGATCGTCGCGCCCGCGACCAACCGCTGATAGCCCCAATCATTCGCCTGCCGCAGCGGACGCGCCCGCACACGGCTGGCGCGAACTATCGCTTCCATCGCCGCCGGGTCGATCGCCGCTGCGCCCTGCCAACTGCCAAGGCCGCCGTCGCCATGGGTAAGGCCGAGTAGGGCCGGAACGGCGCGCGCCAGTGCTTCGTTCAGGAAGGGCGGGATCTGTTCGCGCCGCACATCATATACCGACCGGACCATCGACAGCAGCATGACCGCCTTGAACTGGTCGAGCGGCGAGCGGGAAATGATGCCGCCATCGGCGTGGAAAGCGCTGTCGATGGCGCGCTTGAGGCCCGCTTCGCCGAAGATCTTGCGCGCCGCCCCGCCCGGCAACAGCATCGACACACCGACGATCCCGCCCCAGGCGACCAGTCGCGGCAGACCGACAGGCACCTTGTCCGCGCCGCGATCCAGATGGCGGGCGGTGCGCGCGATGCAATTGAGCACCAGGGAACGATAGACAAGGTCGCTCGACGACAGGATCAACGGTGCGTGCGCCGACCAGAATAGCAACCGCCACCCGGCATTGTCCGCGCGCCAGGCCGGTTCGCTGGGCGTGTCGGAATGAACCGAAAGCCATTTGCGCATCACGCCTTCGGCAATGGAAGCGCCCTGTTCCCGCGTGCCTGCGCTGGCCAGGTCACGCAGCCAGGCAAAGCTGTGCAGATAGTCGGCGAAGGCGGGGGTGAGCGACAGCCGGTCGAAATCGACCGTATCGACGGGTTGCCGCGTTCCGCGAAAAAGGAAATATCCCGCGCGGATCGCCTGACCCGACCGGGGATCGCCGGGCATTTCATCGTCAGGCACCGCCAGCAGCTTCAGCGGGTATTTGCCCTTCAGCCGCCGCCCATGAATGGGCGTCTTCCAGCTCATCAGGTAAAAATGGTTGGCGATCCGCTGGGTCAGCGACAGGCCTTTGTCATCCGCTATGCGAATGAGCCGCTTGCCCTGTTCGATTCCGTCATCCTCCTGACCGTTTCCGGCCAGGTCCGGCACCGATGGGGCAGGGGTGCGCCTGCGGTCGCTCACCCGCCCTTGAGCTTCCTGATATTGTCGGCATAGGCCGCCGGTCCACCCCGGAAGGTGGCGGTGCCCGCGACCAGCACGTCCGCGCCCGCTTCGATCGCGCGCGGCGCGGTGGTGAAATCGATGCCGCCATCGACCTGCAGCCGGATGTCGCGACCGCTCTTGTCGATCATCTTGCGGATCGCTTCGATCTTGCGCGGCTGATTCTCGATGAAACTCTGGCCGCCAAAGCCCGGATTGACGCTCATCACCAAAATGAGATCAACGTCATCGATCAGATAGTCGAGCATCTTGGCGGGCGTGCCGGGATTGAGCACGACCCCGGCCTTCACCCCCAGCGACTTGATATGCTGGACCGACCGGTGGATGTGCGGTCCGGCCTCCGGGTGGACGGTCAATATGTCCGCGCCCGCTTCGGCAAAGGCGTCCAGATATTGATCCACCGGAGAGATCATCAGATGCACGTCGAACGGCTTTTTCGTGTGCGGGCGCAATGCCTTCACAACGCCGGGGCCGATGGTAATGTTGGGTACGAAATGGCCGTCCATCACGTCGATGTGAATCCAGTCCGCGCCCGCCGCGTCGATGGCGCGAACTTCCTCACCCAGGCGGGCGAAGTCTGCGGACAGGATGGATGGTGAAATCAGAACTGGGCTGGTCATCAAGCCCGCTCTAACGACGCCATGGGGCTAGGGCAATGTTCCATTTCCCGCTTATCCACAGGGTTCTACGCTGGAATATTGCGTGCGGTCAGGATCGATCGAAAAGCGTGGGATATTGCCGCCCGGAAAATCCCGGTTCGCGCGGCAAAAGCTGTTTTATCCCATGCAGCGCCACAACCTGGTCGTCGTGAAGAACCGGCGCGGCGACAAGACGCATGGTGCGTTCACCAGCCCCGTTCAGCGGGCGAATGTCCACGTCCAGCGTAAAGCCGCGACGGTAACAGATGGCGTAACCGCGCAGCCGTTCCATCGCTTCGCGAGAATCCGGTGTGTAAAGTGACACGGCCAGCGGGCGCGGCACCGTCATGTCCCGGTCCAGCCCGAACAGGTCATAGACGCCGCTGGTCCAGCTTAGCCGATCGCCTTTCAGGTCGCAGTGCCACAGGCCGATCCCACGTTCCGCCAGCGCCCGGTCGCTCTGCGCGCAATAGCTGTCGAGCGCCACCGGCGACAGATGGACATGCAGGTCGTATAGCGGCCAGCTATGATAAAGCGGAAGGGGTTCGGTTGGACGCAAGCTGAGCCTTTCTGGCGGTCAGTCAGACATGTTCCATTTACCGCTTATGTCGCCTCGCGCGCAAGCCGGGCGACGAAAAAGCCGTCCGTCCCACCCTTGTCGGCCAGCGTGGCGGGCAAGGTGCGCAGCCATCCTTCGACGGATGGTTCGATGCCTTCGGGCAATTCCGCCTGTACCGGGGGCTTCAGCCTGAAATCGGGATGGGTGCGCAGGAAGCTGCCGATCTGCTCTTCCCCCTCCGCCTTTTCCAGCGAGCAGGTGGCGTAGACCAGCGTCCCGCCCGGTTTCAGCCATTGCGCGGCCCGGACCAGCAGTTCCGTCTGCAATTCGGCCAGTTCAGCGATCTGGCGCGCGCCGATGCGATGCAGCACATCGGGGTGGCGGCGGTAGATGCCGGTGGCGCTGCATGGCGCATCCAGCAGGACAGCATCGACTGGCGCGTCCGGTTCCCACTGGCGCAGGTCGGCCTGGACAATGGTCGCGGACAGGTTGGTGCGCGCCAGATTGCTGCTCAGCCGCTCCAGCCTCTTTTTCGATTGGTCGACCGCCGTCACTTGCCAGCCTGCCGCCGCCAGCTGCATCGTCTTGCCGCCCGGCGCTGCGCAAAGGTCCAGGGCCACGCGTCCCTCGCCTGCGCCCAGCAGCCGCGCGGGACAGGATGCGGCGAGGTCCTGCACCCACCAGGCACCTTCTTCAAAGCCCGGCAAGTCGGTCACGGCACCATGGCCGGGCAAACGGACGTGGCCGGGCGCGAGGCTCTGTCCTTCCAGTCGTTCAGCCCATATGCTGGTTTCGTCCAGATCGCGGACACTGACATC
This sequence comes from uncultured Sphingobium sp., assembly GCA_965653535.1. Classification (GTDB taxonomy): domain Bacteria; phylum Pseudomonadota; class Alphaproteobacteria; order Sphingomonadales; family Sphingomonadaceae; genus Sphingobium. The sequence goes on from CBFHAG010000003.1 coordinate 115,966, forward strand.
CACGGGCGGTCGCTCGGCATAGGCTTGCGCCGCTGCTGACGGCATGGCGTCGCCCCATAAAGGGGACCAGCGGGCGACCACTTCGGGCGGCAGGGCAGGCGGAACCGGAAGGGTGGGGGCTGCCCGCGTGATGGTGCCAAAGACGCCGTGAACCAGCTTGCGCGGGCCACCATCGACCAGCGGCAGCGCCGTCGCGATCGCGGCATGAGGAGCGGTGCCAAGCACCAGTACCTGGATCAGGGCGATGCGCAGCACCATGCGTGCCTTCGCGTCGTCAGGCAGGCGCTGGCGCGTCGCCCCGTCAATCAGGGCGTCCAGGTCAGGCAGGTGGCGCAGCGTTTCGGCGGCAATGGCATGGACCATCGCGCGGTCGGGCTGGCTTAACCCCTGCGCCGCACCGTGAAGGGCGGTCTCCAGCGGTTCCCCCCGGCGCAGCACGGCGTCGAGCAATCGCAGGGCGGCGCGGCGTGTAGCCAGGCCGGGGACATCATCGGGACGGGTAGAACGAGCCATTCGCCGCGCCTAGGCCATTTCCTCGGGCGGCGCAAAGGCTGCTCAGTCGCGCCTCAAGGGATCAAGCGAGCTCGAACGGTTTCGGCGCGGGGCCGCGACCGGGGAAAGCGCCGATGCGCGGGGTGCTGACACCGTGGGGATCGACATGCCTCCGCCCATTTCGTGCAGGGCCGCGATGCGCTTTTCCGTCGCTGGATGGGTGGAAAACAGTTCGCTGACATGGGACGGCACGATGTAGAGCTGCGCGGCAGCGGGATTGCGCTGGGCCACCGGGTTGGGGATCGTCGCCGCCTTGCCCGAAATCTTCGCCAGAGCCGACGCCAGGGCGCGCGGGTTGCCGCTGATCTGCGCGCCGCCCGCATCGGCGGCATATTCGCGCGTGCGGCTGATCGCCATCTGCACGATCATCGCGGCAAAGGGCGCGACGATGACGGCCAAGAGCGTCGCCATCAGATTGCCGTGGCCATTTTCATTGCTGCCCCCGCGAAAAAAGAGGCCGAAATTGGCGAGCATGGCGATGGCGCCCGCGATGGTCGCCACCATGGTCATGATCAGCGTGTCGCGATTCCTCACATGGGCCAGTTCATGCGCCATCACCCCCGCCACTTCGTCGCGGGTCAGCATCGACAGCAGTCCCGTGGTCGCCGCCACAGCCGCGTGAGCCGGATCACGCCCCGTGGCGAACGCATTGGGATGCGGCTGGTCGATCAGATAGACGCGCGGCATCGGCAGGCCCGCCCGCTGAGCGAGATCGCACACCAGTCCGTAAAATTCCGGCGCGCTGCCCGCATCCACTTCGCGCGCGTTGTGCATGGACAGGACGATCTTGTCGGCATTCCAGAAGGTGAAGAGGTTCATGCCCGCCGCCACCAGCAGCGCGACCAGCGCGCCCGCGCCGCCGCCCAGCGTATAGCCCAGCGCCATGAACAGCGCCGTCAGCGCCGACAACAGCATCATCGTCCTCAAACCGCTCACTTGCGTCATTCTCCTTCGCAGCCCAGATAGCAGGCACAGCATGAATATGGGATTGCCCAAGCGGCATCGCAATCGAAAGGCATCGAACCTATGGGAACGTTCAACGGCAAGCGCCCGGCGCATGTAAAGCCACCCGCGCACCTGTCCAAAAACCCGCCCGTGCCGAAGCCGGACCCCATCGACCAGCCACCGCGTCATGATGAGGAGCTTAGCCCGGTCCGTTATGGCGACTGGGAACGCAAGGGAATCGCTATCGATTTTTGATCCAGCGCGGTTCGGGAACGGAGTCATCCGATCGACTCATCGCTGATTTTGCACGTCTGCCGCTGGCCTGTGCTGTTGATGCGGGCGGCGCTGTGCCCCGCCTCTAGCCTTGGCTTACCCATGAAGTGCAGGGTTTGGGCGGGGCAAAGGAAACAAAAACGGGTCGGGGGTGGATGGTGAACCACATTTCAGAAATCAAGGTGAGGGCGGTGTCCGACTATGCGCCGGAAGATGCTGCGCTGCTGTGCGGCGTAGGGCGTCTGGTTTGTGCCTGGACGATGCTGGAGCAAAGTCTGGAAGCGAAAATCGCCATGATGCGGGAAGCCATGGGTGACGTGCGAACCGTCGGCACCCGGACGCGTCCGGCCATGGCCAAATTGATGGCCGAATTGCGGACCATGGTGGCAATGCGCGACCGGCGCAACGCCAGCGCCCTGACCGAAATTTCGGATATCGAGCGGAACATGCAGAGGATCGATCGTTTTCGATCGCTCATAGTCGGCGGCTTTCAGCAGCCTGCGCCTGGTGGCTTCACCTGTCGCGATGCGCGGAACAACTATATGCATGTCTCGCTTGAGCAGCTCGACGCGGAGATCGCATCGCTCGAAACCACGGCGCAGCGTTTGCTGGCCGTCTGACCGGGCGGGGTAATCCTTTCGCTTCGCTTGACCTTTGAGCCACTGACGGCAAAGCCTGTCGTCCGCGATCAGCGAGAATGGAGTCTCATGCCTAACAAGCCAATTCGCAAAGCCGTTTTCCCTGTCGCAGGGCTTGGCACCCGTTTCCTTCCGGCCACCAAGTCGGTGCCCAAGGAACTGCTGCCCGTCGTCGATCGCCCGCTGATCCAATATGCCGTCGATGAAGCGCGTGAGGCGGGCATCGAGCAGATGATTTTCGTTACCGGTCGAGGCAAGGGCGCGATCGAAGATTATTTCGACATGGCCTTTGAAGCTGAAGCGACCCAGCGCGAACGGGGCAAGGATCTGTCCGCGCTGGAAGGCACACGCCTCTCTCCCGGTAACGCTGTCTTCCTGCGCCAGCAGGAGCCGCTGGGCCTTGGTCACGCCATCTGGTGCGCCCGCGACATTGTGGGTGATGAACCCTTCGCCATCCTGTTGCCCGACGAACTTATGAAGGGTGCGCCTGGCCGAGGCTGCCTCAAGCAGATGGTCGACGCCTATGATAAGGTCGGCGGCAACCTCGTCTGCGCCCTGGAAGTGCCCATGGCCGAAACGCCGAGCTATGGCGTGATCGATCCGGGCGCGCGGGATGGCGCGCTGACCGAGGTGAAGGGGCTGGTGGAAAAGCCTGCGCCGGGGACCGCTCCGTCCAACCTCATCCTGCCGGGGCGCTACATCCTTCAGCCCGAAGTGATGAAGATATTGGAAACGCAGGAAAAGGGCGCGGGCGGCGAGATTCAGCTGACCGACGGCATGGCGTCGATGATCGGCAAGCAGCCCTTCCACGGCGTGACCTTCGATGGCCGCCGGTTCGATTGCGGTTCCAAGGCGGGCTATATCGAAGCGAACCTTGCGTTCGCGCTCGACCGTGAGGACCTGAGCGAGCATATCCGCCGCTTTGCCATGGCGGAGCTTGGCCTGAGCGAGGTCGCTGCGGCTGCTGCCTGAGCGGCTCCCGCTCAGGCGGGAGCCTTTAAGGTGAACCAAGGGTAACTCGCAACCTCCTCTCCCCGTTCGGGCTGAGCCTGTCGAAGCCCTTTACTTCCTTTGAAGAGAAGGAAAGCCCCCTTCGACTGCCTGCGTGCAGCAGGCGCTCAGGGCAAACGGAGAGGGGGATGTTCACCGCCCCAACGAAAAAGGGCGCTCCCGCACAAGCCGGAGCGCCCTTTTTTCTACGAAAGAAGCACCAGCCTCAGAACGGCACTTCGTCATCCAGGTCATTGTCAAAGGTTGATCCGCCACGGCTTCCCCCGCCCGATGACCGTCCGCCGGTGTTCGGGCCGCCGAAATCATCATGGTCGCCGCCGCCATAGCTGCTCGATCCGCCGCCCCAATCGCCGCCGCCGCCCTGGCTGCGGCCACCACTCTGGCCCCCGCCACCCGGTGCGCCGTCCAGCATGGTCAGAACCGCGCCCGGCCCCTGCAGCACGACTTCGGTCGTGTAACGGTCATTGCCCGACTGATCCTGCCACTTGCGGGTGCGCAACTGGCCTTCCAGATAGACTTTCGACCCTTTGCGCAGGAAGCGTTCGGCGACGCCGGCTAGCCCTTCCGAGAAAATGGAGACACTGTGCCATTCGGTGCGCTCCTTGCGCTCGCCCGAATTGCGATCCTTCCAGTTTTCGGACGTGGCGATGCGCAGGTTGCACACCTTGCCGCCATTCTGGAAGCTCTTCACCTCGGGGTCCGCGCCCAGATTCCCGACCAGAATAACCTTGTTGACCGAACCCGCCATATTTCCTCCGATACTTTGGAGGTTCTTATAGTCGGCTGGCCTGCGGACGCTACCCCAAACCGACGGCGATTGCGGTCCAATAGGTGATCCCCGCAGCCGCATAGGCGAGCGCAAAAAGATAGCCGACCATGAACAGCGGCCATTTCCAGCCATTGGTTTCGCGCTTGGTCACGGCGATGGTCGAAATGCACTGCGGCGCGAACACGAACCAGGCGAGGAAGGCGAGGGCGGTCGGAAGCGGCCAATTATCCTTCAACCGGTCGCCCAGGCTCTGTTCCAGCTTCGCCTCGTCATCGCCCGCGTCGATGGAATAAACGGTGGCCAGCGCGGACACCGCCACTTCGCGCGCGGCCATGGCCGGGATCAACGCCAGGCTGATGTCGCGGTTGAAGCCGATCGGCTCCAGCACGACGTTCAGGCCGTTGGCGATGCGCCCGGCGATGGAATGATTGACCTGGCTGATCCCGCTATCTTCCGGCGCGCGGGGAAAGGACAGCAGCAGCCACAGGATTACGGTCGACGCGAAGATGATCGTACCCGCACGCTTCAGGAAGATGACGGCCCGCTGCCACAGGCCCAACAGCACGTCTTGCGGACGCGGCCACTGATATTTGGGCATTTCCATCAGGAAGCTGCCGCTGGCCCCCTTTGTGACCGTCATGCGCAACACCAGCGCGACCAGCATCGCCCCGACAATCCCCGCGACATAGAGGCAGAACAGCACAAGTCCCTGCAATCCGACGCCCAACCCGACATCGCGCGCGGGGATGAAAGCGCCGATGATCACCGCATAGACCGGCAACCGTGCCGAACAGGTCATCAACGGCGCGATCAATATGGTCGTCAGCCGGTCCTTGGGATCGGCGATCGTGCGCGTTGCCATGATCCCCGGCACCGCGCAGGCGAAGGAGGACAATAGCGGAATGAAGGCACGGCCCGACAAGCCCACCCGCGCCATCAGTCCATCCATAAGGAAGGCGGCGCGCACCATGTATCCCGTCGCTTCCAGCATCAGGATGAAGAAGAAGAGGATCAGGATCTGCGGCAGAAAAACGACGACCGACCCGACGCCATTGATGACGCCATCAACCAGAAAGGATCGCAACAGGCCATCGGGCAGTGCGGCGGTCACCAGTCCGCTCAGTGTTCCCGCCAGTCCTTCGATCATGGCGATGGGCGCTTCGGACCAGGCATAAACCGCCTGAAACATGACGAACAGCAGCCCCAGCAGCATGATCAGCCCGAAAACGGGATGCAGCGCGACCCGGTCTACCGCCGCCGTCAGCCGCCGTGATGGGGTTTCGCTCACCACCGCGCTTTTGGCGATACGCTTGGCCTCTGCGCGCACGGCGTTGAAGTCGCCCGGCAGGACCCGCGCGCGCATGGGAGCAGCGTCCAACAGGGTTTCAATCTGTCCGCGCAGATCGTCCAGGCCCCGCTTGCGCACCGCGACGGTCGGGACCACTGGCACGCCCAGTTCCCGCGACAGGACAGCGGGGTCCAGTTCCAACCCGTCGCGCGAAGCGAGGTCGACCATGTTGAGCGCGATAACGGTCGGCAGCCCCAGTGACAGCAACTCCAGCGCGAAACGCAGATGATTGTCGAGGTTGGACGCATCGATGACGACGACCAGCGCGTCGGGCAGTCGCTCACCCGATTGCTTGCCCAGCACCACGTCGCGCGTGACCTGCTCGTCCGGGCTGGTGGGATCAAGGCTGTAGGTTCCGGGCAGATCCACCAGTTCGATCGGGCGGCCATCGGACAGGGAAAGGCGCCCCGCCTTCCGCTCGACCGTGACGCCGGGATAATTGCCCAGCTTCTGCCGCGCCCCGGTCAGCGCATTGAATAGCGCGCTCTTGCCGGCATTGGGATTGCCGACCAGCGCGACCAGGGGAAATGCGCTCATGCGCGCTCGTCCCGGTCGCCGATCCGCACCGAAATAGCGGCGGCATGGGCGCGACGCATGGCAATCGTCATCCGCCCGATCTTGCAGGCGATCGGACCGCGGCCCAGCAGTCCGCCATGGTGGAGCGCCTCTACATCCGCCCCTTCGATCAGGCCGAATTCACGCAGGCGCTGACCATCGGTCGCCGAGAGGGCGTTCCAGTCGATCATATCCACATAAGCGGGTTGGCGCAGCGGCAGGTCGGTCAGGCGCAAGGAAAATCACTCATTCAAAACTTCTGCGAGTGACTATCAATACCGATAGGAAAAGGCCAGACCCAATCACCGGGTCGGACAGCAATCACACGGCTGGATAGCGCAGCCTGCCGATGAAGCGCGCCAGGCTCAACCGTTCACCGCCGCCCACGCCCTTCCACCGCGCCTTCGCCCGTTCAAAGCGCATCACGCCTTCGATTCTGCGGGCCAGGAAGGCGCGGCTTTCTTCATAATGATCGCTCTCATCATCGACGAAGACCAGCAGCGTCGCGGCATAGACGGCGGCCAGCGTCGCGCGCTTGCTATAATGGCTGAGATCGGTCGCATCGTCCCCCGCCGCGCGCCACATCATGTCAGCAGCGCGCCAGCCCAGCCGAGCGGCGCGGGCCGCATTTTGCGGCATCGCCATGATGGAGATCGCCCGGCGCAGCGCCTCCCGGTCGCGCGCCAACAGCGCCAGCCGCGCTTCGACCAGTGAGGTGATACGTTGCCGGATCGACAGGTTGGCAAGCTTTTCTGGCGTCAGCGCGTCCACCATTCCAGCATCGACACTGGCGAACCAGGCGTCGATCATGTCCATCGCGCCGTCATGAAAGGCCAGCCGTGCGATGTCAGGATCGACGCCGCCTTCCGCCGCCGCCATGGCCACTGCTTCCGGTCGCCATCCATCGAAAGCCGCATGATGAGGCAGGATCGGCGCGAGCCGCGCGCGTACTTCGTCCAGCGTCAGGTCTTCGGGCGTCTGTGTCATACCCTTATGGTAGGGCCGCGCTGGCCCCCGCACAAGCATCGGCCAACCCCCTGTGCGAATCGATTCTGCCGCGATAGTAGGTCGGAGTTTGAATGATTCCGGCTTGCCGATCGCTAGAAGCTATTGGGGCCGGGGCGAAAATCGTGATCATTCAAGCGCCCTTTTGCATCCGGCCCCGCCTTATCCTATATGTCCGCGATGACGATTTTCCCCCGTCCAGTGTCCCCCAAAAGCGCGCTCAGCGACCTGTGGGGTTATTTTCTTGAGAACAGGGCGCATAAATGGCCGCTGCTCGGCGTTTCGGCGGCAATGACCTGGCTCATAGTCTGGGCGTTCATCGTCGATGCGAACACCAACACCATGCCGACGCGCAACAAGATCATCTATGTCCAAAGCTGGGATGCGAAACGGTCGGACGCGGCCATCATTCTCCAGCAGAAGATCGACCTCGCCAAGCGCGAGGCGGCGCTCCAGCGGCAACAGCGAGAGATGCAGGGCGTCGCCGATGTGTTCGGCATCGACTGGCGCGCCGAAGAAGCCCGCAACAGCGCGCGGCGGAAAGAAGCGCTAAAGCAGATCAACGGGCAGCTGGACGCTCGCCTCGCCAAGGCGGAGGCGATGGAAAAAGGCACGCCACCCGCAGGACAGCCCTGAGCTTCATTCATGAGCGCTGACGCCGCCGCCGATCGCCGCTTCATGCAGGCCGCCATCGCCCTGTCGGAACGCGGTCGGGGCCTTTCCACGCCCAATCCCAACGTCGGTTGCCTGATCGTCAGGGACGGCATCGTCACCGGGCGCGGCTGGACGCAGAAGGGTGGGCGGCCTCACGCCGAAGCGCAGGCGCTGGATCAGGCGCTGGACCGCGCGCAAGGGGCGACCGCTTATGTGACGCTGGAACCCTGTTTCCACCTGTCCGCGCGGGGGCCGCGTTGCGCCGACCTGATGGCGCGTGCCGGAATATCCCGCGCCGTGATCGCGCTGCGCGATCCTGACCCCCGCACGGACGGCCAAGGGGCTGCCCATCTGCGCGCCCACGGCATCGAAGTGGAAATGGGTCTGATGGCGCAGGAGGCTGCGGCGGCGATGCGGGGCTTCGTGCTGCGCCAGACGCTGGGCCGCCCCGCCGTCACGCTGAAGCTGGGGCTGTCGCTCGACGGCTGCATCGCCCTTGCTGATGGGACCAGCCGCTGGATCACTGGGGAAGCGGCGCGCGCCCATGCTCATATGGAACGCGCTCGGCATGACGCCATATTGGTGGGCGGCGGCACGCTGCGGGCCGACGCGCCCCGGCTGGACGTGCGGATCGCAGGGCTGGAGAGCCGGTCGCCCCGCCGCTTGCTGCTCAGCCGCCTCGCCGCGCCCGCAGGGTGGGAGCGAATCGCCCGGCCAGAAGACATCGCTGCGCTGTCCGGTGTCGACCATCTGATGGTCGAGGGCGGAGCCGAAACGGCGGCAGCCTTCCTGCGCGCGGATCTGGTCGACCGGCTGCTGCTTTACCGCGCGCCTGTCCTGATCGGCGGCGGACGGGCCGGTGTAGGCGACATTGGCCTTAACGACCTTGCCGATGCTCATGGCCGTTGGCACCTGGCCGATGAACGACGGCTGGGCGAGGATCGGCTGGAGGTTTACGAAAGGACGCGCAGCGCCTAGAGCGCGGCTGGAACCAGCAGGATTGCAGACCCATGTTCACCGGCATCATCACTGATATAGGCGAAATCCGCGCCGTCGATCAGCGCGGCGACCTGCGCCTTGTCATCGGCTGTTCTTACGACATGGACGGCGTGGCGATCGGGGCGTCGATCGCCTGTTCGGGCGCATGTCTCACCGTGGTGGAAAAGGGGCCGGACTGGTTCGCGGTCGACCTGTCGGCAGAAACCGTGGCGCGTACTGCACCGGGCCTCTGGAAGCAGGGCGGGCGGCTCAACCTGGAACGCGCGCTTAAGGTGGGCGATGAACTGGGCGGTCATATCGTCACCGGTCATGTCGATGGTATCGGCACATTGATGTCCGCCACGCCCGAAGGCGATTCGACCCGGCTGGTCGTCGCGGCTCCTGCCGCGCTTGCTGGAGCGCTGGCAGCGAAAGGATCGATTACGGTCGACGGCATTTCCCTGACGGTCAACAGCGTCGAGGATCAGGCCGATGGTTCGGTGCATTTCGGGCTGAACATCATCCCCCATACGGCGGCAGCGACGACGCTCGACACTGTGGTGCCAGGACGCGCGTTCAACCTGGAGATCGACGTGCTCGCCCGCTATCTCGACCGGATGCAGAGCCTGCGCCAGCCTGCTGTGTGATTGCCACTTGCCATAATCACATCACAGTGTGATAACCGGCGGGCAGGACCGATCTGGTCCAGGAGTTGCCTTCATGTCTTCCTCGCTCATCGATACTGTCCGCACGCTCGTCAATGACGGGCGCATGTCCCGCTCAGGCCTTGCCCGCGCCGCCGGACTGCATGCAAATTCACTGCGGCGGCTGGGTGAAAGCGACTGGAACCCCACCGCTGAAACGCTGGGCAAGCTGGAAAGCTACCTGCTCCGTCGTGAAGGGGGCACTGCGCTGGCCTCTCCCGAAGAGATTATCGACGAAGCCCGCAATGGACGCATGTTCATCCTGGTCGATGACGAAGACCGCGAAAATGAAGGCGATCTTGTCATCCCGGCGCAGATGGCGACCCCGGACGCGATCAATTTCATGGCAACCTATGGCCGTGGCCTCATCTGCCTGGCCATGACCAAGGATCGGGTCGAGCATCTGGGCCTTGGCTTGATGAGCCGCAACAATGGCACCCGGCACGAAACCGCCTTCACCGTCTCGGTCGAAGCACGCGAAGGGGTGACGACGGGGATCAGCGCCGCCGACCGCGCGCGCACTATTTCCGTCGCTATCGACGGTTCGAAAGGACCGCAGGACATTGTGACGCCCGGTCATGTCTTTCCGCTGGTCGCGAAGGACGGCGGCGTGTTGGTGCGGACCGGCCATACCGAAGCGGCGGTCGATGTCGCGCGGCTTGCCGGCCTCAACCCGTCCGGCGTCATCTGCGAGGTGATGAAGGACGACGGCACCATGGCCCGGCTCGACGACCTCATCCCCTTCGCCCAGAAGCACAAGATGAAGATCGGCACGATCCGCGACCTCATCGCCTACCGTCGCCGTCACGACCATATGGTCGAACGGCGCGCGGAGGCCAACTTCCAGAGCAAATGGGGCGGCGACTGGAAGGCGATCAGCTTTTACAACCGCGCGACCCATAGTGAGCAGTTGGTGCTGCAAAAGGGCCATGTTCTGCCCGACGAGCCGACGTTGGTGCGCATGCATCAGCTTTCCCTGCTGGACGACGTCTATGGCGCGATCGGCTCTCGCTCTGACCTGCTTGCCAAATCGATGGAGATTATCGCGCAGGAAGGGTCGGGTGTCATCGTGGTGCTGACGCCCAGCATGCCGGGCGATTTTGTCAGCCGCATCCTGCGGCAACGCGCGGGCAGCGAAATGGACGAGCTGCGCGATTATGGCGTGGGCGCGCAAATTCTGGCGGAACTGGGCGTGCATGACATGGTGCTGCTCACCAACTCGCACCACAGCTTGATCGCGCTTGACGGCTATGACCTGGCCGTGGTTGGGCATCGGCCTGTCGAACTGTAAGGAAGTAGGAAGGATAGGGCCATGGCCAAGTTTCTGATCGTCGAAGCCCGTTTCTACGACCATCTCAATGACCTGTTGATCGAAGGCGCGACCGCCGCGCTGGAGGATGCCGGGCATAAATATGAAGTGGTGACCGTTCCGGGCGCGCTGGAAATCCCCGGTGCCGTGGCGATGGCCGCCGAAACCGGGCGCTATGACGGCTTCGTCGCCATCGGCGTCGTGATCCGCGGCGAAACCTATCATTTCGAAGTGGTCTCCAATGAAAGCGCGCGCGGACTGATGGCGCTTAGCATGGACGGGATCGCGATCGGCAACGCCATATTGACGGTCGAAAATGAAGCCCAGGCGCTCACCCGCGCCAGGCTGACCGAGAAAGATAAGGGCGGCGAAGCAGCCAAAGCGGCGATCGCAATGCTGGCGCTGCGCGAACGGTTCGGCGCTATCTGACCATCTCTCGACAAAGGCGGGAATGAAGTCGTGGGGCCGTCCGGGCAGGGCGGCCCCGCTTTACGTCAGGCGGCCTGTTCCAGCGGCGGATAATCGATATAGCCTTCAGCGCCCTGCGTGTAGAAGGTATCGACCCGTGCCTCATTCAGTGGCGCGTCAGCTGCCAGCCGGTTGGGCAGGTCGGGATTGGCCAGGAACGGCCGACCAAAGCTGATCGCCTGGGCAAGGCCGCTGTCCAGGTCGGCCTGCGCGCTCGTTGCGTCATAATCGCTGTTCAGCACCAATGGCCCGGTGAAATATTCGCGGACGATCGGCGACTGGCGCGGCACGTCGGATGCGCCCCTTGTGCCGCCGGGTTTAAGTTCGCGCATTTCCAGAAAGGCGATGCCGATCGGTTCGAGCGCCTGTGCCGCCGCACGAGACAGGCTGGCCGGATCGCTGTCGTCAGTGCCCTGCGACGCGCCGTTGAGTGACAATCGCACCGCCGTCCGATCCGCGCCGATGGCATCCGCCACGGCCTGGGTGATTTCCTGCAGCAGGCGAACACGGTTTTCGACACCGCCGCCATAATTGTCGTCGCGTTGGTTGACGCCATCGCGCAGGAATTCGTCGATCAGATAGCCGTTTGCGGCATGGATCTGCACGCCGTCAAATCCCGCCGCCCGCGCGTTGCGAGCAGCCGTGACATAAGTGGCGATCAGGCCCGGAATCTCCTCCACCGCCAGGGCGCGGGGTTGTTCATAGGGCAGGTTGCCTTGATAACTATGCGCATGTCCGGGCGCGGTGAGTGGGCTGGAGGAAACCGGCTGTTCCCCCGTCACGCTGGAATGCACCAGCCGTCCCATATGCCACAGCTGGGCAAAGATGCGGCCGCCAGCGTCATGCACAGCCTGGGTGATCGGCTTCCATGCGTCCACCTGCTCAGCGGACCAGATGCCGGGCGCATAGGGCCAGCCCAGCCCCTGCTGGGACACACCCACGCCTTCACTGATGATAAGGCCGGCGGACGCGCGCTGCCGATAATAATCCGCCATGATCGGCGTCGGCACATGGTCGCGCGTGGCACGGGCGCGCGTTAGCGGGGCCATCAGGATACGGTTGGGCGCTGGGATGGCCCCCAGTTGAACGGGATCGAGCAGGCTGGCCATATATTCCCCTATCAAGGTTGCAATAAGCAACGGAAATTGGTTGCCGCTGCCAATTGGGGAACGGTCCACCAGCTTTCAAGTCTGCGATATCGATTTTGATCGCAACGCCTTCACGGCAAGGTGATGGCAGATCCAAATGCGCTCGCCAACGTCGGCGCGTCAAGCGTTGCAAGGTGCGGCAGGCGGCCCAGGCATTTCACCTTGCCCAACAGCGGGATGATGCGCTCATTTTCCGCATGCGGCTCCCCAATGAAGGCGATCCCGGCAAGCGGCACGCCGCGATTTCGAAGCGCCTCTATGCTGAGCAGGCTGTGGTTGATCGTGCCGAGTTCGGTGGGCGCACACAGGATGACGGGTGCCCCCCAATACCGAAAAAGGTCCGCCATCAACATCGTTTCGCTTACCGGGACGAGGATACCGCCCGCACCCTCGATCACCAGCGGGCCATCGACCTTGGGCAAGGCCAACCGGTCGATTTCGATTTCCACGCCGTCGATCCGCGCGGCGAGGTGGGGGGATGCCGGTGTCGTCAGTCGATAGGCTTCGGGCAGGATGCGGGACGCGGGTAGGCCGGACAATCGGGCCACCGTCTCCTTGTCGCCTTCCGGGTCGATGCCCGCCTGAATGGGCTTCCAGTAATAAGCGCCCAGCGCCCCGGCGAGACCGGCGGCGAACACCGTCTTGCCTATTCCAGTGCCGGTTCCGGTGACGATGAATATGCTCATGCCAGAATCTTTCGCAGTTCGTCACCCAGCGCCAGCACATCCGCCCGTCCGGCGTTCAGCGTCAGCGATATGCGCAGGCGGCTGGTGCCGGGCGGCACCGTTGGCGGCCGAATGCCGCGTATGTCGAATCCTGCCTCCTGCAAGGCGGATGCTGCCGCCATCGCGCGCTTGTCGTCCCCCAGGATGACGGGGATGATCTGGCTACGTGGTTTGGGCAGGCCAAGCGGCGCGCAGATCGCTTCGGCGGCGTCGGTCTGCAACGTGGTGAGGCGGGCGCGCAGATCGTCGGCCTGCTCGATCCGGTCGATCGCCGCCGATACGGCTACGGCCATCAATGGCGAGGGCGCGGTTGAGAAGATGAACGCGCGCGCACGATTGATCAGATAATCGATCAGGATGCGCGGCCCGCAGATCAGCGCGCCTTCAACCCCCATCGCCTTGCCGCATGTGTGGAGCGTCACCACATTGTGAAGCCCATCAAGGCCCGATGAAAGCCCGCGCCCATTGGGTCCGAACACGCCCGTGCCATGCGCTTCATCCAGGATCAGCATGGCGTCCTGTTTAGCGGCGACTGAGGCAAGGTCCGCCAGGGGAGCCATGTCGCCATCCATCGAATAGAGCGTCTCGACCGCGATCCAGACGCGCCCTTTGCCGCCTTCCGCACGCCAACTGGCGATCAGGTTGGCGAAGCTCTGCACATCATTGTGGCGCGCGAATACAGCGTCCGCCTTTGACATGCGGATGCCGTCATGGACGCTGGCATGGATCAGCTCATCCGCGACGATCAGGTCGCCACGCTGGGGCAAGGTGGAAAACAGCGCCAGGTTCGCGGCAAAGCCATTGGCCATGAACAGCGCCGCCTGGGTGCGAAAGAAAGCGGCGGCCTTTGCCTCCAGCCCTTCATGTTCGGGCGCATTGCCCCGCAGCAGCCGTGACCCGCCCGAACCCACGGGTACGCCACGCGCCACCGCGTCGGCGACCGCCTGACCGATGATCGGGTCGGACGCGAGTCCCAGATAGTCGTTGGAAGCAAAATCCCTGCCTGCCCGTGGGGCCAGCGCGCGCAGGCGGCCACGTTTTTCAAGCGATGCAAGCTGCGAGCGGAAAGGTTCGCTGGTCATGCGCGGCCTATAGGCCCGCACGGTGGAGCGGGGCAAGCCGTTCAGCCCGCCCTGTGCACCATCTCGCCAACGGCATGTAACGGATGACCCCGCCCCGTCATGGGGCGGGGTCATGTTCTTAGCCCCCGTGCGCCAGCGCGGCGAGCAGCAGCAGTGCGACGATGTTGGTGATCTTGATCATTGGATTGACGGCCGGGCCGGCGGTGTCCTTGTAGGGATCGCCCACCGTATCGCCCGTCACGGCTGCCTTGTGCGCGTCCGATCCCTTGCCGCCATGATTGCCGTCCTCGATATATTTCTTGGCATTATCCCATGCCCCGCCGCCCGATGTCATGGAAAGGGCGACGAACAGGCCAGAAACAATTACCCCCAGCAGGAGCGCGCCCAATGCGGCAAAGCCATTGGACGTTCCCGCCACCGCCGATATCGCGAAATAGACGATGATCGGCGCCAGCACCGGCAGCAGGCTGGGCACGATCATCTCCTTGATCGCGGCGCGCGTGACCAGATCCACCGTGCGGGCATAGTCGGGCCGCGATGTCCCTTCCATGATGCCGCTGTTGGTGGCGAACTGGTCGCGCACATCCTTGACCACGTCGCCCGCCGCGCGACCGACGGCTGTCAAACCCATCGCGCCGAACAGATAGGGCAGCAGCGCCCCCAGCAGCAGGCCGACGATGACATAGGGGTTGGACAGGCTGAAATCGACCGGCTCGGTCAGGCCAAGGGCTGAATTATAATATTTCAGATCCTCCGTATATGCGCCGAACAGCACCAGGGCGGCCAGACCTGCCGATCCAATGGCATAGCCCTTCGTCACCGCCTTGGTGGTGTTGCCCACCGCATCCAACGCGTCGGTTTTGCGGCGAACGCTGTCGTCGAGATGCGCCATTTCCGCGATCCCGCCTGCATTGTCCGTCACGGGGCCATAGGCGTCGAGCGCCACGACCATGCCCGCCAGCGCCAGCATGGCGGTTGCCGCGAAGGCGATGCCCATCAGGCCTGCGAGTTGATAGGATACGATGATGCCGACCACGATCACCAGCGTCGGCAGGGCGGTGGCTTCCAGACTGACGGCCAGCCCCTGAATCACATTGGTGCCATGGCCGGTTTCCGAAGCGCGGGCGATGCTGCGCACCGGGCGGTAGTTGGTGCCGGTATAATATTCGGTGATCCAGACGATCAGCCCGGTAATGGCAAGCCCGACCATCATCGACCAGAATAGCTGCATCCCGGTATAGCCGCCCATCCCGTCAAGGTCGGTGCCGAAGCGCGCGTCGATGTCGCCCAGCGTGAATGCCGTCGCGGCGTAAAGCGCCGGGATGGACAGCAGGGCAGTGGTCCAGAAGCCTTTGTAGAGGGCACCCATGATAGACTGGCTGGAACCCAGCCGCACCATATAGGTGCCGATGATCGAGGTGATGATGCACACGCCACCCACGATCAGCGGCAGCGACATCAGCCGTTGCAGAAATTCATTATCGACCCCGCTTACCAGCAGGGCGGTCAGCACCATGGTCGCGCCGACCGTCACCACATAGGTTTCGAACAGGTCAGCCGCCATCCCGGCGCAGTCCCCGACATTGTCGCCCACATTGTCGGCGATGACGGCTGGGTTGCGTGGATCATCCTCCGGGATGCCCGCCTCGACCTTGCCGACCAGGTCAGCGCCAACGTCCGCCGCCTTGGTGAAGATACCGCCACCCAGACGCGCGAAAATGGAAATCAGGCTGGCACCAAAGGCCAGCGCGACAAGGCTGTCGATCACCAACCGGTCATCGGGCGCATGACCCGCAGGTCCGGTCAGATACCAGAAGAACAGGCTGATCGCGAGCAGCGCCAGTCCGGCGACCAGCATGCCGGTGATGGCGCCCGCGCGAAACGCGACGGTCAGACCGCTCTGCAACGTCCCGCGCGCCGCTTCAGCTGTGCGCACATTGGCGCGCACCGAAATGTTCATGCCGATAAAGCCCGCCGCGCCCGACAGGATCGCGCCGATCAGGAAGCCGATCGCCGAAGTCGTTCCCAAAAAGAGGAAGACGATCACGGCGACCACCACCCCGACCACGCCGATGGTCATATATTGGCGGCTGAGATAGGCCTTGGCCCCTTCCTGGATCGCCCCCGCGATCGCTTGCATGCTATCGTTGCCGGCAGAGGCTGCCAGCACCTGACGACTGGTGAATAGTCCGTAGAGCAGGGCCAGAAGGCCGCACCCTATGGCGATGTAGACAATCTGCATGGATATTCCTCTCCCCCTGTTATCCCTGTCATCGGCCGCTCCGCAGGGAATGACGGGCAGACGAATGGCACAAGGGCGGGCGGCCGGGATTCATGCATCCGGCATCGGGCACCGCGTCAATCAGCATCGCAGGGTCTCGCACATATGCGGTCCAACCGGCTGAGAATGGGATGGGGGCAAGCTACAGGGCCGACGCCGCGCGTCAAGCCGTTACGGAACTGATGTGAATCAACGCGTTGAGTGGCGGCTCACCCATGTTCCCAGCCGAGCCGCGCGGGCAGTGGCATGACGACGCCATCAATGCGGAGCGTCAGGCCGGACCCCGCCGCGAACGCTCCGACACGCACAGCACGCACTGGCGGCGTGACCCCGGCAGGAAGCGCGAACAGCAACTCATAGTCGTCGCCCGCGCTGGCGGCGGCGACCTGAACGGCGGTGCTGGCCCCGCGCGCCGCCTCCAGCGCGGGGGAAAGGGGGATATGATCGATGGTCAGGGCCAGGCCACTGGCATCGGCCATGCGGGCCGCATCAATCAGCAGCCCGTCGGAAACGTCCATCATGGCGTGGACTTGCGAAGCCAGCAGCGCGCCTTCGGCAAGGCGCGGGCGCGGACGGCGAAAGGCATCGACCAGCGGCCCCGTGGCGGTGGGATCGGCACGCAGAAGGTCCAGGCCGACGCCCGCATCGCCGACGGGACCCGTCAGGTAAAGCCGATCGCCCGCCTTCGCTCCGTCGCGTGCGGGTATGGCGGCGGTCGCTTCGCCGATGGCCGTCAGGCTGTAGCTGCGGGCGCTCCCGCTGGGCATGCGTACGGTATCGCCGCCGATCAGCGGCATGGCATGCCGACTGAGCGCCTCCCCCAACCCCTGAAGAAAGGCTGCGTCCCACGCATCGTCGCCGGACAGGGCATAGTTGAGCAGGCAGCCCACTGGCCTGGCCCCCTTTGCCGCCAGGTCGGACAGGTTCACCGCCGCCAGCTTCCAACCGATGTCGGCGGGCGGATCGGCGGCAAGATAATGCACCCCTTCCACCATTGTGTCGCTGGTCAGGATCAGGCGAGCGCCACCGATTTCCAGAACCGCCACATCGTCCTGCAGCCCACGGGCGGCGGGATCGTTCGCGAGCAGGCGGAGCAGGGTAAGGAAACGGGATTCAGCAGACATGGCGGACCCCATCCTCTTCAAAACGCCGCGCTTCCGCCTTCGCAGAGGCAGGTCGCGTTAGAGTGCGATGCCGACCTACTTCCGCACGTCCTTCGCGACCGCGTCCAGCAGTCCGTTGACGAAACCCGCCTCGCGCTTGTCGTAAAAGGCGTGGGCGACATCGACATATTCGCTGATGACAGTGGGGGTGGGCACATCGGGCCGGGCGATCAGTTCATAGCTTCCCGCGCGCAGGATCTGCCGCATCGGCTTGTCCAGCCTTTCCAGGCTCCAGCCCTGCGACAGGCGCGCCTTCACCAGGCCGTCAATCTCTTCCCGCCGCTTGTCCACGCCGATGACGAGGTCGTCGAAGAAACTTTCCTCTGCTTCGGCATAGGTCACGTCTTCGATCGTCGCGCCCAGCCTGTGCTGATGGAATTCATGGAGCAGGACGCGGATCGGCGTGCCTTCCATCTCCAGCTGATAAAGCGCCTGAATAGCGGCGAGGCGCGCGGCGGAGCGGGATTTGGAGCGTTCGTTCATCGGGATTCCATATAGCCGATCGGGCGGAGCCTGTCGAAGCCCAGCCCTTCTTGAAGAAAGTGCAGCCCTTCGACAAGCGCAGGGCGAACGGAGTTTATCTGAGCCGCAACGCCACTGACGCGGCGTGAGCCGGCAGCCCCTCTGCCTGCGCCAGCGCGACCGCAGCCGGCCCGATCGCGCCGATGCTGTTCTCATCGAGGCTCAGGAAGCTCGTCCGTTTCATGAAGTCGAGCACAGACAGGCCGGACGAAAAACGGGCGCGGCGGCCGGTAGGCAGGACGTGGTTCGGCCCGGCAACATAGTCGCCCACCGCTTCGGGGGTCATCCGGCCCAGAAAGACCGAACCGGCGTGCCGGACCTGCGTGAACAAAGCTTCGGGATCATCGACCGCAAGCTCCAGATGCTCAGCCGCCAGACGATTGACCAGCGGCATGGCCTCGTCAAAGTCGCGGACCAGAATGATCGCGCCATTGTTCGCCCAGCTGGTGGAGGCGACGGCCTGCGTCGAAAGCAGCGGCAGCCGATGGTCGACTGCTTGCGCGACGGCGTCGGCGAAAGCGGCATCATCGGTGAACAGGATCGACTGGCTCGTCGGGTCATGCTCCGACTGGCTGAGCAGGTCGGCGGCGATCCAGGCGGGATCATTTTTCGCGTCGGCGACCACCAGGATTTCGGACGGACCCGCCACCATGTCGATGCCCACCACGCCGTAAAGCTGGCGCTTCGCTTCGGCCACCCAGGCGTTGCCGGGGCCGGTGATGACATCGACGGGCTTTATGGATTTCGTGCCGTAGGCGAGCGCCGCCACCGCCTGCGCCCCGCCGACACGCCAGATTTCCTCGATCCCGGCGATGCTGGCTGCGGCCAGGACCAGCGGGTTGATGTCGCCATTGGGCGTCGGCGTCACCATGGCGATGCGCGAAACACCGGCCACTTTGGCGGGAATGGCATTCATCAGCAGCGAACTGGGATATGCCGCGCGCCCGCCGGGAACATAAAGCCCCGCCGCATCGACCGATCGCCACCGCGCGCCCAGGCGAACCCCGGCTGCGTCGATTTCGTCGCTGTCCTGCGGCTTCTGCTTTTCGTGATAGGCGGTGATCCGTGCCGCCGCGAGTTCCAGCGCGTCGCGCAATTCAGTTGAAATGCTGTCGAGCGCGGCGCGGCATTCAGCCGGGCTTACCGTCCAGCCGCTGGCGTTCAGGTCATGGCGGTCGAAACGGCTGGTATAGTCCGCCAGCGCTGCGTCCCCTTCGGCGCGGACGCGCTTCAGGATCGCCGTTACATCGCGTGACACGTCCTCATCCGCTTCCCGCCGGGCGTCGACCAAGGCGGTGAAGGCGGCGGCGAAATCGGTGGCCCGACTGTCGAGCCTAAGCGGCATCCTGGCCTCCCACGGCCTTGCGGAATGCTTCCACCAGCGGGGTCAGGTCGGCGGATCGCATCTTGAAGGCGGCGCGGTTGACGATCAGCCGCGCGGACACGGGCATGATGACATGCGTCTCAACCAGACCGTTGGCCTTCAGCGTCGCGCCCGACGATACGAGGTCGACGATGCGTCGCGACAGGCCGAGCGAAGGCGCCAGCTCCATCGCGCCGTTCAGCTTCACGCATTCCGCCTGAATGCCCCGCGCTTCATAATATTTGCGCGTGAGGTAAGGATATTTGGTGGCGACGCGGACATGGCTCATCGCCGCCTCATCCTCGTCCGAAAGGCCTACCGGTTCGGCGATGGACAGGCGGCAGTGGCCGATGTCGAGGTCGACCGGCGCATAAAGTTCGGAATAATCGAACTCTTCCACCACATCTGATCCGACGATGCCGATCTGCGCCGCGCCATGGGCGACGAAGGTGGCGACGTCGAAGGCGCGCACCCGAATGATGGAGATGTCGGGCCGGTTGGTCGCGAAACGCAGCGCCCGGCTTTTCTTGTCGTGAAACTCCGCTTCCGGCTCGATTCCAGCGCGAGCGAGCATCGGCAGCGCTTCATCCAGAATGCGGCCCTTGGGAATGGCGAAGGTGATCGGACGAGTCATGACCGGCGGGCCTTACCGGCGCGGGCCGCAAAGGACAAGGATCATGCAAGCAGCGCCATGGCCGCATGCGTCTCAGCGATCCAGCCGCCACCCAGTACGCGTTCGCCCGCATAGAGCACGGCGGCTTGTCCCGGCGCGACGCCATATTCGGGCGCGTCGAAGATCAGGCGGTCGCCGTCCAGCCGCGCAGGCACGGGCTTTGCCATCGAACGGACCTTGGCGGACAGCGGCCCGGAAAAATCCGCGCCCAGCCAGTTTATGCCGTCCAGCCGCGCCGCCGACACCGCCAGCGCCGCCTTCGGCCCGACGATGACCCGCCGTCCGTCCGCATCCAGCCGCACGACATAAAGCGGTTCGGCCTGGCCGCCAATCTCCAGCCCCTTGCGCTGGCCCACCGTGTAATGGATCAGCCCCTTGTGCGCGCCCAGTAGGCGGCCGTCGACATGGACGATATCGCCGCTCTCGTCAGCATCGGGCCGCAGCTTGCGCACGATCTTCGCATAATCGCCGTCGGGCACGAAGCAGATGTCCTGGCTGTCCGGCTTCAGCGCCACGGCAAGGCCCAGTTCAGCAGCGATTTCGCGCACCTGCGGCTTGGGCAGTCCGCCAAGGGGAAAGCGCAGATAATCAAGCTGCGCCTGGGTGGTGGCGAACAGGAAATAGCTCTGGTCGCGCGCCGGGTCAGCGGCACGGTGCAACTCCGCCCCCTGCGCTCCTTCGACGCGGCGGACATAATGGCCGGTCGCCAGGCAGTCCGCGCCCAGGTCGCGCGCGATCTGGAACAGGTCGGTGAACTTCACCCCCATATTGCATTTGACGCAGGGGATGGGCGTGCGGCCCGCCATATATTCATCGGCAAAATCGGCGATCACCGAATCGCGGAAGCGGCTTTCATAATCGAAGACATAATGCGCAATGCCGATGCGGTCCGCGACCGCGCGGGCGTCGCGGATATCCTGGCCTGCGCAGCAACTGCCCGTCCGGCCCACCGCCGCGCCATGATCATAAAGCTGAAGCGTGACGCCGATGGTTTCGGCCCCGGTGCGCGCCGCCAGGGCTGCGACGACGCTCGAATCGACGCCGCCCGACATGGCGACGACGATCCGCCGCTGCGAAAGCGGCTCTGGCAGTTGGAACTGGGGCTGCATGGACGCGCATATAGGCGCGCGCGCGCCAGCATTCCAGCGGGATTCCGCCTGTCCGCCAGTTCCAGCCAGAACGGTAGGTGGAGTTTACCGGACTTTATCCTTTGGTGACTACACCTGACGCCATGGATTTGAGCTTCATCCGGGCAGGCGGACTAAAACCCGCATATGCCAGACCGGTCGGCAGGCCGCATGCGCCCGTCTGGCCCATGCTTCGTGCCGCTTCGGCGGCGGCGCAGGCGGCCAGCCCGACAGCGCGTGCAGTCGCGGTCGTCCTGCGGGGGCAGGAAAAACCGGGCGACTGGATCCAGGAACTGGCCGAAATCTTCGCGCCGCGTTCCAGCGGCATGATCGACACCGCACGGTCGAGGGGCAGTTTCAACCCGTTGATCGCAGAGCATTTAAGAGTGGGACAAGGATGATGAAGGGGGCGTTTACCGTGGCGCTTTAGCCGATCTTCAGGGCTGACGCGCATACAGGTTGCCGCTGCTGAATTCGGCAACGCCAGTGCCGCTTTTTGAGGGTGAGAATGATAGAGAATCAAAAAATCCGACCTGCTCAGGTCGTCGGGCCGCTTGGAGAACCTCTGACGCTGGACAGCCTGCCGTCGGCGGATACGACACGCTGGGTCGTGCGCCGCAAGGCTGAGGTGGTTGCTGCCGTGAACGGTGGCCTCCTGACCGTGGATGAAGCCTGCGCACGCTATTCGCTGACGCTGGAGGAATTTGCTGGATGGCAGCGCGCGGTGGACCGTTCGGGCATGCATGGCCTGCGCGTGACCCGCATCCAATATTATAAATCGCTCTACGAACGGCAGCAGAAATACTGAACGCGCTCCCGCGTCGCTGAAGGCGCGCTAAAATGAGGAAAAAGGCCGCCGGACATGATCCGGCGGCCTTTTTCATGCGGCGCACACCCTGTGTTTTGCGGAATCGTTTCTCATCCAGAAATAATTCACGGAACGCTAAGCCGACTTCTCCGTTGAACAGTGCAGCCACCCGCTGGGGGCGCTGGTCCAAGGAGAGTGTGAAATGGGTATCATTTTGTGGCTTGTTGTCGGCGGCATTATCGGCTGGCTCGCCAGCATGGTCATGCGCACGGACGCGCAGCAGGGCATCTTGCTGAACATCGTCGTCGGCATTGTCGGGGCGTTCATCGGCGGCCTGATCTTCAGCGGCGGTTCGATCAACGACGGCCTGACGCTTTACAGCTTCCTGGTCTCCCTGGTGGGCGCCATCGTGCTGCTTGCCATCGTCAATCTGGTGCGTCGCGGGTCGATGCGCTAACCGATTGAGCCTTGCTGGCGGGTAAGAAGGGCTGCGTCCTTGCGACGCGGCCCTTTTTCACGCGTGCTTGCCGTCAGGCCCGGCGCGCGAACCAGCGATATAGGGCCAGCACCGCAATCGATCCCAGAATGGCGGTGATGAAGCTGGCATTTTCATCGGGCGCATAAAAGCCCAGAAAACGGCCGACATAACCGGCCAGCAGCGCGCCTGCTATGCCCAGCAGCAATGTGACGATGCAGCCGCCCGGATCGCGTCCGGGCATTACCAGTCTGGCGATCGCGCCCGCGAACAGACCGACGATGATCCATCCCAGCATTTCCATCGCTTTTCTCCACCGCCTTTCCGTTCATTGCGCCACAAACGCGTCCAATTGGCAAGGGAATGCGGCGCGCCTGCTCATCCGCAACGAACTTGCCCGCTGCGTCGGCAGCGTGATATTGGGGGTTGAGCAGGGTGATATATTTATATAATACAGCGCGGCGTCAGACAGCGCCGTCTGAAAATGGAATCACGATGAATTACGAGACTCAGCTGGCCGGGGACATCCCGGCGCACGTCTTTGAGGAAGATCAGCCGCGAT
The DNA here is from genome assembly GCA_965653535.1 of uncultured Sphingobium sp. Classification (GTDB taxonomy): domain Bacteria; phylum Pseudomonadota; class Alphaproteobacteria; order Sphingomonadales; family Sphingomonadaceae; genus Sphingobium. The sequence continues at coordinate 139,104 of CBFHAG010000003.1, forward strand.
CGGGGCGTCGGCGCGGGCTGATCATCGGCGTCGCGGTCGCCATCCTGTTGATCGTGACCGCCGCGTGGATGGCCTTTCGGGGGGCGGGATCCAGCCCTGCGGCTGCCGTGGAACAGGCACCCGTCGTCACCGTGATCGTTCCGGGCCAGTCGATGGTCGAGCGGACGGCAAGCAGCACCGGATCACTGGCCGCCCGGGTCGAAATGCCCGTGGGCGTGGTCGGCGAAGGCGGGGAAGTCAGGCGGGTCCTGGTTCAACCGGGTGACTGGGTGCGCGCGGGGCAGGTTCTGGCCGTGATCGAACGATCCGTCCAAAGTGAACAGATTCGCTCGCTCGCCGCTCAGGTGGAGGTCGCCCGTGCCGATGCGAAACTCGCGCAGGCCCAGCTTGATCGGGCGAAGGCTCTGGTTGCGCGCGGTTTCATCAGTCAGGCGGACATTGATCAGCGCACCGCGACTCGCGACGCGGCCAATGCCCGCGTCAATGTCGCCGCCGCGCAACTGGCCGAACAGCGTGCCCGGACGGGGCGGCTGGACATTCGCGCGCCCGCCGCGGGCCTGGTGCTGACGCGAGATGTTGAACCCGGCCAGATCGTGGGATCCGGCAGCGGCGTCCTGTTCCGCATGGCCAAGGATGGCGAAATGGAGATGCTGGCGCAGGTCAGCGAAGGCGACCTTGCGACGCTGCGCGTTGGCAATCGCGCCACGATTACGCCGGTGGGGGGCACGGAACAGATTGCAGGGCGCGTCTGGCAGGTCTCGCCGGTTGTCGACCCGCAAAGCCGGCAGGGCATAGCCCGCATCGCCATCCCCTATAATCGCGCGATCCGGCCCGGAGGCTTCGCGTCCGCCACGGTCGTCAGCGGCTCCGCAACTGCGCCCATGCTGCCTGAATCCGCGGTTCAGACCGATGCGAAGGGGCATTATGTCTATGTCGTCAACGCCGATAATCAGGCGGTGCGGCGCGACGTTGAGGTGGGGCAGGTTTCTGGAAAGGGCGTTGCCGTCACGAATGGGCTGACCGGTGCCGAACATGTGGTGCTGTTGGCCGGTGCCTTCCTCACGCCTGGCCAGAAGGTCAAGCCAGAGGTACGCAAGGCCAGTTGAGGTGAGCGCGCCTGTCCGGCGCGCATGGTGGAACAGGGCGAGGAATCCCTCATGAGTTTTCGCAATATGTCCGCCTGGGCCATCCGTAACCCGGTGTCGCCGCTCGTGCTGTTTGTCGCGCTGCTGTTGGCGGGCATGGTCAGCTTCATGCGGTTGGACGTCAATCAGCAGCCGGACGTCAGCTTCCCCGTGGCGCAAGTGATGGTGCTGCAGCCTGGCGCCGCGCCGTCGGAACTCGAAACCCAGGTGACTCAGCGTGTCGAAGCTGCCGTCCGGGGCATCAGCGGCGTTGATGAAATCACCTCGGTCGTGTCGGAAGGGGAGTCCACGTCGACTGTCCAGTTCCAGATCGGAACGCCGGTCGATCGCGCCGTTGCCGACGTCAAAAATGCCGTCGACCAGATTCGCAGCGAGCTTCCTGAAGGCATATTGGAGCCGCAGGTCACCCGCCTCGACATTGACGGCGGGCCGATGGCCTATTTCAGCGCCGAAGCCACCGACATGACGTTGGAGGAACTGTCCTGGTATATCGATAATACCGTGGCCAAGCGGCTGCTGGCGGTGCCCGGCATGGCTGCGGTTACGCGCGGCGGCGGCGTCAGCCGGGAAATCCGCGTCATACTGGACCCGGCGAAGATGCAAGCGCGCGGCATCACGGCCAGCCAGGTCAATCAGCAGCTGCAGCAGGTGAACATTAATTCTGCTGGCGGTCGCACCGAAATCGCCGGAGCCGAACAAGCGATCCGCGTGCTGGGCAACGCGGCCAGCGCCTATGCGCTGGGCCAGACGCAGATCGCCATTCCGGGTGGCCGCACGGTCAAGCTGGCTGATCTGGCCGAAGTCCGCGATATGTATGCCGAACAGCGGTCGCTGGCGATGATGAACGGACGGCAGGTCACCAGCTTCAGCCTTGGAAAGGCGAAGGGCGCGTCGGACGTAACCGTGTTCGAAGAGGCGAAGGTCGTCCTGGAAAAGCTGCGTAAGGAAAACCCAAAGGTTCACTACAAGCAGCTTTTCAGCACCGTCGACTATACCAAGAGCCAATATCACTCAGCGATGGCGGCCATGATTGAAGGTGCCATCCTGGCCGTCGTCGTGGTGTTCCTGTTCCTGCGCGATTGGCGAGCGACGATCATCGCCGCCCTTGCCATTCCGCTGTCCGCGATCCCCGCTTTCTGGTTCATGGACATGATGGGCTTCACGCTCAACATCACCTCGCTTCTGGCGCTCAGCCTGGTGGCGGGTGTGCTGGTCGACGACGCTATTGTGGAGATCGAGAATATCGTCCGCCACATGCGTATGGGCAAAACCGCCTATCAGGCCGCGATCGACGCCGCCGACGAAATCGGGCTGGCGGTGCTGGCGACGACGATGGCGATCGTCGCCGTCTTCCTGCCGGTCGGACTGATGCCGGGCGTGTCGGGCCAGTTCTTCATCCAGTTCGGCATGACCATCGTGGTCGCGGTGCTGCTCAGCCTCGCCGTCGCGCGCCTCATCACGCCCATGGTCGCGGCATATTTCCTGAAGGCGCACGGCCAGGAAAGCCATGGCGAAGGCTGGCTGATGGACGTCTATATGTCGGTCCTGCGCTGGTCGCTGGACGAACGTCAGGCGATTGCGCATCGGGCGCGGAAGGGTCGGGCGACGATTGGTGCCTGGCTGCGTGATCATCGCCTGTGGACGGTGGGCATGGGCGGGGGTGCGTTCGTCGCAACCCTTTTTGCTTTCGGCACGTTGCCCATGGCCTTTCAGCCGTCGATCGACACTGATTTCAGCCATGTAAAGATCGAAATGGTGCCGGGTAGTACGCTGGAACAAATGACCGGCGTCACTCACAAGATCGCCGATATGCTGGCGGCTGACAAGCAAGTGGTCGATGCCGCATTTTCCGACATCCACACGACGGGCGCTGACATTTACCTGACCTTGAAGAAGGACCGGCCGATGACGTCGGTCGAATGGGAACGCAGAACCGCGCCGAAATTCCAGAAGGTTGCCGACGCGCGCGTCAATTTCCAGTCTCAGTCAGGCGGCGGCTACGGCCGTGACATCACCATCATGTTCGGTGGTGACGAACCTGAATTGCTGGAGCAGACCGCGAACAAGCTGGTGGCCGAAATGGCCGGTGTAAAAGAAGTCCGCACGCCCCGCGTCCAGGGCGACATGAGCCGCCCGGAAATCCTCATCAAGCCGCGGTTCGACCTGGCCGCCAGCCTGGGCGTCACGACGGCGGCGCTCAGTCAGACCATCCGTGTCGCGACGATCGGGGACATCGATCAGAACAGCGCCAAATTCTCGCTGTCGGACCGCCAGATCCCGATCCGCGTCGCGGTGGCGGAGGACAGCCGCCGCGACATCGCCACGATCGAAAACATGCCGGTGCCGACCGTGAACGGAGGATCGGTCCCGCTAAAGGTCGTCGCCGACATTGAATTCGGTGCCGGTCCGACGCAGATCCGACGCTATAACCAGGCGCGCCGAATCGTCATCGGTGCAGACTTCGCGCCCGGCATCGTCAGCAGCCAGGCGATGGCCAAAATCAACGCCCTGCCGACGATGAAAGCTGTGGACGCAGGCGCGATCCCCGGCATCCAGAAGATTACGACCGGCGAAACCAAGTGGCAGGCGGAACTGGTGAAGAATTTCATCGTCGCCGTCATTTCCGGCATCCTGCTGGTGCTGGCCGTCCTGACGCTGCTCTACAAGCGGCTCATGCCTCCGTTCGTCAATCTGGGGTCGTTGCTGCTGGCTCCGCTGGGTGGTGCGATTGCCCTTCATCTGACCGGCCACCCTATTTCCATGCCGGTGCTGATCGGCCTGCTGATGCTTCTGGGCATCGTCGCCAAAAATTCGATCCTGGTGATCGATTTCGCGCTGGAAGAGATTGAGAAAGGCGTCCCGCACTTCGATGCGATCGTCGATGCCGGGCACAAGCGGGCGCAGCCGATTGTCATGACCACCGTCGCCATGGTGGCGGGCATGGTGCCAACCGCCCTGTCGCTGGGTGGGGACAGCGCCTGGCGCTCCCCCATGGGCATCACGGTGATCGGCGGGCTGCTGCTGTCCACCCTGCTGACACTGGTGATCGTCCCGGCGACCTTCAGTCTGGCGCTGCAGTTTGAAGGATGGATGGGGCCACGCCTTAGCCGTCGCCTGCTGACTTACAAGGAAGGCGACGACGCCGCCCATGCAGGTGGCACACAACCCGCGGAATGACCCGGTGAACACATGTGCGGAAAATCAGGTCTTCCCGTGAAAAGAAGTGCTTGCCTGAACGAAACGGCGGCGTAACCGTTGGTCGGCCCATGAAGCTCCTTCCCGCATCCCTGCCACCTGTCGGCGGCCCGGCCCACCCGGCCCGGCGGATGCGGATGGTGGCGACGGGCATGCTGCTGGCCATGGCGGCGCTGTTCATCGTCGCCCGGTCCACGGCTCATCTTCATCCAATTATGGGTTTCGTTCAGGCGTTCGCTGAAGCCGCGATGGTCGGCGGCCTCGCCGACTGGTTTGCCGTCACGGCGCTGTTCCGCCATCCGCTGGGCCTCCCCATCCCGCATACGGCCATCATCCCACACAACAAGGACCGGATCGGCGATACGCTGGCGCTGTTCCTGCGCGATAATTTCCTGACCCCCGCCGTGGTCGCCCGGCGGATGCAGCGGCTGGACGTAGCGGGCGCGGTGGGACGATATTTGGCCAGCCCATCGGGTGGTGACGGTCGACTGCGCGAAGGCGCGTCCCGGCTCGCCGCCGACATGCTGGAAGCGCTGGACCAGGAACGGCTGGGCGGCATGGTGAAGGGCGCGATTGCCCAGCGGCTGCGCGTCATGAACCTCGCTCCGTTGATCGGCCAGTCATTGGAAGCGGCAATGCGTGACGGCCGTCACGCGCCGGTCATGGATGGCATCATCCATTGGGCCGACCGCACATTGGAGGCTAACGATCACCTGATCCGCCAGATGGTGCATGAACGGTCGGGCAAGATTTTGCGCTGGACCGGCCTGGACGAAAATGTCGCCAATGCGATCATTGACGGGCTGCGGCGGTTGTTGGCGGACATGGCCGACGATCCCGGCCACAGCCTGCGGCTGAAGGCGGAGGAGGGCATGGCCAAGCTGGCCGCCGACCTGCAACATGACCCCGCGATGCAGGCGCGGGTGGCCCGCATCCGGGACGAAATTGTCGACAATCCGGCGATGCAACGCTGGATCGACGGCCTATGGGAACAGGCGCGATCGGGCCTGCTGCGCGCTGTGCGAGACCCTGGCAAGGCCATGGCAGGGCGTCTGGGCGAAGCGCTGCGGCAACTGGGCGGCACATTGCAGGATGATGCCAGGCTGCGGCTACTGATCAATCGCTTCGTGCGTCGGGCAGCCGTGGGCGCGACCGCGGCCTATGGGGATTCGATCGTTACGCTGGTCAGCGAAACCGTGCGCGGGTGGGACGCAGGAACGATCACCAGCCGTCTGGAAAGTGCGGTAGGCCGCGACCTGCAATATATCCGCATCAACGGTACGCTGGTGGGTGGCCTTGTCGGACTGGCCATCCATACAGCCGATACGCTGTTATAGGGCGACGGACGCTGTCGGGCAGTGCGGCATTTGAGCGGAATGCGCTTTTTTTAACGCAATAATATGGACTTCGCCCGCCCGCGCGGGTCAACTCACGCCATATGGCAAAGCAAGGGATGCTTTCATGAAGATTTTCCTCTTGGGCGCGGCGGCATGCGCACTGACTATTGGCGCTTCCATCGCTCAGGCCGATCCGCCATCGACCGGCCCGGCCAAACCTACCTATGGCAGCTATGGCTTCGACACCAAGGGCATGGACCCGTCGATCAAGCCGGGCGACGATTTCTACCTCCATGCCAACGGCGGCTGGGCAAGGGCGACGCCGATCCCGCCCGACAAGTCCAACTATGGCGCGTTCAACGTGCTGGACGACCTGTCGCGCGAAAGGACACGCGGAATATTGGAGGCGGCGAGGGCGGATCAATCCAGCAAGATCGGTCTTGTCTATGCAAGCTATCTTGATGCCACGACGGTCGAGCGGAGGGGGCTGGCACCGATCCAGCCGTGGATGGCGAAGGTCAAGGGCATAGGGGACAAGGCGGATTATGCCCAGGTTGCAGCGCAAGCCGCGCGCATCGGGATTTCCGGCCCCTTCGCTTTCTATGTCGGACAGGACGACAAGGACCCCGAAAGTTACATATTGAACTTGCGTCAGGGCGGGCTGGGCCTACCCGACCGTGATTTCTACATTCAGCCTGACGAGAAAATGGCTGCGATCCGTGCCGCCTATGTCGCGCATCTCGAACAGATGCTGACACTGGCGGGTGAAAGCGAAGGGAAAGCCCGCGCCGCCGCGCTGATGGCGTTCGAAACCGAAATGGCCAAGGTCCACTGGACCCAGGTCGACAGCCGCGATGCTGACAAGACCTATAACAAGATGACTCTGACCGACCTGCAAAGGGCCGCGCCGGGGTTCGACTTCACTGCTTATTTTGCTGCCAACCAGCTGCAGCCCGCCGCTCTGCTCGTCGCTCAGCCCAGCGCCGTCACGGGTGAAGCCGCGCTTATCGCCAAAACGCCGCTCGGCGTGCTCAAAGACGCGCTGCTGCTGCGCAGCCTGCACGCCTATGCGACCTATCTGCCCGACAGGATTGCAGATGCCGACTTTGCCTTTTACGGCACAGTCCTGTCCGGCACGCCGCAGCGGGAGGAGCGCTGGAAACGTGCCGTCGGCTTCGTCAAGGACGCCATGGGCGATGAAGTGGGTCAGGCCTACGTCGCCCGCTATTTCCCCCCGGAAACCAAGGCGGCGATGGACCAGTTGGTACAAAATGTGATCGCCGCCATGGGGCGTCGCATCGACGGTCTTGAGTGGATGAGCGACGCCGCCAAGGCGCGTGCCCGCAAGAAACTGGCCGCCTTCACGCCCAAGATCGGATATCCCAGCAAATGGCGCGACTATGCCGGGCTGACGGTCAGGGCCGATGATCTTTACGGCAATGCGCAACGCGCCAACGCGCACGACTTCGATTATCAGATGGGCAAGCTGGGCAAGCCGATCTACCGCTGGGAATGGCAGATGACCCCGATGGAGATCAACGCCTATGCCGATTTCGGCATGGTGGAAATCGTATTCCCCGCCGCGATCCTGCAGCCGCCCTTCTTTGATCCCCATGCCGATCCGGCGGTGAATTATGGCGGCATCGGCGCGGTGATCGGGCATGAACTCAGCCATCATTTCGACGATCAGGGTGCCAAATATGACGAAACCGGAAAGCTCAACCAGTGGTGGAGTGACTCCGATATCGCCGCTTTCAAGGGGCTGACGGACCGGTTGGTGAAGCAATATGACGCCTATGAACCACTGCCCGGCGCGCATGTGAAGGGCGACTTCACCTTGGGCGAAAATATCGGCGATCTTGCCGGGGTGGCGGTCGCGCTGGACGCCTATCATGCGTCGCTAGTGGGCAATCCCGCGCCAGTGATTGATGGTACAACCGGGGACCAGCGCTTCTTCCTCGGCTGGGCGCAGGTCTGGCGGCGTAACTATCGTGAGCCCAACCTGCGTCAGCGCCTGGTGACGGATCCGCATTCCCCGGCGCAATATCGTGCTGATACCGTCCGTAATTTCGACGAATGGTATACGGCATTCAGACCGCAAGCTGGCGAGAAGATGGTCCTTTCACCGCGCGATCGGGTGAAGATCTGGTGACTGGAGATGCAATCTGTTTCTCCATCGCAATGATTCGGCGGCGCGGTGGAATGTGGGCTGGTGCGGACCAGCTGAAATCTTCGGTCCCGCCATCTTCGGAAAACCACGCTTTACCGGATCGCCCTTTATTCGTGGCCATCTCTTTCCCAGCTTGGATGCCGGTAAAGCAAAGGAGAAGCATGTTGACGGGTTTCTATTCCTCTAAGTTCTTGAAGGCGGGCCTGGCGTCGGCCGCACTATTCGCTTCGGCCCCTCTACTCGCTCAGGAAGCTGCTGCGCCAGCTGCCCCGGCGGCCCCGTCGGCTAACGCGTCGAGCTTTAGCGACTCCGACATCAAACAGTTTGCTGCCGCTGCGGTCGCGGTGACAAAGATTCAGTCGGATAGCACGATTGCGGACGCCGAAAAGCAGCCCAAGATGCTCGCCGCCTTGCAGGCGTCCGGCATCCCGCCTGAAAAGTTCAACGCCATTGGCCAGGCTGCGGCTGCCGATCCGGCGCTGCAGCAGCGCATTCAGGCTGCCGCCCCGGCACAGCCAGCGTCTCCGGCTGCCCCTGCAAGTCCGGCAAGCCCAGCCCAGCCACAATAAGCGCTGTTTCGATAGGGGAGGTGCTTGGCCTGCCGCGCATGCTGTTCTAAGCGTGCGGCCATGACCTCTCCCATATGGCATCCTTTTACCCAGCATGGTCTGGGCGAACCCATTCCCAAAGTAGTGGGGGCCGAAGGCGCGTTGCTCCATCTGGCAGATGGCAGGACCCTCATTGACGGCATATCCAGCTGGTGGGTGACGACCCACGGCCATTGCGATCCGCGCATTGCAGCGGCCATCGGTGCACAGGCCCAGACGCTCGATCAGTTGATCTTTGCCGCCTACACTCACGATCCCGCCGAAGAAGTGGCGCGAGGCCTGATCGACCTCGCCCCGCGCGCCCTTGGCAGCGACTCTTTGTCTCATGTCTTTTTTTCCGACAGCGGGTCGACAGCGGTGGAAGTGGCGCTGAAAATGGCGCTGGGTTACTGGCACAACCGCGCCCTTGATGGCTTGTCGGCACCGCGTCATCGCATCCTCGTCCTGGAACATGGATATCATGGCGATACGATCGGGACGATGTCGATGGGTGAACGCGGGGTCTACAACGCAGCCTGGACGCCGCTGTTGTTCGACGTCAGTACCATAGCGTTCCCGTACGCGGGCCAGGAAGCAAAGACGCTGGCAGCACTGGAAGCCGCCTGCACCGCCCCGGAAAAGCCAGCCGCCTTTATCGTCGAGCCGCTCATTCTGGGGGCTGGCGGCATGCTGATCTATTCGCCCGTGGTGCTGCGCGACATGGCGGCGATCTGCGCGCGCCATGACGTCCTTTTCATCGCTGATGAGGTCATGACCGGCTGGGGCCGTACCGGCACGTTGTTCGCTTGCGAGCAAGCCGGGATCGTGCCTGACATCATGGCGGTTGCGAAGGGGATTACGGGTGGGGCGATCCCGCTTGCCGCCACGCTGGCGACGCCGCGAATCTTCGACGCGCATCTGTCGACTGACCGTGCGCGGCTTTTCTATCATTCGTCCAGCTATACGGCCAACGCTATCGCTTGCGCTGCCGCAGCCGCGAACATTGCCATTTGGCGGGAAGAGGATGTGCTGGGCCGCATTGCTGCTTTGTCGCAGGGGCTGGCGCAGCGACTCGCGAACCTCGCGCGCCATCCCGCATTAGCCAATCCGCGCCAGTTGGGCACGGTAGTGGCGATCGATTTGGTTACGGCTGACGCTGGCTATCTGTCCGATCTTACGCCACAGCTCCGCGCCTTCTTCCTTGATCGCGGCATCTTGCTGCGACCGCTGGGCAACACCATCTACCTCTTGCCGCCTTATTGTCTTGATTCAGATCAGCTGGATTTGATCTTTGAGGCGCTCGCGCAAGCAGGCGATTTCTTCGCCGGTTCAGCCTGACTTTCAATTTGTGCTTTTTGGCGCTATGGCGGCGCGATTTTTTGACTTTCCAGGATTTTATGGCAAAAGAAGAACTGCTTGAAATGCGCGGACAGGTTGTGGAGCTTCTCCCCAACGCCATGTTCCGCGTGCGGCTTGAAAATGATCACGAGATCCTCGGCCACACTGCCGGCAAGATGCGCAAGAATCGCATCCGCGTGCTGGTGGGTGACGAAGTGCTGGTGGAACTCACTCCATACGACCTTACGAAGGGTCGGATCACCTACCGCTTCAAATAGCCGCTTTTCGCATGCGGCTCATCCTTGCTTCGGCTTCTCCCAGACGGTGTGAACTTCTGGGCCAGATCGGCGTATCGCCTGATGCGGTCGATCCCGCCGATTGCGACGAAACACCTCGGAAAGGCGAACTCCCCGCTTGCTATGCCGAACGTGCGTCGGTGGAAAAGGCGGCACTGGTCGCGGCCCGGCACTCCGGCGCGCTAGTGCTGGCGGGGGACACCGTCGTGGCTGTCGGTCGCCGTATCCTGCCCAAGGCGGAAACGGAGTCCGAAGCGCGTCAGTGCCTTGAACTGCTTTCGGGCCGCCGCCATCGCGTGTTCAGCGCCATCAGCCTGATCGACGCCGACGGGAAGGCGCGCCACCGCCTGTCGGTCAACATCGTCACCTTCAAGCGGTTGGAGCGCGTTGAGATCGACGCCTACATCGCCAGCGGGGAATGGCACGGCAAGGCGGGCGGCTATGCAATCCAGGGGCGCGCCGCTGGCCTCATTCGCGCCATTCAGGGCAGCCACAGCGCAATCATGGGGTTGCCGCTTTACGAAACCCGCGCGCTGCTGAAGGCAGCGGGCTATCCATTGGACTGATCTATGGCGCAGTGGCTGTACGAAGAAGGCATCGGCGAAAGCCGCGCCGCCAAAATCGAAAAAGGCCGTCTGGTCGAAGCGTTGATCGAGCGCGAAAATGATGCCGCCCGGCCCGGATCGGTGATGCAGGGCAAGCTCGTCCGCACTGTCATCCCCAAGCGGCGGGGCATCGCCCGGCTGATCAGTGGCGAGGAAGTCCTGGTCGAACCGATACCGCCCAAGATCGCGGAGGGGGCCAGCGTCTTCATCGAGATCCTGCGCGAAGCGATCCCGGAGGAAGGCCGCGCGAAACTGGCCAAGGGCCGCATCGCCTTGCCCGGAACGAAGGCGCATCCGGCCCCCAGCCTGCTCCAGCGGATTCGCGCCACCGGCATCCCCGTGACGCCTTGCCCCGCGCATGAGGAAGACCAGCTGGAAGCCCATGGCTGGAGCGAGCTGATGGAAGAAGCCATGTCGGGCGAAGTCGGCGCGGAAGAAGCCAGCCTGCGCATATTCCCGACGCCAGCGATGATCCTGATCGACGTCGATGGGTCACTCCCCCCGGCCAAGCTTGGCCCCAAGGGCGCGAAAATGGCGGCACAGGCGATCCGGCGCATGGGTCTGACCGGCTCGATCGGCGTCGACCTGCCGACGATGAACAACAAGGACGAACGCGCCGTCGCATCCGCGCAAATCGACAAATATCTGCCGCTTCCCTTCGAACGCACCGCCGTCAATGGTTTTGGCTTTATCCAGATCATTCGCCGCCGCGAACGCATGAACTTGATGGAACTGCTCCGCGCCGACCCCGTCGAAACCGCGGCGCTTGCGCTGCTTCGGCGGGCCGAACGGCATGGACAGGGTGGCCCTGCTGTCATCACCGCCGCTCCCGCGATCATCGACCGGCTGCGCAAGGCAAGCGAGTGGATCGAGCAGCTCGCCCGGCGGCGCGGCGGCGCGATCAGCTTGAAGACGGACCCAAGCCTTGGCATATCGGCAGGCCATGTCGCGTAAAGCCTCTTCCTGCCCAATCTGCGGCCAACCCGCCACAGGCGAGACACGTCCCTTTTGCGGCAAGGCTTGCCGTGATCGCGATCTTCTGCAGTGGCTGGGCGAAGGCTACAGCGTGCCCGGCGCGCCCGCCGCGCACGAGATGACAAAAAGCGACGATTATGGGGTGGACAGCACCCCGGATTGATGCCTATAGGCACGCCTCTCGACAGGCCGGAGCCTCTGCCCGGCCACCCTGCCCGGGTAGCTCAGTTGGTAGAGCATGCGACTGAAAATCGCAGTGTCGGCGGTTCGACTCCGTCCCCGGGCACCATTTGTTCTTTTTTCCTCATCCAGCAGCATCCAGAGCCGTCCAGGAAATGGCGGAAAACGTGGGTTTTTGGAAAACCCATCGTCCCCCTACGTCCCCGGGGGTACACTGGCAGCCACCCCTCGGTGATGGTATTTTGATGGTATTCCGAAAAAAACCATCATGGAGATACCATCATGGCGCTCACCGCAACGGCAATAAATGCTGCAAAACCAAGGGATAAGCCTTATAAATTGGCTGATGGTCTGGGGTTGTATCTCCTGGTCGCGCCAACTGGCGGTCGCCTCTGGCGAATGAACTACCGGTTTCTCGGTCAGCAGAAGACGCTTTCCCTCGGTAGCTACCCAGAAATGTCTCTCGCAAAGGCTCGCGAGAAGAGAACAGCAGCGCGGGAAGCGCTGGCAGATGGACAAGACCCGATTGAAGTTCGGAAGGCCAAGGTTCGCGAGGAGAAGGCCAAATCGGAAGAGACCTTCAAGGCGATAGCGGATGAATGGCTCGCCCGCCTCGAAATGGAGGGGCGTGCGCCCAAGACGCTCCAGAAGATGCGCTGGCTGCTCGACCTCGCCTATCCGCTCATTGGCAGTCGGCCTATCACAGACCTGACTGCACCCGAACTGCTGGAAGTCCTCCGCACTGTTGAGGTTCGCGGACGATATGAAACGGCAAACCGCCTCCGCAGCACCTTCGGGACGATCTTTCGCTACGCGATCGTCACCGGGCGGGCGCAGCGAGACGTAGCCGTTG
>CBFHAG010000004.1:0-150118 GCA_965653535.1 uncultured Sphingobium sp.
TGCCGGTCAGGCCCGCGCCGATGACCAGCACCTTGAAGCCGGGCGGCGGCGGCGTGCGGCCAGCCAGGCCCTTGCGCGTCGGGCTGCGTTCGAACCCGGCCTGCTCGATGACCATGGGGACGAATTCATCTTCCACCGGCTCGCCCACGCCAGTGCTCATCATCTTCTTCATCAGCGCGATCGGCGGATCTTCGGACTTCGCCGCACCCGGCGTGGTCAGCACATGGATCAGCTTTTCGTGCAGGTCGTCGATGCAGTCCTGGGGGGTCTGGTAATCGAGATTGGTATAGGGCGGATGAATGTGAGCCTTGAAGGTTTCCAGCATCGATTCATCATGCGTCAGATGGACATAGACCATCAGCAGAGTCTGGAGATTGGCCGCCTTCAGCGCCTCACGCAATTCCGGGCTGTCCGCAATCGGCAGGGGGCGAACACCACTGTCCAGCATGTGCGGTAAAGTCGTTTTCATGTCCATATGTCTGCCTTTTGTCGAAAAAATGTGCAGCTTCTTGTCATGCAACCTTGCACGGCATCGGCTTGTTCCGTGCCAGACTATGTCGGTGGCGGGATAGTTTCAAGACTTTTCGACCGATGGTCGGAAAATCGTTTCGGGCCGTGGTTGCGGAGGCTGCGCTGGGCAACGGAAGCCGATTGTTATTTCCCTTCTTTCCATTCATTCAGGGACGCGATCTGCGTGTGGATGGCGAAGAAAAGGGGAGTTTGGATGGTCTTCACCGCTGGCAATGTGCCGGACCAGAATGGTCGTACCTTTCTGGTCACCGGAGCCAACACGGGCATCGGACTGGAAGCGACGAAGGCGATCGCGGCAAAGGGCGCGCGCGTGCTGATGGGGTGTCGCGATTCGGGCAAGGCGCACGCAGCGATGGATCATATCAGGGCTGCAGTGCCTGGGGCGGACCTTGCCTATGTTCCGCTGGACCAGGCTGACCTGTCCAGCGTGCGCCACGCCGCTGAACAGGTCGCCGCCGAGCCACGGCTGGACGTTCTGGTCAACAATGCCGGTATAATGATCCCGCCGCTGGCCCGGACGGCGCAGGGGGCCGAATCACAATTCGGGGTGAATCATCTCGGTACATTCGCGCTTACATCCCTGCTATTGCCAAAACTTGCCCAGACCGACGGCGCGCGAGTGGTCGTGACGTCCAGCCTGGCGCATCGGCAAGGGCGGATGATGTGGGACAATCTTCATGCGGAGAGCGGCTATAATAGCGGTCGATTCTACGGTCAGAGCAAGCTGGCCAACCTGCTCTTCGTGCTGGAGCTGGACCGTCGGCTCCGCGCTGCCGGGTCGCCCGTGCGCGCGATCGGTTGCCATCCGGGCGTGTCACTGACCGAATTGATGCGGCACCTTCCGTCGTGGACCAAGCCGCTGCTACCGATCATGCGACCGCTCTTCAATCCGGTCGCAGCGGCGGCTTGGCCAGCGCTTCAGGCCGCGACCGATCCGAATGCGGAAGGCGGCGGCTATTATGGGCCGCAGGGTTTCTGGGAAATGCGGGGCACGTCAGGCCCGGCGCGGGTGGAGAAACATTGCTACAATCTGGAGGATGCCCGTCGTCTCTGGGACCTGTCGATAGAATTGACGCAGGTGGATCCCGGCCTTGCTTCCGCTTGATACGGAAGGGGCGGGGAGGGCGGAGTAAACCGAGTGTGCCCTCCCCGGATGATCAGCGTTCTGTCTTGTCAGCGGCCTTGCGTGCCGCCAACTGGCGGGCGGCGGTTGCGGCGGCGTCCGTCGCGGTGACGATGCCGTCCTTGTCGTTGTCCTGTTCGGCAAATGCGCGCGCGCCCGAAGCATCATATTCGGCCTGCGTCATCTTTTTATCCTTGTCCTTGTCGAGCACTTCGAAGCGGACATGGGCCTGACGCAGTTGGCGCTGCCGTTCTTCGATCTTCTTTTCCTCGCTGCGGTCGGACGCGGCGAGTTGCTGCTCCAGCCGGGCGCGATATTCGCCGACATATTCCTCTTCCGACAGCCAGCCGTCTGCATTGGCGTCCGTGGCCTTGAAGCGGGCGGCTCGTCCGGCATCGAACTCGGCGCGGGTGACCTGACCGTCATGGTCTGCGTCATAATCGTGAATGAAGGCAGACCCTTCATGCGGGGCGGCCATTGCGGCTGATCCAGTGACGGTCAACAGGGCGGCGGACAGGTAAAGCATCGTCTTCATATCGTCTCCATCTGATGGCAGGGGCGCGGCGGTCAGGCCGCGTCGAAGGTGAGGGTATAAGTGTAGCTGCGATAGGGCGTGTCGGCCCCGGCGGGCGCCGATGCACGGTGGCGCACCAGGACCAGATAGGTGCCTGCATCATCCGGTTTCAGGGTGAAGCGGCCATCGGTGCCGCTTTTCACCTGCGCCGCCACCTTGCGCCCGTCATACAGGCCCGCGCTGCGGAACAGGGTGACGTCCGTATTAGCAAGCGGCTTGCCGTCGAACAGCAGCGTGAAGCTGGCATCCGATCCGGCGACGATGCCATTGGGATGCGTCATCGCCTGAATTTCCAGCGCCTTGCCCAGGGGTTTGAGGACGGCGTCGGTCGGCTGGCCGCGCGTCACATAGGCTTCGGCCAGGGTCATGCTTTGAACATCGACCTGTTCCGCAGCAACGGGCGGTTCGCTGCCTTCGCCGCGCATCTTCCATTCATTGCCCTGCCTGAACATCTTGCCCTTGCGCCCGGCACGTTGTCCCGTCGTCACGCGATAGGTGCCGTCCACGACAGTCGCCGCTTCGAATATGCTGAGGTCGCGCAAATGCGTGACCGGCCCTGGAGCGATGTCCTTGCCGTCGGGACCGACCATATGGAATGGAGCATCGCGCATCGCGACTTCGGGCAAGAATGCTTCCCCGGCAAAGGCCGACTGGACGGTGACATGGTCGCCCTTGCCGATGTCAAACAGGGTGGGTAGCACATAAGGCATGTGCGCCTGCGCGGCGGTAGCGCATAGGGCGGCCAGCAGGCCGGCGGCGAAACAATATTTTCCTGGACTCATGAATAACCCCTTTCTGATGGCGCAGCTATATCTAATGAGACTCACTTGCAATATCATTTTCTCGTGCTAGGTGCGTCCTCGTTCGGGGTGATCGCGCTCCATTTCAGTTGCCACAGGGGGCCGCACAGATGATGAAGACCAGATTGAAGCTGCTGTTGAGCGCCACGCTGATCGTGACGCCCGTCTGTGCCTGGGCGCAGGATGAAGCGGCAGCGCCTGAAACGACGCGCATGGCACTGGACCGGATGGTCATTTCCGCTGGCACTGAAAAGGTTGCGCTCGACACGCCGCAGGCCGTCAGCAGCCTGGATCAGGAGGATATCGACCAGACCCAGGCGACGACCATCGGCGACCTGATCGAAGGCCTGCCGGGCGTCAATGTCCAGGGCGGCGTAGGGCAGCTGGGCCAGGGATTCAACATTCGCGGCATGGGCACGGCGATCGGCGACAGCGACAACCGCATCCTGTTGACCGTCGATGGCGTCATCAAATTCTATGAACAATATCGCATGGGCGCACTGTTCAGCGAGCCGGAGCTTTACAAGCGGGTGGAGGTGCTGCGCGGCCCCGCTTCGTCCACCCTCTATGGCGCTGGGGCGCTGGCGGGCGTTATCAATTTCACGACCAAGGATGCGTCCGACTTTCTGGATGCGGGCGATCCGCTGGCGGTGCGACTGAAAGCCGCGACGGAAACCAATGCGCAGGCCCATACACTATCCGGCATCGTCGCCGTCCAGCCAGTCGATGGCGTCGAACTGCTGGGCAGCTATAATTACCGGCGCAGCGACGATTACAAGGATGGCAATGGCGACACGGTGGCCGCCTCCGCCACCTTGTCCGACAGCTGGCTGGTCAAGGGCCGCGTAGCGATTGGCGGCAACCGCAATCATGCAATCTGGGCGAGCTATCAGGACTGGATCAGCGACGCGCCGCAAGTCTATGATCAGATATCCGCCGCCACTGGGGCCGCGCTGATGCGCCGCCGGGTCCACGACAAGACCGCAGTCATCGGTTACGTCAATGACTTTGACGGCAGCAAGATCTTCAACGTCGAAGCGCAGGCCGCTTATTCGCTATCAAAGGTGCGCCAGACCGAGACCGCATTCATTCCAGGCGTAGATGCGTCGGGATATTCCGAATTTTCCTATGAAAGCTGGCAGGCAAAGGTCCAAAATACCAGCCGCTTCGACATGGGTGGCGACTGGACGACCTTCCTGATCATGGGCGGTCAGTGGAGCAAGCAGGAACGCCGAAACCCGCGTGTCAATTCTAACGGCACCGTGACGCCGGGCGCGGGCACCCACCCCGAAGGCGACATGACCCGCTATGGCCTGTTCAGCCAGTTGGAGATCGTCTGGTCGGACAAGCTGACCATCATTCCCGGCGTCCGCGTCGATTGGACCGACCTGAAACCGGGCGACACAGTCGTCGGCGGCACCACATTGACTCAGCGGGTCAAGGATAGCGGCGTGTCGCCCAAGATCGCGGCGCTGTACAATCTGACGCCCTGGCTGGGCCTGTTCGGATCGGCGGCGCGCACGGTGCGCATGCCCAATGTCGATGAAGTCTTCACGCGCAGTGCGACCCCCGCGCCGGGCCGTCCCAGCAATCCCAATTTGCGGCCTGAAAAATCGGACAATATCGAAGCCGGCTTCACCCTGTCCTTCGACGGAGTGCTGGGCCATGGCGACCGCTTCCGGGCCAAGACAACCCTGTTCCAGAATGACGTCAAGGACCTGATCATCCAAAGCGCCGCCGCGCCGGGCGTGCCTTATTTCCAGAATATCGGCCGGTCACGGTTCAAGGGGCTGGAGGTCGAGGCGGAATATGGCATTGGCGGCTTCTTCGCGCGCGGCAACATGTCCTTCATCGACGGCAAGGACAGGCGGAGCGGTGATTATCTGAACACCATTCCCGCCAATGACTATCGCCTGACACTGGGCTATGCCGATGCATCAAGTGGCCTGTCGGGCGGCTGGACCGGCGAATTCGCGGAACGGCAGGACGATGTGACGACCGGCCCCTTTTCTTCGGCGGGATCGGGCATCCCGACGCCGGGCTACAGCGTCCACAATCTTTTCCTCGCGTTCAAGCCGCAAAGCGGCGCGGCCAAGGGATTTGAGTTCCGTATCGCCGTCGATAACCTGTTCGACAAACAATATCGCCGCCATTTGTCCTCGCTCGCGGCGGAGGGTCAGAGCTTCAAGTTCACCGTAGCGAACCCCTTCTGAACGCAATGATGCGGGCGGCTCCTCCCTTTCGCGTTAGCGCACCGGCGGCGGCATCGCTGCTGGTGAACGGATTGTTGATCGCGGCTTTGCTCAATCTGGGGATGGGACATGTCAGTCGCAGGGCGCAATCACCAGCACTGACTGTCCTGTCGCTGGCGCAACTGAAGGGAACGGAACAGGGGCAGGATGATGCCGAGGCGGCGTCGCAGAGCGAACCCGCCCCGATCGATCCGCTGCCCCATGTAACGCCGCCCGCACCGCAGCCTGCTGTGGCAGTCATCCCGCCGCCTGTCGTGGCGATGCCGTCCCGCATCGCTTTGCCCTTGCCTGTCCAGGCTGTAGCTCCGTCGAACGGCGCGGCGAAGCCTGCAACCGAACAGGCACGGCAAGGGACGGCGGCGGTTCCGCCGCCATCATCGGCGCGGCGCGGGACCGCCGACGGCCTTGACGTTACCGCGCCTCCCGGCACCAGCCGCAGCTATGCTGCACGGATAAGGTCGTGGCTCTACGCGCATAAACTATACCCACGCCGCGCCCGGATGCGGCGGGAGGAGGGGCGCGTGCAGGTCCGCTTCGTGCTCGATCGTACGGGCGTCTTGCTGGAAGGCGCAGTGGTCCAGGGATCGGGCAATGCTGCCCTGGACGGCGAAGCGGAAGCGATGATGTGGCGCGCATCGCCTTATCCGCGTGTTCCCGCCGAACTGCCCGGCGAGCGCATCGAATTTATTGCCCCCATCGAGTTCATCCTGCCCGTCTGACCAAATCTGTTGCCGCTTGCTCCGCAGCCAGACCCTCCGGCCCTGGAACGCCCAGGCCGATCGCGCGTTTGGGCGTCTGGCATAAGGAGTTTCACATGAACCGCATCACCTTGGTCCTGGCGACCGGACTGACATTGGCTGCCTGTAACGAAGCAAGCGAGCAGCGAGCGGAAAATGCCGCCGGATCGGTGGCAGCCACTGCCGAGGTGGCGGGCGACCGGGTCGAAAATGCGGCGGACAACGCCATGGCCGCGATCACGCCGACGCCCTCCGCACAGGAATTTGTAAACAAGGCGGCAAAAAGCGACGCGTTCGAAATCGCCGCCGCGAAACTGGCCGCGGCCAATGCCGCCTCTGCCGATGTGAAGGCTTTTGCCCAGCAGATGATCCAGGCCCACACCGATTCCAGCGCCAAGGTCAAGGCAGCGGTTGGCAAGACGAGGCCAGCGGTGACCATCGACACCACCCTGACGACCGATCAAAAGGAAGAGCTTGCCGAATTGAAGGCGCTGACCGGCGCGAAGTTCGACGAAGAGTATATCGATGGGCAGGTCGATGCGCATGAAACTGCGCTGGCGCTGATGCGCTCCTATGCTTCTGGCGGCACCGACACCGGGTTGAAGGCGGCTGCAGGCGAAATCGCGCCGGTGGTTGAAGGACATCTGAAAATGGCTCGCGATCTGGAGGCGAAGACGGACCGTTGATGTCGGCACGCCCGGCATGGCCGGTGACGGAGGCATGATGATGAACCCGCTGGACCTGGATCTGGCGCTTCCGGTGCTAGGCGCGATTCTGGCAGGCGCGGTTATTGGCGCGGAGCGGGAATATCGGGCCAGCCCTGCCGGGTTCCGCACCCATATATTAGTGAGCCTGTCCTGTGCGCTGCTGATGCTGGCGGCGGTGCATCAGATCCGGTGGTTGAGCGATACGCCCGGCGACCTTATCAGGATCGACCCCGTCCGCATGGCCCATGGCATCTTGACCGGCATCGGTTTCCTGTGCGGCGGGGTCATTTTCCGCGAAGGGTTCAACGTCCGGGGCCTGACGACCGCTGCGTCTCTCTGGACGACATCGTCGCTCGGCATATTGTTCGGCGTCGGATTCTACAGCCTGGCCATTGGCGGTACGCTGGTAACTTTGGCGGTGCTGGCGGCGGTTGCTGCATCGGAACGGATCTTGCCGCAGCAGCATTATGCTTGTGTCGTCGTGCGATATCGTCAGCCTGGCGCGCCGTCCCTGCGGCAGTTCCGCGCTCATTTGATCCAGTTCGGTTTTGCGCCCTCCTCCATCAGTCAGCGCTTGTCCGCCGATCATCTGGAATTGAGCGCTACCGTCAGTGGCGCAGGGGACGAACTGGTGGAAGATTTCACATCCGCCTTGCTCCAGGACGCCGATGTCGTGGGGTTTGATTATCTGCCCCACGACACCTGATCGTTGCCCCAATGGTCAGGTAATGCCGCGCGCTTCCTGACGGGTTTTCCACAAGGACCAGCCCACTCCGCCCGCAATCAGGGCAAAGGTGACGCCCAGGCTCCAGACCGGCGGAAACTTGCCGCCGTCCATCAGGAAATCGGCCGCGAAAATCTTTACACCGATATACACCAGTATCAGCGCCAGCGCATATTTCAGATAATGGAAACGATGCACCATCGCCGCCAGTGCGAAATACAGCGCACGTAGGCCCAATATCGCCATGATGTTGGACGTATAGACGATGAACGTGTCGGTCGTGATCGCGAAGATGGCGGGAACGCTGTCCACGGCGAAGACCAGATCGGCAAAGTTGATGACGACCAGCGCCAGCAACAACGGGGTCGCCGCCGTAACCATCTTGCCGGTGACGGGGTGCGGCGTTTTCGCCAGGAAATGTTCACCGTGCAGTTCCGGCGTGACGCGGACATGCCGCGAAATGAACCGGAGCACGGGATTATTGCCGATATCCATCGGCTTGTCGGCCGTGAACAGCATCTTGACGCCGGTGAAGATCAGGAAAATGGCGAAGAGGTACAGCACCCAATAGGCTTCATGCAGCAAGACCGCACCGCCGCCGATCATCAGGCCACGCAGCACGATGACGCCAACAATGCCCCACAGCAGCGCCCGATATTGGTAGCGTGCGGGAATGGCGAAATAGGTGAAGATCAGGCTGATAACGAAGACATTGTCGATCGACAGCGCCTTTTCGATGAAATAGCCGGTAAAATATTCCATCCCCGGTTCCGGGCCGCGCGCGAACCATATCCACGCCCCGAACAGCATGGCGACACCGATATAGAAAAGGGAAAGCTTCAGGCTTTCAACAATGCCTATTTCGCGATTATCCTTGTGCAGGAAGCCCAGGTCAAAGGCGGTTAGCGCGACGACGATCGCCAGGAAGGCCAGCCAGAACCAGGCGGGCGTCCCCAGCCAGTCGGCAAACAGAAATTCCATGGAAATATGCTCCTCTACAGCCATGCCGATCAGGAGATACGGTGCGATGGAGAGGGGCAGGCAGCCCGTCAGTCGCATCGGATCATCCGATGCGGTCCGACATCACGCGCTCACTCCGTTTGGAGCAGCGCGCCAGAGGGGCCCGGTCCGCAATCACAGGACATAATATGAGAATGCGCGCGGCTCAAGAACGTTCCGACCGATAGTAGCCGACATGAGCGACATGCGGCGGGCCGCTCCGAAACAGTTGTCATGCTCGGCCAGACAATTACATGATTGAAGATGGCATGATTATCTGTTGAGCGATTGATAAGGCAGGGGACTCATGGCCGGGCAACGGAATGCCAGGATCACTTTGGAAGGATGGACATGGGACGTTTGCAAGGAAAAGTGGCGCTGATCACTGGCGGCGCGCGGGGCATGGGTGCGGCTACTTCACGGCTGTTCGCGCAGGAAGGCGCGATCGTCGTGATCGCCGATATGCTGGATGCAGAAGGCAAGGCGCTGGCCGATGAGTTGGGCGGCGACGCGAGTTTCGTGCGGCTCGACGTGGCGGACGAAGCGGGCTGGGCCGCGCTGACTGCGGATATCCTTCAGCGTCATGGCCGGATCGACGCGCTGGTCAACAATGCCGGGGTGCTGAGCTTTGGCGAACTTGTGACGGCGGACGTCTCCGAATTCGACCGGGTCTATGCGGTGAACGTGAAGGGGCCGTTCCTGGGCATGAAGCATGTCGGCGGCGCTATGCGCGCGGCGGGACGCGGGTCCATCGTCAACATCGCGTCCATCGACGGTTTTCGCGGAGCGAACGCGCTGGGCATCTATTCGTCCAGCAAATGGGCGGTGCGCGGCATGACGAAGACGGCGGCACTGGAACTTGGGCCGCATAGCGTGCGCGTCAATTCGGTGCATCCGGGCGGCGTTCATACGCCCATGGTGAACCCTGCGGCGAACCGCACGCAGGACGAATTGAATCATGGGCATCGCCGCGTGCCCTTGCAGCGCATCGGTGAGCCGGAAGAGGTCGCCGCCGCCAGCCTGTTCTTGTGTTCCGACGAAGCATCCTACATCAGCGGTGCGGAACTTGCGGTCGATGGCGGCTGGGCGGCGGGCTATTATCATGAAGGCTTGCCGGGCGCGCCCGCATCTTTGCAGGCGGACTGACCCCTAGCCGCCGGATGGTGACGGCGTTGGAACGGGCTGCTACCCACGGCGTGGGCCCGCATAACGATGCATTGCAGATGTTTCGCCGGGCAACCGGCTTTCGTTAGGAGAATCTCATGAATAATAATCGACTGACTGGCCGCCGCATCATCGTGTTCGGCAGTGCCACCGGTATCGGCGCAGCCACCGTCAAGCGCCTTGCCGAGGAAGGTGCACGAGTCTGTGCGGCCGACATCAACGTCGATGGCGCGACTCAGGTTGCGGCGGAAGCGGGTGGCGAAACCTTTGCCGTATATGTCGACATCGCCGATGAGGCTTCGGTGCAAAAGGCTGTCGAGGCGGCGGTTGAGCGTCTTGGCGGGCTGGACGGTGCGCACATCAACGCCGCGGACCTGCGCGTTATCATGGAAGATAGCGACGCGCTGACTGTAGATCTGGCCGTGTTCGACCGTACCGTTGCCGTTAATCTGCGCGGTCATTTGTTGTGCACTCGCGCGGTGTTGCCGCATTTAACCAAGAATGAAGCATCGGCTATCGTTTATACCAGTTCCGGGTCGGCCCATGGGGCTGAGCCGGTGCGTCCGAGCTATGCCATGACCAAGGCGGGCGTGAACGCGCTGATGCGTCATGTGGCTTCGCGCTGGGGTCGTGAGGGTGTCACCGCCAATGTTTTGGCACCCGGCTTCACCGTTACCGGTGAGATGAAGAAGTTCATGGATGCCGACCCCGGCGTGGCCAAGCAGTGGGAAGACCAGTTCATGACGGAAACGCCGCACACGCGTCTGGGTCAGTCGGAAGACCATGCCGCCGTTGTCGCGTTACTGCTGTCGGACGACGGTCGCTGGATCAATGGGTCCATCGTCGACGTCAACGGCGGTTCGCTGATGCGCGGCTAATGCGATGGCCGCGACGTTCGCCCTTTCAGGGGGCGGGCGTCGCGGGCATTTCCGCTAGGGAACGAAACCAAAAAGCTTATTGCGCGGGCTTCAGCTTCGCGAGGTCGGCGTCGATTTCGGCCAGTTGCTTGTCGGTAAGGTTGTCCGGCGCATATTGCTGAATGTCCTTCAGCGTCATCGCGCGCGCCATGTCGATCTGGTCGCTCTGCGTCATGGCCGGGACATGTTTGTCCAGAACCGCCTTCGCGGCGGGATCGTCCAGCAGCGTGCCGATTTCCGTCGTAGTGCTGGAATAGGTGGCGGATTGGGCAAAGGCAGGCACAGGTGCCATCATCAGCATCGCCGCAGCGATCATCAGTTTTTTCATCTTTCGTTCCTTCCGTCCTTGGCCAGCGGCCTGATGAATTGCACAGCCGATGCAGAATGCAGCGGAGCTGTTTACTTATCCTGCGAGTAGCGAGCTTTGGCTTGCTAGCCGCTGAACGACCAGGGCACGGATAAGTGCGGAGTGCAGATCGACCCAACTGTCGTTCCTGGGGACTTGCCAGCTATCGCCAGTAAAGTTAGTGCAGTCTCACTAATTAGGGAGAGGCGCGATGGTGCCACCGCAGTCGAACGGGCGCACGCAAGAGGCGCAGCATTGCCAGCCAGGTGTCAGAGTGACGGTGTCGCCGCGCAGCGGAGCCACGCGCGCCAAGCTGATCGCCGTTGCGGAACGTCTGTTCGCGGAACAGGGCGTCCAGACCGTTTCCCTTAACGAAGTCAACAAGGCGGCGCAGCAACGGCACGGCAGCGCCTGCCAGTATCATTTCGGCAACAAGGATGGGTTGATCCAGGCGATCCTGGACAAGCATGTTCCCGCCATCGCCCAGCAGCGCGACAGCCTGTTCGATGAGATGGAGGCAAGCGGCGGCGCACCGGCGATCGAACATGTGGTGGGTGCTTTCGCAAGGCCGGTGGCCGCCAAGCTGCTGGACCCGGACGGGGGCAAGGAATTCGTCCGCCTCAATGCCCAGCTGGTCGCGGTCCACACGCTCGCATTGCGCCGGGAAAGCTCGGCTCCCTTCTCCGCCCCGCTCACCGAACGGCTCAGGCACATGTTATATCTGGCGCTGGAAGGGCGGGGGATATCGGCCCATGTCGCGGACCGCCGCCTTATCATCGCCAGCGTGATGCTTTTTCATGGTCTCGCCGACTATTCGCATGTGCTGGAGGGGTCTGGTGCTCTGGATGAAGCCAATATTCGCATATTTATGGCGGATCTGGAGGCGATGATGGTGGCCGCGCTGGTCGCGCCGCTGGACAAACCTGGAAATGACGATGCCCAATGACATTTCGATCGATGATCTGTTTGATCCGCAGCTGACGCAGGCGCAGGTGGCTGCGCTCGCTTATGGCGATGCTCATCCGGTTTCCCTGACGGAAAATGCGGTGCTGACTGCCGCCCGTAAGTGGACGGGCCTTGCCGACTTCGGCCCGGATGACTTTCGCGAACGGTTGAACCTGTTGCTGAATGAGTGGGACGCCGACGCCGACCTCACCAACTTGTCGCGGGCCAATCTCTATAATTACACCGTCCGCTATGCGTCCAACCGGCTGCTGATCCAGGAGGCGCTGAACCGGGATCCGTCGATCCATGATGAGGTAATCGACAGCCCGATCATCATCGCGGGACTGCCCCGGTCGGGAACGACCCATCTGGTCAACCTGATCGCGGCTGATCCGCGCCTCCAGTCGCTGCCACTGTGGGAAAGCTATGAGCCGGTGCCGCTGCCCGGTGAGCAGTCGTTGCCGGGCGGCATCGATCCCCGTTATCAGCGCTGCGCCGATGCATGGGCGGGCATGCAAGCGGTAACCCCCTTGCTCGCCACCATGCATCCGATGAACCCGGACCATATCCATGAGGAACTGGAACTCATGGGGCCGGACTTCGCATCCTATAATTTCGAATGGCTGTCCTTCGTGCCGGGGTGGCGGGACCATTATTACAGCACCGACCAGACGCCGCATTATGAATATTTGAAAACTGTTCTGAAGCTGTTGCAGCGTCGTCACGGGGCCAGGCGGTGGGTGCTAAAATGCCCGCAGCATCTGGAACAGCTGCCAGTGCTCAAGGCAGTGTTCCCCGACGCATTCGTCGCCATCACCCATCGCGATCCGGTTGCGGTGATCCAGTCGGCAGTCACGATGCAGGCCTATACCGCGCGGATCAATCGCAAGCGTTTCGACGCAGCGACGATCATCACCTACTGGTCCGACCGGGTCGAACATCTGCTGCGCGCCTGCATGGACGACCGGCAGGTCTGGCCTGCGGAACAGAGTGTGGACGTGCCGTTCCACCAGTTCATGGCCGATGACCTGGCTACGGCGGAAAGGATTCTGGCCAAGGCCGGATTGCCGATGACCGACCAGTCGCGCCAGGCGGTCGCTGAATATGTAGCCAGCCATCCAAGGGGGAAGGAAGGGCGGATGATCTATCATCTGGAGCGCGATTTCGGGGTGAACCCCGATGTTCTGCGCGAACGCTTTGCCTTCTATTTCGACGCATTCCCGGTGAAGGCGGAAATCAAATGAGCGCCGGGCTAAAGCCGATCCCCGCGGTTCAACGGAGGATATGGCTATGGCGATGATGCAAGTTGCACGGATTCATGGGCCTGATGACGTCCGGCTGGATGATATTGCTGTTCCCAATCCCGGCCCCAATGACGTGGTCGTGCGGGTCGAGGCGTGCGGGATCTGCGGGAGCGACCTTGGCTATATCGCGCTGGGCGGGACGGGCGCTCCCCTGTCCGAGCCGATGCCGATCGGTCATGAATTTGCCGGGATCGTGGAGCAGGTCGGGAAGGACGTTCGGGGCATCCAGCCGGGCCTGCGGGTCGCGGTGAACCCGGATGATCGCAACATCGGCAATGGCGGGCCTGAAGGCGCGATGGCACGATTCATCCTGGTTCCCGACGCGAAGATCGGTTCGTCCCTCTATCCGGTGCCCGCGCATGTCGCGCCGGAACTGGCCGCCCTTGCGGAGCCTTTGTCGGTCGCGCTGCACGGCATCAATCTGGTCGACGTAAAGCCGGACGACAAGGTTGCCATAATAGGCGCTGGCCCGATCGGTCTTTGCGCGGTTGCCATGCTTCGTCATCGGGGCGTCAAGGATATCGCGATCATAGACCGGGAGGATAGCCGACTGGCGCGCGCGCGAGCGCTGGGCGCGGAAACGACGATCAATGTTTCCACCGCTTCGATGACGGAAATGCTGGCGCAGGTACATGGGGAAGGGACGCGGCTGGGCCATCGCGATGTCGGCACCGATGTGTTCATAGATGCGGCGGGCGCACCATCGGCCCTGACCGAAGTCATCGCCATGGCGAAGTTTCGCGCCAGGATTTCCGTGATCGCGCTTTACAAAAAACCCTGCGCTGTCGACCTGTTCAAGATGATGATGAATGAGATCATGCTGATCGGGTCGATCGCGCTTGGGCGTCATGCAGAGTTCGGCGAAGCGATCGACATGATCGTTGCGGGCGAGATCGATCTTGATCCCATGATCAGCCACCGCATTCCATTCGGACAATTTAGTGAGGCACTCGACACCGCGCGCGACGCGGCGAAATCGGCAAAGGTCATGTTGGAGTTTGCTTGACCAGCGCAGTTTGAAGACTGGCCCGCGGAAGGCCAAGGCGATTTGAACATATCGCACCGCGCATCATCGCGGGCGGGACAGGGAGAGGTTTATGACGTTACCCGTTTATGATTATTCCGACGCTCATATCCTCGTCACGGGCGGGACCAGCGGCATAGGCGCGGCGACGGCAACCGGCTATCGCGATGCGGGCGCGGACGTGACCATCACCGGCACGCGGGGCAGTGCCGCTGAATATGACGCCGACCTGTCGGGCTATCGCTATATGCAACTGGACGTCGAGGATAGCGCGAACATCGACAGCGTTGCCGCCTCTCTTCCCCGGCTGGACATATTGATCAACAATGCCGGGATTGCGCTTCCCAGCCAGGGCCTGGACGAATGGGAGCCTGAGATATTCGACCGGGCGGTGAATATGCTGCTCAATTCGGCGTTCCGCATGGCGCGCCGGACCATCGACCTCTTGGCCGACAGCAAGATGGCGGGCGGCGGATCGGTGATCGGCATCGGGTCGATGAGCAGCTTTTTCGGCATCGGCATGGTCCCCGGTTACGGGGCGGCCAAGTCGGGGCTGGTCGGCCTGACCAGGACGATGGCGGTGCAATGGGGCGCGCGTGGCGTCCGCGCCAACGCGGTGGCGGCGGGTTTGACGCTCAGCGGGATGACCGCCGGGACGTTCGAGCACGCGGAATGGATCGAGCCGACCTTGGCGCGCACGCCGCTTGGACGGCTGGGCGATCCGGGCGACATCGCCAACGCCATCCTGTTCCTGACGAGTCCTGCCGCAAGCTGGATCACCGGGCAGACGCTGTATGTCGATGGTGGCTATACGGTTTCGGGATAGGCCCAAGGCATCCGCTTGCACCCATACACCCTTAGGCTATGAACATGCCGCGATCACGCGGCGAGACGGAGTAAACTTTAGTGACCAACGCTTCTCTTCATCGGCCATATCCTGCCTCTGCGGTGCAGGCATGGGATCATGAAACCGACGTCGCCGTGATCGGTTTTGGCGCGTCGGGGGCCTGCGCGGCCATTGAGGCTGCCCTGGCGGGCGGGCGCGTCATGCTGTTTGAACGCGGATCGGGGAGCGGCGGCGCGTCAGCCCTGTCCGGCGGCGAAATCTATATCGGCGGCAGCGGTGGCACCGATGCGCAGCGCGCCGCGGGGTTTGAAGACAGCACAGAGGATATGGCCGCTTATTTGAAGGCAGCGGGCGGCCCCTGCGCCGACGAAGCCAAGTGCGATCTTTATGCGCGCGAGTCGCTGGCCCATTATGGCTGGCTGAAGGAACAGGGCATTCCTTACCGAGGCAATTTCCTGCCGGGCAAGCATATCGAACCGGTCGATGATTCCACCCTGATCTGGTCGGGTAGCGAGGCGGCCTGGCCTTTCTGCAACCTGGCCAAGCCTGCGCCGCGCGGCCATGTCATCCAGCATATGGGCTGGGGCGGCGGGCGTCCGTTGATCGATCTGCTGGAACGCCGCGCTCGCGACCTGGGAGTGCAGGTCATGTCCGACGCGCGCGCCGTCGCGCTGGTGCAGGATGATGAGCAGCGTGTGGTCGGCGTGGTCGTGCGCATCGACAATGTGGACCGTTTTGTCAGGGCGGCGAAGGGCGTGGTGCTGTGCACCGGCGGCTTTGTCTTCAACGAAGCGATGCGGCAACGTTATTGCCCGGAAACCTTCCGCATCAACAGCCCGATCGGCGATCAGGATGACGGGTCAGGCATCGAACTGGGCGTGGGAGCAGGCGGCGACGCCATCCACATGGAACAATTCTTCACCACCTGCCCATGGACCATGCCCGAACCGCAGGCCTACGGCGTGTTCGTCAACCAGGCGGGCCAGCGGTTCATCAACGAGGATTGCTATCATGGCCGGGTGAGCCGCGCGGCCCTCGATCAACCGGGCGACCGGGTATATCTGTTGCTCGACATCGCTCATTTCGACCAGCCGCTCGACATGTCCGGCATCACCATCGCCGGGACGGGCGAAAGTTGGGAAGAGGTGGAAGCGGAACTGGAAATGGTGCCCGGCACATTGTCGGCGACCATGGCCTTCTACAACGCGCATGCGAAGGAAGGCCGCGATCCGCTGTTCCACAAGAATCCGCCGATCCTGACGCCGCTGGACCAAGGGCCGTTCGTCGCGCTGGAGCTGAATTTCCATAACAGCTATTTCAGCTTCTTCACGTTGGGCGGGCTGCGCACATCGGTGGACGGCGAAGTGCTGAACCGTGCGGGAGCGCCCGTCCCCGGCCTGTTCGCGGCGGGACGTTGCACGTCGGGCCTGCCCGCATGGGGTCATGGCTATAGTTCGGGTCTCAGCCTGGCGGACTGCACTTTCTTTGGCAGGCAGGCAGGGCGCAAGGCCGCCCGCGCCTGACATAAGCAGAGGGATGGCGCGGCAGGGCGACGGCTATTCAGCCGGAGCCTGCCCGCTACTTTCCCGCTGCACCAATTCAAAGACGAAGGATGGCGCATCCGCCAGGCCTTCGACCAGGGAATCGACCACGGCGCGCCCCATTTCCTCCAGCGGCTGCCTAACGGTGGTCAGGGGCGGCCATGTGGTCAGGCTGCCGCGGGTGTCGTCAAAGCCGACGACCGACAGGTCATCCGGCAAGCGCATTCCCCGCCGGTGGGCGAGCGTCAGGACACCCAATGCCATGTCATCATTGGTCGCGAATATGGCGGTGGGCGGCTGGGGGAGGGCCAGCAGCCTTTCTCCTTCCCTGATGCCGGACGCGAAGTCGAAGCCGCCTTCGACAAACATCCGTTCATCGATGCTGATCCCGGCGGCGGCCAGTCCGTCGCGAAAGCCGTCCACCCGGCGCTGAGCCGCGCGATGGCTGGCCGGCGGGCAGATGACACCGATCCGCCGATGGCCGAGCGCAATAAGGTGATCGGCCACCATGCGTCCGGCGGAGCGTTCGGGCGTGGGGATGTTGAAACTTTCCGACATGACCGATCCCGCGATACGAGCGCAGGGCAGTTTCAGTTCGACCAGACGCCGCAGGATTTGGGGGTCATCCGACAGCGGCGGGGCCAGGAACACGCCATCGGGCCGCAATGCCGCGACCAGCCGGTCCAGCACCTCAACCCGTTCTTCGCCAGCGAGGGAAATAGGTTCGACCACAAGGTGATAGCCCAGTTCCCGGCAACGGTTGGCCGCGCCTACCTGAATGCCGCTATTATAGCCGGGCGCGGGATTGTTATACAGAAAGGCGATCAGGAAGGATCGTCCGCCTGCCAGACGGCGAGCGGACTGGTTGGGCCGGTAATCCAACTTCTTGATCGCGGCCGCCACACGTTCCCGCAGGTCGCTGCTGACATTTGGCGCATTGTTGACAACGCGAGACACGGTCTTGATCGATACGCCCGCCATCGCGGCGACGTCACGGATGCTGGACATGAAGCGGGCGGCTCAGCGTAGCAACAAGGTGGGAGAAGCAGCCGCCATCGCGGCGCGACCGTCGTAACCGCCCGTCAAAGATATGCGCGCATTATGCACCGGCGCTTCCATTTGCCATCATGTCGAAAAGCCTCTTGAACAATCTTTCGTACCATTATAGAGCGACAGGACAACGTTGTCATCCCTAACGGGGTTCAGGCAATGTTTTCCCGGGCAATGATAGGCGACTGCACGCGCCTGCATTGCCCGGGTTACCCCCTCCAAAAAACTCAGCAGCAGCGGTGTGTCGGGGCTTCCGGCAGCCTCTCATAATGTTTGACTTTGAAAACCACTCGCAATAGCCGGGTCGGGTGGATCCATCGGTTGTGCACGCGTTGAGAGGGAAGTTTTCATGCTGACGATCATCTCGGATCTGCTCGATACCCGCCAGATTCAGGACGTCCGGGCGCTGATCGACGGTGCGCAATGGGTGGATGGCAATGTGACATCCGGTCATCAGTCCGCGCTCGCCAAGGATAACCTGCAACTGCCGGAAGAGGCCCCGGAATCCCGGCAGGCCGGGCAGATCATCCTGGAAGCACTGGGTCGCAATCCACTGTTCATCGCGGCTGCGCTGCCGCTCAAGATATTCCCTCCCTTGTTCAACAGCTATGCAGGCGGGCAGGGCTTTGGCGTGCATGTCGATAGCGCGGTGCGCATTCAGGCAGGGAGCGGCTTTCGCGTGCGGTCGGACCTGTCGATGACGATATTTCTGGAAGATCCCGACAGCTATGTGGGGGGCGAAATCATCGTCGAGACGCAATTTGGGGCGCAGCAAGTGAAGCTGCCCGCAGGCCATGCGGTGTTGTATCCGTCATCGTCGCTGCATCGGGTCAACCCGGTGACGAGCGGGCGCAGGGTAGCCAGCTTTTTCTGGTTGCAGTCCATGGTGCGCGACGACAGCGCGCGGCAGACCTTGTTCGATCTGGACAGCAGCATTCAGGCGCTGGCGACGACGGTCGGTCAGGGCAATGCGGAAATCATCCGGCTGACCGGCGTTTATCACAATCTGCTGAGACGCTGGGCCGACGCCTGAGGCATAGCGCCGTCAGTCACACATTGTGGAAGCCGTCTATTTCCTTGCGTCGGATATTTCGGCAAAGTCGACCGACGACATGATCGACGTTGACGCGGGGAAGGCCTTCACTCGCGGACATAATGGGAGAAGATGAATGACGGGATCGGGGACATGGATCGGACGGACGGGATGGGCGCTGGCGGCAATGGCCGTGGCGCTGTCCAGTGGGGCCGTCGCGCAGGCCGACAGGACCCAGGCTGCGCCCGCCGCCGCTACGACCATGGCCGAACCGGGTGCCATCCCGCTCTATCCGCAGCCAAAGAAGAAGAAAGCCAGAATTGCCGACACCGAAGTCTGGAATGTGAATCCGGGCGAAGGCCGTGCCGTCCGCAACGTCACCATCCCCACGCTGACCCCGTTCCTGCCGGAAGCTGGAAAGGCGACGGGCGCAGCGGTGATTGTCGCGCCGGGCGGCGGCTTCATGTCGCTGTCCATGGATCATGAAGGCTATAAGGTCGCGCGTCAGCTGACGGATCGCGGCGTGGCGGCTTTCGTGCTG
Organism: uncultured Sphingobium sp.; assembly: GCA_965653535.1. GTDB lineage: Bacteria > Pseudomonadota > Alphaproteobacteria > Sphingomonadales > Sphingomonadaceae > Sphingobium. The sequence continues at coordinate 19,160 of CBFHAG010000004.1, forward strand.
AAATACCGGCTGTTCCCGACCCCCGCCGATCAGAAGGAAGCGATGCGTTTCATGGCGGCGAAGATGGGTGCTGCCGCGCGCGTCGCGAACGGTGAAGCGAAGCTGGAAATACCGGAGGCGACGGAGGACGCGATCGCCGCGCTGCGATTGGTGAGATCGAACGCCGCTGCATGGGGCGTCGATCCGGCGCGGCTGGGCATGATCGGTTTTTCCGCGGGCGCGATGACGGCGCTTAACGTGGTTCTTCAGGCCCCCGCCGATCAGCGGCCGGCCTTTTTCGGCTATGTTTATGGGCCGCAAACCGCCGTTGCCGTTCCTGCCGATGCACCGCCGATGTTCAACGCGATCGCGATGAATGATCAGCTGTTCCCGACCATGGGCTTTCCCGTCGCCGAAGCATGGCACAAGGCCAAGCGGAAGGTCGAAATCCACGCCTATCAGACGGGCTTTCATGGGTTCGGCACCGGTCGCCCCCGAACCACTACCGCGCTACTGATGGATGAATTCCATGCATGGATGGCGATGCAGGGCTTTCTGGGAAGCCAGGCCAAGAAGTGAGGTCATGACGACCAATCTGCCCTGCCTTCGCGTGGACATGTGGAATATCAGGTGCCGCAGAAGGTCGCCAACACCCGTTCATGCTCCAGTGGGGGCGCGGCATAGGACTCATTTTCAGGCTGGTCGTCGAACGGGTGGGACAGGATATGGAGCAGTCGTTCGAACGGGGCGAAATCGCCTTTGTCCACGGCCGCGCGGATCATTTCTTCAACGCGATGATTGCGGGGGATGAAGGCGGGGTTGACGCGGCGCATGGCGTCACGCCGTTGCGCCGCCGGTGTTTGTTCCAACACCGATCGTTCGCGCCAGCGGGCCAGCACCCTGTCGGCGGCCAGCGGATCGACGAACAGGCCGCGCAGCGCCTCATCGCCTTCACCCGGTTCGATCGCATTTGCCAGGCGACGGAAGAAAAGGGTGAAGTCGACCTGGTTGGCGGCCATGGCATCGAGCAGTTCGGTGACCAGATCCGCGTCGCCTTCGGCCTGTTGTTGCAGGCCGAGCTTGGCGCGAAAGCCCTGAAGCTGTGCGCCCAGAAAACGGGGGGCATAGAGCGACAGCGCTTCTTCCGCATCGGCAATCGCCTTCGCTTCGTCGGCATCCAGCAGGGGCAGCAGGGCTTCGGCCAGTCGGGTCAGGTTCCACAACCCGATGCCCGGTTGGCTGCCATAGGCGTAACGGCCCGCCCGGTCGATGGAGCTGAAAACGGTTGCGGAGTCATAATTGTCCATGAAGGCGCAGGGGCCATAGTCGATGGTTTCGCAAGCGACTGACATATTGTCGGTGTTCATGACGCCGTGGATGAAGCCTATGAGCATCCAGCGCGCGATAAGATCGGCCTGACCGGCAATCACCTGGTCCAACAGCGCGCGATAGGGGCGGGGGGCGATCGCGGTTTCGGGATAGTGGCGGGCGATGACATGATCCGCCAGAATGCGCAGCCCATCGACATCGCGCCGCGCCGCGAAGAATTGAAAGGTGCCGACCCGAATGTGGCTGGACGCGACGCGCGTCAGCACCGCGCCGGGAAGCGTTTCCTCCCGATAGACGGGATCGCCTGTGGCGACGGCGGCAAGCGCACGGGTGGTGGGAATGCCGAGCGCCGCCATCGCTTCGCTCATCACATATTCCCGCAGCACCGGACCCAGCGCGGCACGGCCATCGCCTCCACGGGAAAAGGGCGTGCGGCCAGCACCTTTCAGCTGAACGTCGCGCCGTTGCCCGTGACGGTCGATGACTTCACCCAGCAGGATCGCTCGTCCATCGCCAAGCTGGGGTACGAAATTGCCGAACTGATGACCCGCATAGGCGGTCGCGATGGGATCGGACCCCGGCGCGATCGATTGCCCCGACAATAGTTGCAGCCCATCCTTCCCCGACAGCCATTGCGGGTTGATGCCCAGCTCAGCCGCCAAGGTGTCATTGACGCGAATGAGCGCGGGATGGGCTGCTTGCGCGGGCGTGACCCTGGCGAAGAAGCGATCGGGAAGCCGGGCGTAGCTGTTGTCGAAGGGCAGGGTCATAAAGCTCATGTGGTGATCGCACCGGGATGTAAAAGGGACATGTTCAGCAATGTTGCGTAGTGCCGTGACACATAATAGGCTGCGCCCCAAGGGGAGAGGAATAATGCTATCACCATTGGGTGCTGCGGAATGAGTTCCGCGGTGGACAGCGCATGTCGTCAGTCGCACAGGGTAGGGCGTCCGTCGGCAGAGCAGAGCAGGGAGCTGATGGCAGCCGTGCTGCACGCGGCGCGCGAAGAATTCGCCACCAAGGGCTTTCATCACGCGACGATGGACGCGATTGCGATCCGCGCCGGTGTGTCCAAGCGGACATTATATGCGTGGCACGCCGACAAAGAGGCGCTGCTGCACGCCGCGATCATGGAAAGAGCCGTGGGATTTACCGACTATGTGATCGATCCCAAGGCCGATCTGAAAGAAGCAATCACCGCTTATTCATTGAACATGCTGCGCGAGCTGACGACCGACTATGCCATTTCCGTTGGCGGGTTGATGATGAGGGAGGCGCGCCAGTTCTCCCTTGCGAGTGAAGGGCTGCAGCAGGGCCAGGAATATCTGTGCCGCCCTTTGGTGACGCTGTTGCGGGAATTGGGAATGGCGGCTGGTGAAGCTGATGCCGTTGCAGAAATATATGTCGCGGCATTGCAGGGGCAGATCCAGCCCAGTCTGGTCATGGGCAGGCCCGCTCCGACGCCCAAGCAGAACCAACAGCATGTCGCGATGGTGGTCGAGTTACTCTTGCCGGGGCTGGAAAAACGACTGAGCCAGATACGCCCCGACCGTTTCAGGCCCGCCTGAAGTCGCCAACCTGGCATCGATAGGCGAAAAGAAAAGGAGCCCGCCTCTGTCATGGCGAGCTCCCTATCTTCTTTGGTGACGGAGGCGGATCGCTCCGCCCCTCTGATCACCAGCGGGCAATTACCGTTGGCAGATTACCAGCGGAAGGTGCCGACCAGGCCGAATTCACGCGGCACGGTGCTGGAGATCGTCGAATAGCCCGACTGAACCGGACCAGCAAAGGTGCCGATCTGAGGAATGTTCTGGAAGTCGGTGATCCGCTGCTGGTTCAGCACATTCTTGACGAAGCCGGTGAGTTCCCACTGACCGTCATTGCCACGGACGCCCGCAAACAGGTCGAGCAGAGTGCGGCTGCGATAGTTGAAGTCGCGCTGTTGCGAGTAAACACCCGGACGATAGCTGAGCAGGCCGCGGAGGAAGGGTTCAACCGAACCTTCCACCGGAATGCGCAGTTCGGTCGTGGCGGACAGGTTGAAGTCCGGCGTGTCGCTCATGCGCGTCAGACGGCAGAAGCTGACATTACCGGGACCCGAGATGACAGCCGATCCCGATGCGTCGGGGCGGCCGTCGCCGTCGAAGTCGTTACAGGGCAGCTGTGCGTTGCCTTTGTAACGCGCCTTCACATAGGACATGTTGACCGACAGGTCCCAGAAATCCGTCGGGCGTGCATCGATCGATGCTTCAATGCCCTTGATCGTGGCATCGCCATTATAGTTGAAGTCGAAGGTGCCGTCGGTAGCCGGAACATCCGTGCCGTTGTCGATGGTGCCTGCGCCGCACACACCCGGTGCCGAATTCGGGCAGTTATAATAGATGCCCGAGAAGCGCGACACGAAGCCGTCGAACTTCTGGTAGAAGGCCGAAACCGCGAAGTTGACGCGACGGTCGAGAAGCGAACCCTTCAGCCCCACCTCGAAATTGTCGGTCTTTTCGTTTTGGGTGGCGAGCAGATCCGGCGAGATGCCGGCCGGAGCGCCGATACCCACGCCGCCGGAGCGGAAGGAGTGTCCATAGGCGAGATAGCCGGTCAGGGTCGGGCTGAATTCGTAGCTGAGCGTCGCTCCGCCAGTCAGCGGCTTGTTCTTCACGTCACGCAGAGCGGCGGGAATGCCAGGCTCCGTCGTGTCGAACGGATCAATGAAGGCTCCAGGCGCACCCGGCGATACGTTCCTGATATCCGTTACGCGAGTCGACTTGATGATGGTGTAACGCAGACCGCCTTCCAGCGTGAAGCCACCAGCGCGCACCCGGCCATTGGCATTAAAGGAAAATGTTTCCTGGTCGGCGGGTGCCGTAATGTAGGACCTGACCGGCAGATAGGTGATACCCGGAATGGCAGGCGCTTCCGCGAAGAAGAGTGCCGTATCCTGCTGAACGCGCGTGGTGCCGCCCAGCTTCTGATAGAAAGCGCCGACGCCCCATCCGAACATTCCGTCATTGTTGGAAGCCAGACGCAGTTCGAACGTGGGTACGTGGTAAGGAGAAACAGTGTTCTGGGGGAGGGCAAGGCCCGGAAGGGCGTTTGCCGGATCGCCATCGCGCTGCTGGTCAAGTTCGGTCGACTGATAAGCCGCCAGGCCGTTCAGGGTAGCCCAGCCGAGATCCCAGTCGAAGTTGAAGTTGACGATGTGCGAAACATTCTGGAACCGGTTCAGGCCATCCGCCACTGCCACACGGTCGCGAATGCTGAAGTCGCGGGGGCCGGTCGGCAAGCCGCCGAAGCTGTTGGCGGCACCGACAACCTGGGTGTACTGACGCACGTCCGACTGCAGATACTGATAGCTCAGATAAGCGGTGAAGTCCTCGGTCGGGCGCAGGCCCAGCGTGACACGGCCGCTCTGCGTGCTGCCGCGCGAAAAGTCACCATTGGTGACGTTGCGCACCTGGTTGTTGCGGTTGCCATCGACCATTGCCGCGACGCGCAGCGAAACCTTTTCATTGAACGGCAGAGTCACGCCGCCCTGGACGTTATAGGCGTGGCGATCGGTCACCGTACCCTGAACATAACCTTCGACTTCGTCGAACTTGGGGCGTTGCGTGGTGATGGTGATCGAACCGCCCGGCGACGACAAGCCGCGCAGCAGGCCCTGAGGGCCGCGCAATACTTCGATCTGGCCAATGTCGTACATCGCCGTGAACACAGTGTTCGCGTCGGCGGGCGCTTCGTTGAAATAGATCTGGACGGTCGGATCGGTACCCTGATCGGAGTCATAACCGATGCCGCGCAGAGTGGTCGTGTTGTTGCGACCGGTGTTGTTGGTCAACTCCAGGCCAGGGGCAAGGCGCGAAATATCCTTGGTATCCAGGATGTTCAACTTGGCAATCTGGTCACTGGTAACCGCGTTGACGGACATCGGCACATCCTGAAGGCTGCGCGAGTCGCGCGTGGCCGTCACGACGATTTCGTCATAAACCGGTTCAGCCGCTGCGGTCTGGGTCGCCTGTGCGGCGTCCTCTTGAGCGTAAGCAGGTGCAACCGATGCCAGTGCCGCGATAGCTACGCCGCTGGACAGAAAGTTCATAAAGTTCCGGCTCATGGAAATCTCCCCGATAGACGGGCCGGGGAACTGCCCTCGACGGTTTACTTTGTCAAGGCGACGTAATCGAACTGAAACAGAGATGTGAGTGCATGCTAACAGCGAAATGATACGCGTCAGTTTAAGTTCATATTTTGGGACATTGCAAAAAAAGACGCGTTAAAACAGTTGGATGGCTACATGGTGGTCGGGCAGTCAGCTAACGGATGCTGAAGTATCATGTCCTGGATCTTGACCGACAGGAAGGGCCATTTCCTGCCGCTGGTGCGGCATTAATGGCACAGTCGGATCGTGCCTGCAGATGGCCGGATGTCCTGGTGAAGAGCGATGATCTGCGTTGTGTCCGCGCATGGAACCCGCGCCTGAGTCCTGAAAAAGAGGTCCGCGCTTTATAAAGCGGACCTCCAGCGGCCAGATGGGAGAGCGGCCAAGAAGCAGGGCCGCTCTCCAACTTGTGCTTGTCAGCTGCCGAAGCGATAGCGCAGCTTCAACCCGTACATGCGCGGTTCGCCATAATTTGTCGACCAGACGCCCAATGTCTGGAACACGCCCGAATTGCCGACCGGGACCAGCTTATTGGTCAAATTGGTGCCGAACAGGGTTGCATCGAACCCGGTGCCGCCAACATTGCGCCAGTTGAACGACGCGTTCAGCAGGCCGTAGCTTTTGAATGTGACGCCGGGTTCCACCGGCACGCCGTTAAATTCCGGTGGATTGAGTGGAGAGGTATTCTGGCTCGCCAAATAGGAATAGCTGACGAACAGCGACATCTTGCCCATATCCTCGGGCACCGGAATATCCAGCGTGCCACGAAGATTGACGATCCAGGGCGTCAGGAACTGGAACCGGTTGCAACTATAGTCGGCCACTTCGCCGGCAGGTACGCGTCCACCAGGGAAATCGCCGCCATTGCACGCATATTGCCCCGCAGGCGTCAGAACCAGCTGTTCGAACTTCTTGTAATCGGCGTCGGTGTGACTGACCGTCGCGCCCAGTTCCAGCAGGTCGAACGGCCGGATGGAAGTTTCCACCTCCAGCCCCTGAACATGCGCCGATGCGCCCAGCACCTGCGCGCCCTGGGCGCTGGTAACGGTGTTGAAGTCACCCGCAGGCCGCTGAATATTATTATATTTCGAGAAATAATAGGTGGCGTTCAAGCGGAAGGGAATTGTGCCACCCAGTCGCCAGTCGGATTTGAAACCGGCTTCATAGCTCATCAGTTTTTCGGGCTGGAATATCCGCGTTTCGGTCCGCACGGCGAAGGTGTTGATGCCGCCCGCCTTATATCCCCGGCTGACTTTGGCATAGAGCATCAAATCACTGGTTGGTCGATAGTCCAGGCCCAACGTATAAGTCGGTGCCTTGCTTTTGAGCGTGGCATCGAAATTGCAGCCTGTGCCGGGCGCGGGTGTTTGCCCTGGCAGGAAATCTGGATCGAAACCATTCGCAGCATCGCCAAGCGGAATCGATTGGCCGTTGACGTTACAAATGACATTACCGGGTGCCATCGTATCGTACCGGAAGCCATAGCTGAAGCCTGTCACAGTATCCCAGGTGTAGCGGAAGCCCGTGGTTAGTCGCACGCCGGATGCGGCCGACGTGAGCACCCCAAGGTCGAGCGTCGATTGGGCGTATAGCGCCTTCGACTTGTTGCTGACACCGCTATAGGATTCGGCTGCTGCGCAAAGCCCGGTGAATAGCGCGGGGCAGTAGTTGAGCGCTGCCGTGCCCCATAGCCGATCGGGTTTGGAATCATAATAGAACCCGCCTGCCGTGAAGTTAAGGCGGTCATCCAGCATCGTTCCCTGGATCTGCAATTCTTCTGTGAACTGTTTGAGGGAGTCGCTGGGGAAGTCCCAGTTTTTATCTCCATTCACATAAACATTGCCCGGCGTGAGCGGGAGGCCAATCTCCGACAGTCCTGGGATTGGGAAATTGGGCAGGTTGGCATTTTGCCTGGCAGGATCATATTGCTGGAGCGGTGTGCCATCCTGATCCGTGCCATAGTCGCTGCGCAGTTTCTGGAAACTGACAATGTTCCGCAGCGTGAGTTCATCGTTCAGTTCCAGGGATGTCGTATTGATGACGCCCCAGGTCTGGATTTTGCTGAAAGCGTCAGTGCTCAAGCGCGTCCGGCGCGGACCGATGGCGTTCGCGCGGTCGGTCTGTTCCTGGTAAACGTCACAGGATACGCCAAGGAAAGGCACGGGCGGGCTGCCACAAAAGCCGACCGCCTGCAGCAAATCATAGTTCCAGCCGCGATGGATGAACCCCGCGCCATTGTTCGACGATTTCGTGCCATAGGCGAGCAGATAGTTTTCGAACCGCTCCGTTGGCCTCATCATGATGCCGATGCGGCCCGAATACCAATGTTTGTCGTCGCGCCATTTGTTCCACACAATATCTTTTGTGTATCCGCGACGGTCTTCATAAGCGGCGACGGCGCGCACCATCAGCTTTTCGCTGATGATCGGAACGTTGATCGCGCCTTCCAGGCTGATGAGGTTATAATTGCCCACCGAAGCCTGGACATAACCTTCGAACTTGTTGGTCGGCTTGTGCGGCGTGAACAATACCGCCCCACCCGTGGTGTTGCGTCCGAACAATGTGCCCTGCGGACCTGACAGGACCTGGACATTTTCCAGGTCGGCGAACATGCCCGGACCACCCTGCAAGGGCAGGCTGATCGATGCGGGGACAGGCACTTCGGCCATGTAGACCGCCACCGCGGGCGACGATAGGAAGCCGGTCGACTGGCCACGGATCGAATAGGATTGGGAGTCCGACGTTGCCGACCCCTGTGTGCCAGAGACGAGAGACGGCACCGCGCCGTACAGATCCTGCGGTTCGGAAATGTTGAGCTGTTCCAGCCGTTCCGGTGTGAAGGCGGTGACGACCACGGGAACATCCTGCGCCCGTTCCTCACGCCTTTGTGCGGTGACGATGATGTCCGCGTCCGAAATGCCGATCCTGCCCGGCGACGCGCGCTCTTCTGGAGGCTGACTGTTCGCGGCTAAACTGGCTTCATTTTGAATGCCTTGCGCAATTGCCGGACTTGCGAAAAACGCCGCGAAGGCTACGCCCCCCATCAGCGCTGAACGAGCTACACTCGCCATCTTCCTCTCCCCTAGCTGTTCTTTTTGTGATGGCGGTGTACCAGAATGGTCATCAATGCCCCCAAGCACGCCACACACCCAGCTATTTTATAGCAGCTTCATTTCGCTACGTATAGCAGGCGCAGATATTAGCCTGGACATAGATGTGCGTATTATGATGGCCTGATATTCGATATAATCGACGTCTTCGTTCGAATTTCCACGCTCCTTTACCAGCATGGACTTCACGCTTGCGGATCACTCCGCTGACGTTGATAACATCGGCATGATTGTGCCGGACGGACCCGCGACCGCTGCGCATGTCGCGGCGCATTATGACGAACTCGACGTCGCCTACCGTCGCATGTGGGGCGATCATGTCCATCATGGCTATTGGGATGAAGGCAGCGAAACTGTTGAAGAGGCAGTGGCAGCGCTGGTGGCATTGGTGGAACAGCGGCTCGCGTTGAAGCCGGGGCAAAATGTCTGTGATATCGGGTGCGGATATGGAGCAACGGCCGCCGAACTTCTGACCCGTCATGATGTATCCATCGTCGGGCTGACCCTGTCGGCGGCGCAGCAGCGGGTTGCGTCGGGGCGTGGTCACGGCTTTACCTGCCTGCTACGCGACTGGATGGACAATGGGCTGGAAACCAACGCTTACGACAGGGCATATGCGATCGAAAGTTCCGAACATATGGTCGACAAGGCGCGCTTCTTCACGGAGGCGGGGCGCATATTGCGGCCTGGGGGAAAGCTGGTCGTGTGCGCCTGGCTGGAGGGTGAGCGCGTTCCGCGCTGGCAGGCCCGCCATCTGCTATTGCCCATCTGTCGCGAAGGACGGCTTCCCAGCATGGGCAGCCGGGCGGACTATGTCGATCTGGCGGCTAGAGCGGGGTTCGTACTAGCGGATTATCAGGACATCAGCAGGCAAGTTCGCCGCACCTGGTCGATCTGCCTGATGCGCCTGTTGAAAGGCTTGGTCATCGATACTGAAATCAGGCGACTGGCGTTAGGCGGGACCACGCAAAGCCGCGATTTCATGTTCAGCCTGCCTCGCCTGATAATCGCGCTGCGTACCGGTGCGATGCGTTACGGCATATTCCAGTGGGAAGCGGGACGATGAACCAATATGGTTCATTACTCCGAGACATGAAAATGACGGCGTCATGACCCGCCTGGCAACAAGATCGCGGCAAGAAGAGCAGATGGATGCGCCCGGCCTTCACCCCGTCGTCTATGAGCGCGTCCTGCATGATCTCGCGCGGGTCAACCGCTGGACCTTTACCGCCTGGCCCACCATGGCCTTTCTTGACCGGGCCGTGGGGTCAGCGAAGCGTTTTCGGTTACTCGACGTAGGCTTTGGCGATGGCGACATATTGCGGGCCATTGCACGCTGGGCGCGGCGACGCGGGATCGACGCGCAACTGGTCGGCGTCGATCTCAATGAGAAGAGCCTGAACGCGGCGCGCAACGCCACCCCGCCCGATCTGGCGATCGATTATCGGATCGGTGATTATCTCGACCAACCCGAACGGTTCGATTTCATCATCTCCAGCCAGGTTACGCATCATATGACCGATGCGCAGCTAATGACATTTCTGCGCCATATGGAGGATGAAGCCCGGATCGGCTGGTTCATCTGCGATCTTCACCGGCATGGTTTCGCGCATTGGGGCTATCCCCTGTTGGCGCGGCTGCTGCGCGTGCACCGGATCGTTCGGGAAGATGGCCAGCTATCGATCGCGCGCTCTTTCCGACCCGGTGAGTGGTGTGATCTGGTGAAGCAGGCGGGTATTGCCCCCGATCATGTCAGGATCATCCGTCGCTTTGCATTCCGCCTATGTGTCGAGCGGGTGCGGCAGACGCCGATCAACCCCTGACGATGCGGGTCAGCGCGGCGGCTCGCGTTCCGAAGTACGGGACCCGTCGTAGCAATTCCATCATCGCCCGGCGCGGCAGGGGCAGGGCCGCGCCATGGCGCAGCATTTCCGCGAGGCCCATCGGACGGCGGGACTGCCGGTTCATGCTGCGCTGCCAGCCGGGCGCGGCCCGGGCACCACCGGCCAGCATTGCCCGCGCGGCGCTCACCCCACTGGTCAGGGCGATGGCGATGCCGTCCCCCGCGAGGGACGCGATGACGGCGGCCTGATCGCCGATGCGAAAGAGGCCATCGTCGCTTTCCCTCGCACGCCAGCCATAGGGGACACCAGCGATCGCCTCGAAATGCGGTGGCTCCACATCGCTCATCCGCGCCGCGAGCGCGGGTGCTTTGCTCGTCAGCTCTGCCAACAGGGCAGTGATACTGCCCGCTCGGCTTAGCCGATCGCTGCTGACCGACAGGCAAAGGTTGGTCGACCCGTCCTCCTGAAGCAGCAGTCCGGCATAGCCATGGTCGAACAGATGCAACTCGACCACGCCGGTCAGGCCGTCGAGCCGCGCGGGCGAAGGTGGCAAGGATGCGCGCAGTCCGACCGACGAATGGGTGAACTGGCGCGGGAGGCCGCGCGTTTCATGCTTGCCGGTCGCCAGAAAAATGCCGTCCGCGGCGATGACTTCGCCGTCGTCGAGCCGAACGGTACGGGCAAGCGAATCGATTGCGCGTACCGCGTGGCCGCGCGTCACGTCTGCGCCAGCCGCAATGGCCGCATCGATCAGCGCGCCGTCCAGGGTTTTGCGCGAAAGGCCCGCTGCTGGAGCGGGGAGGTCGGCTGTCACCGTCCGGCCACGCGTCACCAACCTGAAACGGGAGATCGGCCGCGCGCCCAGCGCCCAGGGATCGACGCCCAAATCCTTGAGCGCCGCCAGCGCATCCCATCCCAGAAATCCGCCACAGACGCCGCGCGGCGGGAGCATGTGGCGCTCCACCAAGCGCGGCTTCAATCCGGCTCTTGCCAAAGTGATAGCCGCCGCCGAACCCGCCGGGCCTCCCCCTATGATAAGTGCGGGGACAGGCATCAGCCCGCTCTGGCGAAGCGGAAACCTTCCGCCGCGACGCCGGGGCCAAAGGCCAGCGCAACGCCATTCCCTGCCCGCTGATCCTGAAGCAGCTCCGCCAGGATAAACATCAACGTCGCGGACGACATATTGCCATGGCGGGCAAGGATGGAGCGGGAGGCGGATAGCGCCCCGTCGCCCAGGTCCAGCCCATGTTCCACGGCATCCAGTATCGACCGCCCACCAGCGTGAACCGCCCAATGGTCGATCTTTGCCGGGGCGACCGACCCACATAGAAGCTGCCGGATATCGGGGTCCTTGAGCGCCGCCTGGATGCGTCCGGGCACTTCCCCGGACAAGTGCATCAGGAACCCACTGTCGCCGACATGCCATCGGATCAGTTCGGCAGAATTTGGCAGGGTGAGCGCGAATGGCTGGCCCAGGCTGATGCCCTGCTGCTCCGCCGTGACGAGCGCCGCCGCCGCGCCGTCCCCGAATTGCAGCATCATCAGCAGCCGGTCGACCTGCTGTTCAGGCTGAAGATGAAGCGAGGATAGCTCGACCGTGACCACCAGCACCCGTGCCGCAGGTTCCGAACGCACGATATGGCGGGCGATACGCAGGGCCGCGACCGCGGCGTAGCAGCCCATGAAGCCGACCAGCGTCCGTTCCACTTCGGCAAGGCCCAGCGCGGCGGCGATGATCTGGTCCACGCCGGGGGCGATGAAGCCGGTGCAGCTAGCGACCACCAGATGGGTGACGCCTTCGACAGTGACTTTGGAACGCAACGCTTCGATCGCGCGCAGCGCCAGCGCCGGGGCATATTCTCCGTAAAGCTGCATGCGCTGCGCCGTCGAAGGCATGCCATCGGCGTAGAATCCGCCCGGATCGACCGGGGAGCCTCCCCCCGGCGCGGCGGGCAGAACCGACCAGCGATGGTCGATGCCGCTGCGGTCGGCCATGCGCGTGAACAGTTGCCGTGCGCGATCATCCTTCACCTGCCGGGCCGCCCAATCGATGAAGGGAAGATGCACGTCCTGCCCTGGTACGGCACAGCCGATCGCGTTTATGCAGGCTGTCGTCTCTGTCATCGGCATCCACTTTGTCGGCGAAAGGACTGGAACGCCGATGGGCCAGCAGATGATCCTAAGCCACGTTGGAGCTGGTGGAAAGCAGTGTCTTGAGTAAGCTTTTCAAGGAGGTCAGCTTAGGGGTAAGCGTGTTCCTGCGCAGGCAGGAACCTAGTCTGGGCGTTTTAACTGGGCTCCTGCCTTCGCAGGAGCACGCCACGCCAAAAGCCTACTCTCGCCTTTGATGCGGCTCAAAGGTGAGCGTAAGGCGGCGGCTCGCCGGGTCGCCTATTCCGCCGCGATCGCGCGAGTGGAGCGGAAATGGGGAATGACCTGCTCCCCGATATTGCGGATCGTTTCCATGATGACCTCGTGCGGGATGCCGCCCATCTGGAACAGGAACAATATCTCGTCAGCGCCCGCGTCGAACAGGCGGGTGACATAGCGGATGCAGTCGTCCGGCGTGCCGTAGGCGTCCTGCGCCACTTCGAAACTTTCGGTATGATGGCGACCGACCTCGATCTTTTCTTCGGACAGCCAGGCGACGGTTTCTTCCTTGTGCCGTTTCAGCGCGGCTTCCTGCTCGCTGGCGTCCAGATCCTCGACCGACGGCTTGGAACCGCCCGAATACCAGTAGCCCAGCGATTCCACGAAGAAACGCTGGCCGCGCAGCCCGACGCGCCGCGCCTTTTCCCGGTCCTCCAGAACGATGGCGGGGCATAGGGCGGCGAGATGCGCCTGCGGGCGATATCCGACCTGATCCTCTGCTTTCCGGTGGGCATAGGCTTCCCGATAGATGGCGTTTTTGTCGGCAATGTCTTCCGGCCCGGCGAAGCCCAGCACCAGCGCACCCAGGCCGCGCGAACCGGCGGTAATTAGGGAATCCGCGCGGGTGCAGGCCATGTAAAGCTGGGGATGGGGGTCCTGCTTGGGGCTGGGATGGATGGGGCGGTGCGGGATTTTCACATATTCCCCGTCATGTTCGATCTCACCCTGCTTCAATATCTTGGGGATGAGGTACATGCTTTCATCGATCATCGGCTGCAGTTCGGACAGCTGATAGCCGAACGTGCCCGCTTCCTGCTGGGTCCCGCCCTTGCCCATGCCGAAATGCACACGGCCATTGGACAATATGTCGAGCGTGGCGATACGCTCCGCAACCTTCACCGGATGGTTCATCGCGGGCGGCAGGCAGACGACGCCATGGCCGATGCCGATGCGCGTGGTGCGACCGGCCAGATAAGCCAGGAAGGTTTCCGGCGCGGACATGTGCGCATATTGCGTCAGCGCGGTATGCTCCACCGCCCAGATGACGTCGAAGCCCATTTCTTCGGCCAGCAACGCCTGTTCGATGATCTCGTGGAATACACGCTGTTCATTCTCACGCGACGTGTCCGCCATCTGTGCTTCATAGATGATTGAGAACCGCATCAACCTCTCCCGTATCGGCTTTATAGGGAGAGGTTATGGCGATGGAGCGGCGGCTGCATCCTCCAAATGGATCAGAGGTCGAAATCGCTGCCGATCGTGCGCAGCAGGTGGATCAATTCCCCCTGCCGGTGCGTGCCCGTCTTGGCAAAGATCGCGCGCAGGTGGGAACGCGCTGTGTTATGCGCAATGTCCAAGATGCGCGCGGCATCGACCAGCGCCGCGCCCTGCGCAAGCTGGACCGCCAGCGCAGCCTCTGCCGGGGTAAGCTGGAAACGGTCCCGAAGAGACGCTGCATCCGGCCCTTCTGCACGCGCTGGGTCGGACAGGAACAGCGCCACATGCGCTCCGTCGCCATAGACGGCGGACGGCAGCGCGCGCGCCACTCCGCGCAGGGGCGGTTCATCGGCGGACGGCAGTTCAAAGCGCACATCTTCCCCCGGCGACGGTGGGGACGCGAGCAGTCGAGTCAGGCTGACGCTTCCCGCGCGCATGGCGGGGGCCAGCCGTCCATGCTCTTCACGGATGAAGCGCCCATCCTCCAGCAGGCGCTGCGCCACCGCATTGCGGCGCAGGATGCGTCCGTCGCGCGCCAGGATCAGCGTGGCGACGGCAAGCCCCTCCATCGCGCTGCTGAACAGCTGTCGTTCCCCCTGTGTGGAGGTGAGCCGCGCATGGAGGTCGAGCGCGATCCGCAAATGCGGGATCAGGCTGGCGATCAGCGCGCTTTGGGCATCGTCGAAATCGGGGTGGCTCTGGTCGCGGGTGACGCGCAACCGCACTGAAGCGCCGGACGACGCTTGCAGGTCCACGCCCAGGATCTGACCACCGCTTGCCTTGTCCAGCCATTCGCGGAAACGTGGGGATATGTGGCGGACGAAATCCTGGAACGCCACCACCTGTCCTTCGGGAAGGCCGACGAAGGGATCGGCATCGGAAAGTTTTTGATATTCATCCGCCCGGTCGGGATCGACATCGGGCGTGACATGGGCATCGATCCCCGCCGGGCCGATGGCGACCAGCAAGGTGGCGAAGGTGGCATCAGCCGCCTCCGCCAACGCGCGCAGAAAAGCTTCCCAGGGAGGCTCCTGCATCAGCCCGCCATAAAGCGCCTCCAGCAGCGCGACGGGGGGAAGGGGAATGGCTGGATCGGTCATCTTCCTGCCATAGAGCCATGGGGCGGGCGGCGGCAAAGGGATTTCCGCCCGTCACCCATGCAGGACATGCGGCTCAGTGGCGATAGGCCAGCGTCAGGCTGTAGCGGCGCGGCGAATTATAATAGGCCTCGGTAAAGCCGAAGCTGGTGGACGCGTCGTAGCCCGCCGTGATGATCCGCTTGTCCGTCAGATTGTCGACCCCGGCGCGTAGCGAAAATCCGCTGTCTGCCAGACGGAACTCTGCGCTGGCGTTGACGATGGCGTGGTCGGGCTGGCGCAGGAGGGCGGTGTTTTCGGTGTCGACGAACACCCCGCTCTTATAGGCGACATCGACCCGGAAAATGCCCTCCAGCTGATCGGTCAACGGCGTCTGGTAGATGACGCTGCCATTGGCGGTGATGTCCGGTGCCTGCTTCAACTTGCGAGCGCTGACATCCGTCGGCACTCCGTTGATGACAGACACATATTCCTTATACTTGGCGTCGAGCAGGCCCAGCGCGCCAGTGAAGGTGAAGTTCGGCGACACGCGGAAAGCGCCTTCAAGCTCGATGCCCTGAATACGCGACCGGCCCGCATTCTCGTTCCGCACGACGATGAGGCCGCTCGACTGGCTGACGGTTGAAATCAGGATCTGCTGGTCGCGATATTCGTTGCGAAAAACGGCCAGGTTGATGGTGGCAACGCGGCCAAAGCCCATCTTGAGGCCCGCTTCGTAGGACGTCAGATGTTCAGGATCATAGGACCCGATTTCTTCCAGCGAAGTCGGTCGACCGTTGAACCCGCCCGACCTGAAGCCGCGCGAATAGGAAGCATAGGCCATCAGGTCCGGCTTGAACTTGTAGGACAGGGACGCGCGCGGGGTGAAGGCGTCCCAGCTCTTCGCCTGATCATAGGACGGCGTGCCCGCCAGCAGCGGCTGGCCCGAATAGATGCGCATCGCAGACTGAGAGAAGTTTTTCCTCTCCCACGTATAACGCGCACCCAGTTCCACCGACAGCTTGTCGGTCAGTTCATAATTGCCGTTGGCGAACAGAGCGAGGTTGCGGGTCTTCTGCCGGTTGCGGAAATCGATGTTGAGGTCCAGCGCGACCGCCGGGATGAAGAATCCGGGCGCGACCTCCAACGGGTCCAGCCCGGCGGCGACCATCGCGGGATAGAGGCCGTCGGCGACCACCAGCCGCGTATTGTCGCGCGCGATCTCCTGATAGGCGAACGCGCCCAGCAACAACGATCCGCGCCCGCCAAGGTCCAGCGACAGTTGCAGTTCCTGACTGATCTGCTGGGCATTTTCGTCGTGGATGTCGCCGGCATAATTGACTTCCGACGAGGCATCGCCGTCGCGCCCGAACAGTGCATCGACATAGCGATAGGCGGTGATCGATTTCAGCGTTGCGCCGCCCAGGTCCGCCGTCAGCGTCAGCGCGGCGTTGATCGCATCGGTATTATCCTTGCTGAGCGAAGGCGTGGTGTCCGTCCGGTCGATGTCGCCCGGAACGGTGCAGCAGGGCGAAATCAGCGTAGATTGCAGCGTGGACAGCAGCGTTGGCGTGAAGGCGATCATGCTGTGTGGGGCGCTGTGCTGCCGCCGATGGAGGCCATCGACCATCAGCAATATGTCGAGCGGCCCGGACTTGTGCAGCGCCAGCTTGCCCGCGACGACGTTACGATTGCCCAGATTGTCGCCCGAAGGCACCTTCTGCCAGCCTTCGCCAAACTCGCCCAGTGCCGCAACGCCCAGCGACCAGTCGCCCGACAACGGCATTTCGGCATAGACGCGGCCACGCACGGTGTTGAACGATCCGTAGCGAAGGTCCGCTTCGAGCCGCTGCTGCTGGCTAGGGATGGCGGATACGATGTTGATGGCGCCGCCCACCGTGTTCTTGCCGAACAAAGTGCCCTGCGGCCCGCGCAGCACTTCGATCCGATCGATGCCCAGTAGTTCGGTCGTCGCGCCAAAGGTGCGGGCGACGTAAACGCCGTCCATATAGACGCCCACGGCGGGGTCGGACGTGATGATGAAGTCATTTTCGCCGACGCCGCGGATGAATGGCGCAATGCCACCCGAATTGCCGCCCTGGCCCGGCGTGAACTGAATGTTGGGTGCGATCTGGCCGATCTGCGTCACATTATCCAGGCCCCGACTGTCGAGCGCGGAGGAATCGACGGCGGTGACCGCGATCGGCACGTCCTGTAACCGTTCCTCCCGGCGGCGGGCGGTAACGACGATGTCGCTGCTCAGCGCGCCCTGCGATGCTCCGGGATCGCTGAGTTGGGCGAGAGCAGCTTCCGGCGCGGCGAGCGCGGCAAGCGAGACGATGGAAAGCAGATGATTGCGCATATTTCCTCCCCCAAAATATTCTTATTATTGTGGCCGATCATAGCGCTGACGGCCTTCCGCTTCACCTGGGCGCAGCAAAAATGCCGCGCCCGTTGCATCTGTGCATCAGTGGTGGTGACCACCCGCTACTATCAGGCCGTCCATTCGATCAGATGTCTGATGTCGGAACGTTCGTGCGGCTTGCGTCCGGCCTTGGCCAGATGATGCGCAGTGACGCGGGATTCCGGGCTGAGCGGCGATGTGATTTCGATCACCCGGTCATATTCGGTCCGCGCGATCCGCCACTGGCCCTCTTCACGGCGGTAGATGTCGCGATAGATTGCGCTGCCGATGGTGTGATAACTTTGTTCGACGTCGATGAAGATGTCTTCCAGATACCAGATGCCCTCTGCATCGTCGGTTCCGGTCAGGGTGATTTCCGGCATATGACCATGATGCATGGCAACCGCGCCCGAATGGAAGCTGTTGGCCAGGAATTCCAGCATATCGGCGCGACCGGACAGGCGGACGCGATAGGTGCCGCCGCGATAATCCACCGTCACATCCTCAGTGAAAAGCGTGCCGAGGAGTGGCATGTCCGCCGTATCGATTCCGCGAAAATAGCGGTGCTTGAGCGTGCGGATATCTTCCATGTCGGAAAGCTGTTGCAATGTGTATGCCATTGACCCTCATCCCATTTAATACGCAAATTTTTGCTTATTGGCTGATGAATAATGATGATGCGTAGAAAGTCACGCGTCCTTTTGTTCTGAACTAGCGGGCGATCAAACCCCGAAGCCGCCCGAAACCGAAATGCGTTGCCCGGTGACATAGGCCGCTTCATCCGATGCGAAGAACAGGCAGGCTTGACCGATTTCTTCCGCGGTGCCCCACCTTTTCAGGCATAGCAGCCGGTGCGTGTTGTTGACCCAGCGCTCATCAATCTGGCCGAGCCGCGTCAGTTCGTGCAGCTGCCCGGCGTCGATCACGCCGACCAGCACGGAATTGGCGCGGATGCCATAGCGCCCTTCCTCCTTGGCGATGCCCTTCACCAGCTGTTCGTTCGATGCCTTGACGGCGACGGACATGCCATCGCGCGCAGGCCACCAGTCATGCCCGGCCGACCCCAATGTGACAAAGCTGCCCCCACCCTGTTCGCGCATATGCGGAATGATCGCCTGCGCGGCGGCGAAGAAGCCGTGCACTTCGACATCGAAGGCGTGCCGCCATTCGTCCATGGGGGTGGAGGCGAGATAGCGTTGGTTGACGAGCGGCCCGGCTGCCCAGACGACCGTGTGCACCCGGCCATGGGCGGCTATCGCGTCGGCGACGGCGGCCTGCACATCCTCTGCCTTGACGACATCGGCCTGGTGAATGGTCGCTTTACGCCCCGCATCACGAGCGGCCTGCGCAACCTGTTCCGCGCGGGCATGATTGCCACGATAGACGATGGCGATGTCGCTGCCGCTGCCGCCCTGCGCGAACACGTTCGAAATGCCGCTGCCAATCCCGCCACTGCCCCCGAACAGCAATGCGCATCCTCCTGGAAATGTAGCCACATCTTCTCCTTTGCAAATTCGTTTCTAGCCGTGGTCAGTTGTTGGTCCGCCATTCCGCCGTCGTTTCGTCCATGTCGAAGGGACGGACCATCATCAGCACGCCGCTCCATTCGCGATCATCCAGCCGGGCGGCCCTTTCCTGTTCGCCGATCATGTGGATATCGTCCCGCAACGCTTCGAACAGGGCATGGACCCGCGCACGCCCAGCCTTGCTCATGATTACCATGTCTGACACGTACAGCGCGTCCTCCGCCCCAAAGTCCATCGACATGAAGAGCGGCTTTACCGTTCGTTCAAAGGCCGCGGACAATGGCCCGCCGCGCCGCCACCGCACCGATCGTCGCACTTTGGCGCGAACCCGCCCGCTAGGACCAATGTCGATCAGGCCCAGCCGGGCCAGCCGGTCGATATGGCCGTTCAACCGATCCTGCGGCAGGCCAAGCTCCCGCTCCAGGTCGCGTGGCTGCGCTCCGTTCAGGATAGCGAAGAAGGCGAGCGCCAACCCCCGATCGGCCGCCAGCACACGTTCCTGCGCCAGCGTGAAATTTTCCAGGCGCTCATCATCGGCACGGGCCATCAGGTCGCGCATGTCCATGCCGATCAGGGCGCACATCTCGTCCAGCCGATCCAGCGTCAGGCCGTCGCCGCGCAGCCACCGCCATACCGTCGGTTCGGCCACGCCCATATCCTGTGCAAGCTGCCCGACCCGCACGCCGCGCCCCTTCAATTCCTGCCTTAGTGAAGCCAGGATGGTAGCGATGCCGGGCCTGCGCGTCTTTGTCATTTTCAACAACTCTATCGTAAAATGATAGTGAACGATCTCTCAACGATAGCAGATTACATATATCCATTGCACGGTCAAAGCGTTGAGGCCAGTTTCCCAGCTCTGAAAGGCGCGGCGGATGAACGTCGGCAGGAGAGGATATATGGCGACGACGGCTGACTACAGGCTAGGCGAATTCACTTTTCCGCGTGGCTGGTTCATGGTGGCGCGGGCCAGCAATGTGACCGGCGCGCCTGCCGCGCTGCGCATGTTCGGGCGGGACCTGGTCATCTATCGCGGCGGATCGGGGCGGGTCGTCCTGCTCGACGCCTATTGCCCGCACATGCAGGCGCATCTCGCGGCAGAACAGACTTCGGGCGCGGCGGCGCAAAGGATAGAGGGCGATTCCATCCGCTGCCCCTATCATAGCTGGCGGTTCGGGCCGGACGGGCGCTGTGACCACATTCCCTATTTCGACGGGCCGATCCCCCCTGCGGCGAAGCTGCGCGCCTATCCGGCGGAGGAAGCATTTGGGTGCATTTTCGCCTGGCACGATCCTGAAGGGGGAGAGGCAGATTATGATCTTCCCGCCCTGCCTGAATGGGCCGATCCGCAATGGATTCACGGCGAATATGACGATCTGGGCACCTTGGCCGTCCATCCGCAGGAGATACTCGACAATCTGGTCGATACGCGCCACTTCGGGCCGATCCACGGTCAAAAGCTGGCGTATTTCGACTCTGTTTTCGAAGGGGTGATTGGCCGTCAATTGTCGGGCGGCGGCCATGAAACCATGACCAGCGAGGATGGCATTCTGGATGTGGACGCGTTCTACACCGGGCCGGGCATATTGGTCGCGCGCTATTCGGGCGAAACCGATGCTGTGCAGATCATCTGCCACACACCCAAAGAAGATGGCGTGACTCAGGTCTGGCACGGCATATTGACGCGGGCGCTGGACATGCCACCGTCGGCGAGGGACGCGGAGATGCGCGACCAATATCATGGCGCGGGTCTTGCCGCTTTTTCCCAGGATTTCGCGATATGGCGGACGAAAGGCGCAGCGATCAACATATTGCGCCTGCCGACCGATGGCCCCTTTCACCATAGCCGGGCCTGGTATCGCCAATTCTACAATCCGCGCGCAAAGGCGATGGAGCTTCAGTCGCGGGTCAACGGAGTGCATCACACCAGCGGCATGGCGAACGCGCCCGGACTGGCGGACGCCGCCGAATGACACGCTATAAAAGAGAGGAAGAATATGGGCAGAATATTTCCTGAAGGCGCGGTCGCCGTCTTTGGCGGTAGCGGCGGGATCGGCAAGGGGGTGGCGCTGGAGTTCGCGCGGGCAGGCACGGATGTCGCGATCTTCTATCGCTCGAAGCAGCAAGTGGCGGAAGCGACGGCGGCTGAAATCCGGGCCATCGGTCGCAGCGCCACTATTCATCAGGCCGACGCCCGCAGTTATGAAGAGATGGAAGCTGCCTTCGCCAATGCACTGGAATCGCATGGCCGTATTCACAGCATCGTGTGGGGTGCTGGCCCGGTCGTGGCTCAGGTCAACATCGCCGACTGGACGCTGGACCAGTTCCGCGCGTCGATGGAGATCGAAGCGTTCGGCTTTTATCATGCGGCTCGCATTGCCATTCCGCACTTCCGCGCAAAAGGGGGCGGGTCCTTCGTTCATCTGGGATCGGCCGGACATGACTGGTGGCCGCATCTCGACGGACTGTCGGTCGCGCCCAAGGCGTGCAACGAATCCCTGGTGAAAGGCATCGCCAAGGAAGAAGGCGTGCATGAAATCCGCGCCAATTCGATCCTGGTGGGGGTCATCGACGCGGGTCAGTTCAAGGTCGGTCAGCAGGAAGGCTATTTCGACGAAAATTGGGAGCGTGAGGTCAAGAAAATGCTGCCGATCAAGCGGTGGGGCAAAGCGGAGGACATCGGCAAGACGGCGGTATTCCTGGCATCGGACGACGCCAATTATATCACCGGCCAGACGCTGTCGGTTGCAGGCGGCTTCGGCGTCTGAGCGGCGGATTACGGGCAGCGTCGCTGGACGTCAGTTCGACGATTTTGATGCCGCCCAGCCCCGGATCGCCTTTGCGACGCGTGAAACATGTTGCTATATGCTACGCGAAGCGACGCGCGACCACGCACGGCCGATCCACAGCTCAACGGTCAGCCTGGATGAACTGCCCAAGGCGTTTGAGGCGCTGCGGTCGCAGCCGAGGGAAATTGGTCCTGATCGACCGTGAGAGCGGACGTAACGGGACCGGATATTGAATAGGAGAGACACTATGGCGACGGCATTGAAATCGGAAGCAGTCACCGGGGCACGGTCCATGGGTCACATGGCGCTGCACTATAAAAATCCTGAGGAAGGCCCGCTCGCCGCGCGACTGCTCGGCATGCTGGGCTATGTCCTGACGCAGGACCTGCCGTTGCCGGACGGGACGCATTTTTATCGTTTCGTGGTCGACGCGAAGCACCAGCCGCGTGGCGACGGCGTTGTCTACCTGTCCTGCATGCCCGAAGCGCAGCGCGAACTGATGGCCGCGATCCACGGCGCCCTGAATATCGGGACCGCGCAGGAACATCCTGCCGTCGCCGCCATGCGCGAAAAGATGGACCAGGACCCTGAATATGGTTTCCATTACGGCACGCTGCTGGAAAGCCTGGAAGATCTGGAAAATATCTTCATGGCGCTGGAAGAAGCCAACCGCAGCGACCCTGAACTGAAGGGGCGGCTCAAGCTGGTCTATAACCGCGCGCTGCCCGGCACCCCGGAAGTGGACGCGCGGCTGGATGCATCCCCCATCTACAAGAATGCAACCCGCCATGCTTATGGCAAGAATGGCGTCCAAGCGTTTCTGGAAACTGATATATTGTCGAGCGGGATGCTGGGTGAAACCATGATCCTGGAATTTGACTATGTATTCCCCGGCTATGCCAACCACATTCTGTCCGTGGTCGAATGGGAATGAGATGACGGTCGCGCCCTGGCTTGATCGCCGGGGCGTCCTTTGCGGGGCGGCAAATGCCGCCCCGGCATATAGAAAATGAGGAGAGGGCATGGCCGACAGCATGGAAAATCTGGCCGCACGGCTTCAGGCACTGGAGGATAAGGAAGAAATCCGGCTGCTAAAATCGCGCTATTTGCGCGCCTGCGACCTGAAACAGCCGGATGCGGTGCGCGACTGTTTCCTGCCCGTTGGCGTGAGGATCGCCTATCAGGGTTTTCCCCTGTATACCGACCGCGACGCGTTCGTGGCCACTTATGAAAGCATGGCGTGCCATGGCGGCGTATATGACATCCACCACGCCACCAATTGGGACATTAGCCTGACCGGGCCGGACGAGGCGAGGGGTTTGTGGTCACTCAATTTCCGCACGATCCTGACCGGACCGCGCCACATCACTCGGCTGGCCGTCGAATATGAAGATGTCTACCGCCGCGAAAGCGACCGCTGGTGGATCGCCGAAAGCGTCAGCCGCGTCACGTCAATGCTGACCGAACAGATCAATGAGGACGGATCGCTTACCGTCCTGGCGTCGGGAGAGCCGACTGCCGGCTAGAGCATTTTCCAGTCAGATGGCAATCATCTGACGGCTCGGAAATGCTCTAAGAGGAGGGCATTGTGCGCCCTGTCAGGCCGGTTCGAGGATCGATTCCAGCGGTTCGCGTCCGGCCCAATAGGCTCCTTCGCGGTTCGTATCGACGTCCACCGCCCCGCGCACGCCCAGCGCCGCCCGCGCCTCTTCGAGGGGCAGGTGGAAGGCCGCCTCCAGCTTCTTCATGAACAGCGCGTCGCTTTCCTGCCCCACCCGCATCCCGCGCTGGATCGCGTTAACGCAAGTTGGCCACACATGCGGATAATGTAGCATGGTTCGCACCGTGTAGCGCAGCGATCCGAACAGCTGGATCAGGTTCAACTCCGCCGCCAGTTCGGGGTTCTTGATGAAACGCGGCACATTGGTCAGCCGATACCAATAGGGCACCAGCTCGCCCATGAAGTTGAACCCGCCGCCGCACAATATATGTTCGAAATCATGGGTCTGGCCTGACCTGAGGTTATAAAATTGCAGCTGCGTCTGCGGTTGCGCCCACGGGGTAATCTGGATTTCATAATCCCCCGACGTCATCTGCGTGTAGAATATGCCGCCCAGCGATCCCGGCTGATAATCGCTGAAATCCTCGATCCGATAGCTGGAAATAAAACCTTCCTCGAACCAGGCGTCCAGCAGTGGATTGATCTTTCGTTCCTGGGTGAACATGTCCTCCACCGCGTGGAAATCCCGCAAGGAATCCAAGATGCCCAGAAATTCATACATCTCTGCCTGGGGAGGCATGTCCGCGCCGTTCCTGCGCAGGCAGATCATGGCCAGCCATTCGCGAAGCCGGGCGTTGTTCAGATATTTTGACGATGAAACCAATATGCTGCTGTCGGTGCCGACGGGCACCACGCCACGCAGCAGATAGGGAAGATCGGCCATGCTTAGTCTCCGTCAGCTAGAGCATTTTCGAAGCAGATGGACTCATCTGCTGACTTGGAAAATGCGGAAAACAAAGAAAATTAGAGCATGATCCGATCCAGTATGATCGGATCATGCTCTAAGTTCCAGCTTGTCGCCGTCCGATCCCCAGGCGGCGATGCGCGGATCGTCGATCCTGAATTGAGGCAGTAGATCGAAAAAGCTCTTGTCCGCCACGCATACGCGCTGCAGCCGACGGGGCGTCATGCCGGTCAGGTCGCCGCGCGAATGTTGAAGCGCGATATTGTCCCAGATCAGCAGGTCGCCATTATTCCAGTGATGGCGGTAGACGCGATCCGGGGCGTAAAGTTCACCGAACAGCGCGTCGAGCAACGCGTCGCTTTCTTCGCGATCAAGCCCTTCGATCCGCGCGGTCTGCATATGGCTGATATATAGCGTCGGCTCGCCCGTGCGGGGATGGGGGATCACCGCAGACCGCGTTTGTTGCGGCACATAGTCCGGCACGTCATGATCGATGGTGCGATGTGACTGGGTCAATGCCAGCGCGGTGACGGCGTCGCGGCCATCGATCCGGGCGGCAAGATCGGGGGGCAGGCGCGTCATCGCGGCCACGCCATTGGCAAAGGCGGTCCAGCTCTGCCCATCATTCACATCCACCGCATGCAGCGAGAGGATCTTGAACGGATCTTCGGTGAAGGCCAGATCGCTATGCCAGGTGAGGGGGCCTGAACCCAGATTGCCGTCGCTGGAAATTTCGCGAAACTCGCCCTTGGCACCCAAAACCTTGCCGAACAGGGAAAGGATGTGAACCTGCTGTTCCTCGGTCAACCGCTGGTTGCGGAACAGCAACAGCTTATGTTCGTCGAACAAAGAGAGCATGCGCTGTTCGAAGCCGTCGGGCAGGGGCGCGTCCAGGTGGACGGCGATCTCCATACCGAAAGGATCGATTGGCCGTTCTTCCCACGCCTTTCCCGCCATAGCATCCTTCTCCTATATCCGAACGGTATCCACCCGTTCGGATATGGTCAAGCCTTGCCTAAGCGCTGGTCGTAAGGGGGTGCAAGCCGCTGCCAAGTTGATATAGCGCTTCCATGGGGCAGCATCAGCATGCGATGACGAATGGTTCGAAGCTGGCGGCTGACTCCCCGTCCCATCGCGTGCAGCATTTGCTGGCAGTGGCACGGACTGAATTTGTCGCGCGGGGTTTCGATGCGGTCAGCATCGACGCCATCGCGCGGGTTGGCGGGGTCAGCAAGGAAACCATCTACCGCCATTTCACCGATAAGGAGGCGCTGTTCCGCGCCGCGCTGGAGGCGGCAGGGGCCGAGTTTACCGCGCGCGCCGAGGCGGTTCATCAGGCGGCCAGCCATCCGCGCATCGAACTGGCCTGGCTGGCCCGCACCATCATCGACGCGACCGTCGATCAGGGTCTGTTCAGCGTGCTGTGGGTCGCGACCAGCGTCGCCCATCGCATGCCGGACGTCGCGTCCGTGCTGCGCGACCAGCAATGGGCGCGCATGGAACCGGTGCGGCTGGCGTTGGAGGAATATGCACGGCAGCAGGGTTTGGCGCGGCATGTTCCATTGGAACTGGCGCTGGATTTCGGTTCGATCGCTGTCGAAGGCCCCGCGCTGCTGATGGGCTTTCCCGCGCCGATCGCCGATGAGCGCGACCGGATGGCGGCGCAGACGGCGCTGTTCTTTTCCCACGGGATCGAGCCTTGGCTAAGTAGCATATCGGACGCGGGCATGCCCCCGGCGGCGGCTCCCGATGTGGCGCAGACTGCACCCGATCATATCCGAAATCTGCTCGACGTGGCGGGCCGCCATTTTCTGGAGCAGGGATATGAAAGTGCCAATCTGGACCTGATCGGGGCCGAGGCACGAGTAGGGCGGGGGACGCTCTACCGGCATTTCGGCAGCAAGGCGGGCCTGTTCGCGGCGGCTCTGCGCCATCATGCGCGCCAGATTGGGGTCGCCACGCCGCTGCCTCTTCCCGCCGCAATGCTGGATCGCGCCGCGCTGGAGGCATTTCTGGATGCGGCGATTGCGTCGCTGGCGGACATGCCGTCGATCCAGCTTCACCGGGCCGGGATCAGCCAGTCACGGCGCGACCCTGTCACGGCGCGGGACATCTTTACCATCCTCCGCGAACCCTGGACCGGGCCTTTGTCGCACTGGCTAGGGACGCTTGGCGTGGCGGACGACCGCGAATGGCTTGCGCGGCAATTGCTGGTGCTGGCAACGCGCGGCAACCGCCTGTTCGGCGCGGATCAGACAGTGACGCAAGATGAGCGGCGGCGATTTGCAGAACGCGCCGCCTCCATCTTCCTCCATGGCTTTACCAGCCTGCTGTGAACGGGTCAGGCGGGGCCGGGCAGGATGGCCATCCCCGTCCGTTCCCCCGCTTCAGGCAGCATCCAGATGGGCAAAGTCATGTTGGCTGGTCGGGATGATATCGATCCGCGCAAAGTCGATGAACCCGGCGCAGCTGTCGACCATAGCCTTGGTATTCTGATCGAACTTCGCTTCATCCTCCACCGCATCGAAGAAGACGCGACCATCGGTCATCGCGTCGAGCGGGAAACATTCCTCGACAAAGGCACCATAGGACTGAGCGCTGCTGGTCAATGGCCGGACGATGATATTCTGCACATATTCGAAGTTCGACTGGGTATCGATGGCCACGCGCGTATGATGGCTGTGCCAGTGCGCTACCGCATCCTGCCACGTCATGTCGGGTCGGAAGGAAATGAAGCTCGCCTGCGACCAGCCCCAAGTGCGCGAGCCGGGCGCGGGCTGATGCTGCATATTAGGGATGATAGTGGATTCCGCGACAAGCCACGCCTCGAACCGCCCGCTCATTTCCGCCAGCACTGCATCCACCTGCTGCCGAAAAATGGCGTTGGCGGACGGTAGCCAGAATTGCACCACCGCGTCCTGTTGCGGCTGTTGCCATTGCTGGACCAGCGGGGCCGCAGGTTCGACTATGGCGTCACGGATGTTGATGCGGATGCGGCTCGCACCCGTCGCCTTGAGCGCGCGGGGCAATTCCGCGACCAAGCGCGCGCCATAGTCGGCGCGGCTTTCGCCTTCGGACGCCCAAAGCGCGCAAATCACCTTTTCCATATATCTCTCCGGCAGATTATTGTGTCAGTCGAAATTGGCCTGGCCACCGTCCAGCGGGATGGTCGCGCCGGTCAGGTAGCTGAGGTCCGATCCGCATAGCGCAACGAGCGCGCGGCCGATATCTTCCTCCAGCCGTCCGATACGTCCCAGCGGGATGGTGCGGAAAAAGGCTTCGGCTTCATCGGGATTATGGTCGATCCATGACTTCAGGCCGGGCGATTCCGCATGGGGCGCGATGGTGAGCACACGGATATTTTCCCTGCCCCATTCCGCCGCCGCCGCGCGGGTCAGGGCGCGCGTAGCCTGCTTGACCGCAGCGTAGCAGCCATAATGGCTCATATCCCATCGGATGCCCGCCGATGATGCGAAGTTGAAAATGGTGCCACCGCCGCGCCGCACCATGTGGGGATGCACCAGCTTCATCAGGCGGAAAGAGGCGAGGGGGCCGGATTCAAAGCCGGCGGTGAACGCATCGTCGCTCACCTCGTCGATCGGCCCCAGTGGCACTTCCTGCGCATTGTTGACCAATATGTCTACGCCGCCCAGCTCCGCCACCGCTTTGTCCACCGCGGCGGACAGATCGTCCAGCGACTTGACGTTGCAGGCGACCGGAACGGCGCGCACGCCACGTTCCCTGGCCAGCGCCGCCGTCTCCTCCACCTTGTCCAGCGTTCGCCCCGCCAACAGCAGTTCGACGCCCTCACTGGCGAAGGCAAGGGCCGTTCCCTGCCCGATGCCCTGGCCCGCGCCGGTGATCAGCGCGACCTTTCCCGTCAATGCGGGCATATCCTCTCCTGTGATTGTCGCAAGATATTGAACAAAATTCTACGCGTATGTTGACTTTAAGGCAAGGTAAGCCGACCTCTGCGTTTAAGAAGCGGGAGAGGCAGCTGCCTTGGGGTGGGTCAGTGATGGGCCTGCCCGTCCGCAACATTGGCCATTTTCTGAGCGGACGAATATGAGCAATTGGGACAAGGAAGTCGACATCCTCGTGGTAGGCTCCGGCGCGGGCGGCATGATGTCGGCGCTAGTCGGCGCGCACAACCATGCCGATGTGCTGATCGTGGAAAAGGCGGATAGCTGGGGCGGAACGTCGGCGACTTCGGGCGGCGGCATCTGGATTCCCGGCAGCGATGTCGCGAAGCAGGCGGGTTTCGACGATAATCTGGACGATGCCTTCATCTACCTACGCAAGCTGTCGGCTGCGAACGTTCCCGATGAAAATATCCGGGCCTATGTGGACAATGCGTCCCCCATGCTGCGTTGGATGATGGCGAACACGCCGGTCCAGTACATGGCCTTTCCCTATCCCGACTATCACGCAGAAAATCCTGGCGGGTCGGCGAAGGGATTCCGCACCCATTTGCCCAACCCTCTGGATGGCAAGCCGCTGGGTGCGGACGTTCGCACGCTCCGTTTCGCGTCGCCCGCCGCCAGCCTGTTCGGCTATCTGAACTGGCATTTCAGCGAAACCTATGAACTGCTTTACCGGCAAAAGGGCTGGATCAAAAATCTGGTCAAGAACATGGCCAAATATTGGCTGGACCTGCCGTTCCGACTGACGTCCCGCAAGGATCGGCGGCTGACGCTGGGTAATGCCCTGACCGGCGGCCTGCGCATGGCGCTGAACGGAAAGGACGTGCCGCTATGGCTGGAAACGCCGTTGAAAGAACTGGTACGCGAAGGCGATTCAGTAACCGGCGCGGTCGTGGAGAAGGATGGCAAGCCCTATCGCATCCGCGCGCGCAAGGGCATCGTCCTGGCTGCTGGCGGATTTGAAAAGAACCAGGCGATGCGCAATGGCAATGCGCCGCTCTATCCTGCGGCGCGCTATTCCGGTGGCGTGACCAGCAACACCGGCGACAGCATCGTCGCGGGTGAGGCTGTGGGCGCGGGCACCATGAACATGCAGTCCGCCTGGGCCGCACCGGTTTTCCATGTGCCGGGCGAGGACCGGGGGCGGCTGTGCACGGTCGAACGCGCGCTGCCGGGCTGCATCATGGTCAATCAAAGCGGCGAGCGTTTCCTGAACGAAGCCGCGTCCTATCACATTGTCGGCCAGCAGATGGCCCGCCGTCAGGCCGAGCATGGCGACGCCGACCCCTGCTGGATGATATTCGACCATGAATATCGCCACAAATTCCCGATGGGTCCGCTCTATCCGCTGATGCCCACCGCCATGCACAGCAAGGGCGTCCGATCTATCCTGAAAAAGGGCCGATCGATCGAGGAGCTGGCTGGAAAGATCGGCGTGGACCCGGCCCGCCTGTCATCGGCCATCGGTCGCTTCAACGTCAATGCCGCCAAGGGAGAAGACCCCGAATTCCATCGGGGTGAAGCCGCCTATGACAAAATGTATGGCGATTTTCGCCATTCGCCCAATCCATGCCTGCGCCCGCTGGACAAGGGGCCTTTCTATGCGCTGCCCATCTATCCCGGCGATATCGGCACCAATGGCGGGTTGAAGACCAACGCCAATGCACAGGTGGTCAGCGAAGACGGGACGGCGATCCCCGGCCTCTACGCGATTGGCAACAATGCGGCGTCGTCCATGGGCGAAAGCTATCCGGGCGCGGGTGTGACGATCGGCCCGGCCCTGACCTTCGGCTATGTTGCCGCTCGCCATATGACCGGCGGCAATAGCTGACAAAGCGGGGGAGCGGGGCCTGGCTGCGCTCCCCTTTTGATTTGCCGTCAAAGCGCGCTGTTCAGCCCCGCAGCAACTGGATGATGGACGAGAAATCCTTGGCCCCTTGGCCACTATTGACCAGCATCTGGTAAAGCGCTTCGGCGTTGCTGCCCATCGGCACGCTGGCATTGACGGCGGCGGCGGCTTCGACCGCCAGCTTCAGGTCCTTTAGCATCAGCGCTGCGGCGAACCCGCCTTCATAACCATTGTCGGCAGGTGAATCGGGGCCGACGCCGGGCAGGGGGCAATAGCTGGTCATCGACCAGCTTTGTCCCGACGACACGCTGGAAATGTCGTAGAATATCTGCGGGTCCAGCCCGATTTTCTGCGCCATGGCAAATGTTTCGCAGGTTGCGATCATGGTCGCGCCCAGCAGCATGTTGTTGCAGATCTTGGCGGCCTGGCCATTACCCGCAGCGCCGGCGTGAATGACCGCCTTGCCCATTGCGGACAGGATCGGTTTCGCCCGGTGAAAGGCGGCGTCGGTGCCCCCCACCATGAAGGTCAGGGCACCGCCATTGGCCGCAGCAATCCCGCCCGAAACCGGGGCGTCGACCATGGCGAAGCCCTTTTCCTCCGCCGCAGCGATCGTCCGGCGCGCGGTTTCCACATCGATGGTCGAACAATCGAGCAGGATCGTGTCAGGCTTTGCCGCGGCAAAGACCGATCCGTTGTAGACTGCATCCACATGCTTGCCCGCAGGCAGCATGGTAACGACCGCATCGGCCCCGGCAACTGCTTCTTCGGCACTGGCGCAAGGGACGGCACCCGCATCCCGCGCCTTGTCCAGCGCGGACGCGGAAAGGTCGAAGGCGCGGACGGCATAGCCATTTTTCAACAGATTGGCGGCCATGCCACCGCCCATATTGCCCAGACCGATGAATGCGATAGTCGTGGTCATGGCCGTCTCCTTGCGGTCGTTAGCTGTGGAACAGCGGGATCAGGTCCCGGTCAGCGGCCCTTCCACTGTGCGGGGCGCTTTTCGACGAAGGCGGTCATGCCTTCGACCCTGTCCTGGGTTGCGGTCAGAATCTGGAACAAGCGGCGCTCGGTCAGCAGGCCCTGCGCCAGCCCGGTTTCGAACGCGATGTTCACCATCTCCTTGTTGATCATCGTCGCCATGGGCGGCATCGAAGCGATGGCCTGCGCGGTCTTGAGCGCATCGTCCAGCAGCCCCGCCGCCGGGACGATGCGGGCGACCAGGCCCGAACGCTCCGCTTCTTCCGCGCCCATCATGCGGCCGGTCAGGCACATTTCCATCGCCTTGGCCTTGCCCACGGTGCGGGTCAGGCGCTGCGATCCGCCCATGCCCGGCGCGACGCCCAGCTTGATTTCGGGCTGGCCGAACTTGGCCGTATCCGACGCCAGGATGAAGTCCGCCATCATCGCCAATTCGCATCCGCCGCCAAGGGCAAAGCCGTTGACCGCCGCGATCCATGGCTTGCGCGTCGCAACCACGCCGGTCTGCCAGCCGGAAAAGAAATCCTCCAGAAAGAAATCGGCGGCGTTCTTTTCCACCATTTCCTTGATGTCGGCCCCTGCGGCAAACGCCTTGTCGCCGCTGCCGGTCAGCACCGCGCATAGCTGCGAAGCGTCCGCGTCATAGGCGGCGAAGGCGGCGCTCAACTCTTTGAGCACCTGGCTGTTCAGCGCATTGAGTGCCTGCGGCCGGTTAAGCGTGATGAGCGTCACGGCGTCACGCTGTTCCACCAGGATCGTTTCATAGGTCATCGGTCAAGCTCCAGTCTGCGGGTAAGGCGTCCACTCCTTACCCGGTGGCAGTGGAGCGAAGAGGCTGTCAACCAGATCGTCGGTTACCTCCTGCGGAGTCGCCGGATTCCAGCGCGGCGCATTGTCCTTGTCAAAGATGACAGCGCGCACGCCTTCGACAAAGTCCGGGCGGCGGATCACATGGCAGGCGATGCGATATTCATTGCGCATATTGTCGGCAAAGTCGGTAAAGGCAGCGCCCTCGGCCAACTGCCGCAGCGCGACCTTGATGGTCTGGGGCGACTTGGTCGCCAGCGTGTCCAGCTGTTCCCGCGCCCACGGGGAACCGTCCGCGTCCAACGCCGCCAATATATCTTCGTAACGGTCCGACGCGAACAGCCGGTTGATGTCGGCCCGGCGCGCTTCCCATTGGGAAGGGGGGGCGTCGTCG
Source organism: uncultured Sphingobium sp. (assembly GCA_965653535.1). Lineage (GTDB taxonomy): Bacteria > Pseudomonadota > Alphaproteobacteria > Sphingomonadales > Sphingomonadaceae > Sphingobium. The sequence goes on from CBFHAG010000004.1 coordinate 51,374, forward strand.
GCCATCTCGTCGAGAATGTCGGGAAGGCGCGATGGCTCCGAAATGATCCGCGTCTTGGCCGCATCGACCTTATCAGAGGCCACATAATGGGTGGCAATACCCATGGCCGTGCAGTCGGCTCCCTTGATCCGCGCTCCGGTGGTCGCCAACCATACGCCCGCCCGGCCCGGCAGGCGCGGCAGATACCAGCCGCCGCCGACGTCGGGGAATAGGCCGATCCCCGTTTCCGGCATGGCGAACGTCGTGCGCTCGGTCGCCACCCGGTAACGCGCGGGCAGCGATATGCCGACGCCGCCGCCCATGACGATCCCGTCCATGAAAGCGACGACCGGCTTGGCATAGCCGAACAGCATATGGTTCATGCGATATTCGACGAAGAAGAACCGTTCCGCCTCGGTGCAATCTCCCTTTGCGCTGCTGGCGATCAAGGCGATGTCGCCGCCCGCGCAAAAGCCCCTGCCTTCCGCATGGTCCATCATCACGGCGACCACCTGATCGTCATTCGCCCATGCGACCAGAGCGCCGATGATCGCGTGGCACATTTCCGGTGTCAGGGCGTGGATCGCCTTGGGCCGGTTCAACCGGATACGACCGATGCCGTTGTCGATGAAGGTGATAAGCTGATCCGTCATTTCCGCTCCATTGGCATGCCCGTAATCGCGCCTACTGCCTAAGCATGTCACGCGCGACAATCATGCGCATGACCTGATTGGTGCCTTCCAAAATCGAATGGACGCGCAGGTCCCGCCAGAAACGTTCGACCGGATAATCCATCAGATAGCCGTAGCCGCCATGTAGCTGGAGCGCGCGGTCGGCGACCGACGACCCTGTGTCCGTCGCCAGCCGCTTGGCCATCGCGGCAAAGCGCGTCTTGTCCGGCGCGTTCGCCGTCACCTTGACGGCGGCGGCATAGAGCAGGGTGCGGGCTGCCTCCAACTCGGTCTGCATGTCGGCGAGCATGAACTGCGTGTTCTGGAAATCCGCGATGCTCTGGCCGAACTGCTTGCGGTCCTTTGTATATTGCACCGCTTCGTCGATGCACCGCTGCGCGCCGCCCAGCGAACAGGCGCCGATATTCAGCCGCCCGCCGTCCAGTCCCATCATCGCGATGCGGAAACCTTCACCTTCGGCACCGATCAGATTGTCCACCGGCACGCGCACGCCGTCGAAATTGACCTGTGCGGTCGGTTGACTGTGCCAGCCCAGCTTGCGTTCCTGTGCGCCGAAGCTGACGCCGTCCATGTCCTTTTCGATCACCAGGCAGCTAATGCCCTTGGCCCCTTCGTCCCCGGTGCGGACCATGGTGACATAGATGTCGTTTTCGCCGCCGCCGGAGATGAACTGCTTGGACCCGGTCACCACATAATGATCGCCATCACGCACCGCCCGCGTCTTGAGCGCGGCGGCGTCGGAACCGGCCCCAGCCTCGGTCAGGCAATAGCTCGCCATGCGCGCCATCGGCACTAGGTCCGGCAGATATTTGTCCTTCACCGCCTGGCCACCGAACCGATCGATCATCCACGCGCCCATATTGTGGATGGAAATGAAGGCGCTGGTCGACGGACAGCCATAGGCCATGGCTTCCATGATCAGCGCCGCTTCCAGCCGACCCAGCCCGATGCCGCCGGATTCTTCCGACACATAGATGCTGCCGAAGCCCAGCTCCGCCGCCGCGCGGATCGTATCGCGGGGGAAGATATGCTTTTCATCCCATTCAGCGGCGTGCGGCGTGATCGCATCGGCGGTAAAGCGGCGTGCCAGGTCCTGGATCTCGCGCTGATCGTCGGTAAGGTCGAACTGGTTGGTCATGACTTCCTGCTTTTTGGCGCATCCTCTGCCTGCATGATAGCGGGACGTCGCCGCCGGCAGAAGGACGCGCTTCATCCCATGGTCGGAATAACGAATGCGCTGTCACCGCTTGCGCCGCCATCGGGCCAACGCTGGGTCACGGTTTTCACCTTGGTCCAGAATTTGACGCCTTCCATGCCGTGCTGGTTCGTGTCGCCAAAGGCCGACCGTTTCCACCCGCCAAATGTGTGATAGGCGACCGGGACCGGGATGGGGACGTTGATCCCCACCATGCCGACATTGACGCGCGCTGCAAATTCGCGCGCCGCATGGCCGTTGCGGGTGAAGATGGCGACGCCATTGCCATATTCATGTTGGCTGGGCAGGGCGATCGCCTCTTCGAAATTGTCGGCGCGGACCATCTGCAACACGGGACCGAATATCTCTTCCCGATAGGTGCGCATGGCGGGCTTTACATGGTCGAACAGTGTCGGCCCGACGAAAAATCCCTGCTCATGCCCCTGAAGTGTGAAGCCCCGACCGTCGACCACCAGTTCCGCGCCCTCATCGACGCCCATCTGGATATAATTTTCGATTTTGGCCTTGTGCGCGGCAGTGACGACGGGGCCATAATGCGCTTCGGGATCGGTGGAAACGCCCACACGCAGTGCTGCGATGGCTGGGATCAGCTTTTCCCGCAGGGCGACTGCCGTCTTTTCTCCCACAGGAACCACCACGGGCAGCGCCATGCAGCGTTCCCCGGCAGAGCCGAACGCCGCGCCGGAAAGGTCGTTCACCACCTGGTCCAGGTCGGCATCCGGCATGACGATGCCGTGATTTTTCGCGCCGCCCATCGCCTGGACACGCTTGCCCGCAGCGACGCCGCGCTTGTAGACATAATGGGCGATGTCGGACGATCCCACAAAGCTGACCGCCGCGATATCCGGGTGATCGAGGATGGCGTCCACCATCTCCTTGTCGCCGTGCAGCACCTGCAATATGCCTTCGGGCAGGCCCGCTTCCTGGAACAGTTCAGCCAGGCGGACCGGCACTGACGGATCACGCTCCGATGGTTTCAGGATGAAGGCATTGCCGGTCGCGATCGCCACGCCCGACATCCACAGCGGGATCATGCCGGGAAAGTTGAACGGGGTGATCCCCGCGCCGATGCCCAGCGGCTGGCGCATCGAATAAACGTCGATGCCCGGCCCAGCGCCCTGGGTATATTCGCCCTTTAGGATATGCGGGATGCCGCAGCAAAATTCAATCACTTCCAGCCCACGCTGTATGTCGCCCTTGGCGTCGGCCACCACCTTGCCATGTTCGGAACTCAGCAGGTGCGCCAGTTCGTCGATATTCTTGTCGACCAGCGCCTTGAAATTGAACATGACGCGGGCACGGCGCTGCGGATTGACGGCGGCCCAGGCGGGCTGCGCCTTCTTCGCGGCTTCGACGGCGCGGTCCAGCAGCGCCCGGTCGCCCAGCGCCACGCGCGCCTGCACGCCGCCATTATTCGGATCGAACACATCGCCAAAGCGACCGGGGGCGGGCGCATCGGCAAAGGCGAGCTTATGGCTGATTTCGCGCATGGCATATCTCTCCTGCTGTTGCGACGTCTCTGGGCGTAAGCACAATTGCATGCAATAGCGCATTATTGCATCTATTGGCTGCAAAAATGCAGCACGGCATATGGGAATGACGATGTTCGATTGGGACGATATGCGCGTGTTTCTGGCGGTGGCGCGGGCGCGCAAGATCGCGCCCGCTGCCCGCGCGCTGGGGCTCGATCCAACCACGCTGACCCGCCGGATCGGCCGTTTGGAAAAGGCGCTGGGCGCGCGTTTGTTCGATCTCAGCATGAGCGAACGGCTACTGTCCGAACAGGGGTTGGCGATGCTGGCCCATGCCGAACGGGTTGAAAGCGCCAGCCTGGCCGCGATGGAAGAAGCGACCGGCAAGTCGCGGATGCTGTCAGGGCAGGTGCGCCTGTCCGTGGCGGAGGGTTTTGGGACATGGGTGCTGGCGCCCGGCCTAGCGGACTTTCACGCGCGCCATGCGGGCATCCGACTCGACCTCATATCCGCGTCCGGCTTCCTCAACCCTTCCAAGCGGGAAGCGGACATGGCATTGATGCTCGCGCGTCCGCAACGGGGGCGACTGTCTGCGCGGCGGCTGGGCGATTATCGTCTGCACCTCTATGCGGCCGATGCTTATCTGAAACAGCGGGGGGAACCTGCCAGTCCCGCTGCCCTGCTGCATCATACGCTGATCGGCTATGTGCCGGACTTCATCTTCTCGCCCGAACTGGATTATCTGAATGAAGTGCATGCCGGGCTGGAAGCGCATCTTCGGGCGACCAGCATCAACATGCAATATCGGATGATCGCGGAAAGCGCGGGCATCGGCATCCTGCCGGACTTCATCGGCCGCAGGGACTCAAAACTTCGCCCGATGCTGACCGATGCGGTGCAGATCACGCGCAGCTTCTGGCTGGTGATCCACGAAGATCTGCGCAAACTGCCCCGGATCGAAGCCGTCGCCCAGTGGCTGCAGGAACGCGTGGCGCATATGAATGACGGCTAGGGAACCATCGGCGCAGCCTGCGCACCCCGCACGACACGGCCAGGCAGCGCATGCGTGGGCTGGTCATTGCGGCGAATGACCTGGCCCGACACGATCGTCGCCACGAATCCGGTCGCTGCCTGATCCAGCCGTCGGCCGCCGCCGGGCAGGTCGTGCCGGATATGGGGAGCGTGCAAACGCAGCGTGTCCAGGTCGATGATGTTGATGTCCGCCTTGTAACCGGCTGCGATCCGGCCCCGATCCTGCAATCCCATCGTCTGGGCGGGGCGGGCGCTCAGCGCTTGCACCACCTGCGCGACACTCAGTTTCGGCCCTTCACGATCGCGCGTCCAATAGGTCAGCATGAAGGTCGGATAGCTCGCGTCGCAAATCGCCGCATAGTGCGCGCCCCCGTCGCCCAGCCCCATGACGACGCCGGGATGGTTGATCAGATCATATATCTCGTCCAGCTTGCCGTCATAATAATTGCCCAGCGCGTTGTAGAGCAGACCGCACCCACTGCCGCCGTTCATCAGCAGGTCCCAGGAAACCTCCTCTGGCCGGACGCCACGCGCGCGCGCCTGCGCCCCGATGCTCGTTTCGGCGGGCGGTTCATAATTGGGCGGGTCGGCAAGGGGGAATATCCAATCCCAATTGCGGGTCGTCATCGCCAGCGGATGCCCTTCATCCGGCGCTTCGCTGATCAGGCGCGCGCGAAAAGCCGGATCGCGCAGATAGGGCAATTGCTGCGCAAGTGGCAGCGCCGCGATCGGTTGATAGCTGGGGCACAGGCAAAATGGATGGGTGGACAGTTCAAAGCCGCAAATCATGCCGATCGGGCGCGGCAACACCTGCGGGCTGATCGCCAGGCCGCGCGCGTTTGCATCGTCACATATACGCAGTGCCTCGCGCCAGACCGGATCACCCTTGTTCGACGTGCCCAGCGTGAAAGTCGCCGGGCGGCCCGATGCTTCGGCAACGGCCAGCAGATGCGCCAGTTCGTCCGGCCAGCGCGAAAAGGGTGCGTCCAGCACCATCTGGAGCACGCCGGTGCCCGCTTCGCGCATCACCCCGGCGATGGCCTTCAATTCCTCCACATCGGCCTGATAGCTGGGGATATGCTCTCCGGCCTTCGTGCGGTGGATCAGCAGCCGCGACGTGGCGAAGCCGATTGCCCCCGCGTCCAGCGCCTCGCGCGTGATTGCCTGCATCCTTTCACGGTCGTCTGCGGTCGCAGGTTCGCGCCGCGCGCCGCGTTCACCCATCACGAACACGCGCAGCGGGCTATGGGGCAGCAGCGCGGCCACATCGATGTCGCGTGGTCGCGATTCCAGCGCGTCGAGATAGTCGGGAAAGCTCTCCCAATCCCAGCTTAACCCTTCGGCCATGACCACGCCGGGAATGTCCTCCACGCCTTCCATCAGGCGGATCAGGCGGTCATGATCCTGCGCCCGACATGGCGCGAAGCCGACGCCGCAATTGCCGATCACCGCCGTAGTCACCCCGTGCGATGATGATGGAGACAGCCGGTCGGACCAGATCGCCTGACCGTCATAATGGGTATGAATGTCCACAAAGCCCGGCGTGACTGTCAGTCCGGTCGCATCGATAACCTCGTCCGCCACACCTTCGAAGGCACCTACGGACAGGATCAGTCCATCCAGGATCGCGACATCGCCGACAAATGGTTCGCCGCCGCTACCGTCGGCGATGATGCCGCCCCGGATCAACAGGTCGCAACGCGCGCTCATGAACCTCTCCCTTGTTGGAACGGTATCCAACCGTTCGGTATCGGTCAAGCTGTAGTCGGCATCCTTGCTTTCCTGTTGGCCCCTCGCTCGCCCTCGCTTAAAGGGTGAACTCCTGAAAATGCGGCTGTGTGAGTGTCAGGTGAAGATAACATTGCGTCAGATTGCCGTGTTCGAATCCGTCGCCCGGACCGGCAGCGTCGCGGGCGCGGCTGAGGAGATCGGCCTTAGCCCCTCTGCCGCCAGCATGTCGCTCAAGGATTTCGAAACGCATCTGGGCGTCCAGCTGTTCGCCCGGTCGGGCCGCCGATTACTGCTGTCGGATCAGGGGCGGCCCATGCTGGAAATGGCGCGCCGCGTGCTGGTGCAGGTCGCCGATATGGAGGCGCTTTCGTTACCGGAGGAAGTACGGGGCCGCCTGCGTATCGGCGCGGTCGCCTCGGTCGCCGACCATGTGCTGCCACGCCTGTGCGCCACCTTCATGCGCCGTCATCCCGGCGTGCGGATGGAATTGCGGGTGCTGCCGTCGCAGGATGTGATGGAGGGCGTGCGCAATATGGCGCTCGATATCGGCTTCGTCGGATCGCCGGTCAATTCCAGCTATCTAGACGCGCAACCGTGGCGCAGGGATGCGCTCGCCGTGTGCGCAGCGCCGGAACATCCGCTCGTCGGGCGCGGCGAAATGCCGCTCGCCGCCCTTGCGGACGAAGCCTGGGTGCTGGAAAAAACACAGTCCAGCGAACGCATCTTCTTCACCGTGGAAGTCCTCAAATCCCTAAACTCGCTCAATATCGTACTCGAAGCCGACAGTGTGGAGGCGATCAAGCGCGCGGTGCGCGATGGCGCAGGTCTGGCCTGCCTGTCCCGCCTGGCGGTGGAGGATGAGGTTGCGCGGGGCGAACTTAGCCTGCTCGACATTCCCGAACTCCGTTTCACCCGCATCGTCAGCCTGATTAGCCGACGCGACACACCGCTGCCCGCCGCCGCACGTGCCTTCCATGCCTTTGCCTCTCAACTGGCTGAGGCGTGATTATCGTCAGTTTTTCTGATGTGTCCCGTCGAATATTCGAATTGGTAGGGACAGGCGCAAAAGCCTAATCATTTTTCCGAGCCTGCCGCGTGCAGAAAGAAGGAGAGTGATGTGAAGGCCGTGATCTGCCCTGCTTTCGCGCCCATCGACGCGCTGACCTGGGGCGATTTTCCTGCGCCGCAGCCCGAACCGGGCGAACTGGTCATCGATGTCGCAGCGGCTGGTGTGAACTATCCCGACGTGCTGATCGTGCAGGGCAAATATCAGACGAAACCACCGCTGCCGTTCGTTCCGGGCAGTGAGGCATCAGGGCGCGTCGTGGCAATCGGCGAAGGCGTGGAAGGCTTTGCGATCGGCGACCGGGTGGTGGCGTTCACAGGCACCGGCAGCTTTAGCCAGCAGGTCCGCGCGCCCGCGACACAAGTGTGGCCCGTGCCCGACGGGGTCGATCTGGAGATCGCGGCGGGCATCTCCATCACCTACGGGACATCCTATCATGCGCTGAAGGACCGGGCCGCCCTGAAACCCGGCGAGACATTGCTGGTGCTGGGTGCAGGCGGCGGCGTTGGGCTGACCGCCGTGGAACTGGGCAAGCTGATGGGCGCGCATGTCATTGCCGCCGCGTCCAGCGCGGACAAGCTGGCGCTCGCCCGCGCGCAAGGTGCCGACGAGCTCATCAACTATGCAGAGGAGGACCTGCGCGAACGGGTCAAGGCGCTGACCGGAGGCAAGGGTGTCGACGTCGTCTACGATCCCGTGGGCGGCCCGATGAACCTGACCGCCGTCAAAAGCCTAGCCTGGGGCGGTCGGTTGCTGATCATCGGCTTTGCAGGCGGCGAAATTCCATCGATCCCGGCCAATCTGCTGCTGCTGAAAAGCGCATCGGCGGTCGGCGTCCTGTGGGGCAATTCCGTCCGCGCCGATCCGGTGGGGCAGGGGGCGAACATGCGCCAACTGCTCCAATGGCTGGCGCAGGGCGCGCTAAGACCGGTGGTCGACACACGCTTCGCCATGACGGACGTCGTCGCGGCGCTCCATCATCTTGAAGGGCGAAAGGTCAAGGGCAAGGTGCTGCTGACCATTCCGCCCGCATCCTGACAAAAATCTGGGAAATCATCATGTCCGACACCGTCGCCTACAGCGTCCAGGGGGCCATTGCAGAAGCCCTGATCGACAATCCGCCAGTCAACGCCACATCCGCCAGCGTGCGCCAGGGACTGGCCAGCGCGATTGAGGCCATGGAAGCCGATCCCGCGGTCAAGGCGCTAATGGTGCGCTGCGTTGGCAAGACCTTTATTGCAGGCGCGGATATCAAGGAATTCGGCAAGCCCATGGCCGATCCGGGCCTTCCGCAAGTCATGGCGATGATGGACCGCGCATCCAAACCGATCATTGCTGCCGTGCACGGCACAGTGCTGGGCGGGGGGTTCGAAGTTGCGCTTGCCTGCCACTATCGCATCGCCGCCAGGGACACGAAATTCGGATTCCCGGAGGTCAAGCTGGGCCTGATACCCGGCGGCGGCGGCCCGCAGCGGACACCTCGTCTGGCAGGGCTGGCGGCGGCGCTGCCGCTCGTGACGGAAGGCAGTCCGATCAGCGCGGACAAGGCGCTGGCATCCAATCTGATCGACGCCGTTGCAGAAGGCGACGACTTCGCCGCAGAGGCGCGCGCCTTCACCGAAGCGCTTGTAGCGCAGGGCAAGGGACCCCGCAGCGCCGCGACGCTGCCGATGCCCGCCGACGATCCTGCCTTGTTCGAAGACGTCAGGAAGGCTCTTGCCCGCAAGATGCGCGGCCAGACGGCACCGCTGCGCGCGCTGGAGGCGGTGCGCCTGGGCTATGAACTGCCGTTCGATGAGGCAGTGAAGCGCGAACTCGCAATCTTCCGCGAATGCATGGCAGGACCGCAGTCGAAGGCGCTGCGCAGCCTGTTCACAGCCGAACGGGAAGTAGCCCGCATAGCCGACCTGCCCGCGGACACTCAGGTCCGCGACATCCACCGCATCGGCGTCATCGGCCTGGGCGTAATGGGGCGCGGCATCGTCATGGCGGTCGTCAGCGCTGGCATTCCCGTCATCGCCGTAGGTCTCGATCAACCAAATATAGATGCCGCCATGAAGGCGATCACGAAAATGTGGTCATCCTCCGTCGCGAAGGGCAGCATGTCACAGGCAATGATGGACAAGCGCCTCGCGCTCATCACCACCAGCGACGATCCGCGCGACCTTTTCACCACCCAACTGGTGATCGAAGCGGTGACCGAGGATTTGGCGATCAAGCAGGCCGTCTTCGCCCAACTGGGCGAAGTGACTCAGCCGGGCACCATCCTGGCGTCCAACACCAGCTTCCTGAACATCGACACGCTGGCAAAAGCATCGGGCCGGGCTGAGGATGTGTGCGGCATGCATTTTTTCAACCCCGCTCATGTCATGCGCCTGTTGGAAAATGTCCGCGCGGCCAAGACCGATCCCGAAGTGGTCGCGACGATCATGGCCATGGGCAAGCGAATCGGCAAGCTGGCGGTGTTGTCGGGGGTGTGCGACGGTTTCATCGTCAACCGCATGCTGTCCAAGCGGTCGCGCGAGGGCTTCTTCCTTGTCGAGGAGGGCGCAAGGCCCGCCGACATCGACAAGGTGCTGCTGTCCTACGGCTTCCCCATGGGGCCGTTCGCGCTGGGCGATCTCGCCGGGCTGGACGTACAGGCCGCAGCGCGCAAGGCCCGCGCCGCCACCGCAACGGAGCGCGAACTGCGCGCCGACTTCCCGGAACAGATGGTGGCGCAAGGTCGGCTGGGCCAAAAAACCGGGTCTGGCTGGTACAGTTATGACGAAAACCGCAAGGCCAGTGCCAATCCGCTGACCGACGAGATGATCGCCGCCCATGCAGAGCGTCACGGCCTCAAGCTGCGCGAGATTGGCGAGGATGAGATTCGCGAGCGCCTGCTCTACGCGATGGTCAATGAAGGCGCGAAGCTGTTGGGGGAGGGCATCGTGCCCCGCCCGCAGGAAATCGACGTCGCCATGGTCAATGGCCTTGGCTGGCCCAGCTATACCGGCGGGCCGATGCACTGGGCGGATCAGATCGGCCTCGACAAGCTGCTCGCCACGATAGAGCGTTTTCGTGTCGAACAGGGCGATGCCTATTGGACCCCCGCGCCGTTGCTCGTCCAATATGCCCGCGAAGGCAGAGGCTTCTACGCATGAGCTACGATCCCAACGCAAGGACCGCCGATCTGCTGACGCGCCTGCGCGTCTTCATGGACGCGCACATCTATCCCAATGAGAAAGCCTATTATGAGGAGGTGGCGACCGGTGACCGCTGGGCACATGTCACCCTCATCGACAAGCTCAAGCCGCTGGCAAAGGAAGCGGGCCTGTGGAACCTATTCCTGCCCGAAAGCACGCATGGCGCGGGTCTCACCAACCTGGAATATGCGCCGCTGTGCGAGGAAATGGGCCGGGTCCACTGGTGCCCCGCCGTCTTCAACTGCGCCGCGCCCGACACCGGCAATATGGAAACGCTCGAACGCTTCGGCACGGCGGAACATAAGGAACGCTGGCTCAAACCCATGCTCGCGGGCGAGATGCGATCCGCCTTCGCCATGACGGAACCGCAGGTGGCTTCGTCCGACGCGACCAATATCGAAAGTTCGATCGTTCGCGATGGCGATGACTATGTCATCAACGGTCGCAAATGGTGGATTTCGGGCATGGGCGAAGCGGACTGCGCGCTCATGATCTTCATGGGCAAGACTGATCCGACCGCGCCCAAGCATAAGCAGCAATCGATGATCCTCGTGCCGCGCGACACGCCCGGCATCACCGTGCTGCGCCCGATGACGGTCCTGGGTTATGACGACGCGCCGCACGGCCACATGGAAATTCTTTTCGAAAATGTCCGCGTGCCCGCCTCCAACATGCTGCTGGGCGAAGGACGGGGGTTCGAAATCGCGCAGGCTCGCCTTGGCCCCGGTCGCATCCATCACTGCATGCGCATGATCGGCATGGCCGAACGCGCGCTGGAGGCCATGTGCCGCCGCGTGAAGAGCCGCGTCGCCTTTGGCAAGCCGCTCGCCGAACAGGGCGTTATCATCGAACGCATCGCCAACAGCCGCATCATGATCGATCAGGCGCGGCTACTCACGCTCCACGCCGCGCATCGCATGGATACTGTCGGCAACAAGGTGGCGAAGGCGGACATCGCGATGATCAAGGTCGCCGCGCCCAACATGGCCTGTCAGGTGATCGACTGGGCCATGCAGGCGCATGGCGCGGCGGGCATCAGCCAGGACTTCTTCCTGGCCAACTATTATGCCCACGCCCGCAAGATCCGCTTCGCCGATGGCCCCGATGAGGTGCACCGGCACCAGCTAGGCCGCCTCGAACTCGCCAAATATGACTGACGTCCGCCCGTTCCCCACGGCTCGTCTCTCCTCTTGGCTGCGCGACCATGTGCAGGGCGCAGAGGGGGAGATCAGTGCGGAAAAGTTCGTAGGCGGCCAATCCAACCCCACCTATCTGCTATCGGTGGACGGGCATGCGCGCTTCGTCCTGCGGCGAAAGCCCGACGGGGTGCTGCTCCCCTCTGCCCATGCGATCGAGCGCGAATATCGCGTAACCTTGGCGCTCAAGGATACGGCAGTCCCGGTGGCCCGTCCGCTGGCGCTGTGCGATGACGCCGGGGTCGTAGGCACGCCCTTCTTCATCATGGACTATGCCAGGGGCCGCAACTTCTGGGACGCGCGCCTGCCGGACCTGTCGCCTGACGAACGCGGGGCCGTCTATGACGAAATGAACCGCGTCCTGGCCGCGCTGCATGCCATCGATCCGCATGATGTAGGGCTGGGCGACTATGGCAAGCCGGGCAATTATTTCGCGCGGCAGGTAGCGCGCTGGACGAAACAATATCGCGCTACCGAAACCCGACGGATAGAAGCGATGGAACAGCTGATCGACTGGCTCCCCGCCAACGACCCTGGACTCGGAGCCAGCCGGATCGTTCATGGCGATTATCGCAACGACAATCTGATCTTCGCCCCCGACGCGCCGCGTATCGTCGCCGTGCTGGATTGGGAGCTTTCCACGCTAGGCCATCCGCTCGCCGACCTGGCGCAGCATGTCATGGCATGGCGCGTCCCCAGGGAAGGTCATCGCGGCCTGTCCGATGCGGACCTGCCCACGCTCGGCATTCCGTCGGAGGCCGAATATCTGCGCCGCTATGGCGAGCGCAGCGGCGCGGGTGATATAAATCCCGCGCACTGGCGCTACGCGCTCGCCTTTGCGATGTTCCGCAATGCAGGCATTCGGCAGGGCGTCTACCGCCGAGCGCTGGAAGGCAATGCATCCAGCGACGCCGCCGCCAAACATGGAGCGCGCGCCGAAGAAATTGCGGGACTTGGCTGGCGCATCGCCTGCGGACAGGATGACGCGCGGCTTTAGGCGATATCAGGACAGGAGGGGAATGTGGGTCCGTCAGGGCAGACAGGAACGACCGGGCAGCTACGGCTGGGCGGCCATCTGGGGCTGAGCAGCCCGGATCGGCCTCTGCTCGCGCATCTGGGGCGATCCGCCAGTCCGGTTGACCAGATCGACGCGCTAGCCGACCATGGCTTTGCGGGCGTGCAGGACCTTTTCATGAAGCTGCGCCCCGCGCAGGAACAGGCCGCCATGGCGCACCGCATGGAACAGCGGGGCCTGACGCTCACCAGCATCGGCGGCGATCCGCTGCATTGGAACACACCGCTCTGGAGCCGCACCGACGCACAGGCCGCCAACGTGCTCGCCGCCAGCGTCCGGGGCAGCGCCGCCATTGCGCAGCGTTTCGGCGGAGCGGGCGCGGTCTGCGTTGCGGGTCTGGACCCTGATCGCAGCCCGGCGGGGCAGCTGGCCGAGATGATCGAAAATCTGAGACGCGCCGGCGACCATGCCGCGGAGGCGGGGCTGGTGCTACTGGTCGAACCGATCGCGCCCGCTCGCATTCCCGGCATGCTGCTCGATCGGCTGGAACCTGCCGTGGAGATCGTCCGCGCCGTCGCCATGCCATCGGTCCGGCTGATGTTCGACATCGGCCATGTGTCGATGATGGGTCATTCCGTGCCGGATGCGTTGCATCAATGTGCCGATATGATCGGGCTGATCCAGGCTGCCGATCTACCCGACCGCGTCGACATCGGCCTTGGAACACTCGACTGGACCGCAATCCTCGCCGCGATCCACGCGACTGGCTATACCGGGATCGTCGAACTGGAATATGAGCCTACGGACCAGACCACGGAAGGCGAAGCGGCCATGCTGGTGCGTTTGAACAGGATCATCGGTCCCTAAAAAGGGGTCAAGACTGACAGCCCCTCTCCCAACCGGCGAGATATATATTCGATAATAAGGATTATGTTAATAGCCGGATGATCTGGTCGAACACTGCGGCGCGTTAAAAGCAAGCATCCACACGGTGGACACAAACTTCCGTTTCACCATTCAGATCGCTGACGGAGATCCAGCAATCAGTTTTGATGAGCGGAAGCATCTTATGAGATTCCTGTCCGGGAAGCGAATACGGAAGCCCGTCTTGTGACTCAATAGCCTTCACAAACACTGTTAGGGGTCCACGGAACCAAGAAGCAAAAAGTGCCGCTAAGCAACCCTCTGATTTTATTAGAGCAATGACAAATACAGACGCCAAGTGACTGATATGATTGGGACGTGAGGTTTCTCGACCTTTCCCGCTGGGCCTGTACGCTTCTTGCAGGGAGGGCCGAATCGTGGATGCGCCGTTTCGGCAATATCTGGGATGGGAGAAGTTCCCAGACCTGACTGCTCACGAAATTGCCGGTTGCTTCACTCTCTCCAATCTTGAGCGGAGAGCGGTCCTACGCCAACGACGCGCGCTCAATCGCCTTGGCGTCGCATTGCAGATAGGTTTTCTGCGGCTCACCGGAGCGCAGCTCAATTCCTTCGAGATCATTCCGTCGCAGATCTTGGCCTATCTCGGAATCGAACTCGGCCTCCCCGCCCCCCGCCTTGCTTCCATCCGCGCCCTTTACCGCCGTCTGCACCCATGGCACAGATTTGAGGTTGTGAATTAAGGAGGATTGGGGCTTCGTCGTAGTGACGAAGGAACGAAGATGAAGCCCCAATCCTCCTTGAAAAAATCGCCGATGAAGGCCCCTGCGGAGCGGGTGGTGAAGGACATCCGGCGGCAAACGCGACGGCACTTCTCGACCGAGGACAAGATCCGCATCGTGCTGGATGGTCTGCGCGGGGAAGACATCATCGCCGAGTTGTGCCGCAAGGAAGGCATCGCCCAGAGCCTGTACTACACTTGGTCGAAGGAGTTCATGGAAGCGGGCAAGCGTCGCCTGAGTGAGCGGCGTAGCTGCGCGGTTCTCCGGTTCGATCGCAAGACGCACCGCTACCGGTCAGTCCGAAGCGACCAGGCGCCGCTCAGGAACAGAATCAAGGAAATTGCCGAGACACGCCGCCGTATCCATGTGCTGCTTCGGCGCGAAGGCTGGCCGGTGAACGTAAAGCGAGTGCATCGCCTTTATCGCTTGGAAGGCCTGAATTTGCGGGCAAAACGCCCCCGCCGGCATGTCATGGCAGCGCGGCGGGTGGAACGGCCGCTGCCTTCGCGCACGAACGAGATCTGGGCGATGGACTTCGTGTCCGACGCCCTGTTCAACGGCAAGCGGTTCCGCGCCTTGACCGTCGACGCGAAAGTGTTTGGCGATCCACGTCGATCAGGGGATCAAGGGTGAACAGGTGGTCGATGTCATGGATCGCCTGCTGTTCGAACGCGGCGCTCCGCCCGCCAAGATCAGGGTGGACAATGGCCCGGAATTTATCTCTCGGGCGCTCGACCACTGGGCCTATATCAACCGCGTCACGCTGGACTTTAGCAGGCCGGGAAAGCCCACCGACAACGCCTTTGTTGAAAGCTTCAATGGCCGGCTGCGCGATGAATGCCTGAACACGCACTGGTCCTTGTTTTTGGACGACGCCAGGAGCAAGATTGAGGCGTGGCGGACGGACTTCAACGAGACCCGACCTCACACATCCCTGGGGTTCATGACGCCTGCCGAATTTGCTTCATCGGCCGGGGTCAACCCCGGTCGATGAAGCGCCGGATCTCTCGTTCTGGCCGGTGGCGAAACCGGGACAGGGTCAGGTCGACCACCGAAGATTGCCAAACGCTTGGCCATAACGGCAAAGCAGGTCTTGCCGGGCGCATTTTCGGTCACCTTGACCGCCGCAGCGTAAAGCAGGGTCCGAGCAGCCTCCAGTTCTGTCGGCATGTCAGCCAACGTGAACTGTGTGTTCTGGAAATCCGCGATAGACTGCCCACCTGTGAGTCAACACCAGTGCTCATCAGTCTAACCCGAAAGGTCCAGCCTTAAATCTGTTATTTCCATAAAGAGTTTGCATCACCTTGATCAAGTGTCAGTGCCGACAGCGGCTTGAACAGATCGAGGTCTGCTTAATGCAGGCCCGACCCGCCTCCGCTCAGTTCCTTGGCGATGGATCCGACCATGTCCTTGGCGTCGCCGAACAGCATCTGGGTGTTGCTGTTATAATAGATCGGGTTGTCGATCCCGGCGAAGCCTGCGTTCATCGAGCGTTTGATGACGAACACCGACTTGGCGCGATCCGCCTCGATGATCGGCATGCCCGCGATCGCGCTTTGCGGGTCGTCGCGCGCCGACGGATTGACCGTGTCGTTGGCGCCGATGATCACCGCCACATCCGCCTGCGGCAGTTCGGGGTTGATGTCGTCCAGATCGACCAGCTGCTCATAGGGCACATTGGCTTCGGCCAGCAGCACGTTCATATGACCCGGCATGCGCCCCGCGACCGGATGGATCGCAAACTTGACGTCCACGCCCTTCTTGGTGAGCGCCTGGTAAAGTTCGCTGACCTTGTGCTGCGCCTGCGCGACGGCCATGCCATAACCGGGGATGATGACCACGGTGCTGGCATTTTCCAGCTGCATCGCCGCTTCCTCAGCCGAAGCCGAGCGCACCACGCGGTCGTCCTTGCCCCCGGCCACGCCCGCGATCACCTTGCCAAAGCCGCCGAACATCACGTTGGCAAAGCTGCGGTTCATCGCCTTGCACATGACCAGCGCCAGGATGAAGCCCGATGCCCCGTCCAGCGCGCCCGCCACGATCAGCAGCTTGTTGCCCAGCGCAAAGCCCATGGCGCTCGCCGCCAGACCCGCATAGCTGTTCAGCAGCGCGATCACGGTCGGCATGTCCGCGCCGCCGATCGGGATCACCAGCAATATGCCGAACAGCAGCGCCAGCGCGACAAAGGCCGGGAACAGCCATGTCTGGGTCGGATCGATCGCCAGCGTCGCACCGATCACCACTGTCGCCAGCGCCACCGCGCCATTGAAGATGCGTTGCCCCGGGAAAGACACCGGACGGCTGCCCATCAGTTCCTGCAGCTTGGCAAAGGCGATGACCGACGCTGTACAGGTTAGGAAACCCAGCAGCATTTCGAACATCAGCACCCACATGATGAAGCCGCCGGCATATTCGGCGTGGGCATGCTTGTAATATTCAGCGGCACCGATGAGGCCCACCGCGAGCGCGCCAAAGGCGTGGGAGATGGCGGTTCGCTGCGGGATCGCCGTCATCGGCATCAGCAGCGCCATCGGAATGCCCGCCGCCGCGCCCGCGATCATCGCGATGATGATCAAATTGTAATCGACCACCTCATGCTGGACCAGCGCGCCGATGATGGCGATGACCATGCCGATCTCACCTGCGCGCACGCCGCGTCGGGCGGTCGAGGGGTGGCTCATCCACATCAGCGACAGGATGAACAAAGCCGACGCGGCAATCGCCGCGAAAGGAACAAAGGCGTCCATCTCTTACTTCCCCCGGGGCTTGAACATCTTGAGCATGCGATCGGTAATCATGAACCCGCTGACCAGGTTCACCGTCGCACAGAATACCGCGATGAAGCCCAGCGTCCTGGCCAGCGGCGTCGCGCCTTCCTCACCCGTGATCGTGATCGCCCCCACAATCACCACCGCCGCAATCGCATTGGTCAACGACATCAACGGCGAATGAAGCAGCGGCGATACCTTCTTGATCAACTGAAAACCCAAAAAGGCCGCCAGTATGAAAACGAAGAGATAATCTGCATTAAAAGCGTTCACTGTCACATCCCCTGCTTCAGGCCGCTGCCGCCTGAACGAATCGAGGATGCACAATCATGCCACCCCGCGTCAGCGTCACCGCTTCGATCAGTACATCGTCGGGCACCATCGCCAACGTCTTTCCTGATTTGTCCCAATAAGCTTCGATGAAATTATAGCAGTTGCGTGCAAACAGGTTCGACGCATCGACCGCCAGCCGTGATGCGCCATCGACAAGCCCGATGATCTTCACGCCATGGCGCTCCACCATCTGCCCCGCCACTGCACCTTCGACATTGCCGCCGCTTTCCGCCGCCAGATCGACGATCACGCTGCCCGGCTTCATGGTCGCTATCTGCGCATCGCTGATCAGGCGCGGCGCGGGCCGACCGGGGATCAGGGCGGTGGTGACGACAATGTCTTGCATGGCGATGTGGCCACTGACCAACGCCGCCTGGCGCTGGCGATAGGCTTCGCTCATTTCCCCGGCATAGCCGCCAGCGGCTGCGGTCAACTGGTCGCCGTCGCGGATATCCTCGAACACAGGCTTTGCGCCCAGCGACATGATTTGCTCGCGTGTTTCCGACCGAACATCCGTGGCGGACACTACCGCGCCCAGCCGGCGAGCGGTGGCGATCGCTTGAAGCCCCGCGACGCCCACGCCCATGACGAAAGCCTTGGCCGCGACGATCGACCCGGCCGCCGTGGTCATCATGGGAAGGCAGCGATTAAGTTCGGTCGTAGCCCGCGCCACCGCATGATAGCCGGCCAGATTCGCCTGGCTGGACAATATGTCCATCGCCTGCGCCCGCGTCGTGCGTGGCAGCAGCTCAAGCGCCATGGCCTCCAATCCCAGGCTGGCATAGGCTGCCATCCGCGTGGGGTCGGCATAGGGCGCAAGCCCCCCAATCAGCTTGGTTCCGGGCCGGACACCCGCAAGATCGGTCGCCGCCGGGGGGCGAACCGTGACCAGGGCATCAGTCTGCGTCAACGCTTCCTGGCGGGAAACAATGGCCGCGCCCTGTACAGCATAGGCTTCGTCCGAAAATCCCGCAGCAAGACCCGCGCCGCTTTCGACCAGCGTGGACAGGCCCAGCTTCGCGTATCGGGCGACGGCTGAGGGCGTCAACGCAACGCGATGATCGCCTGCCTCCAGGTTAACCAGGACGGAAATCTGCACCATTGATCCTCTCCGTGTCCGCCGGACTTTTCGATTGCCGGCTCATGGCGGAAGCAAATCTTCCGACATGTCCATCCCGCACTTCAGGCCGGCATGGCGTCATTCGTATACCTGCATACTATCTGACATATGTCAATCATGGGACTGACTAAGCGGGCCGCACCGCCGCCGGACGAGCCGCCTCAGGCCGGCAGGCGCGGCGCATCCGGTCCAGTCTATAAAGGATAAGCGGGCACAGCCCGAAAGCCGCGCCCGCTAGAATGATTAAAGCGAAATACCACCATCGACACAAGTGATCTGGCCGGTGACATAGGACGCCTGCTCCGACGAAAGGTAGAGCACCATGCTGGCCAGCTCCTCTCCCCGGCCCGGTCGGTTGCCGAGGCGGATGCGACTGGTCATCCACTCCAGCGCTTCCGCGCCAGCATCACCGCCGGTCATCGCCCGGCCCGGATCGTCCAATTCAGCCTCAGCCTTGTCGATCGCGCCCATGCCGAAATTGAACCAGCCCAGACGAACGACGTTAGCGCGCACGCCGTAAACCGCTTCTTCCGCCGCAAGGTAGAGCGCCATGCTTTCAAGACCCGCCTTCGGCACAGCGGACTGGCCATCGCGGTCGAAACGGCGCGCATTCCCGAAACTGGTGCAAACCGTGATGACGCCCTTGTTCGCGCGCATCTGTTCCTTGGTGGCGCTGATCACATTGAAGAATCCGAACAGCTCTGTCTTGATCAGGAACTCCATGAAGCTGGGCTTCACGTCGGCCAATTGGAGTGTATTGTCCCACATCGGACCCGACGCGTAAATGACGGTGTGGATATGGCCATAGCGCTCCACGACTTGCGCGATGCATCCTTCAACGGCCTGCAGGTCGGTAATGTCCAGCTTGCTTGCCGAAGCCTTCACCCCGTCAGGCGCCAGTTCTTCGACCAGGGCGTTCGCCTTGCGTTCGTTGCTGTTATAGGTGAACGCGATATTGGCTCCGGTCTTCGCAAAGGCGCGCACAATGGCCGATCCCGCGCCGCCGGTGCCGCCGATAATGAACACGGCACCATCGGGCCGTACTGTCAGATTATAGGTCATTTCCCACTTCTCTCCATAAGTGCGAGCCGGAATCGCTCTGCTTTTTTGCTTTGTGCTAAACCATCACGGTCGACCCTAGCGCGCCAGGGTTGCAGCGCCTAGGACGGCAGTCGTCTCATCAGTTGCCTATATCACTGACATTTGTTGTTTACTAAGTCAATGTGCAATGCGCAGATGGTAAACTCGCTATCAACCGATACGCTCGATCCTGAGCGCGCCCATTATCGGTTTGACGACGTTCGTCACTTTCTATAACAGACGAATGTCGTTTATTGAACAGGCAGCGACAGGGCAGTGACAAAAGGCCCGCTCAGGATCGAGGATGAATGACCGTTAGAAAGGCACAATATGCGCCGCGCGGCGAAGGCTGCAACGACGGCAAGACATCGAATTGCCTCGGGCGTCGCGGGCAACCTCCCGTCATTCGCGCCTCGCCCCCTTAAAGCGGCGCGGACGTCAGGTCCTGCGACGCAGGCATTCATTCACTTTCGCATCATCCAACTGACAAATATTCATCAAGGAAGTAGTCACATGAGCGATTTCATCTTCACGCCTGCCCTTGCGATCACACAGATCGCCTTCGTGGTCCCGGACGCCATTGAAGCGGCCCGCGCCCATTCACGCCGCTATGGCTCCGGCCCTTTCTGGGCGGTCGAACATTATCCGCTCCACGTCCATCGCTATCGGGGCAAGGACAGCGTCATCGACGTCACGTCCGTCTATGGCCAGTGGGGCAATATCACCGCGGAATTCGTGCAACAGCATGATGATCAGCCATCGGCCTATCGCGACCTGGTTAAGCCGGGCGAATCGCGCATCCACCATTTCGCGATGTTCGTCGATGACCTCGACAAGCGGATCGCTCAATATGAAGCGGAAGGTTGCGAGGCGGCTCTTTACGGGGAAACCTTCCCCAACGGCCTGGGCCGCTACGCCATCATGGACACGTCAAAGCAGCTGGGCGTGATGACCGAGCTTTACGAAGAAGAAGGCACCCGGCCCTTCTACGCCCATCTGAAGAAGTCGGCCGAGGGCTTTGATGGAACAGATCCAATCCGCCGGATGCAGTTCACCGACATTTAAGCGCATTTAAGCGCATTGCGGAGCTAGGGTCAGGATCCTAAACTTCCTTCGTTCGCCCTGAGCCTGTCGAAGGCTTCTACTTCTTCAGTCCAGGGCGCCAGAAGGAAGAAAAGGGCCCTTCGCCTGCCTGCTTGCAGCAGGCGCTATCCGCTTTAGAACCAAACCGCCGCCCCGGTGCATAATGCGCCAGGGGCGGCTTTAACGCACCACGGACACACGGGGCGATCGCGCTCACGACATCCGCAGACAACCATTCCCCCGGCATCAGGCGTCCAACGCGCCGCCCACAAAAAAAGGGAGGAGGGCCAAAGCCCACCTCCCTTTCGCAAATGTCGTCAGTTCAGCTGTTCAGATGAGCCGTGGCCCGAGCGGCAACTTCGCCCAGTTCCGACAGGATCGGGTTGCGGCGCAGCGTCAGCCCGCCATTCACCTGAAGATTCTGGCCAGTCATGAAACATTCGTCGGATGCCAGCCACACCACGGCGGCCGCAATATCTTCGCGCGTGCCCAGGCGTCCGAGAGGATATTCCTTCGCAAAGGCGTCCACCAACTCTTTGAAGCTGAACGAATCGCCCGCCATCGGCGTCTCTGTCAGGCCCGGCGATATCGAATTCGCCCGGATGCCGCGCACGCCATATTCGTTGGCCACGGTGCGGATCACATGGTCGATCCCTGCCTTGGTCCCCATATAGGCGGCGTGATTTTCCAGCATGATGGTCGCCGTGGCTGAGGAAATCTGGATGATCGAACCACCCTGCCCCATCACGCGCAGCATCGCCTGGATGAAGAAGAACGGCCCCTTGAACTGGATGGCCAGGATCTTGTCCAGATCGGCCTCGCTGGTCTCATGGGTCGGCTTCATCAGGCCCCATCCGGTGGCGTTGACCGCAACGTCCAGCTTGCCATAGGTTTTGACGGCAAAGTCCACGGCGGCATCCACCTGCGCCTTGTCCGTGATGTCCATCTGGACGTAGCTGCCGCCGATCCGATCGGCGATGGCGCGCAGCGGCTCTTCATGCCGTCCGGTGACGACGACCTTGCACCCTTCCTGCGCCAGCCGCTCGGCAATCTTCTGGCCCATATTGTCGGCTCCCGCCGCCCCAGCGACCAGCGCTACCTTTCCTTCAAGCCTCATCTGGAAATCTCCTGCGTTTCAATTTGGTGCCGGCTTTGGCGAATTTTCGCGTCGGTCTCGGGTGGCGGGGCTATTTTGACAGGGCAGCCCCGCCACCCAAAGACTTTGGACACCAGTTCAGAAACGCGCGGTCAGCGACGCCCCCCACTGGCGGCCCGGCGACGGGTTGGCAAATTCGATGAAAGTGCCAACCGCTTCACCAGAGGTATATCCATCATATGTCGTGTTGTTGGTGACATTCTTCACGAACGCCGCCACCTCGATGGTGGTGTTGCCGGTAACCGGCAATTCATAACGAGCGCCCAGGTCGATCTTCGTAACCGGGGGGATAGACCCGCGAGGATCGTTCAGCACGTCCGTTTCATAACGTCCGGTGTGAAAGACCGCCGCATTCACCCCAGCGGTGCCGGGACCCGCCGCAAAGCTGTAGTCCGAAATCGCGCCAGCGGTCCATTTCGGCACGCGCCGCAACCTCAGGCTGCTCAGGTCTTGGACCCCTTGTCCCAGGTTTCCGACGAAATCCTTGTACTTCGCGTCCAGATATCCCGCCGATCCGCTGATCGTCCACCCGCGCATGGGCGCGACGGCCAGTTCCACCTCAAATCCCTTATACTGGGCCTTGGCGACGTTGAGTGTCGACGTCACATTCGTCGTGCCCACGACCTGAAGCACATTTTCCTGCTTGTCATCCAAGGTGTTGTGGAATGCGGACAGGTTCAAACGGACGCGATTGTTCAGGAATTCGGTTTTCAGACCGACTTCATAGGCCTCCATCGTCTCCGGCTGATAAGCCTGAACGGCGGTGATCAGATTGCCGGGACGGCCATTGAAGCCACCGGTGTTATAGCCCTTGCTATATTGCGCATAGGCAAGGATGTCGGGCGCGAACTTATACTGCAAATTGACCTTGGGCGTGAACTTCTTGAATTTCGCCCGGCCCGTATCTTGGCCAACCAGCGGACCGACGACGTCCATGTCACGAACGGTCGAAAATACCGGTGCCCACAGGGTATAATCGGTGGTCTTCTTGTCCCATGTCTGCCGCCCGCCGACGGTCAACCGCAGCTGATCGGTGATGTCGTAGTCGGCCTGGAAAAACAGAGCGAACGTCTTGTTGGTCTGATAGGTGCGGTAGCGGTTCAGCGAATTGAGGAACGCGACGCCCGGCGGTGTCGAAAATGTCGGCAAGCCATTGGTCAGGATGACATTTCCGAGCAAATCCATGTCCGGGAGGACTGCCATATCCAGCGATGGGTTCTGCTTTTCCGTATAGGAATAGTTCATGTAGAACGCACCGGCGACAATGTTGAACGGGCCGGATAAGGATGTTGCAAAGCGTGCTTCCTGGGAAAATTGCTTCGCATCGACTGCGGCCTTGTCGCGGAACAGGGCAAAACGCGTCGCATCGAAGTCGCTGGTCTGCCGTTCGTGGAATTCACGATATCCGGTCAGGGACGTGAACGTCACCTCATCCGTCAGATCATAGGATATTTCGCCAGTCCCAGCCGTCATTCGCAGGGAAGCCGGCAGTTGGGTACTCTCAACTTCATTCTTTCCCTTGTCCAGGCCGCTCAGGGGGCTGCAGACAATCTGCGTCGCCGGATTGATACAGGGGGAGTTAAAGCCGCCAAAATATCCGGGGATGGGATAGGTAATAAAGTCAGGAACATGCGTCGGCACATAAGGGGGGATGACGCTGTCATTTTCCAACCGGTCGAACGCCACATAGATGTTCAGCCTGTCGGTGGGCGTCGCGACTGCGGCCAGCGAATATTGACGGACGTCGCGATCCCCTTCCCGCCCGCCGGTCACGATGTTGCGGAACTGACCCTTGTCCTTGCGAACCGAAACCGTCGCCTTGACTGCCAGGATATCCTTCACGACCGGGGCCATGATATAGCCCTCATAATCGTTCTGGCCGAAACTGCCGATGGTAAAGCGAACCCGGCCCGTCGTATCCGCGGACGGATCGGGACGCAGGCGCACGATGTTGATTGAACCGCCGGTCGTGTTCTTCCCGTTAAGGACGCCCTGTGGACCGCGCAGCACCTCGACCCGCTGCACGTCGAACGCATCGATCAACGCGCCGCGCTGGAATGCGATGGGAATGCCGTCCAGCGTGATGCCGATGCCGGGTTCGACACTGGGCAGAACGTCCTGGATGGAAATACCGCGAAGGCTGATCTGCGGAACGTCGACGGCCGCGCCAGAGCGTGTGACGGTCATGCCGGGGACCAGACCGCGCAGGCCGGTAAGCCCATCGACGCGGGCTTTTTGAAGCGTGTCATTGCTGAATGCCGAAACGGACACAGGCACGCTCTGCAGCGGCTCTGCGCGTTTTTGGGCGGTCACGATGATATCGGCAAGCCCTTGGCCTGCCTGTTCCTGGGTTGGTGTGGGCGCGGCCTCTGCCTGCTGCGGCTCCTGAGCCCGGGACGCTTGAGCGCCCACCAATGCAGTTGCGATCGCAATCGCCGACGAAAATGCCAGGCTGTTCATGATATCCTCCCCATCCACGCAGACTTGGTCCTAATTGGTCCTAAAATGGCAGATGTCGCTTTTGTGCGACTTGTCTCCATACAAGTGTGCTAGCTAACTTCATTCTCACTGCTGGTCAACAGGAATCCATTCAAAAGGCACCCCACATTTCATATATAACTGACATTTGGCAGATATCTTCCGCACTGAAATCGGTGCCGATCGGCTGAAATGCTATGATATCCAGGGACATGATCCGAAATTCGACTCAGCAGCGCGATCTCTTCCGTCGTCACTGCCCGCTTTCAGCGACGCCCCAGAAGACCAGAGCTATCACTTGCATAGCGGACGAGAGTCATTTATCTTCTTGCCCAGACGGCAAAGCCCGTTTCCATAATCC
Organism: uncultured Sphingobium sp.; assembly: GCA_965653535.1. GTDB lineage: Bacteria > Pseudomonadota > Alphaproteobacteria > Sphingomonadales > Sphingomonadaceae > Sphingobium. Next base: position 76,001 of record CBFHAG010000004.1, read on the forward strand.
CATAAACTTAAGCGTGGATGGATCATATGAGCGTTTATCTTCAGGCAACCTTGGAACTCGACTACGAAACCCTTCCTGTCTTTCTGAACATTGTTCCCGACATGAAGCGGATAGCCGAAAGCGCAGGGTGGGAAATGATCGCCGGGCTTGTGACCAAGATCGGACGGGCCAATACTGTGATTCATCTGTGGAAATTGCCCGACATGAACGCCTTTGACACGGGCATTCAGGCGATGGCGGCCTCGCCCGAAGCGGGCAGGATCTATCAGGAACTCTGCAAAAGCGGCGCGAAGGAAACGCTGATCTTCGCGGATGCCGCGCCCTACTCACCGTCCCGCTGACAATAGTCGAAGGGCACCATCGCCGGGATGGCTCCCGGCGATGCATGGATTAACTGATCGCGACGTAAATGACGCCGGTCGTCACAACTGGTCCAACTCCGACAACAGCTCCTGCGGCAACGCCGTCATGCATGCCTCGGCATTGGCGCGAACCTGCTCAGCCTTGGTCGCGCCAGCGATCACCGATGAGACGAAGGGCTGCGCGGCGAGCCATCCAAGGGCAAGCTTGACCATCGGAATGCCCGATTTGCGAGAGATTTCAGCCAGGCGACCGACTTTTTCGAACCTCTCCGGTGTCAGGAATTTCTCGAAGAAGGGGATCTGCTTGAGCGTCTCCAGACGGCCCGCACTGTCATCCCCACCCAGATATTTACCCGTCAGCAATCCGTTGGCCAGCGGGAAATAGGGAAGAAACCCGACGCCATTCTTCAACATCAATGGCGCAAGCTCGCTTTCGACGTCGCGCGCCAACAGGCTATATTCCGACTGGCACGAGATGAATGCCGCACGATGCGTCGCCCCTGCCGCGTCCAGTGCTTCCGCCAATTGCGCGGCGCTATGGTTCGCGCAACCGACATAGCGCACCTTGCCTTCCTGAATCAGCTGGTCGAAAGCGCCCATCGTTTCAGCGATCGGGACCTTCGGATCGGGATAGTGAAGCTGATAAAGGTCCACATAATCCGTACCCAAATTGGTCAGGCTCTGTTCCAAAGCCTGACGCACATAGGCCGGGGCCGCGCCCTGATTCTCGTCGCTGTCACCCACCTTGTCGCCGACCTTGGTGGCGATGATGATCCCGTCACGGCGACCACGCACCGCTTCGCCAAGGATGCGTTCCGATTCTCCGGGCGGAAAGCCATAATTGTTCGCAGTGTCGAAGAAATTGATGCCCGCGTCGATCGCGGCACCAATGACCTCCAACGACTTTTCCCTGTCGAGGAACCAGCCGAAATTGTTGCAGCCAAGACCTGCGACGGACACTTTAAGTTCCGACTTACCAAGGTTACGCGTTTGCATGCTGAATCATCCCTCAGCTTGTCCATAGATATAGCGGATGGGGTCCGACCCATCCCAACCCTCAGCGGATTCCCGCACCATCTTGTAGAAGTCGCTGACGACAGCCTCTTCGTAGAATTCGGTCAACATGCCGAACTCCTTGCGCGTATCCATCATGGCATAGGGACTGGGCTTGGTATCGCCGAGCGGGGAAACAACCGAATACAGGATGTTGTCGAAACCCTTGCTTTCATAATCCTTGATCGCCTCGTGAAGGTCATCGACGAACACGGTCATATGGTGCAGGCCGGGGCCACCCGTGGGATAAAGTTCGCTATAGGCCGACGGCGTATCGCAATGCTGCTCCACCAATTCGACCATCACGTCGCCCCATTGACCGACGACGCCTGTCGTATCCAGGTCGATTTCCTTGCCCCGATAGGTCTGCAAATCATGGGGCAGATGGGCCAATACGAAAAAGGGGCCTGACCCGAAACGGGCCATGTGCCGGTGCGCCCATTCGATCGCATTCGGCACGACAAAGGCGATCTGCCGAACCTTTTTGAGTTGGCCCGAAACAGGGTCCAGGAACATTGAGCCTCTCCTTATCGTCAAATGGGCCGTCAGCATTTTGTTCACCCCCACGACGAGGGCGCACGCAGCGCTACGGCGGCTACCGGCCGACTTCCGTCACATCCGTGTCAGCCTGCGGGCGCGAACGCCCGCAGGCCATTCATCATTCAGCGGCAATGGACATTTCGTTTTCGGCGATCAGCTGGTCGATCCGGTCATGATAATGGGCGATCCGCTTTTCCTGCCCGGCCAGTTCCGCGCCGTTCCATCCGCGCGAATGCATGCCGCGCTGCTGCGCTTCCATGATACCCGCGTCGCCGTCCAGCGTGATGCCCAGACTGCCTTCGCCGAAGTTACGCCACTCCCGCTCGACCGGCTCGCGGCTCGTCTCGCTCACCCCGCCGGCGGACGTCAGCATCTTGGTGAAGAAGTCCTCCGATCCGGTCGCGTAGAACCATGTGTCGAATGTGCATTTTTCAGGATCGGTCGGGTGCGGCAGAGCGCGCAGGAACAGCATTCCATCCGAAAAGCAGGTCAGCGTCAGGTTGGGGAAAATCGAATAGAGGAAGGTGTCGGTCAGCTGCGCATCTTCCATCCGGTTATAATGGCCATGACCGCGCCCTTCCCCCAACTTGCGCTTCTGCGCAATGATCGCCTCGCGGATCGCCAGCGGCTTGTCCTGGAAATCTTCGGGGTCCAGTTCCCAGGTCTTCAGGTCCTGAACCAGATAATCGTCGATCGCCAGTTTGCCGTCGGGCAAGTAACGCGACGGCTGGCTACCCGGCGTCACAAGACGCGCATGGCCGTTTTTCAACGTTTCGATGATCGCGGTCACATAATAGGGCTCGTTGACATACAGCCCTTCCGGGTGCGCCGTGGGGATGTGGTAGGTCTCGCGGAAATTGTCCGATATGATCTTCCAGTTGCACGGCATCCGCACCGAAATTGCCTGAGTGGCATGCATCAATTCGAACGGATAACAGGCCAGCGGTTCATACAATTCGCCCAGATATTCGTTGAGCGGCATCGGATTGGCATCCATGTTCACCCACACGAAGCTGGCGAACATCTCGCTGTTGATCTCCGCCAGCCGCTTGCGCCCACAGGGTGAGCCAGCCGCGAAATCTTCCGGGTCCTGCGCGCCAATGCATTCGCCTTCCAGCGACCATTTCCAGCTGTGATAGGCGCATGTGAACGACGGCATCGAACCTTCCGCCACGGCCACCAGCTTGTTCCCGCGATGCTGGCACACATTGTAAAACGCCTTGATGCCGCCATCTTCCTGGCGAACCACCAGGATGGATTCCGCGCCGACTTCCTCCACCAGGAAATCGCCGGGTTCGGGAATCTGGTCTTCCCGGCAGATCACCAGCCAGCTTTTGGTCCAGACGGCGTCCCACTCGCGCGCGGCAAAGTCACGGTCAAAATATCGCCAACCCTGAAGTTTCGAAGAACGCCCGGCACCTGCCTTTTCGGCCAGATTCTCTTTCATGTCCCATCTCCTGTCGATGCAATCCGGCGTGCAGCACGCCCCGCCGGGTCTATTCCCAAACCATCACGCCGCGCCTGCAATTGCCTGCGCCAAATGCGGCAGGCGTAGGGGGGCGAATATTTCAACAATCATGCATAACGGACAATTGTCCGTCAATAGCAGAGCTTCCCCGCTTCGTCACGCCCTTCTAGCCCGGACTATCCACCGACTGAGCGATCTTCATCGCCAGATCTTCGGCCACCGGCTTCAGCATCGGCCCCAGCAACAGGTTCAGTACCGGGCCGGTCGCTCCGCCCGCCTGAACGTTCAGGCGGAAGGTGATCTGTGTGTTCCGTTGTCCCCCGCTAACCGCAGGTTTCACGGCCTGCACGTCAACGCTGTTGGTGACGCGCCGCAACAGCCAGCGGGACAGCCGGTCCCACAACCGGCCCAGCCAGCTTCCCGTCGAAGCGGGCGCAGCGGCAGGCGCGGACGACGCATCATCCGCGCCACCGCCCAGATCGGTCGCCAAAAACTCGCCGGACCCGGTGACAGGCTCCTGCACGCCCTGCATCACGAACGTGACGCGGCTTGGCTCCTGCCATTCGGTTACCTGGACCTTGAACTCCGCCGTTCGCGTCAGCCCGCCCAGCTCGCCCTTCACCACCCAGATGGACTCGTCGCGGTTGATCTTCTCATGCCGCTGGTAGCCCGTCAGGAAAGGCGCCCAATTGTCCATGTTCTCGACGAAGTTCCAAACCTGGGGCATCGACGCGGCGACTATGGTGGTATGTTCGACTTCGGGCAATATCGCCTCCTTTTCAGAACCGGTTGACGCTGGATGCCGCTTCGCGCCCGGCGATATGGCCAAAGACCAGGCCGGGTCCGATCGTGGCCCCCGCGCCGGGATAGGCCATGCCGGTGAAGCCGCCGGACACATTGCCTGCGGCATAAAGGCCGGGGATGCGCCCACCCCGGACATTCACCACTTCGGCCTTGGCATTGATCTTTGGCCCACCCTTGGTGCCCAATACGCCCGAATAGACGCGACACGCATAATAGGGCGCTTGTCCGATCGGCCCCAGCGACTGGAGCGCACCTTCGCGCGACGGGTCGCCATAGTGACGATCATAGACGCTCCGACCGCGATGGAAGTCGGGGTCTTCGCCCCGCGCCACATTTTCGTTGAAGCGACCGACCGTGTTTTCCAGCCCATCGGGATCGACGCCGATCTTCTGCGCCAGTTCGCGCAACGTCGGCGCGGATTCCAGCCACGCGGGGACGGGATCACCCGGATATCGCGTCCCGAACGGATATTTGTCCAGAAATGTGGCGTCGATGATGATCCAGGCCGGCAGGTTCGGATAGTCGAAGGCGACAGGATCGAAGTTGCGGAAGGACCGGCCAACATCGTTATAATTATGCGCCTCGTTGACGAAACGCTTGCCCGCGCGGTTGACCATGATCGAACCGGGCGCGGCCCTTTCGCCCACGACCATGCGGTTAAGCTGCTGCCCTTCATATTCGTCGCCGGGGATGCGGATCATCGGCATCCACCAGGCTTCGTGCGCGTTGGCCATGCTGGCCTGCGCCTCTGCCGCCATGATCAGGCCGTCGCCTTCGTTAAAGGGCGGGCTGAGCGGACCTTCGATCGGGCCGCCCATCAGGTCGGTCGCCATGTCCTTGTTCCATTCAAAGCCGCCGCTCGCCAGGATCACCGCGCGCCGCGCGCCAATCCTGACCATGCGACCGTCCTGTTCCACCTCGATGCCGACGATCGCGCCATCCTCGATGACCAGGCGGCGGCCCCGCGCGTTGCGGCGAAACTCCACGCCCTTGTCGACCGCGCCTTTGATCAGGCCCGCCATCAGCGCCATGCCAGTGCCGACCATGCCCTTGGCCAGCCGGTCGCCGATGACCACGGGGTCCAGCATGTTGGTGCCGTCATCTATGTCCGTCATTGCCACTGGCAGCGGAAAACAGGGCGCGGACCGCAGATGGGGACGCAACTCGCCCAGCTCTCCCCCAGGGAACAGGCCGGGGCTGACGGACCGGCCAAAGGTTCCGCCGGGATGTTCGGGATGATAGTCGGGCGTCTTGAGCGCGCGGAACTTCAACTGCGTCTCATCCTCGATGAAGCGCAGCACCTGGGGGCCTTCATCGACATAGGTTTCCGCCAGCTCGATATCCATTTTCCCCAGCGAAAGGCTGCGCAGATAGGTGAGCGCCTGTTCGCGTGAGTCCGTCGTCCCCACCTCATGCATGTGGTGGTTGTTGGGAATCCACGGCACGCCGCCCGAAACAGCGCTGGTTCCGCCCAGCTTGTCGCTGCGTTCCAGCACCAGCGTCCTGACACCGCGATGCTGCGCCGCCATCGCCGCGGACACGCCCGCCGCGCCCGAACCCATGACAACGACGTCGAAAACCTCGTCCCAAACCGGCATTATCGCTCTCCAAACACTCGCGGTTCCGTCCGCTTGATACTTTCCTTGCGCGCGTCACGCATGACTGCGCCCCCGGATCAGGTCCGCCGCCTTTTCGCCGATCATGATCGCGGGCATGTTCGTGTTGCCGCCAACCAGGGTCGGCATCACCGACGTGTCGGCGACCCGCAGCCCTGCAATCCCCCGCACGCGCAGGCGAGCATCTACGACGCTGTCATCGTCCGATCCCATCTTGCATGTGCCCGCCGTGTGATAGTCCGCATTGGCGTTGGCGCGGATGAAGGCGTCGATCTGGCTATCGGACTGGCAGGATGCACCCGGCATCAGTTCATCGCCACGATAGGGGTCAAAGGCGGCCTGCCCGAAAATGTCCCGGCACACGCGAATGCCGTTGCGAAAATCGACCATGTCCCGGTCGTCGCTCAAATAGCGATGATCCACGGCCGGTGCCGCCAGCGGGTCGGGCGACGCGAGCGTCACATGACCACGACTATGTGGCCGGACGACGCAGACATGCGCCATGAAGCCATGGCGCGGCATCAGGCCGGTCATCTGGTCGTTCATAAGCGCCAGCACCAGCGACAGCTTCACGTCCGCTTCCGGGACATCGGGCCGCGACCGCACATAGGCGACCGCCTCCATGCCCGTGCTGGCCAAAGGCCCTTTACGGAATGCGAGATATTGCGCCAGGGCCGTCGCCCCCTTTAACGGGCTGACATATTGATAGTGCGATACCGGCTGCGTCACGGCCTGTTTCACATAGACGGACAGATGGTCCTGCAGGTTTCCGCCGACGCCGGGCAGGTCCAGAACGGGATTTATGCCGACCTGCGACAATGCGGCAGCACCGCCAATGCCCGACAGCATCAATAGCTGGGGCGAATTGATGCCACCCCCGCACAGGATCACCTCTCCCTGCGCGCTCAGGTCCGCGTCCTGCCCCTTTTCCCTGATGCGCACCCCGGTGGCGCGGCCATTCTCCACCAGTATCTTCAACACTTGCGCGCCTAGGCGGACGTCCAGATTAGGACGCGACCGAACCGGCTTTATATAGGCCGTTGCCGCGCTCCATCGACGGCCCTTGCTGACGAACATGTCGACAGGCCCTGCCCCTTCGCGGGTGGCGCCATTAGTGTCGTCATTATAGGGGTATCCGGCCTCCTCACAGGCACGCAGAAACGCCTTGGCCAGCGGATTGTGGACGCCCGGACGGCTGATCCTGACTGGCCCGGAATGACCGTGCCACTGTTCATCGCCGCCCGGCTCATAGCCTTCAGCCCGCTTGAAATAGGGCAGCAGGTCGGCATAGGACCAGCCCGCATTGCCCAGCGCCGCCCATCGGTCATAGTCGCTGGGGGTGCCGCGATCATAGATCATGCCGTTGATGGAACTGCCGCCGCCCAGCACCTTGCCACGGGGCAGGAAGAGGACGCGATCATTCAACTCTTCCTGCGGTGCGCTCGTATAGTTCCAACTATGCTTGCCCGACATGAGCAGCGGCATCAGCCCGCCGGGGGCGTGAATCAACGGATCGCGGTCGCGACCGCCCGCCTCCAGCAGGATCACCCTGTTGCGCGGGTCTTCCGACAATCGGTTGGCGAGCGCACAGCCAGCCGCACCGGCGCCGACGATGATATAATCGGCGGTCATAGCGCACATTCCGGCAGCATGACGGGCCTGGCGAAAATCGCGGTCATCCTGCCATGATTGGCCAGCGCGCAGCTTCGGAAATGCGAATGATCCTGCACAACGATCCTGCTCCTTGAAAGGCCGTATCCCGGCCTCCTATTATCTTCATCGGCACGCTTCCGTGCCTCCGCGTCGTTTAAGCAACCATTGTCACATTAGGCAATGATGTCCACCCGATGGCCTCTCTCGTATCAACTGACCTCCACGGGCATCGCAACCTCTACTTGGCCGTCCACGACGCGCGTTTCATAGGTGCGCAGCGGCTTGTCCGTCAGCTGTCCTTTGGGGTTTCCGGTGCGCAAATCGAATGGCATGCCATGTTCCGGGCATAGCACCATGCACCGCCTGATCCGACCGCTCTCCAGCGAAAAGGCCCGGTGCGTGCATTCATTCTGAACGCAGTAAAATGCTCCGTCAGCATGACACAGCAGCAGCTTCGCCCCGTTCAGCGTGATCGTCTTGCTGCTGTTGTTGGGCAGGTCGGCAGCCGCCGCGACAGGAAAAAAATCGGCGCTCATGCTATGCTCAAGCCTCCATCAACGACAAATTCAGCACCCGTCACATAGGACGCCTCGTCCGATGCCAGGAACAGCGACATGTTCGCCACGTCTTCCGGTCGGCCCATGCGGCCCATCGGGATCGGCGCGGTCGCGGCCTTGATGGCGGCGGGGTCTCCCTTCAACAGCTCGCCGACCATGGCCGTTTCGATTGTGCCGGGATGTACCGAATTGCACCGGATGCCATGGGGCGCTTCGTCCAGCGCAACGCTCTTGCTCATCGCGCGAACCGCGCCCTTGGTTGCGGCATAGGCTGCACTTCTGTGAACCCCGATCAACGCCGCGACAGATGAAATATTGACGATGGAACCGCCGCCATTGGCGCGCATGTGCCGGATCACCGTCTGGCAACCAAGGAAAGCGCCACGCACATTCACCTCCACCAGACGGTCGAGCATGCCAACAGGCGTGTCGGAGATATATTCGGCATAATACATACCGGCATTGTTGATGAGGATGTCGATGCGCCCGAAACGCTCCACCATGCTCGCCGCCATTTCCTGCCAGCCGCTTTCCTGGCGGACATCCTGCGCCCGCGACAAAGCAATACCGCCCTCCTGAACGATCGCAGCCGCAGCAGCCTCAGCGACTGCCTCATCAAGGTCCGTCAGCATCACCGACGCACCCTCGCGCGCGAACAGGCGGGCGGTCGCAAAGCCCATCCCCTGCATCGAACCAGCGCCCGTGATGATCGCCGTTCTGCCGGTCAATCGACTGCCCAACCGCCCTCTCCTTTTCATCCTGATCCACCGTCCGGCTGCAACTCACGACCGCAGACTCTCGAACGACAGACAAATGTCACCTAACGATGGATTATCGCGCCGGTGCGAAACTGTAAAGGCATATCGTCCGCTAGGATACTATTTTTTGACAGCAGTCGTATAGCTACTTCCCTTGAAACATGCCCTCGTTATGATATGGTCCATTCATGAAAAAACAGGGATTGACGCGGCTCACTGGGAAATCCGAAAAAAAACCAACGGCGATCAAACCTCACAGTTTGATAACGGATTCCCAGCCCAATACTCTTCAGGTCCTTCAGAACGAGTTGCTTTCCGAACGGGAAAAGCTCGGCCAGCGAGCGCCTGGCCGTGCCCGCGTCGATCGGATCATTGAAGCAACGATAGAGTTGCTCAAGGAACATGCGCCCACTGACATCTCCATCGCGATGATCGCCGATCATGGCGGCATCACGCGAACATCAATCTATTCTCATTTCGCCAGTGTCGATGAAATATTGGGGCAGATCGCGATCCGGTTCGTCCAGCAAACCGGTGTTGATGTGGAGAGCTATGTGCGACGGCGCAAGCCGGCCAGCCTGGAGCAATTGGTCACGCTGATGATCAAGGGAATCCAGAACTATTTCAACCAGCCCAACCCGGCCAAGCCGGGGGCGCTCGCCAGGCATATTCCTTTCGAATCCCATCATCTGGTGAAGGATTTCGACAAGGTGGCGGCCCTTCCCTACCACACCTTGTGGCATACGGGCTGGGCAGTCGAACCACTGTCGGAAGAAGACCCGTTCCGAACGCTGGTCATCATTCAGTCGGCCATTTTCGAAGCCAGCACTCAGCGGCATGGCAAGATCACCGATTTTGCGGTCAAGCAGGCGACCGAAGCCGCACTGGACTTTATCGCGCGCGCCGAGGCACGTTACGGGTCCGCCTCTGAAGCTCCCAAGCCGGAAAGCAGAATATTGGCAGCCGCCAGAACCCTAGCCGCGCATAAGGATCCAACCCTCATAGAAATGGCCACGGCTCAGATCGAATTGCTGGCGTCCACCGTCACAAAATTATCGGCCAAGCCTGCCGCAAGGCGTCGCAAGAAAGCCTAAAGCGCGCTGCCCTGGATCGACGTGCTACATCGATGCCACATCACCGTCGTTCGGGCTGATCTTGTCCGCTGGCCTTCGGCTCGGGGGCGACCGATTGCAGGATGCAGTTCGCCTGCATGACGTTTGTCCGTTTTATACATTAGAGCATCGCGCGGAAAAGTGGGAACCGGTTTTCCGCAAAAGGCGATGCGGCAACAAAGACATAGAGCAAGCTTCGCGATTCACATTTCGCGCTGCTTGCTCTAATTCTCCGCCCTCCCGCGCAGCTTGATAGAAAGCAGCAACGGTTCCGCATCCGCTATAGGTCCGTGCCTGCCAGCTTCTGACATCGGTCGGCCAAAGGTCGCCGTCACCGGCTTGGCCCCCCGACCTATTATCGAACTTTTCACCGCCCTCCGATTGCGTTCTTATTAAGCCAGTGGCCGCTTCCAGGCGAGTCATCGGCGCTCACACATGCCTCGCGGAAAATGACGCGATGGCCGAGCGACCGCAAACATATTGGAGGGGATGGCATGAGTATCTTGAGACAAACTTCGCTATTGGCGCTCAGTTTGGGCGTCATGGGAGCGGGCAGCGCTTTGGCGCAGACTTCGGGGGATTCAACGAAGACCTCCGCGGTCGGGCTGGCGGACATCATCGTCACCGCCCAGAAGCGGGCCATGCCCTTGCAAGATGTGCCGGTCGCCGTGACCGCCTTCACTGGCGAGGCTATGCGCGCATCCAATCTCGACGCGCTCACCGGCCTGCGGGGCCTGGTCCCAGGCATGACGATTTCCCGCTCGGGCGCCGCGCTGAACACGCCGCAGATCAGCCTGCGCGGCATCTCGCTTCAGGACCCCAATCGCGCGGTGGAATCGGGTATCGGCTTCACGATCGACGGCATTCCCCTGGCGTTTCAGCGAGGGACGCTGCTCGACGCGTTCGACATCGAACGGCTGGAGGTGCTGCGCGGTCCCCAGGGCTTGCTGTTTGGCCGTAACACCACGGGCGGAACGCTAAACGTCATCCGGTCCCGCCCAGATCCCGATGCCGCCGCCAGTGGCAAGCTGCGCGCGACAGTGGGAAGTTTCGGGCGAACGGATTTTGAAGGCGTGATCATGGCGCCGATCATCCCCGGCCTTCTGGCCGTCAAAGGCGCGATCGCGATCAAGAAGCATGATGGCGAATTCCGCAACAGCATCACCGGCGGCCGCGAAGGCAAGCGCGACATGCGCGATTATATGCTTTCGCTGGTGGCGACACCGACCGACCGGACCAGCATCTATCTGTCGTTGGAACGGATGGAGGATGACAGCGAGGTGCCGCCCTATGTCCCGCTGATGACCCCCGACCTCATTCCCTTGACGGGGCCCAAGCTGCTCACGCCCAATGGCCTTGGTACTCTGGGTTATCCGACTTATGTCTCCGGGCAGAATATGCAGTGCCTCAATCCTGCAACCTCCATCGTCTGCAGGCCGCTCAGCAAGAAACGCAATGATGTCGAAACAACCCAGTTTCCCGCCTATTACAACCTGAACGCCGTGACGTTGGAGGTCGCGCACGAACTGGACGGCGTGAAGCTGGTCAGCCTGTCGGGCTATCGTGAGGACAAGGAAGACCAGATCGGCGATTTTGACGCGACCCGGTTCGCCATACAGCGCAACGACAAGCGGGAAAGCTCCTGGCAGTTTTCGCAGGAGCTGCGCGCGGAAACGCAGTTCGACGGGCCGATCAACTTCGTGACCGGCGCTTTCTACATCGAATATGCCTTTACCGCCCGGCAGTTCCCGTCGGTCGATCTGGCCGGGCTGTCGCCGGTCACCCCACCGGGCACCGCTTACTTCAATTCGCTCAACGCCTATCTCATCCGGCAGAAAAGCCGCTCCTTCGCGCTGTTCTTCCAGGGTGACTGGGACATCACCGACAAGCTGCGGGTGACCGCAGGCGCACGGCAGACCTGGGATCGCAAGCAGACGAACTTCACGCTTTGGGGGCGCATCCAGCAACCCTTCCGCGACCAGTTCGTGTTGGGACCTCAGCAGGGGCCGGTCAGCGCTTCGGTCAAGTTCGACGAACTGACGCCGCGCATCGGGCTGCAATATGATGTGAAGCCCGACCTGCTGGTCTACGCCAACTGGAGCCGTGGTTATAACGCTGGTGGGTTCAACGGTCGCGCAGGCAGCATCGTCAACGCCGTCATTCCCTATCGCCCTGAAATCATGGATGCCTATGAAATTGGCTTCAAGAGCGAGTGGTTCAACCGCCGCGTGCGCCTTAACGTCGCGGCGTTCCACAACACGTTGAAGGACAAGCAGGAAGATGTCCTGACTGTGGTGCCGGGCGGTGCGTTGATGACGGCTACCGTCAATGCCGCCAAGGCGCGGTACAAGGGCGTGGAAGCTGAACTAGCGGTGGTCCCTGTCGCCGGATGGACGATCACCGGATCGGCTGGCTATCTGGACGCGAAATATCTGAGCTTTATCGGCAATCTTGCCGGGCAGGGCCTGGCGGATCTGAAGGACCTGAAGCTTCGCCGCACGCCCAAATGGACCGCAGGCGCGATTTCCGATTACACCTTCGACCTTGGGGCAGGCCGGGCGGGACTGAACGCCGCCGTCTACCACACCTCCCGGTACGAAACGAGCGTACTCAACGACCCGCGCGGGTCCATTCCCCCCGTCACCAAGGTCGACCTCGCCATGCGCTATGAATTTCCGGTGCATGACAGCCTCAGGACGACGCTGACGGGCTTCGTCAAGAATGTGACGGACAACACCATCTATGATGGCTTTACGTCTAGCAATACGGCTGGGTCGTTCATTGACTTCGCGATCCCCAGCGTCGGGCGAACATGGGGCGTGTCGTTGGCGGCGGATTTCTGATGGTCGCCAACAATCTTCCCGTGAATGCCGATCGGCTGGAGTTGCTGCAGAATTGCTGGGTCGTGCCCGACCTGGATGAAGCGATGCAGCGATGGCTGTCCATGGGCGTCGGGCCGTTCTTCCGCCGCGATGCGGATTACCCTGACGCGCTGTATCGCGGGCGGCCCCAACCGCTCGCTTTCAAAGGGGCGCTGGCGCAGGCGGGGCCGGTTCAGATCGAACTGATCCAGCAGACCAGCGCGGGTCCGTCCGCCTATCGCGACGTAGTGCCCGAAGGACAGAGCGGATTTCACCATATGTGCCGCATGGTTCACGATGTGGGTGAAGAAATCGCCCGTCTAAGGGCGCGGGGCATAGAGATGGCGAGCGAGTTCCGGTCGGTCGGCGGGGCGCAGGTGGCCTATGCCGACACCCGGCAAGAAATGGGCTGCATGCTGGAACTGGTCCCCACAGAGCCGGTGCTGGTCAACCTGTTCCGCGACGTGGCCCAAGCCGCGCGATATTGGGACGGCAGCGATCCCGTCCGCATGCTGGAACTGAACGGCGACACGTCGCCGCAGAACTGAGAGGATTATCGTGAAGATCGAAGCAGCCAAGACGCTGGACGAAGTGCAATTCGCCGCCACGACCGACGTCATCATCGTCGGCCTGGGAGGGGCCGGCGCTTCCGCGGCGATCGCCGCCGCCGAAGCGGGCGCGGATGTCCTGGTGATCGAACGGACGTCGGGCGGCGGCGGCTCCACCGCAATGTCGGGCGGGTTTATCTATCTGGGCGGCGGCACTCCCCCCCAAACGGCCAACGGCTTTGCCGACACGCCCGACAATATGGCGCGCTTCCTGAAAGCCACCCAGCCCAAGGCTGCGGTGGACAAGATCGACGCCTATTGTGCGGGCAGCGTCGGCCATTATGACTGGCTGATGTCGCTGGGCGTCACGTTCAACGAACGCTATTTCGACGGCAAGCATTTCCACCCCCATAGCGACGAAACGCTGGTCTGGACCGGCAGCGAAGCGTGCTGGCCGCTGTCCGAAGCAGCTGAGCCCATCCCACGCGGTCACAAGCCGGGCGGAGGGTTTGTTGGACATCTGCTGTTCGGCCGATTGCTCCACCGTCTTGAGGAACTTGGCGTGCGTATCGTCTATGATGCGGCGGCAAACGCGCTCATCCGCGACGCGGCGGGCGCGGTTGCCGGTGTCCAGTACCGGCAGGAAGGCCGCAATATTGCCGTAGCCGCGCGCAAGGGCGTCGTGCTGGCGACTGGCGGCTGTGAATGGAACCGCGACCTCGGCCTGGCCCATGGATCGAAGGGCGTGCGCGACGGCGTCGATCCGCTGGGCGTGCCGACAGCGGATGGCGCAGGAATAGAGCTGGGACAAAGCCTGGGCGCAGCGACCAGCGGTCTGGACCAAAGCATGGTGACGTCGCCCTTCTACCCGCCCGCCAGCCTGGTGAAAGGTATATTGGTCAACAGTCAGGGCCGCCGTTTCGTGGCGGAGGATGTCTATCACGCCTGGTCCACCGACGCGATCCTGAACCAGCCGGACGGCAAGGCCTATCTGATCTGCGACAATGTCAATTTCGGGCGGCCCGAACTTGGCGACATCCGGTCTGAGCGCAAGCATGAGGTGGTCGACGCCTGGGACAATATCCCGGAGATGGAGGCCGACCTCGGCATGCCGAAGGGATCGCTGGTGGAAACGATCGGCAACTACAACCGCTATGCCGCCGCCGGTTATGATGAGGAGTTTCGCAAGAACCCAAAATGGCTCGCTCCGATTTCGGAGATACCCTTTGCCGCGATCAACTGTTCGGTCGGATCGGCCTATTTCTGCTGCATCAGCCTGGGCGGCATCGACACCGATGTCGATGGCCGGGCGTTGAGGCCCGACGGCACGCCCATTCCCGGCCTTTACGCGGTTGGCCAGGTTGCGCCGAACCTGTCGGTCGAAGGCTGGGGCTATGCGAGCGGCCTGCTGATCGGTGGCGCGACCTTTTTCGGACGCAGGGCCGGTCGGGCCGCAGCCGCAGAGACGGCATGCCATGGCCTGGCCATCGAACCCGCCTGAGCCGCAGACGAACCGGCCCTTTGTACGAGCATTTTCCTATCGGGAGCAATTCATGACCACGCAGACAAACAATGATCTTTATGACCGACTGGAAGAAGATCCCTGGCGCTTCCTGCACCTCAACCAAGAGGAACTGTTCGACCTGGATTATGACAGGGTAGAACGGATCCAGCTCGCTTTGTTCAAGCGGCGGTTCGAGGACCTGAAGCCAAAGTTGCGCGCGCTCCAGCGCTTGGCCGAGGAGGTTGGGGTCGAAGAAGTCAACGGGTTCGAAGACCTGACCCGTCTCGCCATGCCGCATACCATGTTCAAATCCTATTCCGCGCTGGACGTGCAGAAGGCGCGCTTTGACAAGCTCACCCGCTGGCTCCAGGCGCTCACCACCCACGACCTGTCGGCAGTCGATGCCGAACATTGCGAGTCGATCGAACAATGGCTGCTCGAAGTCGAGCGGGTGACGCCATTGAGGCCCGTCACCTCGTCAGGGACCAGCGGCAAGATTTCCCTCTTCCCGCTGAGCACCGTCGAGGAAACGCTGTTCGTCGATAAGAACACCTATATCGTCGAACGTTATCGTGACGAGCCGGGGATCGATGCCAAGAGCGGCGACTACGTCTTCGTCTGTCCATGGCCTTCCCGCTACGGTCGCCACAATATTCCGCTCATCATGCGTGTCCTGAAGGAAAATTGCTACGACGGGTGCGAAGACAAGTTCATCACCCTGGACGACGGCACGCTGACCGCTGACGAAATGTGGCTGAACGGACGACTGCAACGGGCACAGGCGCTGGGCGAGGAACTGGAACTAAGCCCCGCCGAGCAGGCGATCGCTACTGCGCTCGCAACCCGCGCGTCCAATGCGGACGAACGGTGGACGCGCTTCATCGAAAATGCCGTGATTGGCCTGAAGGGTCAGAAGGTCATGTTCTACGGGGCGATCATGAACCTCTACCTCATGGCGGAAGCCTGCCGGAAGATGGACATCTTCGTCGAATGGCATCCCGATTCCATGATCATGACCGGCGGCGGCACCAAGGGGTTCAGCTTTCCCGAAGGATGGCGCGACGTGGTGGCGGAAAGGTTCCCGCACCATGTGCCAGCGCGCGTCAAGGAGGTCTATGGCATGACCGAGTCCAGCTCGACGGCGGTCTGCTGTCCCCATGACAAGCTGCACCCCCTGCCCTGGGGCATCACCCACCTGATGGACCCGGCAACCGGCCAGTCGTTGCCCCGCACGGGCACACAGACCGGACGGATGGTCGTGTTCGATCCCATGCCCACGACCTTCTGGGCGGGGGTCATCACTGGCGATCAGGTGACGGTCCATTTTGACGGCGGATGCGCCTGCGGGCGCAAAGGCCCCTTCATGGACAATGACATCAACCGCATTTCGGAACTGAACGGCGGCGACGACAAGATCGTCTGCGCCCGCACGCCGCAGGCCTTCCAGAGCCTTGAGGACTTTCTGGCCAAAACGTCCTGACCTAATTTGTTTCGGAGCATTTTAAGATGAAAGAATATACTATCCCGCTCATCATACGGGGCCGCATCATAGAGGATAATTTGGTCCGTTATGAAGGCCGCCGGGGCGAAATCGCCTTTCTGACGCCGGACGTGAACAAATATCTCGACCAGATCGTCCTGCGCAATGGTTCCGACCTTCAGGACTATTATTTCGTCAGCATGGACAATATCCTCGACTTTCTGGAGGAACTGGGCCGCAGGCTGCATCCGGACACTAACCCCGACATCCGGCTTGCGCTGGAAATGAACATGCAGTCGTCGGGCCAGTCACCCGACATCTTACGCACCGCCTATGTCTCCTTCGCCGCGAACCTGCGGCGGACCATCGTCGAGGAAGCGATCGAGCAGAATATCGGGCGCGACTATCTGGAAGGATGGAAGCCCAGGAAGCTGCATGACCGGGACGCGATGGTGCGCGCCTTTGGATCGCGCATCGTTCACCTGAACGCAGGCAACGCGCCCAATGTGGCGCTGCACGCGGTAATCAACGGATCAGTCCTGCGCTGCGACAATATCGTTAAAAGCCCGTCGAACGACCCCTTCACCGCCGTCGCCATTGCCAAGACGATGATCGCCATGGACCCCGATCATCCGATCACCCGGCACATGACCGTCGCCTATTGGAAGGGCGGGGACCTGGGCTTTGAAAAGAAGCTGTACGACACGCGCAATATCGACAAGATCGTTGCCTGGGGTGGCCCCGCGTCGATGAACCACATCCGCCAGCATTTGACATCGGGCCTCGACCTGATCGCGCTCGATCCCAAGGTCAGCGCATCGATCATCGGCGCGGAAGCACTGGAATCAGACAAGCAGATGGGCTGGGTCGCGCGGCAGTTGGCCAAGGATTTCGGCTATTTCAACCAGGAAGGCTGTGGCAACAGTCGGCTCGCTTATGTCGTGTGCGGCGACGATGATCGCTCGCTGGACCGGCTGAACCGCTTCGGTCAGCTGGTGCAGGACGCGTTGCAGGCCCTGCCCGCTGCCTACAGTTCCCCCCACCCCGCCTTCGACCCCGTGCTGCGCGACGAGATAGAGGGCATCCGCTATTCCGACGATTATCGCGTGTTCGGGGTCAAGGCCAATGAAGGCGGCGTTATCGTATCGCAACAGGCGGAGGCGGTTGAATTTAGCGACCGGCTGGGCGGACGCGTCATCAATATCATTCCCGTGCCGGACCTCGACGCCGCAGTGGCCGCCGTTACCATCCACACGCAGACGATCGGCATCTACCCCAATGCGGCACAGGCCGAAATCGCTGACCGTTGCATGTTGCGGGGCGCCCAGCGCCTCTCACCGCTCGGCTGCATCGCCTATGAAGGGCTGGGATATCCGCATGACGCGATGGAGATCATGCGCCGACTGGCCCGCTGGGGCGTCCGCGAGCAATTTGACGAAGCCGTTGCGGAAGCAGGTGCCGGAATGATGTGCGCGGCCTGACATACCCCGCCACCATTGTGAAGGAGGGCGGGATCGTTGATCCTTGGGGCGGCGTGCCCAATTACCGATCTTCCCCGATCGGGCTACGCCTTGCCAGGCCCTCCTTCCTTTTTCCAATCCACGACGCTCAAAAGCGCGCTTCTCTCCGTCAGAGCAGCCGATAGCGTCGATCTATCAGCTTGACGGCTTCCTCCTCCCAGTCCGCCAATATCTCGCTTATCTGATGGCCGATTTCCGACATGATCTGACCTACAAGCATCGGTGAGAGCACGATGGATATAATCGAGAAGGCAGCGACCTTCGCATCGATATCCGGGCGGAAATATCCTTGGCTCACCAATGTGCGGATCAATTGCTGCATTCGGGTGAAGCTACCCTGCGACTTCTTTTGCCGGTAGGAATTCCACACCGTTGAATAAGGGCGAAAACTTTCGATCAGCACGACGCTGGCGGTGCCCTTATGCTTTTCCAGCACGTTCAGCCAGGCACTGACGATCTTGCGCGTGGCGTCCTGGCAATCGGTCATGAACAGCGTGTTGAGATCGTTGAGTGTCTGGGCGAGGTCGCTGCTGAGGTTATCCAGCGCGGCATCGATCAGGCCGTTCTTGCCGTGGTAATAATAATGGATCATGCCTGCGTTGGTGCCAGCAGCCAGGGCGATCTCACGCGTTGTCAGGTCAAGATGACTTTTGTTGCGCAGCCCCAATTCCATAGCATGCAGCAATTCGGTCGACACTTCGCGATGGTCCGCCATCACAGGTCGGCCGCGTGCGGAAAATCCGGTTGAATCCGGCGCGTGCAGATTACCCATCGTCACCTCTCCATTATGTGCAGCGGCGGGAGTTTTTATATACTACCGCCGCTCGCCTGACACGCCAGCATCTTTACTGTGCGCGGATAGATACAATGTCCGGGTTGCCCGGTCTCACTCCCTTTTCTGACAAGGGTTTCGTCTATGGTCTCTGCCGAGTGCCGATGCTCATTGCGTCCTCAGGAAGCGACAAGTCATCGGCACGACGACACTCAGTCACATCAGGCAGGAATTTGATGCAATGCGCACAGCTTGTTTCCGTCGGGGTCGCGCAGATAGGCCAGGTATAGCGACCCTTGGGGTCCCGTCCGAACGCCCGGAGCATCCTCGATCGACTTACCGCCGTTCACCACCCCGGCCGAATGCCAGGCATTGGCCTGCTCCGGGTTCGCAGCCGCAAAGCCGATGGTCCCGCCATTGGCGTGCGTCGCCGGCTGACCGTCTATCGGCTTGCTGATGAGCAGCGCAGATCCATTGTGCATATAGACCAGCCTGCCGTTTCCGTCGTCGAAACCTGGCCCGGCACCCAATGCACCCAGCGTAGCGTCGTAGAATTTCCGGGACGTCTCGATGTCATTACTACCGATAACGATATGTGAAAACATAATTGGCTCTCCTTAAATTCATTAACATTGCGCTTTGAACAACGATGCAATTCTTAAATGCATGCCAAGCAAATCCAGTCCCGCACTCGCCTGTCACTGTAAGACATCAGTCAGACAAAGGCAATGATACGCGGGTTTTCGCCTCTATGACATCCAGACAACTTTGGGCCGCGCGGCGTCCAGTGAATACGCAGTCCGCTAGGGACAGACCGCTGATATAGGTACGCGATGGGATGCTGCCCGTCGCTCGCCCGGCTGCATAAAGCCCGGGGATGCTGCTGCCATCGGCGCGCCTTACCGCGCCCGTTGTTTCTTCAAGCGCCAGCCCGCCAAGGGTATGGAAGGTGATAAAGCTGAAGCGGTTGGCAAGCGATACGTTCATGGCGACATAGGGTCCAGAGCCAAGCGATTTCAGATGATCCTTGAGCTTTGAAAAATCATCGTCATGCCGGTCGCGAACCATGTCTTCATAACGCCGGATCGTCTGGCGCAGGCGCGCGGGATTAAGGCCGCATTTCTGCGCTAGCACGTCCAGGTCGCGTGCGCGCTTCGTGCCGCCGAGGAGGAGGTTGAGCATGGCCGGCGCGCCAAAGCGCATGAATGCGTCAAACCCGCCCGTCACAACCTGGCGCATCGCCTTGCGCACATCCTTGGCCGACATGATCAGCCACGCCTTCCCTTCCGGTTGATCCGCGATGGCGCGACCCAGCGTGCCGACATAGACCGCTTCGTTGGCGAACCGGTCCCCTGCCTGGTTGACGAGAATGCCATCCAGCAACGCTGCAGGAGGAGACTGGACCCGCCCGACAAACATCGCATCCATGCCCGCCGTGTCCGCGCCCAACGCCGTGCCAAGACGGACAGCAGTGCCATCGTCACCCAAAGTGCCAAGACGCATCATGGTCTTGTAATGCTGGCTCAGAACGGGAGCGTGTTGATCGAGCATGTCAAGGTTGAACACGAAACCGCCGGTCGACAGGATAACGCCCGTCCGTGCGCGGACATAGCGCAGCTGGCCGTGCTCCTGCTCCATGGCGCGCGCCACCTTGCTGGCAGCCTCGGCTTTGGCCTCCTTGAAGGGCGCGGTCGGCGGGAATTTATCATAATATTTCTGATGTTCAGTCTGTTTGTCGTGAGGAAGCTGAAGCGCAGCGACGCCCACCACCCGCCCGCTTTTGTCCACGACCAGGCTCTGAACGATCGTGTGCAACATGGGACGAATGGCCAACCGATCCGCCGTCTCGCGCAACGCACGATACAGTTTGTTGCCGGTAAAGCCGCGCCCCAATGTCCTGTGCCCTCGCGGAGCGGGCTTCGCCTCGCGGCAATAGGCTTCCACCTTTTCATTGCCCGAATATTGCAGGAAATAGCCCTCGGGCGGATAGGTGGTCTTGCCGGTATAAAGTTTGGTCCCGAACACGACTCCATGCGCTTGCAGCCATTGCAGATTGCCCGCGCTGTCATCGCAGAAACGCTTCAACGTCTCGGGCTGAACGATATCGCCGACCTCCAGCCGCAGATATTTCAGCATATTGTCGGGATCATCCTCGACGCCATTTTGCCGCTGTATGTCCGTACCCGCCGCATACACCACGCCGCCGCTAAACGCTGTCGCCCCGCCGCCGTTGAAACGGTCGATAGCGATGACGCTGGCGCCATTTTCCACCAGTTCCAGCGCAGCGCAGATCCCCGCCCCACCATAACCGACGACGACGACATCCGCGTCATCGTCCCATTGGAACATGTCGGCACTGTCGATGGAAACCACCGGCGCACCACCCAGGGAGTTCATATCCGCAACCTTCACGAAATTTCTTCCTTTATCATCATCATATCCGCCATTTCTGCATTGTCACCACGGCGCGTCACAGCCGGGCGATAGAGAAGGAAGATGAGTCCGATCAGCACGAACGAACCGACATGCAGATATATGGGCAGGTCATAAGATCCGCTCGCATCGAACAGCAGACCAGCGAGCGGAGCCGCGCCAAAGATCAACGGCACCTGAAGAAGATAGGACATCCCCATGGCAATGCCGACGCGCTCGCGTCCCATCCATTCGGCGGTCAGCGTGCCAAACAATGTCAATATGCCGTTGCAGCATAGCCCGATGCCGAAGGCCAGAAGCAGCAGCAACGGAAAGTTCGCGCCCGCCACGATCAGCCCCAGCCAGGGCGGAATCTGCGCGAGCGAGAGGATGGCAAAGGCCTTCGCGCCGCCGATACGGTCTGCCATCCAGCCGAACAGCGGCGCACCCGCCAGCCCCGCCATGCCGAGGGCCGCGAGCAGCATCGAAGCGGAGCCAAGGTCCAAACCCCGGCTGGTCGCAAGGACGGCAAGATGGGTCACCATGACCAGCCCCGCAGCGCTCAATATGCCGACACCCAGCGTCATGACCCACAGGGCAGGCATGCGCAGCACCGTGCCCGGCGCGACTTGCACAACGGCTATCTCATCCGCGATCACACCGCTGCTCGCACCCTTGGCTCGCTGCCCGACGCGCGCAGGATGATCGACCAGGAACAGCAGCAACGGGACCAGAGAGGCCATCATCACGCCAAAGACGAGAAAGGTTGTCCGCACGCCCGCCATTTGCACCAAAGCCGCCGCCGCCAGCGGCATCACCATATTGCCAAGCGGCATGTTCATCAGCCCGATCGCCTTGCCGCGTCCCGACACGAACCAGTTGCTGACGATGTTGGTGCACGGGATGATCCCCACCAGGCAAAAGCCCGGCCCGATCAGCAGGCCATAACAGGCCAGCATCGCATAGACCGAATGAACATGGGCCATCAGCAGGTAACCGATGGCACTCGCCAAAGCGCCCGCCATCATCAACAGCTTGATCGGGAAGCGCAACATCAACGCTCCGGCAAACGGCGATAGCAGCCCCATGGACAGGGTCAGCACGCTGGAACCAGCGGATGCCAGCGCCCGGCTGGTGCCGAACTCCTTTTCTATAGCGCCGACCAAAGCGCCATAGCTGCCGAAATTCACGCCCAGAACGACATTCAGCACCACGAACAGCAATGCCGCCATGCGCCAGCCTGAAAAAGACTCCTGCTCCGCATGTTTCGCCATGAGCATGATGTCAGCTCATCCGCGATGAAAGGGCGCGGCCTTTCGTCACAAGGAAATGCCGCCGTCCACGAGCAGCGTCTGCCCCGTAATGTAGGACGCCTGTTCAGACGCAAAGAACAGGACCGTGTTCGCCAGTTCCTCGCCCCGACCGGGGCGGTTGCCGAGCGGGATCATGCTGCTCATCAGCTTCACCATGTCTTTCCCGATATCGCTTTGCGTCGTCGACTGATCGATCGGCGCGACCGCTCCCTGGCCAATGTCGAACCAACCCAGGCCGATGGAATTGGCGCGGACGCCATAGCGGCCTTCCTCCACCGCGATCTGGCGAACCAGGCTTTCGATACCCGCCTTTGCCGACGCGGACAGGCCATCGTTGATGAGCACCTTGTAATTGGCAAAGGACGTGCAGGCGATCAGGCTGCCACGGCTTTCCCGCAAATGGCCGATCGCGCCGCGAACGACGTGGAAAAAGCCCAGAAGTTCGGAATCGACCTGAAGCTTGAAGCGTTCCGGCCCGTTGGCCACGATGGGGCAAACGTCGATGACCGGCCCGGCCGCGTAGACGACAGTATGAACCGACCCGAACTTCGCCACGACATCGTCGATAATTTCCTGTGGTCGTTCAGGCGTCTTGATGTCCGCCTGATAGGCGACCACGGAACATCCCGCATCACGCAGCTCGGCTTGCAGGTCGTCTGCCCGTCCCTTGCCACCGAAATAGGTGAAGGCCACATCGCATCCAGCCCTGGCAAAGGCACGCGTGATGTGACCGCCAGCGCCTCCGCTACCGCCGAATATGACGACCGCGCCCTTCTTGAAATCGTAGGTGACGGACATAGCACGCTCTCCTGTAACCAGTTCATGCCCCGCCGCGTTGGGCGGGCATTGGGCTATAACCTCATGCCGCCGCTCGCCTGGATGATCTGGCCCGTCAGCCATCCCGAAGCGGGGGATGCCAGGAAAAGGACGATCTGCGCAATGTCGTCTGGCGTACCCAGCCGACCGAGCGCGGCCATGTCGGTCAGCGCGCGCATCGCATCGGCGCTCGCCCGATATCCGTTGAGAAGGTCGGTATCGACCGGTCCCGGTGCCACGGCGTTCACGCGGATGTTACGCGCGGCAAGCTCGACCGCCATCGACAGGGTAAAGGAATGGATCGCCGCCTTGCTCATCGCATAGGCAAAGCCCGGAGGCTGCGCCATCAGCCCGCTCATGGAGGATATGTTCACGATGACCGCGCCGTCAGTCATCCGGGTCAGCGCCTGTTGGGTGACCAGCACCGGGGACTTGAAATTGACACGATACATGCGGTCAATCTCTTCCTCCGCTATCGTGGCAATCGGGGATGTTTCGCCCGCCCCCGCATTGTTGATGAGGATGTCGAGCCGTCCGCCCATCGCGTCGATCCCGGCGAACAACTGCCTGACGCCATCGCCGTGGCTGAGGTCCGCCTGCACGATCGTCGCCGCGCCGCCCACCGCTTGCACGGCGGCCACCGTCTGCTCCGCGCTTTCGCGGCGGGACGAATAATGGACGATCACCCGCGCACCGCTTTCCGCCAGCCGAACGGCGATCTGCCGACCAATACCGCCGGAAGCGCCTGTGACCAATGCAATCTTGTCGTCCAACGGACCCATTTTCCACCTCTCCTGACCGCCGCGTTGCTTTTCATGTGCAACTGCGCCGATTCTTCTTCGTATGTCGGCTTACCTTGTTAATAAGTGACGTGTGTCTGACAATCTGTCAATCCCGTCGCGGCATCCCTGAACAAATGCCATTGTGTCCACGCCGTCGTCATGGCATAGAAGCCATATAAGACGAATGTCATTTAATCTCTGGAGAGGACATGGCCGAGTTCGACTATATCATCGTCGGCGCGGGCAGTGCGGGTTGTGTGCTGGCCAACAAATTGTCGGAAAATCCTTCGAATCGTGTGCTGCTTCTGGAAGCAGGTGGCGATAACAATCATATGTTCGTCCGCATGCCCAAGGGCGTGGCCAAACTGGTCGGCGATCCCACATTCGCCCAATATTTTCCGGTTCAGCAGCCCCGCGAACAAGGACTGGACGCCAGCGAAATCTGGCTGAGGGGCCGGGGGCTGGGCGGATCGTCTGCCATAAACGGGATGATCTATATCCGTGGCCAGCCCGAGGATTTCGAACAATGGGAAGCGCGCGGGGCGACGGGATGGGGCTGGAACACGATGCTCCCCGCCTTCAACGCCATTGAGGATCATGAGCTTGGCGCGTCCAGCGAACATGGCGTTGGCGGCCCGGTCCATGTTTCGACCGAAAAGTTTCGCTACCCCCTTGCCGACCGGATGATCGAGGCGGGCAAGCAAATGGGCCTGCCGCGCAACGATGACTTCAACGCGGGAAGCCGCGAAGGCGTCGGCTATTATCATTATAATATCAAGAACGGGCGTAGGCAGAGCGCGGCCGTGGCTTTCCTGAACCCGGTGCGCCACCGGCGCAATCTGGAGGTCCGGACAGGCGTTCAGGTCGATCGCATCATCATAGAGCAGCGCCGGGCGAAGGGCGTCGCCTGCCGCAGCGCCGGGCAGAAGGTGGAGTTCCGCTGCCGTGGTGAGGTCATCGTGTCAGCGGGCGCAATCGCGTCGCCCAAGCTGCTACAGCTTTCAGGGATCGGCCCGGCTGACACGTTGAAGGCTGCGGGCGTGGATGTCATTCTGGACAGCCCGGACGTGGGTCAGCGGATGCAGGAGCACCCGATCTACGGCATCAACTATGATCTACAGGGTGACAAGGGCCTGAATCACCGTTATCGCGGCCTGGGACTGGCCCGCAGCCTTGCCGAATATTTCCTGTTCAAGGGCGGCCCGATGGCAACCGTGCCGCAGGAAATCGGCATCTTTGCAAAGAGCCGACCCAGCGTGACTCGCCCCGACATCCAATGCTTCGTCGGCGGCGTGACGCTGGCGCAGGGTGAGGCCGACGTCGCCGTGCCGACAAACGGGGTCAACAAGCATCCGGGCATGATGATTGCGACCGCGATGCTGCGCGTGACCAGTGAAGGCAGCCTTGCCATCACCTCGCCCGACGCCGACGCACCGCTACGCATCCACCCGAACTGGCTAACCACGCAGGAGGATTGCGACACGGCGGTCGCCATGGTCCACTTCGTGCGCAAGCTGATGACCCAGCCCGCCATCGCCCCCTATGTGGCGCGCGAAATCGCACCGGGATTGAACGGCAATGACAGCGACGATCAGATCCTGACGGCCGTACGGCGGCATCTGAGCTGTGGCACCCATGCCGTCGCAACCTGCCGGATGGGCAGCGACGAACAGGCGGTGGTGGACCCCCGCACGCGGGTGCGCGGCGTGGATGGGCTGCGCGTAGTGGACTGTTCGATCATGCCCAACCTGACGTCGGGCAACACCAATGCGCCGGTGATGGCGACGGCCTGGCATGCATCATCGCTGATCCTCGAAGACGCTCGATAGAACAGGCAACCCGGCCAGGCGTCATCCAGACCCCAAAAGGGGCGGCGCGTCCAACAGGCCCGAATGAAGATCAAGTTTAGGAGGGACGACCCGTGGCAATCCAATGGGATGAAGAAACCGAAGTCCTGATCGTGGGTTCCGGCGCGGCGGGATGCTCCGCCGCGCTGGCCGCCCGGACTGCTGGCGCGGAGGTGTTGCTGCTTGAGCGCACCGACAAGCTGGGTGGAACCAGCGCTGTTTCGGGCGGCGTGCCCTGGATTCCCAACAACCATCATATGCATGAGATCGGGCGAACCGATTCCCGCGAACAGGCGCTCACCTATCTTCGCCGCATTTCACTGGGCAAGATGGACGACGGCATGATCGAAACTTTCGTGGACACAGCGCCCGATGTGCTGCTGTTCCTTGAAAAGGAAACGGACCTTCGCTTCCGCGCGCTCCAGATGCCCGACTATCACCCCGAATTTCCCGGCGGCAATGTGGGCCGTTCGGTGACGGCTGGCATCTTTCCGGCGGGAACGCTGGGGGAATTGCGCCCGGCGCTCCGGTCCAGCGCACATTTCCCCATCCCCATCTCCATCGCCGATGTCGAGGATGGCTTCAATGTGCTCGACCCCGAACTGATCGGCGGACGCCTCAGCGAGGACATCGTCGGCATGGGTGGCGCGTTGATGGCGGGGCTGCTCAAGGGACTGGTGGATCACGGCGTCCGTATCGAACGCAATGTCCGCGTTCTGCGGCTGGTGCAGGACAATGACGTGGTCATCGGCATCGAAGCGGAGCGCGACGGGAAGCCGTGGCGCGTGGGCGTGCGCAAGGGCGTGATCTTGGCCTGCGGCGGATATGAATGGAACAAGGAAATGACCCGCGAATTCCTGCGCGGCCCGATGCACAGCCCCCACAGCCCGCCCTGGAATGAAGGCGACGGGCTGAAGATGGCGATGCAGGCTGGGGCCGCCCTGGGCAATATGTCGGAAGCCTGGTGGCAACCGTCCGTCACCATACCGGGTGAGGAATATGACGGGCGTCCGCTCGTCCGGCTGACCGGGATAGAACGCTGCGGACCCGGATCGATCATCGTCAACCGGAAAGGTCGCCGCTTCGTCAACGAAGCCTGCAATTACAATGATATAGGTCGCGTCTTTCAGGCCTTCGATCCGGTGAATTTCGACTATCCCAACCTGCCCGCATGGCACATCGTCAGCCAGGACTATATGGATCGCTTCCCGTTCCTGACGCGCTATCCGGGTGATCCGGTGCCGTCCTGGATGGAAAGCGCGGACACGCTGTCCGAACTGGCCGCCAGGATCGGCGTCGATCCCGCCGGGCTGGAGGCGCAGGTCGCGCGGTTCAACGACAATGCGCGCAATGGCGTCGACCCGGACTTCCATCGCGGCGAAAGCATCTACGAACTATATTGGGGCGATCCCAGCGCAGAGGGCACCGCAAAGACGCTAGGGCCACTGGAACGAGGCCCCTATTATGCCGTCGAAACCAAGATCGGCACGATCGGGACAAAGGGTGGCCCGCGCACGAACGAACGTGCCGAAGTGCTCAGCCTGTCGGGCGGCACCGTCCCCGGCCTCTACGCAGCGGGCAATGCCATGGCGAGCATCATGGGCATGGCCTATCCGGGCGGCGGCGCGACGCTGGGGCCAGCGCTGACCTTCGGCCACATCGCCGGTCGCGAAGCCGCATGCGGATCGAACCGCTTCTGAACAATGAGCGCCATGCATCATGTGCGCTGACAAAGGAATTTCATCATGACCGATCCAAAGATTGTCGCGACCTATTACACCATCGCGGGTGACGCCTATCCGGGTAAGCCGGTCGCCAGCCCCTTCCCGCTGGAACGGCGCGCCGCTGCGGCTGTCGCGGCCGGCTATTATGGCATGGGACTGTCCGGCGATGACCTCGCCGCCAATGTCGCCCTGCATGGGACCGCTGGGATCCGTCGCATCCTGGACGATGCCGGTGTCCAGTTCCTGGAAATCGAATGCCTGACCGACTGGTTCGCACAGGGCGACGCCCGCGCCGCGTCTGACAAGATGCGCCGCCTGTGGCTGGATACCGCAGTCGAGATCGGGACCGGGCACATCAAGGTGGTCGGCGACCTCAGCGACAGCGGCGTGTCCATGGAATCCATGGCGGCGGACTTCCGCTTACTCTGCGACCAGGCAGCGCATGTGGGTGCTCATGTGTCGATCGAGGTATTTCCGCTCGCCAATATCCGCGATCTCACCTCTGGGCGGCAACTTATCGAACAGGCTGGCGCGGCGAATGGCGGGCTGTTGATCGACATCTGGCACATGACCCGCCCCGGCATCCCCTATGAAGAGGTCGCTGCCCTGCCCGTCGAATATATCAAGCATGTGGAACTGGACGACGCCGCCGCAGAAGTGGTGGGCCATCTGTTCGACGATTCCACCGATAATCGCCTGCTACCCGGCGAAGGCAGCTTCGACGTGCCGGCATTTCTGCGCGCGATCGCGGCGACGGGATATGACGGCTGCTACGGGATCGAGATGCTGTCGCACGAATTCCGCGCGCTAGAACCGGAAGAAGCGGCGAGGCGATCCTTTGACGCCGTCGCGCGCCAATTCGCGCTGGCACGGGAAGAGGCGTGATCGCCGACATGTCACAACAGGACCATGTCAGTGAGACCGACGTCATCGTCATTGGCACGGGCGCAGCTGGGCTAGCCGCCGCCCTGAGTGCCCGGCATGCAGGAGCGGACGTCATTGTCCTGGAACGGTCGGAAAAGCTGGGCGGCACCACCGCCATTTCCGGCGGCGTGCCGTGGATTCCATGCAATCACCACATGCACGAAGTCGGAAGCAACGACACGCGCGAGGCGGCGCTTACCTATCTGCGGCGCCAATCACTGGGCCGCATGGATGATGAGATGATCGAAACCTATGTCGATGCGGGCGTGGATGTCATCAAATTCATCGAAGCGGAAACGGACATCCGCTTCCGCGCGCTCCAATGGCCGGACTATCACCCCGAACTGCCGGGCGGGACATTCGGCCGCTCGCTGTCCGCAGGTCTTTTCCCGGGTAATGATCTGGGAGAATTGCGGCCCAGGCTCCGCAGCAGCCTAACCTTTCCCATCCCTATTTCCAGCAACGACCTGGAGGACGGCGTCGACATATTCGATCCCGCAATCATCGGCGATCGGTTGGAAAAGGGGCTGGTGGGCGTCGGCAACGCGCTGGTGGCAGGCTTGACCAAGGCCGTGGTTCACAAAGGCGCGACGATCCTGTTCGGCATGCGCGCGCAAAGCCTGATCATGGACGAAGGCGCCGTCGTCGGCGTTCGGGGCGATCATGATGGCGTGCCATTCGAAATTCGCGCCCGGCGCGGCGTGATTATCGCAAGCGGCGGGTTCGAATGGAATGCCGCTTTGGTCAAGGACCTGCTGCGCGGCTCGCATCAGGGCGCGGCCAGCCCGCCTGACAATCAAGGCGACGGCCTGTTGATGGCGGCGGAAGCCGGTGCCGCGCTCGCCAACACCGACGAGGCATGGTGGATGCCGATCATGAAAATTCCCGGAGAGGAATATGATGGCCAACCGGCCATCCGCTTCGCCGTGACCGAACTCACCAAACCCGGTTCGATCATGGTCAACCGTGCGGGGCAGCGTTTCGTCAACGAATCCTGCAATTATAATGATCTGGGCCGATCCTTCTTTCAATTCGACGCCCAGACGTTCGACTATCCCAATCAGGACGCCTGGATCATCTTCCACCAGGGCTATCTGGACCGTTATCCCGTCATGACGCGCTATCCGGGCGACCCGTTGCCCAACTGGATCGAACAGGCCCCTACTTTGGCGGCGCTTGCCGACAGGATCAGCGTCGATTCCGGCGGCCTGGAACGCACCGTCGAACAGTTCAACATGTTCGCGCGCGATGGCAATGACCCGGCCTTCCATCGCGGCGAAAGTCGGTATGACCGCTACCATGGCGACTGGGCATTGGAAGGATCGCACCAGACCGTGGGCGTGCTGGACCAGGCACCATTCTACGCCTGCCGCGTTTACCCCGGCGTTCTGGGAACAAAGGGCGGCCCGAAAATCAGCGCCAGAGCTGAAGTGCAAAGCCTGCGCGGTGGCAAGATTGCGGGTCTGTACGCTGCGGGCAACGCGGCGGCCAGCATCACGGGCATGGCCTATCCGGGCGCTGGCGGGACGATCGGCCCCGCGCTCGTCTTCGGCCATATCGCCGGACGGGAAGCCGCAACCAGAACTAACAGGCGGTAAACGACTCTGCTAGATGCAGAATAGATACACTTGTAGATCGTTCGCACGTTTACCGTATTGACAGATGTCACATTTGGTGATGGAATGATCCGGCCTGATGTGATGCAGGGTGCCGCCATTCGACGCCCACGGCCCCGACCCGGACCTTGCTGACCATCGTTGCATAAAGATCGGGACGCCTCATCGCGGGCACGACGGCGTCATCCAATGATCGATAATGATAATCGCAAAGCGAGGGGAAGACCGATGAAAAAGAAGGCTTTTGGTTATAGCACCATGTTGTTCGCCACCGTGGCGTCAGCGCCGCTGCTTGCTCAGACTGCAACGCCGCCTCAGGACAACGAAGCGCAGGCACGCCCCACGGCGGGCCTTGAAGAAATCATCGTCACGGCCCAGCGCCGCAGCCAGAATCTGCAGGACGTTCCCGTCGCGGTGACCGCATTCACCGGCGAAGCGTTGGAAAACAAGGGTATTTTCCGCGTATCCGACATACAGCAGGCCGACTCGTCGCTGTTCGTGTCGCAAATGTCGGGCGTCATCATCCCGTTCCTGCGCGGCGTCGGCAATCCTGGCGCATCCACGCCCGGCAATGAAGCAAGCGTGCCGGTCTATATAGACGATGTCTATTATTCACGCCTGGCGAGCGCCTATCTTGAACTCGCCAATATCGAACGAGTCGAAGTGCTCAAAGGACCGCAAGGAACCTTGTTCGGCCGCAATTCGACCGGCGGCCTGATGCAGGTCTTCACCCGCGATCCGGGCGAAACCACGGACCTTTCCGCGACGCTGGGCTATGCCAATTACGATACGGTCAGCGGCAAACTCTACGCAGCAACCCCGTTGGGAGAAAATGTTTCGGCTGGTATTTCTCTTGCCGGGCTGAACCAGGGCGATGGATGGGGCAAGAACCTGCTCACCGGCAAAGATACGTACCGCCGCAAATTCTATAACATCCGGTCAAAACTCGTGTTCGAACCGACGGACACGACCAAGATCCGCCTCAGCGGGTTTTATACCTATCAGCGGCAGAATCAGGGCAACGCGGTCAGCATCTATCCAGGAACGACGCGCGGCTACCCGTTGGGATCGCCGTTGCAAGGCACGCAATATTTCGACCCGCCGGGTTTCTACGATATTAATGCGAATACAGAGATATTCCACCGCCTCCGTGGCTGGGGTGGCGCGTTGAAAATTGATCAGGAACTTGGGTTCGCCGACTTTGTCAGCATCACATCCTTTCGGAAAGCGAAAGAATTTCTGAGCTATGAAGGCGATCACACGGATCTGAACTGGCTGGCCTTCCCAATTAACATCAAGGACCGCCAGATCACCCAGGAATTTCAGCTGAAGTCGCAGGCGTCTTCGAAGATCAGCTGGATATTGGGCCTGTTCTACATCAATTCCCGTACGAATGTCGATGTCGCGATCAATGGCGACGCCTTGACCCTGAACGGATTGGCAAGCCAGAATCTCAATAGCGTGCAGAAGATCGAATCCTGGGCTCCCTTTGCACAGGCGACGTTCCCGGTGGTGGATGACAAGACCAATATCACCCTTGGCGTCCGCTACACGAAGGACCGGGTAGAAGGACAAGGCCGTCAGTCGATCACCCCGCTTGTCGGACCCGACTTCCCCGCCGCCCCGGACTATAATGAGACCTTCAACTTCGACAAATGGACGTACAAGGTATCGTTGGATCACAACTTCACCGATGACATCATGGCCTATGCGACATGGAGCCGTGGCTATAAATCGGGCACGTTCAACACAATCCCGGTTGCTGCGGCGCCAACCCGGCCCGAAACTGTGACGTCTTATGAAGCCGGCCTGAAGATGATGCTGTTCGACCGCCGAGTGCGCGCCAACTTTGCCGTGTTCCGCAACGACATCAAGGACCCGCAGGTCCAGCTCGTCCAGCTGGTCGATACGCCCGCAGGCCCAACGCCCCTCGTCGCCTTTGCCAATGCTAAAAAGGCGCGGACCAAGGGCGTGGAGTTCGACAGCACGATCCTGGTGACCGACCAATTGAGGCTGGACCTGTCAGGCCAGTATCTCTGGGCGAAGTTCCTCGACTTTGATAACGCGCCGTTCAACGTGCCGATCTTCACGTCGCCCTGGGGCGTAACGCTGGCGACGGGCGATGCCAGCGGCAACCGTCTGTCGCAAACCCCCAAGTGGAAACTGAATGCGGGGTTCAACTATGACGTTCCGACGTCATTCGGCCAATTCACGCTTGCCGGACAAATGTCCTATCGTTCCAGCCTGACATGGGACCCGGACAATATCCTGACGGAACCCAAGCTGACGCTGTTCAATGCCAGCATCAGCTTCAAGCCCGAATTCAATGACAGGCTGACCTTCCGCCTGTGGGGCGCAAATCTCAGTAACGAGAAATATTTCAATAATCAGATCCCACAGACTGACACGCCCGCAGGTGATCTGGGCGGCGTTGGTGATCCCCGGACCTACGGGGTCGAGGTCCGCTTCGACCTCTGATCAACGATTGCAGCCAAGGGGCTGAAAATGGCTCGTGATCCGCGTCACATTGGGATGACGCGGATCACGACGCTTGGGGGGGCTTTTATTTTCTTCCCAACTGCCTTTGGAGACAATGATGCTGCTGCACGAGGATTACCCTCACACTGTTCCCGCCCGCGCCTGGTTGCGCTGGAAGGAAAATTACTTCTGGGTGTTCATGGATCCCGAACGGGACCTGTGCTGCCTGGCTCACAGCACGGCAGAGCCGACCTTCGACCGCGCCTTCGCCTCCTTCACCGTGCTGCATAAAGGCGTAAAGGTCAGCCACAGCGGCGAAGTGCCCCTGCCCCAGCCCTTCGAACATCAAAAGATGCTGCGCTACGGCAACCAGACCGTTCATTTCCTGAAGCCTCAGGAAGAGTTTCTGGTCGAATATGAGGATGAGAATATTGCCGCATCGCTGCGCTTCACGCGCCGCATGCATCTGTTCGATTTCCTGGCCTGCGCGGACGTCAATCCCGACCAGTTTTCCATTTCGGAAAATACCGCACTCGACCGGACCGGCTTTCGTCATCAGGGCCAATGCATGGACGCGACTGGCAAGATGACCTTCAAGACAGGCGAGCTTGCGGGCGTGTCGCTCGACGTCGATGGCTCCGGCTATCGCGACCATAGTTGGGGGATGCGCAACGACCAGATCGTGCTGGACCACAACTGGTCCTTCTTCAACTTCCCGACCATGGGGTTTCACCTGTTCACCGTCCGCAACACGGTGCGCCCGGCCAACATGACGGCCGAAGGCTATATCGCGCGGGCGGAGGGGAATGAGGTCATCAAAACGCTCCACATCGAAAATGTCGGTGAAGGGCCGGAAGGCATGCCCGACAAGGTCATATTCCACACCATGACCCTTGGCGGTGAGAAATTCACCCTGACCGCAGACGTGGGCAATGCCTTTGCCCGCCTGCCGCTGCATTCACAGAAGCCGGGTGCAAAGGTCTATTATAATGTTGAGAATATGTGCCGGGTACGGTGCGAGGAGACGGGCGAGGAAGGCCTTGCCAATGTCGAGATCGGGACATTGAAGGACGTCTGACGCGCCAAAACGCCCCCGGCGGAAAGACCGCCAGGGGACGCGCCCCTCTTACGCCTCACGGATGTGGGCGCCCGGAATGGTCCGCTCATAGCAGCCATAGCCCTTGACCGATCCGTTGAGCAGCAGGCTGACGGATTGTTCGTCCACCACCCGCGTCGGTCCCGGATCGGTCGGATAGACCCCGGCATAAGTGTCATTGGGCGATGCGAGCGACAGGTAGGAACTGCCATGGAACGCCGCCGTGTCGATCACCAGCGACCCGTTGGCATAGCTCAGCACCGTCCTGATCAGCTTTTCGTCGTCATCCACATGACCACATCGCTCGATCTGCTCGATCTTCGCTTCGAAGCTCTTATCGCCTTCATAGACGAGCGCCTCTGAAAACACGACCTGTTCGCCGGGGCTGGTCTGCGCATCGAACAGCAGGAAGGCGATTCCGTTTTCGAAATAGCCCTGGAACCACTGATGACTGTGCAGATTGCGGTTATCCCGCCCACCCAGACTGTGATCGCGGTTAGCCATCGCATTGAAGGCAAAGTCCTCACCGCCAATGCGAAAGGAGCCGGTGAGCAGGCCGGGCTGTTCGATATGACCGGCGGGCAGGAAATCCTGAAGCGCGCCGACCTTGTGCAGGTCCCATATGTCCGCCGTCGATGTGAAGGTCAGGTCGAATGACATGGGCGTGCGCCACCCATCCCCCACCAGCCCGTTCAGCATCTGCCCGGCCGGAACACGCATCACCCCGCCCTTGAAGCGATAGGTCATCTTGCGCCCCGGCTCGACGATCCGCACCGCCAGATGCGGTCCGCCCGGCCCCTCCGCCGCAGCGAAAGCATCGCCTATGGCGCGATGAGCGATCACTGTTCCATCGGGCAATCGGATGATGACCACTTCACGGAACTGCGTGAGGTCATGGTGCCAACGGCCGATATGAAACCAGATGCCGACACCCGATTGCGGATCGAACCCGGCAAGGCAGAAATTCTCGCTCCAGTTCTCCACCTCGGGGAAGTCACCTTCCCACGGCGTTTCCTTGATGGGGATCTGCATCTTCTTCTCCAAATCGGGCGGACGCTATCGCGCGTCAGCGGGCAGAGGGGAAAACTGGCGTGCGCTTTTCCAGAAAAGCCGTGACCCCCTCATCAAAATCACCGTCACCGACGCAAGCGACGATGCCGTCGGTTTCGGCATCCAATATCTGCGCCAGGCTGCGCCCTGCTGCATCGTTGACCAGCTTCTTGGCGGTACCGATCGCGCGCTGCGGAGCCTGCGCCAGCCGCCGTGCCGCCTTCATCGCCTGCTCTTCCAGTGCCTCCGCATCGACAATCCGATGCAATATGCCGATCCTGTGCGCTTCCGCCGCATCGACCTTCGCCGCTGTCATCAGCAGCATGCGCGCCATCCGCACGCCCACCACCTGCGGCAGCACGGCGGTCACGCCCCCATCGGGACTCAAGCCGACACGCTGATGCGCGAATACGAAGGCGGCGCTGTCATCGCCGATCGCATAGTCAGCGATTAGCGGATAGAATAATCCAGCCCCGGCCGCCGCTCCGCGCACCGACGCGACGATTGGCCGGTC
The DNA here is from genome assembly GCA_965653535.1 of uncultured Sphingobium sp. Lineage (GTDB taxonomy): Bacteria > Pseudomonadota > Alphaproteobacteria > Sphingomonadales > Sphingomonadaceae > Sphingobium. The sequence continues at coordinate 111,181 of CBFHAG010000004.1, forward strand.
GAACGCGACGATTGCCTCCACCAACTCCCGTGCCAGCGGCAGGCGGTGGGCAAAATCCGCCTGCCGCGTCGCCACATCCTGCTTGATCGAGTCAGCAAAGCTCGCGACGTCGCCGCCAGCGGAAAACACCTTCCCCTCGCCCCGCACCAGGATGCAGCGCACCGCCGGGTCCGCCTGCGCCGCCTGAAACAGTCCGGTCAGCTGGGGCACCGTCGTCTTGGGAATGGCGTTGCCATATTGTGGCCGGTTGAACGACAGGCGCAGCACCCCATCGCTCAATTCGACCAGATAGCTTTCGTCCGGCGCGGACTGAAGCATGCGGGCGGCCCCCTCCGTCGCGATCAAGCCAGCGCCTTGCGAACGGCGGCCTCAATCGTATCAGCGCTCGGCGCAAACGCCTGCTCCAGCGGCTTGGAAAAGGGCACGGCGCAATAGGCCGCGCCCACTCGCTGGACCGGACCCTTTAATTCGCCCCACAGCTCTTCGGTGATGACCGACGCGATCTCGGCGCCGATGCCGAATTGCTTCACCGCCTCATGCACGACGACAGCACGACCGGTCTTGCGCACGGAAGCGATCACAGCTTCGCGGTCCCATGGCGATATGGTGCGCAGATCGACCACCTCCACGGAAACGCCCTCGGCTGCCAACTTGTCCGCCACCGCCAGGCTGAGTGTCACCATCAGCGAATGGGCAATGATGGTGACGTCGCTGCCTTCGCGGGCGACCCGCGCCTTGCCGATCGGGACAACCTGCTTGGAAACCGGCGCGGGCGTCCAGTAGCTCGGCATATTCTCGATGAACAGCACCGGGTCGGGATCATCGATCGCCGCGCGCATCAGGCCATAAGCATCATCGGGCGTGGACGGAGCGACCACTTTTATGCCAGCAGTATGCGCGAACCACGCCTCCAGATAATCGCTATGCTGGCCGCCGGTGGAAAAGCCCGACCCAGTCATGGTGCGGATGACCATCGGCACGCCGGTCTGTCCCCCCGACATGAAGCGCAGCTTGGCCGCATGGTTGAAGATCATGTCCATCGGCACGGCGATGAAGTTCATCAGCATGATCTCGGCCACCGGCTTGTACCCGCCGACGGCCGCGCCAATGGCCGCGCCGATGATCGCCTGTTCGGAAATTGGCGTGGATTTGACGCGGTCCTCGCCGAAACGCGTGGACAGCCCCTTGGTCACGCCCATGACGCCGCCATCCTGCCCATCGGCCACGTCCTCTCCGAGGACCAGCACCTTAGGATCAGCCTCCATGGCGTCGTGAAGCGCCAGGTTGATGGCGTCCACCATCGTCATCTTCTTGGGTTCAGCGACTTGCGATGCGGCAGAAGTCTGCGCGTCGGATGCAGTGATTGTATCGGTCATTGCCATTTCCTCAAGCGATTTCTTCAGCGAACACGTCCCGCTTCAGCTCGGCGACGTCGGGAAAGTCTGCGGCCATGGCGGCTTCGACCGCCGCAACGATCCGGCTGTCCACCTCCTTCTCGATGGCGGCCAGATCCGCTTCGGTCGCTATCCCTTCGGACAGCAATCGGGCGCGCAGGATCGGCATCGGGTCCCTCGTCTGCGCCTCGGCATAGATGGACTTGTCCATATAATGCCCCGCTTCGCCCAGAATGTGGCCGTTGAAACGGAAGGTCATTGCCTCGATCAGCGTCGGCCCCTCGCCCGCCCGCGCGCGTTCGATCGCTACCTTGGCCGCGCCGTACATTTCGTCGGGGTCATTGCCGTCCACGGTCACGCCGGGCATGCCATAAGCCGCCGCGCGATCCGAAATACGGTCGATGGCGCGCGAATATTCGGGCGCGGTATGTTCGGCATAATGGTTATTCTGGCACAGGAAGATAACGGGCAGCTTCCATACCGCCGCCATGTTCATGGATTCATGGAAAGCACCGATATTGGTCGCGCCATCGCCGAAATTGGCCACTGAAACACGATTGCGACCGTCCAGTTTTGCCGCCCAGCCCAAGCCCGTGGCGATCGGCATGGACGATCCGACGATACCGGTGGTGACCATCATGCCCTTTCCGGGGCAAGTCAGGTGCATTGGTCCGCCCTTGCCCTTGCAGGTGCCCGTAACCTTGCCCGCCAGTTCCGCCCACATTTCATCCAGGGGAAACCCCTTCGCCAGCATGTCGTGAATGCCGCGATAGATGGTGCAGATATAATCGTCGTCATCCAGGCTGACGGATATCGCCGACGGAATGATTTCCTGCCCGCGCGGACTATAATAGGGCATCACCAGCTTGCCGGCCATCATCTGCTTGATGACATGTTCGTCATTCTGCTTGATCAGGGTCGCCTTGCGATAGATTTCCAGCAGCGTCGCCGCGTCTGGTTTGGGCCAATTGGACATATCATCCACTCCAGCTGAGTTCTTAATAGGACTTCGGTAGGTCGAGCACTTTTTCGGCGATGAAGCTCAGGATCAGCTGCTCGGTAATCGGCGCAATCCGCATCAGGATCGACTCGCGGAACAATCTTTCCACCTGATATTCGGTCGAATAACCCATGCCGCCATGCGTCATGACGGCGCGGGTGCACGCCTCGAATGCGGCTCGGCCACCCAGGAACTTGCCCGCATTCGCCTCCGCGCCGCAGGGCTTGCCCGTATCGTATAGATGCGCCGCGCGCATGATCATCCAATAAGCGGATTCCAGATAGGTCCAATTTTCCGCCAGCGGGTGCTGAATGCCCTGGTTCTGACCAATATAGCGGCCGAAAACCTTGCGCTCGGACGCATATTTCGCCGCGCGTGCCAATGCGCCCCGGCCCAGCCCGACCGCCTCGATACCCACCAGAATGCGTTCGGGGTTCAGGCTGTGCAGGATATAGTGGAAACCCTTGCCTTCCTCACCGATCCGATCGTCGTCCGGCACGAAATAATCGTCGATGAAGGTCGCGTTGGAGTCCACCGCGTTGCGGCCCATCTTGGGAATACGACGAACTTCGACCTGACTCTTGTCAAGGTCGGAGTAGAACAGCGTCATGCCGTCGGTCGGCTTCTTGCACTGCTCCTTGGGCGTCGTGCGCGTCAGCAGCAATATCTTGTTCGCCACTTGCCCCGAAGATGTCCATATCTTGCGTCCGGTGACGCGGTATCCCCCCGGCACCTTCGTTGCAAAGGTCTTGATGCTGGTCGTGTCCAGTCCAGCGTCTGGCTCGGTCACGCCGAAACAGGCGCGATCGGTGCCTGCGATCAGCGGCTTGAGCATCCGCTCCTTCTGCTCGGCCGTACCATGCACGACCACGGCATGAGGGCCAAAGATGTTGAGGTGGATGGTGCTGGCCGCCGAATAGCCGCCTGCGCTCGCCGACACCTCATGCATCATGATGGCCGCTTCGGTAACGCCCAGGTTCGCGCCGCCAAACTCCTCTGGCATGGTGATACCCAACCATCCGGCATCGGCCATCGCCTTGTGGAACTCGAACGGAAACTTCTTCTCATCCTCGCAGACCGACCAATATTCGTCGCCGAAACGGTCGCAGACCTTCCGTACGCTGTCGCGGATGGCTTCCTGATCGTCCGATAAGCTTATATCCACTGCATCACTCTCTTCGCGTTGGGTCTGCTGCTTCCAAGCGCAGTCGTATTTGGTACGCGACATTACTATATACCAACTGCCTTATGTCAAGGGCGCCCACCAAAGGCCGGGCAGAACCAGCAGGATTTTTGACATCTGTCGTGCAGGGCCGGGGCTATAGCCCTGCCCATATCGCGTATCACCACCGTGACAGCCGCCTTCATTGCATAATATGCTTTGTTACGATACGCATGTTGTCTAAGGAGAGAATATCATGACAAACGCGCGTCATCTCTGGGCCGTAGCCCGCGCCTTGCAGCGCGACGTGCGCCCTTGCGTTGACGATGGTGATGCGCGCGCAACTCTGGACAACAGCATCCGGGTTCTCACCGCTACCGCCAACGGCCTGGAACAGGGGCCGTCCACCTTTCTGGACCCAGCCACCGCCCTCCCATTGGCCGCCGACACTGATCGGCTGGGCGGCCCGGCGGAAAACGCCGCCGCCTATCGTTCAACCGGCGCAATCATAGCGCAAACTGCTGATCGACTGAATCAGGGCGAAGGCCTGGCCGCGTTTCGCGACGCCATCGCCTGCGAACACGCCCTGCTGCAATCGGCTATCGACCGCATGGATGAAGTTGAGCACACGCCGCCGCGCCAGGCGGGCGGTGGCACGGATTCGATCGATCCCGAACGGCTCGCGGCATATCTGCGCCAGCGCACCGGTTGCGACTCGTTGCGCATCGACTCGTTCAAACTGGTTGTCGGCGGTCGGTCCCGCCAAACCGCGCTTCTGGGCCTGTCCGGCATGGGCGACCTGCCTGCCCGGCTCGTCATCCAGCGCGGCATCCCCAATCTGGCGGCAGGTGACGCGTTCCTGGATGAAGTGACGCAATTCAACCTGCTCGACCGTCTCCATCGCGCAGGGATGCGCGTGCCGCGCCCGGTGCTGGTCGAAACCGATCCTGCGTGGCTGGACGCCCCCTTCATGCTGGTGGAGCTGGCCCCCGGCGCGACCGCCCAGCCCGAATATTGGCTGCCCGTCGATGACGGGAACGTCGCTCTGGACCTCGCCCGGCAAATGGCGATCCTGCATGCGCAGCCGGTCGGGGAAGCGGGTCAGGGCCTGCGCCCGTCACGCAGCAGCTTCGACTTGGAAAGCTGGAAGGCTGAGCTGGACGACATGGCGCGCGAATGGAACGCCCTCGCCCGCTGGCCTTCCATCACCATGTCGGCGGTCATTTCATGGCTGCGCGCCAATGTCGATTGCCTGGATGACCGCCAGGCTATCGTTCATAATGACATGATCTTTCACAACATCCTGGCACAGGACGGCCATATTACCGCCGTCCTTGACTGGGAACAGGCGGCCATTGGCCATCCCGGCGAAGATCTTGGCTATTGCTATCCCGTGATCATTGCCGTGACCGATTGGGCCAGCTTCATGGACGCCTATCGCGCGGCGGGCGGCACGGACATTCCGCAACGGCAGATCGATTATTTCGCCCTGCGCGGCGGCCTTCGGCTCATGAACCTAGTGCTAAAGGGCGGTCGCGATACCTTTGAAAAGGGCCTCAGCGACGATGTGCTGGTCGCGAGCGCGGGCGCCTATTTCACGCAACGCCTGATGCACCGCATCGCCACCGTCCTGCAATCCATTCTGGAACGTCCATGACCCCGCCGCCTGTCGAACCCTTCACCATCCATGTCCCGCAGCAGCAGCTTGACGACCTGCGCGATCGGCTGGAACGGACCCGCTGGCCAAATGATCAGCCGGTGTCCGGTTGGGAACAGGGCGTCCCCGCCGGGCAGCTGCGGGCGCTGGTCGATCATTGGCGCACAGCCTATGACTGGCGGAAGTGCGAGGCCCTGCTGAACGGCCTTGGCCAATATCGCACACGGATCGACGGGCTGGACATCCACTTCCTGCACATCCGTTCGGCGCAGCCGGACGCGATGCCAATGCTGCTGACCCATGGCTGGCCCGGATCGATACTGGAATTCCGCAACGTCATCGGCCCGCTGACCAATCCGCAGGCCCATGGCGGGCAACCATCCGACGCCTTCCACCTCATCATACCTTCCCTCCCCGGCTACGGCTTTTCCGAAAAGCCGTCCGAAACCGGGTGGGACGTGGAGCGGATCGCAAAGGCCTGGGCCGAACTGATGCGGCGGCTGGGTTATGACCGCTATGTCGCGCAGGGCGGCGACTGGGGATCGTCCGTGACGATGTGCCTGGCCGTCGATGAACCGGCGGGACTGGCGGGCGTCCATTTCAACATGCTGTCGATCATCCCGCCCGACCTTGCGGATGATCTCACCCCGGACGAGCAGACTGCGCTGGAATCCATGCGCCAGTTCAATGACGTCGAATCTGCTTATGCCCGGCTGCAGGCGACCAAGCCGCAGACAATCGGATATGCGCTCGCCGACTCCCCCGTCGGTCAAGCGGCGTGGATCTATGAAAAGCTTCAGCGCTGGTCCGACTGCGACGGCCCGCCGGAAAACATTTTCTTGCTGGACGATATGCTGGACAACATCACCCTCTACTGGCTGACCAACAGCGGCGCATCGTCCGCCCGGCTCTATTGGGAAAGCATGCACAGCTTCCGGCCTCGGAACGTGCGCATACCGCTGGGCTACAGCCACTTCCCGCGCGAAATCATCTGGCCCGCGCGCCAGTGGGCCGATCGCTATTTCGACAAGATCATCCACTGGAACAGCGTGGACAAGGGCGGCCACTTTGCCGCCTGGGAACAACCCGGCATCTTCATACGCGAAGTGCGCGACTGCTTCCGCGCGCTCCGCAATTGACCGGAACAATCATCATGGGGACCAATAATGGCAGCTGACAATATCCTCCGCCTGACGGGCATCAGGGGCATCATCGCGCAGAAAATGAGCGAAAGCCTGCAAAAGACCGCGCAGCTCAGCTTCTTCTGCGACATCGACGCCTCCGCTCTGGTAGCCGCGCGCAACGCCTGGAAAGCGGCAGGCACAAAGTTCGGTTATGAAGATCTGATCATCGCCGCCCTGACATCGGTCCTGCGCGAATTCCCCCTCTTCAACGCCGTGGAAACTGAACAGGGCGTCGAACCGCAGGAGCAAATCCACGTCGGTTGCGCCATCGCGCTGCCCGGCGCCCTGGTCGCCCCCGCCATTTTCGACGCGGGCAGCCTTTCCCTGCCGGACATCGCGCAAAGACGCACCGACCTGGTCGAAAGGGCCAGGGCGAACAAGCTCAGCATCGCCGAACTGACCGGCGCGACCGTGACCGTCACCAATCTGGGCCTGACGCGCGTCGAACATTTCACGCCGATCCTCAGCTACCCGCAACAGGCGATCATCGGCCTGGGACGCATGACGCCCAAGCCCTGGGTCGCGCAGGACGGCGAAACCATTGTGGTGCGGCCCGTCATGGGCCTGTCGCTGACCGTCGATCACCGCATCATCGACGGCGCGCCCGCCGGGGACTTCCTCACCCGGCTCGCTCAACAGCTTGAAGGCGGAATAGCCCTTTCTCCCAATTGATCCGTCCTCAATGGGAAGGGGCCGCCATCACCCGATGCGCGGCCCCTTCCCTCACTCCAATCGAAGAAGCAGGCTCAGCCTCCCTTCTTCCTTTCCAGATAGAGGTCGAGTTCGGCGTAGAAGTGCTGGATGCGCCGCTCCTGCTCGGAAAAGACGACCGTCCCATTCAGCCCTTTTGACCGCATGCCGCGCTGCATCGTCACCATATTGGCGATGTCCTGCTCGACCACTTCACCGGCCTGCGGATTGTCGTGCGTAGAGCGGCGGATGGGCGGACGCACCTTGCCCGACACATCGACATCGTCCTCCACCCCCATATAGGCCGGTGGACGCCGTCCTTCCGCCAGCTTGGCGGACAGCACGAAGACGTCCTGATAGCCCCGCTCCGGGTCCGTAGGATGGGGCCGGAACCGCTGCAACAATATGCCTTCCGGGTGCATGTTCATCGTCACGTTCGGGAACAGCGACGGGTTCCAGTCATCCGTCAGCTGATTGTCGGTATAGCCCGAATAATCCACGCCATAAGGATTGCCCTCGCTACGCTTGGCCTGCTGCAACGCCCGGCGGACATGCCGCGCGTCACCCTTTAGCGCAGACATCTTCACGCCCGCTTCCTGCAGGAAATAGGCAAGGCCCACATTGACGAAGCGATTGTCCGGCCAGCGCGGGCTGACCGATCCTACCGAAAACAGGTTCCGGTTATGGCCGTTTCGATAGAAATCATACTGGACATAATGATCATCGACATAAGGCTTTATCTGCGGATGCGTGGCATGCGCATGATAGGTCTCGTTGAACGCCGAATACATCGTCTTCCAGTTGGCCGGAATATCGACCGTCAGATGTTTGACGACGAACATGTCCTCGATCTTGTAGGACGCCATCATCGGCAGCAGGTCGGCATAATATTCTTCGAACGGTATCGGATCGGGATTCATGCTGACGAAGACCATACCGCCCCATTCCCGGACATGCACCGGCGTCAGGTCCAGATTCTGGCAAAGCGCCTGCTCACTGAAGGTATCCCGGTCGGTAACGCGCACATTTTTGCCGTTCAGATTGAACCGCCAGCTGTGCACGATGCAGGTGAAGGACGTCGCGCCATGGCCGAAATCGTCCTGCACCAGTTCGTTTCCGCGATGCTTGCACACATTATAGAAAGCGGCGACGCCTTCCTTGTTGCGCACGATGATCATGGACTGCCTGCCCAGGTCGAACCGGAACCAGTCGCCGACATCGGGTATGTCGCTGGAAATACCCGCGAGCAGCCACACCTTGCTCCACAACCGCTCTTCCTCGACCGCCATCACGGCAGGATCGATCGACCTGCTGGTCTTGGCGGTCCGATAGTCGGCGATATTGGGATGCAGTTCCTCCAGCCGCCACGGTGACTTCTTTTCATAATCGGCGGTGATTTCTCCCGGCTCCAGGACAAAGCTTTCCGGGTCGGATAGCTGTTCCTTGATCGGTCGGTCGTTGAACCGGATCTCCGCATAGCGTGCATTTGCCGCCATTTACCTTACTCCTGCGTACCCCCGGATCAGAACTGGACGCGCTTCGTGAAGCCCCCGTCGATGACCAGATTGGTCCCCGTCACATAACCCGCCGCCGGGCTGGCCAGGAATGCGATTGACTTGGCGACCTCCTCCGGCGAACCCAATCGTCCCATCGGAATCTGGGCGACGATGCCGTTGTAAAGGTCGGGCATCAACGCCTTGGCGCCTTCCCAATTGCCACCGGGGTAGCTGATCGGGCCGGGGGTCACCATGTTGACGCGCACGCCCTTGGGTGCCCAAACCTGCGACAGCTGCTTGCCGTAAGTGATCAGCGCCGCCTTGATGGCGTTGAACGCCTGGGGCATCAGGAACGTCTCGATCGCGGCGGTGCTCGACATGAAGATGACGGACCCGGCACCGGACTTTTCCAGATATGGCTCCAACGCCTCGCACGCATCGACAGCGCCCAGCATGTCGATGCGATAGCTTTCGTCCCAATCCATCGCGCCCTGCGCGCCCGACGAACTGATCGAATGGATGAATATGTCGCACCCGCCCAGCTCATCGGCAAGACCGGTCAGCATGGATTTATAGCCTTCGCGATCCTCCAGCGTGAACTCGCGCGTGACGGCCTTGCCGCCCAGCTCACTGTTGAATTCTTCCAGCGCATCGCCATTGCGCGAAAACAGACCCAGCTGCGCGCCTTCCGCGGCGAACAGATTGGCCGCCGCGCGGCTGATCCCGCGGGTCGCGCCGCCCATGATGACCTTCAATCCTGACAAGCCCAGATCCATGAACCCTCTCCCATTTTTCTGATTACACCCGGCGGCGGTCGCCAAAAGGGCCACCGCGCCATTCATCATTCAATACTATGCTAGCATACTATTATCAATAGACGACATTAGTCATTTTTCCAGTAGAGCTGATCCATGCTTTCTCCGGCGTCGAAACGCGCCTGGATCGCCTTCATGCTGACCAGACTGTCGGGATGCGCAAACAGCCCCTGACTGATCTGCTGGTCATTCTCGATGCCCTGGCTCTGATTCAGGTCTTCCGCCTCGCCCAGCATCTTCTTCATACCTGCGACCGACTGCGGCGGCAGAGAGGCGATGTGCCGGGCGAGCGTAAGCGCTTCCTCGACGGCCTTGCCCTTGGGCACCAGACGGTTAAGACCGCCCAATTCATACAACCGCCGCGCCGTCAGCGGCTGCGCCGTCAGCACGACTTCGGCAGTGACCGTCCTACCGATCAGGCGCATCAGGCGTGACGTGCCGCCGATACCCGTGCCTGCGCCAATGGCGACTTCGGGCTGGCTGAACCGCGCTTGCTCTTCCGCAACCCGCAGGTCACAGCCCCAGCCCAGCTCGCATCCGCCGCCCGACGTATCGCCATTTATGGCGGCAATCGTCACTGCGGGTCCGCGATTGAGCAATTGAAGCGAACGGAACCATCCCGCCGGGTCGCCACTCGCCGGCTTCCCTTCGACCAGGTTCACGATATCGCTTAGATAGGCATGTTCCAGCCAATGACCCTCGACGGACGACGCCAGCACGATCACGCGCGCCTTCTGCTCGATCACAGCTTCCAAAACGTCCGCCAATGCGGTCACGGTCGCGCAGGTAACCAGGTGCCCGGCCATGCCGCCGTCCCCCACCGTGATCAGTGCGACGCCGTCACAGGGCCATTGCGTGTCGATATTTCCGGTCACCTGATTCTCTCCCGATATCGATGGGCCAGCGTGATGGCTGCGCTCCATTCCTTGACATTCGTCACTACAGTATGGAGGCACATCATACAAATGTCATTTATTGATACGGCCACATACATGATGCAAGGTCGCGATCGACAGGACATTGCCGACGCCGGAAATGATTCGTCGGCAACAGTCCGCGCACGACATAAAGGGAATTGAGAATGGCGACCGCGAGCGCAAAGTTGAAGAAAAAACAGGAATCGGATCTCCCGTCGTCGCAATGCTCATTCCCGATGTTCAAGACGACATTGGCCTATCAGGCGCAATTGCTCGCCCGGATAACGCAGGCGGACTATCTTGACCGAATCAGAAGCACCGGAATTGCGCCAGCACAGGCCTATGTATTAGGGGAATTGTGGCTGGAAGAACCCCTATCGCAGGTGGAACTGGCCCGACGACTGGAAATCGGCAAGGCAACGATCGGCCAGACCTTGCAACGGCTCGAAAAGGCGGGAATCATAGAGCGTCGTCGCGTCGCGGCCGACCGGCGTCTCGCCATGGTCCACCTGACCGCAAAGGGCCAGACCCTGCGCGAACCGCTCAGACTCGGGGCATTGGAACAGGACGAACTGCTGTTGCGTCAGCTGGGTCCCGAACGGATCGCCATGTTGACCGACCTTCTCGAACAATCGAACCGGCTCTTGTCCGGCAGCCTGTCTGAAGAAACGGATGCCGCCGACACGCCTGAATAGCCATTGATCGACCCAACCATGTTCGCGGCCCCAAGGATATGGTATGCTAGCGACCTAGCTTCTGTTATGTGGGGTCATGCAGGGTCAAAAAAACCCAACGGCGGACGGGAGAGTGCATGAAATTCGAACATTATGAAGCGCTGGCCTTCGAGCGTGATGGACGCATACTGACCATCAGGATGAACCGCCCGGACGACCTGAACGCCGTTGGCCCCACCCTGCATGAGGAAATGGCGCGCGCCTTCTTCGATGCCGCAGATGATCCCGACAGCGACGTCATCATCCTCACCGGGGCACGCGGTGCATTCTGCGCGGGCGGGGATTTCGACTGGCTGGAAGATCAGGCCGCCGGGCGACGCGAACCCTTTGTCAACGAAGCGAAAAGCATCCGGCGGATCGTCATGGGGTTGCTCGACTGTGCCAAGCCGGTGATCGCAAAGGTCAATGGCGACGCCATCGGTTTTGGTGCGTCCATCGCGCTGCTGTGCGACATCGTCATTGCCGCCGACCATGTCCGTTTCGCGGACCCTCACGTCAAGCTGGGGCTGGTGGCGGGTGATGGCGGCGCGCTGATCTGGCCCCAACTGATAGGCTTTGGCAAAGCGAAACATTATCTGCTGACAGGCGACGCGATTGGCGCGGTCGAAGCAGAGCGGTGCAACCTGATCAGCTTCGTCGTTCCCGCCGCCGAACTGGACGATTATGTCGCCAAATATGCCGGGCGTCTGGCGCGTGGCGCTCAATCGGCGATCCGCTATACCAAATCGGTGACCAACATCGCGCTGCGCCAGTTGTTCAGCTCGGTTTTTGAAGCCGGGGTCGCCTATGAAGGGCTGGCAACCTACACCTCCGATTTCGGTGAAGCCGTGAGCGCCATCCGCGAAAAACGACATCCGTCCTTTAAGGGGCGGTGACCGACCGATCGGGCACCGGCCTTCTTTCCGCCTTGCGTTTCCGCGAAGATGATGTTTAAGGATATCGTATGCGTACGCACTATAATGGAAATGGGTGAGGCTGATGGATCCTGCCTACAGCAGAGAGGATGATGCGTTCCGGGCAGAGGTTCGGGCTTTCGTCGACGCCAACCTGCCGCCCGACCTAGCGCAGCGCGGGCGCTACGACTTTCACCCTCATCGTGATGATCAGGCAGCCTGGACCCGCATCCTCGCGGACAAGGGCTGGTCCGTGCCGCACTGGCCCGCCGCCTATGGGGGGCCGGGCTGGAACGGCGTGCAACGGTTCATCTTCGAAGACGAAATGCGCCGCGCCTACGCCCCGACGGCGGACCGCATCGGGTCCGAACTGGTCGCGCCGGTCGTCTACACCTTCGGCTCTGAAGAGCAGCGGCAGGCTTATCTCCCCGGCATTCGGCTGGGCCAGACATTCTGGGCGCAGGGCTTTTCAGAACCGGGTGCAGGCTCCGACCTGTCATCCCTTCGCACGCGGGCGGTGCGGGACGGCGACCATTTTGTCGTCAACGGGCAAAAGACATGGACGACGGAGGGACATCATGCCGACATGATATTCCTGCTCGTGCGCACCGATCCCGACGTCAAGCCGCAGGCGGGCATATCCTCGCTGGTCGTGGACCTGAAGACTCCCGGCATCACGCGCCGCCCCATCTGGACGCTGGACGAAGGGCTGACCGTCAACGAATTTTTCTTCGACGATGTGCGGGTTCCGGCGGAAAATCTGATCGGACAGGCGGGGCAAGGCTGGACCCACGCCAAATTCCTGCTCGGCAATGAACGGACCAACAGCGCCGAAGTACCGCACACCCGCCGCGACATCGCCCAATTGCGCGAAATTGCGCGGATCGAACGGAAAAACGGCCGACCCCTGATCGAAGACCCCATCTTCCGCGCGAAGCTCGCCCGCATCGAAATTGACACGAAATCGCTCGAAATCGCGGTGCTGCGCGCCCTGACATCCGAAGGTCATGGCAGCGCGTCGGTCGCCTCGCTGGTCAAGGTCCGGGGTTCGGAACTACGCCAACGCGTCGCCGATCTGGCGGTCGATGCGCTGGGCGACAGGGGCATCGCCGTCAACGTCGATCCGCACGCCGAATACAGCATGGTCGATCAGGCCGATGGCGCTGCTCCGACCCCCGGCCACGGCATCGGCATCGCAGCCAAGGCGATGTTCCGCCGCGCCACCACCATTTATGGCGGCGCGAACGAAATTCAGCGCACCCTCATCGCCAAGACCGTTCTGGAGCTGTGACATCATGGACTTCAACTACACAGCCGAACACGACGCCCTGCGCGACAGCGTGAAGCGTTTTGTCGAACGCGAATATGACTGGGAAAAACGCTTCGCCATCATTCGGTCGGCCCAGGGGGTTGCGCCGGATCATTGGTCGGCCTTCGCCGAACTGGGCTGGCTGGGCGCGGGCCTTGCCGAAGACGCGGGCGGTTTTGGCGGCAGCGCGGTGGAAAATGCGCTGATCGCCGAAGAACTGGGCCGTGGCCTGGTGACCGAGCCTTTCGCCGCTCATGTTCTTGCGACGCAATTGCTGTCCGCCATCGGAACCGACGAAGCCCTGGCCCTGCTGACAGAACTGGTCATGGCTGAAAAACGCATCGCCCCCGCCCTTCAGGAACCCGACGGCAGGGGCGACTGGCGGATCGTCGAAACCCAAGTCAATCAAGCAGAAACGCCCCCCCGCCTCACCGGGATTAAATCGCTGGTCGAAGGCGCGATACAAGCCGATGCCTTTCTTGTTACCGCCCAGGATGGCGACCATAGAAGCGTCTATCTCGTCAATGCGAGAGAATCCGGGGTCAACCTTCACCCCTATCGCACGCTAGACAATCGCCGTGTCCGCGACATCCATCTGGATAATGCACCCGCCCATCTGCTGGCCACGGGAGCAGCAGCCGAGCGCGCCGTCTCCCGCGCGGTTGACCACGCCATCGTTGCCTTGTGCGGCGAAGCCTTGGGCATCATGGATACCGCGCTATGGGCGACCCGCGATTACCTCAAGGTGCGCAAACAGTTCGGCACCGCCATCGGCAATTTCCAGGTCCTCCAACATCGCATGGCCGACATGACGATTGAGGTGGAAATGACCCGCTCCGCTTTGTTCAATGCGCTGGGTGCGATGGACGGGGATGATGCAGTCAGGACCGCCGCCGTGTCAGCGGCGAAAGTTCAGGCATCGACCGGCGGCCTGTTCGTCGGCCAGCAGGCAATCCAGCTTCACGGCGGCATCGGCGTGACCGAAGAACTGAACATCAGCCATCATTATCGCCGCCTGTTCGTGATCGCACGGCAGCTTGGTGACGCTGACCTGCATCTCGCCCGCTTCGCCCAAGCGACGGATCAAGTGGAAAAGGCCGACGCCAATTAGGGACCGTCCAGCCTAGCCGTCGTCGCGGAGCCGGGCGACCTCCTGATTGCCCGCCTCGCGCAGGGTCACAAGTCCCATGTCGTCGATCAGCCATTCGCCGCCCGACAAAATGAAACCATAGGAAACCAGACCCCACAACTCATGAAGCGGAGGCGTCAGATGATCGCATCTGGCCCAGCCATGACGTTTCGCCCGCAGCGTCGCACGGTCACCCGTCACGACGACGATCGGGTTGAGAAGCACATGGCAGGACAGCTTCGCCGGAGGATTGAGTGCGGCGATCCCCGCCACCAGTATATCCACCGGCAGCGTCACCGCACTGTCCCCGACCAGCACGCCGATCCGCACGCCGACACGGGCGGCAAAGCTGCGGCGCACACGCGCCCAATCCTTCGCATCGACTGCTTCGTCGAGCGCATAGGCGGCGTTCAAAGCCTGTTCCACCGGCGAAGGTCGGGTCATGGCGCACCTGTCGGCACGCGCGCACCCCAGCGAATCGCGCGCCGCAACAGTTCCAGATAGATCGGATTATCCCACGGCCCCGTCTGCGGTTCGATCTCCGCGATGAAAGGCTGCATGTCATACCGCCCACAACTATGGCCCGGTGCCAGGAACAGCGCTTCGCCAGCGCCATGGCGATGCAACACGGCCTGCGGACGTGGCACGTCGTTCAGCCATGGCCCCTTCACATATCCCGGCGCTTCGCCGGTGTAGCGTGACTCCAGCAATATCTCCCCTTCACCACGCAGTTCCAGAATATAGGGTTCGTCCACCACCTCGAACGACGGCAGTCCCGCCACGATCGGATGATCCGACACGGGCCGAACTGTGAACGGCTGCGGCGCAAGGTGCGACAGGAACCGGCACCCCAGCAGGTCCATATAGGCGGGGTGCCGGTCGGGCGTATCGGTCAGGCCGGGCAGCTTGATGCCGCCAATCTCCACCTCCGGCCCTGAAAATTCGATATAAGCGGCGCTGCCGTGGATGGCCAACCAACGCCCGCCGCGCGCTAGGAATTGCTCCAGAACGGGCAGCCCATCGGCATCAGGAAAGATGTTCGTCGTGTAGCTGATCAGAAAATCGGCGGCGGCCAAGGCATCCCGGTCGCGAAAATCGTTCGTGCAGGTCGTCCTGATCCGTTCCTGCCCTGCCAACAGATCCAGCAGGCGACGGCGCACCATGTCGAAATCATGATAGGCGCCGCCGATGACGAGCATGGCCCGCACGATTCCGGCGGATCTTTCTTCCTTCATCGCATCACTCCCTACCACCGCCCTGCATTCCTTCGCATCAGCGCCAATTTGCCTGCCCACCATCCACCGGAATCGTCGCCCCTGTGATGTAGGCGGCATCCTCGCTCGCCAGGAACAGGACGACGCGCCCGATATCGCCCTGTGGATCGCCTATCCGCCGCATGGGGATGGTGGACATGTAGGCGTCCGGCCCCTCCGGCTTTGCATCCAGCCAGGCCAGCATGGCGGGCGACCCGGCCAGCGGCGCGATATTGTTGACGCGAATACCGTCTGGCCCCCATTCGGACGCCGCCGCCCGCGTCATCGCGCCGATCGCCTGTTTGGCGGCGGAATAGGCTGCGGTCCCGCTGGTGTCCCAGTTGATGGCGGTCGATGAGACAAGGTTGATGATCACCCCGCCGCCGCGCCGCTTCATATGCGGGTACGCCGCCTTCATCATGCGGAACGCCGCGAACGGACCACTTTCAAAGGTCAGGAGCAAACCCTCGTCATCAATGTCCAGCAAGGGTGCAAGCACGGCCTGTTGTGCATTGTTGACCAGAATATCGATGCCGCCATGGCGGTCGGCGACCTGCGCCACGAGCGTTTCGATATCCGCAGGGTTGGTAACGTCGACCGGGATTACCTCAGCCTCACCACCCGCCGCCATAATTTCAGCGCACACTGATTCCAGCTTGGCCTTCGTGCGCCCTGCCAGCATTACCCGCGCTCCGCCCGACGCCAGGGCCAGCGCGATGCCGCGCCCCACTCCTTGTCCCGCGCCTGTAACGATGGCGACCTTGCCCGTGATTTTCGTCATCATTCCTCCTTTCAATATTGCGCCGACTGTCCGCCATCGATCGGGATGACCGCGCCGTTTATAAAGGCGGCATCGGCGGACAGGAGGAAGGCGACGACCGATGCGACTTCCTCCGGCGTGCCCAGGCGCCGCATGGGATTATGCGCGACGAAGGCGCTGGCGGTCGCTTGCCAGTCATGCGAGTCAACCTGTCGCAGGGAGGATTCGACCAAGGGCGTCAATATGGCGCCTGGGGCGACTGCGTTGATGCCGATGCCCAGAGCGCCATATTCCAGCGCCGCGTTGCGGGTCAGGCCCACGATGGCATGTTTGCTGGCGGTGTAGCCTGCCTGCCGCCCCGCGCCGCGGATTCCCAGCGCCGACGCGGTATTGACGATGCGGCCATGTCCCTGGGTCGCCATCACTTTCAGGACGTGCTTCATGCCGAACAGGACGCCCCTGGCATTGACCGCCATGATGCGGTCGAAAAAAGCGCCGTCCACATCCTGCGTCGTCGCCTGCCGATCTTCGATCCCGGCATTGTTGAAAAATCCGTCTACCCCGCCGAAGCGCGCGACGGTCTGTTCGACATATGCGCAAACCTGATCCTCGGACGAAACGTCGGCCTCCACCGTCAGCACGTCCGCCTTTACACATGAAGCGCGCACATCAGCCTTCACATCGTCCAGCCCCGCGCGGTTGACATCGACCAGGGACAGCCGCGCACCGTCCCTCGCACACCGGATCGCCGCAGCGCGACCAAGGCCCGATGCAGCGCCGGTGATGATGATGATCCTTTGTTCCAGCATCGGCATGCTTCTGCCCTCTCCTTTTGGACGGATCTTATGCGACAGATGTTGCATATCCGATCTAAAGCATATAGTACGCATACGGATTAGATCCGTAAAGAGGTCAGGTTGGATGAGGAACGGCGCAGCAGCAGCCGCGCCGGTGACCAAAAATCCTTCCCGACCGAAACGGCCGACACGTTCGGCCAGGTGAATATTCCTGTGAAGGTGAGGAAGAGGGCATGAGTTTTCTAGAAGGCAGAGTGGCCATTGTAACCGGCGGGGGGCGTGGCGTGGGCCGCACCTATGCGCTGAAACTCGCCGAACATGGCGCCAAGGTGGTGGTCAACGACCTGGGTGGCGATGCGGCGGGTGGCGGCGGCGACGACCTGACCCCTGCGCAGGAAGTCGTGAACGAGATCAAGGCGATTGGGGGCGAAGCTGTCGTCAATGGCGGCGACGTGTCCAATTGGGACAATGCGCGCGAGATGGTCGCCCAGGCGGTCGAAACCTTTGGCGGACTAGACATCCTCATCAACAATGCGGGCATCCTGCGCGACCGCATGCTGGTCAACATGACCGAAGAGGAATGGGACATCGTCGTCAAGGTGCACCTGAAGGGTACATTTGCCCCGACGCATCATGCCGCTAACTATTGGCGCACGGAAAGCAAGGCCGGGCGTCAGCCTGATGCCCGCGTCATCAACACCACGTCGCATTCCGCCCTGTTCGCCAATATCGGCCAAGCCAATTATGCCGCAGCCAAGGGTGGGATCGCCAGCTTTAGCCAAGTAGCCGCGCGCGAATTGCAGCGCATCGGCGTCACCGTAAACGCCATCGCCCCGCGCGCCGAAACGCGCATGACGGCGGGACTGCGCGAATGGACGCCCGAACAGCTGGAGCGCCGTGACCCGGAATGGATCGCGGGCTTCGTCGCCTGGCTTGCCAGCGCGGAAGCCAGCAGTGTCAGCGGTCGTGTGTTCGAAGTCTGGGGCTATGGCATCACCGTCGCCGAAAGCTGGCAACATGGCCCCAGTTGCGAAGCGTCGAAGGACCCGTCCGTGCTGGGCGAACGCGTGAGCAAGATATTGAAGTTCGCGCGCGGCAATGCCGGGATCAACCCCGGCGAATGGCTGGACCCCTGATCGGATGGAACTGACATAGATGGGCGGCGGGCTGACGAAAGTGCGCCGCCCCCTTTCACCAAATGGCAAATCTCCTGGAATGCGGCATGTCTCTTGAAGCTCTGTTTCAACCCCTGACAATCGGATCGCTGGAGATCCCCAACCGCGTGGTCATGGCCCCGCTCACCCGTGCCCGTGCAGACGACCGGCACGTTCCGACGCCGCTTCAGGGCGAATATTATGCCCAGCGCGCGGACGCGGGCCTGATCATTTCCGAAGCGACCGCCGTCGATCCGCTGGGCATGGGCTGGTATCGGGCACCCGGCATCTGGTCGGATGAGATGACCGCCGCATGGAAGGGCATCACCGAACGGGTCCATGCAGCGGGCGGGCGGATCTACTGCCAGCTGTGGCACATGGGCCGGCTGGTCCTGCCTGACTATATCGGCGGGCAACAGCCGATTGGCCCATCGCCCATAGCAGGCGAAGGCGAAACCATGGCCCCCCCGCCAAAGGATTATAAGGGCGGCTTCCTGCCGATGAAGCCCTATGTCGTCCCGCGCGAAATGGTCCAGGCGGATATCGACCAGCTGGTCGCCGCCTATGGCCGTGGCGCGAACAACGCGCAGGCCGCAGGATTTGACGGCGTCGAAATCCACGGCGCGAACGGCTACATCATCGACCAGTTCCTGCAGTCGAAGACCAACCAACGGCAGGACGGCTATGGCGGCAGCATCGACAATCGCGTGCGGTTGCTGCGCGAAGTGATCGAAGCCGTCATCGCCAAGGTCGATCCCGGCAGGGTTGGCCTGCGGGTTAGC
Organism: uncultured Sphingobium sp.; assembly: GCA_965653535.1. Lineage (GTDB taxonomy): Bacteria > Pseudomonadota > Alphaproteobacteria > Sphingomonadales > Sphingomonadaceae > Sphingobium. Next base: position 130,307 of record CBFHAG010000004.1, read on the forward strand.
CCGACGAGCGAGCGCAAGGGCATGGGCGATGCTGATCCCGGTGCGCTCACCGAAGCCATTGGCCGGATCGTGCAACAATATGGCCTGGCCTATATCCACCTGATCGAACCCATCGCATCAGGCTTCATGGAAAAGCCCGACTATCCCGTGATGGATCGGCTGCGTGCTGTATTTTCGGGCACGATCATTCAAAATGGCAGCTTTGACGGTCCTGCGGCGGGCGATGCCATCGCCCAGCGCAAGGCCGACGCCATTTCCTTTGGCCGCCCCTATATCGCCAACCCCGACCTCGTCGCGCGGATAAGGCACGGGCTTCCGCTGGCGGATGCGAATTTCGACTATGCCTATATCGGGGAGGAGAAGGGCTACACCGACTATCCCGCCTTCGCGCCCGCTGCCTGAACCGGGGAAGCAACCAACCCTGCGAAAGGAAGTGGACAGTTTTAGTTCGCTAGCATATCTTATCGGAAATCGTCAGCGTTACGATCGCGCCGCGAAAGGAGAAATATTCATGTCGACCGAAATTCTGCTGCCCAAGCTCGGCTTTTCGATGAACGAAGGGGTTCTGTCCGAATGGCTGGTGGCCGATGGCGGCCCGGTCACAGAGGGCGAACCGCTGTTCGCGCTGGAAAGCGACAAGTCCACCCAGGAAGTCGAAGCGCCCGCGTCCGGCACGCTCAAAATACTGAAACAGATTGGCGAAACCTATCCGGTCGGCACGATTCTGGGTGAAATCCTGTAATCATCTTTCGCAAGAACAACCATAGTTTGGAGAGGCGGCGCAAAGCCGATAGCCTATGAAACGCACCGACAAGGTCATCATCACTTGCGCTGTCACAGGGTCGATCCACACGCCCAGCATGACACCCCATCTGCCCATCACCGCCGACCAGATCGCGGCGGAGGCAATCGCGGCGGCAGAGGCCGGAGCGGCGATGGTGCACCTGCACGCCCGCAACCCTGAAACCGGACAACCGTCGCAAGATCCGGAGCTATTCCGCCAATTCCTGCCCCGGATCAAACAGTCCACCGACGCCATCGTCAACATCACCACCGGCGGCGGCCTGGGTATGAGCCTGGCCGACCGGCTGGCACCCGCCAGGATGTTCAGGCCCGAAGTCTGTTCGATGAACATGGGTTCGGTGAATTTCAACATTTCCGGCGCGGGCGATAAGATTTCCGACTGGCAGTTCGATTGGGAAAAGCCCTATCTGGACATGACGAAGGACTTCATCCTGTCGAACACCTTCGCCCAGATCGAACAGGCGATGACGCAATTGTCGGACCAGGGCACCCGGTTCGAATTTGAATGCTATGACGTTGCCCACCTCTACAATCTGGCCCATTTCGTCGATCGCAAGATGGTCGATCCGCCCTTCTTCATCCAGGGCGTGTTCGGCATATTGGGCGGCATCGGGCCTGATCCTGAAAATGTGATGCACATGAAGTCGACGGCCGACCGGCTGTTTGGTGAAGACTTCATTTTTTCCGCGCTGGCGGCGGGCAAGCACCAGATGCGGCTCGTCACCCTGTCGGCGTTGCTGGGCGGATCGGTGCGCGTGGGGTTGGAGGACAGCCTGTATGCCGGCAAGGGCAAGCTCGCCACCTCCAATGCCGAACAGGTCGCCAAGATTCGGCGCGTGCTGGAGGAACTCAGCCTGACGGTAGCCACCCCGGACGAAGCCCGCGCGCTGATGCAGACAAAAGGCGGAGACGATGTCGCATTCTGACGGTGGCGACAGCGGATCGCTGGGGCAAGGCATGGCGATCGTGGAAGGTCCGCCGCTCGACGATAGCGGCCTCATCCTGCCATCGGATTATCCCAACGTCGCGGCGGCGCGCACGCCGGGTAAACCAGCCATCGTCTTTGGCGACCGCAGTTGGACCTATGCCGACCTGGACCGTGGTTGCAATGCAGTCGTTACCCTGCTGGCCGAACATGGGGTCGGGCGCGGCGGGCGGCTGGCCTATCTGGGCAAGAATAACGACCTTTTCTTCCTGATATTGATCGGCGCCATTCGCGCCGGAGCGGTTCTCGTTCCCATCAACTGGCGCAACACCGCACCGGAAACAGCCTATGTGCTGGAAGACAGCGCCGTGACCCTGATCATCGCGGATCGTGAATTTCTTCCTCTGCTCAAGGACGCCGATCGACGCGACCTTCCCCTGTTGGTCGTGGATGATGATGGGCCGCAGGGGCTGCGCAGCCGGATCGCGGCGGCGCAGCCAGCGCCGCGCGCTCCGCTCGACCCGCGCGCGCCATGCCTGCAACTTTATACCAGCGGCACGACCGGGCGTCCCAAGGGCGTCGTCACTTCGCAATATGCGTTCGGTATTCATCGCCATGTCGAAAATATGTCGGGCTATTTCGGCGATTGGCGGGATGACGAAATCCTGCTCTCTCCCCTGCCCACCTTTCATATCGGGGGCATGTCGTGGGTCTGCACGGCACTGGTGCGCGGGGCGACCGTGCATGTCATCGCGGACACCGCGCCCGCCACCATATTGGACGCTTGCCTGACCTTTGGCGTCACCCGCACCTTCATCGTGCCGACGCTGGTGCGCGGGCTGATCGCAGAGATGGACGCGCGCGCCGTTCGGGTGCCGACATTGCGCGGGATTCATTATGGCGCGGCGTCGATGGACCCGGCCCTGCTGGAGCGATCCGTTGCCCGCATCGGCTGTCGTTTCCTGCAATATTATGGCATGACCGAAATCACCGGCACCATGTCCATATTGGGGCCAGAGGAGCATGATATAAGTCGCGTCCATCTGCTCCGGTCGGTCGGTCATCCGCTGCCGGGGTTCAGTATCGCCATCCGCGATGCGCAGGGGCAGCTCCTACCCTTGGGGCAGCCCGGCGAAATCTGGGTCAAGGCACCCAGCGTGATGATCGAATATTGGAACAATCCGCAGGCGACGTCCGAAGCGCTGGTCGATGGCTGGTATCGGTCTGGCGATGGGGGGCGGTTGGACAAGGATGGCTATCTGTTCCTGACCGACCGGATCAAGGATATGATCGTGTCGGGCGGGGAGAATGTCTATCCCGCTGAGGTCGAGGCCGTTTTGCGCGATCATCCGGCAGTGATGGACTGCGCCGTGTTCGGCCTGCCTCATGCCAAATGGGGCGAAGGCGTGACCGCTGCACTGGAATTGCGCCCAGGCCATCAGGTTGATCTGCAAGACATCATTGCTTTTGCGCGGCTGTCTCTGGCGGCTTACAAGATCCCCCGCCGGATCGAGGTCGGCGTCACGCTTCCCCGCACCGCGTCAGGCAAGGTGCAGCGCGCGATCGTGCGCCAGCATTTCATGGATAAAGAATAGGCGGGCGCACGCGGCTATAACCACGGGCGCCCTGCCCCAGCTAGCTCCCAACCTGCGCCGAACAACGATCAAGCACCACCACATCCCGTTCGGCGGCGACAGCGCGGAAACGCAGCGCGCCGCCGCCCTGCTCGTAAAATTCGAAGCGGATCGTTTCGCCCGGCATCACCGGCTTGCTGAAGCGGACGAACATGCTTTTGAAGCGTGCCACGTCATTGTCGCAATAATGGGCCAGCACAGCGCGGTTCGCCAGCCCCTTGGTGCATAGGCCGTGCAGGATCGGCCTGTCGAACCCGGCCTTCCGCGCGATCGCAGGTTCGGCATGCAGCGGATTCCAGTCGCCGCTTAGGCGATAGATCAAGGCCTGTCCCGGACGCGTCGTAATCTCCACCACGGCATCGGGCTTCCCCTCCGGCACCGGCTCTGCGGCAGGGATGGGGTCGCCAAATCCGCCTTCCCCGCCATTGCCGCGCATGAACAGCGTCGATCGCACGGTGGCCAGATGATCCCCTGTCGCGGTGTCGTACAATGATTTTTCCTGATGCAGCAGCGCGCCGCGCCCCTCGCCCTTGTCCTCGACGCCCGCGACCCGATATTCGCCCCGGATCGTGCCGGTCGGCGGCATCGGCTTGTGCATGGTCAGTTGCTGCTCTGCGTGCAATATCTTGACCCAGTCGATGCCGAATTGAGGCCGCTGCGCCCAGAATCCGGGATGACACAGGATGTTCGCGAAGCAAGGCAGGCAGCGCAGTTCCTTTTCATAGACGAACGGCAGTTGCGCTTCATCGAGCGGGTCGACGCCATAGCCCAGCCCCAGCGCGTGGAGGATCGTGTCACGCTTGTCATAGGATTGGACGATCGGTTCCATCGTCAGGTTCCTGATCTTATCAATATTCAACTGTCATCCTTCGCTAGCTTTCCGTCATCCATCCACAAGGGGCGACGGGTGATATATGGTGCGTCATAGTACCATACGCATTAGTGCTGGTATGGCAACCTCCTGCGTTGACCCTGTCCATTTCGATTGCTAGCGTACCACATGCATATATGTGAGTAGGACCCAGGCATGCAGGGACTTATCCCGCCCTTCAAGACGGACCCCATCAACCGGCAGGTCATCCTTTCCCGACGCCCCGTGGGCAGCCCCGTTGCCGCCGATTTCGCCCGCAGGGACGCCCAAGTCCCGTCACCCGGTGAGGGCATGTTCCTGGTCCGCAACCTTTATCTCGCCGCCGATCCGGTGCAGCGGGGCTGGGCCGCCAATCCCGCGCTGACGCCGCTGGGGGAGCCGATGCGCGCGCTCGCGGTCGGGATCGTGCTGGACAGCCGCGACACCGGCATCAGGCCGGGCGACATCGTCTACGGCTTCCTGGGATGGCAGGATTATAAGGTCGCGACCCGCGCTGATTTGCTGTCGCATATCGAAAAGCCGCTTGCTCCGCTTTCGGCTTATGCCGGGGTTCTCGGCATGCCCGGTGTCACGGCGTGGCTGGCCCTGGGTGACATCGCCCCGCCCTATGATAGGGCAGGCGTGCTGGTTTCGACGGCGGCGGGGACGGTGGGCAGCGTGGTGGGCCAGATTGCCCATCGCGCCGGGGCATTTGTGGTCGGCCTTACCGGGAATGACGACAAGGTGAAGCTGTGCCTGGCCGATTATGGCTATGACGTGGCCTATAATTACAAATCGGTTGATCTGGCTTCGGTGCTTGCAGAGGCGCGACCGGAGGGGTTCGACATCTATTTCGACAATATCGGCGGACCGATATTGGACACGGCGATACGCGCCATGGCCCGGCACGGCAGGATCGTCCATTGCGGGACGGCAGCGACGCCCAGGTGGAACCCGCCGCCGACGGGCCTGCGCAACGAACGGGAGATATTGATGCGCGCGCTGACCTGTGGTGGCTTTGTCATCTTCGACCATGTCGCCCGCTTCCCCGAGGCCATAGAGCGGCTGACCGACATGGTTCTGGCGGGAGAATTGAAGTTTCACGACCATGTGGAAGCGGGCATCGACCGGATCAGCGGATCGTTGGAGGCGCTGTTCGCGGACAGCAACGCGCCCAAGACGCTGGTCTATATTGGCGAGGACTGACGGCTTCTCCGGCTAGCACTACAATGAGGGTTAGATCGGAGTCACCCCGTTCGCCCTGAGCCTGTCCGAAGACACTACTTCTTCAGGCACCACGCGTCAGAAGAAAAGAAAAAGGCTTCGACAAGCTCAGCCCGAACGGGGGTAATTCCGATTGAACATACTCCGCTCTTGCTCTCAGTCGCGCCGCCACTCTCCGATTGCGGGCCGCACCGGTTGCACGATGAAGTCGCCCGTGAACACGCCTTCGATGGTGAAGGGGTCAGCCGCCAGCAGCGCCCGAACGGCAGGTTCCTCCTGCGCCTCCAGCAGGAAGGAGCTGCCCTTGGGGCTGGCGTCCGGACCGTCGCCGTCCAGCATCGCGCCCGCAATCTTCACCGCAGCGCCCTGCGCCAGCCAATAGTCGAGATGACGCTGACGATGTTCCAGCCGCAAGGGCAGAGCGCCGGGTCGATCCGCCGCCAGAATGATGAAAAACATAATATGCCTGGCTCCCTCGCCAAATGGCTCAGTCTTCGCTTTCCAGCAGGCTCAAGCCCCCCTGTTCGCGCAAAACATCCTTCAGATTCTGCTTCACCCGCAGCAGCACATCTTCACAGACTTCCCTGTCTGCGTCGGATACGCCTTCCAGAATGCGGCGGTTCGTGGTGGCCGCCAATTCGATCATCAGGCCGATGACATCGAATCCCTGTTCAGTGATGAAGACGCGCTTGGCCCTGCGGTCCTTGGCGTCCGCCTTGCGTTCCACATGGCCCGATGCTTCCAGCCGGTCGATCAGTCCACCGACCGTCACCTTGCCCACTTCCATCAGCCGAGCGAGATCGACCTGCATCATCCCGTCATTGCCGGCGCGCGACAGCGTGCTCAACACCGACCATTGCGACCGCGTGATGCCATAAGGGCGCATCAGCAGGTCCATCACGGTGCGCCGGATGCGCGACACGTCGTGGACCAGATAGCCGAACGTGAATTGCTTCGCAGATGGTCTCTTGGGTGTTTTCTTCGGAGCGGCGGCCTTCAGCGTTTTCGTCATTCTCACCATCCGGTTTGAGGCGTTCAGCGCGTCGTCGTCACCCGCCGACCGCTATATGGATTTAGCTATCGGTAGCATATGATAGCAATCCCCATAATCAGCAAGCATATGATGAGGCCCCCCATATCCTTATTCTGACGAAGCCCTGTCTGCCAACCACCGTCATTTGCCGAAAAGGTCGCGGCCGATGATCTGCTTCATCACCTCCGCAGCGCCGCCTGCAATGCGGACGATCCGCGCGTCGATATAAGCGCGCGCAATCGGATATTCGGTCATATAACCATAGCCGCCGAAAAATTGCAGGCACTGGTCCACAACCTTCACATGCAGGTTGGTGACAACCAGTTTCACCTTCGCCGCTTCAACCCCGGTCAAATTCCCCGCCATGAAGCGTTTGATACACCAGTCGGTGAAGGTGCGCGCCGACAGGATCTCGGCTGACAGATCGGCCAGAACGAACTGCGTATTCTGGAAATCCGCCAGCGTCTGACCGAACATCTTGCGTTCGGCGGTGTAGGCCACGGTCCATTCCAGCGCGGCCTCCGCCACGCAGATGCTGCGAACGGCCTGGGTCAGCCTTTCTTGCGCCAGCTTCCCCATCATGATGCCAAAGCCGCCGCCTTCGCGGCCCAGCAGCCGCCATGACTGGGCGCGGGCATCCTCCAGAAATATTTCCGAGGTGTCCTGCGCCTTGAGGCCGATCTTTTCCAGATTGCGGCCGCGTTTGAAGCCGGGCTGATGCGTGTCGATGGCGATCAGGCTGACGCCCTTTGCCCCCGCCGCCGGATCAGTCTTGCACGCACAGACCATGATGTCGGCAAGTTGGCCGTTGGAAATATAGACTTTCTGCCCATTCAGCACATAGTCGTCGCCATCGCGCACCGCGCGCGTGCGGACTTCCTTGACATCGGAACCCGCGCCGGGTTCAGTCAGCCCCAGCGCGCCTATGCACTCGCCCGCCACCATGCGGGGCAGGACTTCGCGCTTCAACTCTTCGGTGCCCGCCGCCAATATATAGGGCGCGACCATTTCGGAATGGACCGTGAAGCCCGGGCCAGTGATCCCCTTCTTCGCCAATTCCTCTATGACGACGACATTGTAGAGCCAGTCCGCGCCGAAGCCGCCATATTCCTCCGGGACATTGGGGCATAATATGCCGACTTCGCCCGCGCGCATCCACACTTCGCGGGGGACGACTTCATCCTTTTCCCACTGATGGTGGTGCGGGACCAGTTCATCGTCCACGAAGCGGGCGACGGTTGCGCGGAATTGTTCATGTTCGGCGGAAAAGATGCCGCGTCCGCCGTCGTCATGCATCTGCCCGTCAGCCACGGCGCGCCTCGTGCATTGCCAATGTTCTTTCAGCCTGCTTCAAATGCGGGATATCCAACATCTTGCCATCCAGTCCCAATGTGCCAGAGTCCGGGTTGGCCGCGAACAGTTCCACCACCCGCCGCGCGAAATCTACTTCCTCGGGCGACGGCGAAAAGCACTCGTTCATGATATCCACCTGCGCCGGATGGATCGCTACGCGCCCGGAAAAGCCCTCCGCCCGCGCAGCCTTGCACGACGCCCGCAAGCCTTCGGGGTCGCGGAAATCGACATAGAGCGTGTCCACCGCCTCACCGCCCGCAGCATGGGCGCCCAGCAGGCAGAGCGAACGCACCATCTTGTAGGTGTGCGTCCATTCGCCGCTCGCGTCTATATTACCGCTTGCGCCGATTGCCGAACTCAAATCCTCCGCACCCCATGTCAGGCCATAGAGCCGTTCCAGCCGCGCCGCCGCATAATCGCCGAGGCGGAAGGGGGAAACCGCCGTTTCCGTCGCGACCGGCAGGATTTTGATTGACCCCGGCTCGACCCCCGACGCCGTCTCCAGCGCACTCAGATAGTGGCTGACCTGGGCGACGTCCTCCGGTCCGTTGACCTTGGGCAACATGATGCCGTCGGGGCCTGCGGGCACTATCGCGGCAAGATCTTCCAGCGTCCAGGATGTATCGAGCGGATTGACCCGCACCCATAGCTGTGACTTGCGCATCCCGCGCGGTCGCTCTTTGATGAAAGCGGGCACCATTTCGCGTGCCGCTGGCTTACGCGCGACGGCGACGGCGTCTTCCAGGTCCAGGATGAAGGCATCGGCAGCGACGCCGTCCACCTTGCCCAGCTTCTTTTCGCTGTCGCCGGGAATGAAGAGGAAGGAACGGATCGGTAACGTCATGACGCTGGCCTCTTCATCTGGAGGCCAGAGCGCTTGCAGGATGCCACCAGCTCATCCTTCTGATTGTAGCATTTGTGCAGGAAGGTCACGATCCCGGCCTCGGGCCGTGACTTCGACTCCCGCAGGTCGATAACTTCGCTGGTGACGTGGATCGTGTCCCCGTGGAACAGCGGGTTGGGGAAACGCACTTCGTCCCAGCCCAGATTGGCCACGGCGGTCCCCAGCGTCGTATCGCCGACGGAAATGCCGACCATCAGACCCAGCGTAAAGGCCGAATTGACCAGCCGCTGGCCGAAGGGCGTACCCTTCATATATTCCTCGTCCAGGTGCAACAGCGCCGGATTGTGGGTCATGCACGAAAACAGGACATTGTCCGTTTCAGTGATCGTGCGGCGGATGGGGTGCTCGAAAAGCATGCCCACTTCAAGCTCGTCAAACCAGACTCCAGGCATCACGCAAGTCCCAGGATAGAGATGGCAGCGATGCCCTGATAAGGAACACCGCCCAGATTGTGGGTTAGTCCGATGGACGGGCTGGAAAGCTGCCGCTCCCCTGCCCGGCCCAGCAGTTGGCTGTAGACTTCATAGGCCATGCGCAGGCCCGAAGCGCCGATCGGGTGACCGAAGCATTTGAGGCCACCATCGATCTGGCACGGAATTGCTCCGTCGCGGTCGTAGCGGCCGTCCAATATGTCGAACACAGCGCGTCCATCGTCGGAAAAGCCAAGATCCTCCATTGTCACCAGTTCGGTGATCGAAAAACAGTCATGGACCTCGCTCAGGCTGATCTGCGCCTTGGGGTCGGTGATCCCCGCCTCCTTATAGGCGCGCGCGGCCGCGTTGCGCGTATTGGCGACATAGCTGCCGTCCCAATCGTTGGTCTGGGTCTCCCGGCCTGAACTGGTGGAAAGCTGCAACGCCTTGATCGTCACCAGATCCGTCCTGCCCATGGCCCGCGCGATTTCCGGCGTCGTCACGATCGCGCAAGCCGAACCGTCCGACACGCCAGAACAATCGAACAGGCCCAGCGGATCGGAAATCATCGGCGCGTTCATGATGGTTTCCATCGGCACCGCCTTCTGGAAATGCGCCTTGGGACTGTGGACGCCGTTCTGGTGGCTCTTCCACGACACATGACTGATCGCCCGCTTCAGCTCTTCCTTGCTGGTGCCATATTTGGCCCGGTAGTATGGCGCGAGTTGAGCGAAACCCGCAGGCGCGGACCCCATCGGCATCCACAGGTCGTTGAACGTCCCTTTGAATGGCGGGGGCAGGCCGCCAAATCCCGTGTCCTTCAGCTTTTCCGATCCGATCGCCAGCGCGATATCAACCGCACCCGAAGCCACCGCATAGGCCGCGCCGCGCAGTGCCTCGGTGCCGGTCGCGCACATATTTTCGACGCGGCTCACCGGAATGCCCTCCAGGCGCAGCGCCATCGCGGCCGGGATAGCGCTGTTGCCGACGTTGACGCCGTCGCCCCAGCAACCGAACCATGCCGCCTCGATCTGGTTGCGCTCGATCCCCGCGTCCGCCAGCGCTTCGTCAAGCGCCTCCTTCATCAGGTCTGGCGATCCTGCGTCCCATCGCTCGCCGAATTTGGAGCAGCCCATTCCCAGAATGGCTACCTTGTCCTTGATGCCTGTCGCCATGTCTTGAAAACTCCTCAGGCCGCGCTCAGCGGGGTCGATTTCCAGAAGTAGCGGTTATATCCCCGCTGGCGGTCCTTCTCCTTGATGCGGAAGACCATGCGGACCTTGTCCCCCGTGTCGATCCCATCCTTCCCGATGTCGACCATCTCCATCAGCACGCGCGCGCCGTTGTCGAACTTGACGAAACCGACCCAGAGCGGCGGCGATGGGTGATAGGACAGCCAGTCGGCAGTCGATGTCAGGACTTCGGCCACCTGATCCTTCAGCGATATGTTGGAGAAATTCTCGCTCGGCGCGTGGCATTGCACGCAATATTGCATCTGCGGGAACTGGACTGCGCCGCAACTGCCGCACTTGCCCGCGTTGAACCCTTCCATCTGGTACGCAGACCGATATTGCTCGGTCAGTGCCGTCTTGGCGTTCTTTTCCGAACGCATGCCCCATTCGGCGTCCAGCCCTCCGTAGAAGGACAGCATCCGCAGATAGCTGTCGGTCGGCAGGGCGTCGGCAATGGCACCCGCGACGCCGCGCGCGGGGCGGTTTGCGGCGATGGCATCGGTTGCCTGAAAGATCAGAACATCCGCGCCCTGACCAAAGCCGATCAGCAGGATGCGCTCGCCAGGTTGAGCCTTTTCCAACGTTGCGGCCAGCATCAGCAGCGCGTGAGCGGCCCCGGCATAGCCGACCCCGTCGTCCAGCGCGCCCGCGACCGTGCCGCCGAATTGCAGTGACTTGGCCACCATCTCCGCCGCGCCCTTGAGGTAGGAGGGCATCACGAAATGCTGGATGTCGCTGATCGAAAGCTGCGCCTGAACGAGCGCCGCTTTCACCGCCCGCGGCACGATCTTCGCATAGCCCTCATCCCGCACCCAGCGCTCTTCCCAGCCATAGTCGCCCTGGGCGTCAGCGGCGCGGAAGTGATCGACAAAGACTTCCGCCAATGACGCCGATCCGATCAGCCGCGCGACCACGTCGCTTTGCGAAAGCAAGAAGGCGGCTGCGCCCGCGCCAAAGCTCATCTCCTGACCGCTCGCTGGCTTGCCAAAAGGATTGTCGGACGCGATGATCAGCGCGGACTCGGTGCCCTTGAGCGCCTGCAGCAGAGCGGATGTCCCCGCCCGTTGCGATCCCGCCGCGTCCGATGTGCCGACGCCATCCGGCGCACCGATCGCTCGCGCCACGATCGCCGCATTCTGCAAGTCTGCGTAAGGCAGGTTCGTCGATGCTAGGCGAACCGCCTTGACCTCTTCCAGGCTCGCGCCGGCCAGCGCATCGCGCGCCGCCTCCACCCCCATGGTGATCGCATCCTCGTCCCAGCTGGTAAAAGCCCGGCTGCCCTTTGCCTGCCCACGCAAGCCCGGCGCCATCCACCCGTGCGCCGCCGCTATGGCGGAACGGTCCAGCCTGAGACGGGGAACATAGGCCCCATAACGAGAAATGCCGAGTTGAGTCATCCACCTCACCTGTTCAAGGTCGCGGCCGACGACGCCCAGACATCCGGCGTCGAGACAGCCGCATATAAGCTGATGACTCGATTTAGTATGCTAGGGTATTTTACGCAAGTGGCTTATTTGCGGGCCTCAACTTTACGAGCGCGATATAGTTTTGTAGTATACCATATATATGCAAACCTATGGAGAGGGTTCATGAAGATCCTTGTGCCCGTGAAGCGGGTCATTGACTATAATGTGAAGCCGCGCGTGAAGGCTGACAAATAAACGGCTGGTCGCTCAGCTTCATCGCACCCGGCATGCATGCCCTTTTTTTCATTGAGCGTGCAGCAGCTTGGCACCAGATCCCGCCTGCGTCGTTACCCTTGCAGGAGAGGTCGCCGATGGACACCCGCGAAGATATTGTAGCAGTTGGACTTTTGACCCAAGACGACATCCGTCGATTGGGGAATAATTTCTCGCGCCTTTTCCCAATACCCCGCGACGGCGCATTCGACGACCTTATAAAAGCGATCGACGATGCCGATCGGGATCGGCAACAGCGTCAGTCAGACTGACCGGCGGTCGCGTTCCTGATAATATGGGTCCGGCTGTATGGGTGTGCGGAAAATTGGCGGGGCAGCCGGACCCGTTCGCATGACCTGCGGGAGTCAGCGACGCCGCCAGTGCCCCGAACGCCAGCGACTGATCGGCATATTATCCGACCCATGGCCGACCGGCATGTGCGCTTAATGCTGGCTGGCCTGCCCTTTGGAGCAAGGCCTTCCCCCTTTAGGGCGATTGACGGCAACATGGGTTATCGCCCTGAAATATCCTTGAAAAACACGCATCATTGGATAGGGCGCTGTTCGCCTTGAGTTGATCCGCAGGATCGCGTTATGGCAGGCGATGACCTTCTTTCATCGTTTCGTCCCTATCCTCCTTGGCCATCTTGTGGCGGGCTGCGCATCTTACCAGCCGGTGACCGACAATCCGGTGCGGATCGGCCCGCCTTACCGTGTCAAGGGCGTGACTTACGTCCCTGCGGACCAGCCCGTATATGATGAGGTCGGCACTGCCAGCTGGTATGGATCGGAGTCCGGCAATCGCACCGCGCGCGGAGAGAAATTCCACCCCAAATGGATCAGCGCCGCCCATAAGACCCTGCCTTTGCCCTCTTATGTCGAGGTGACGAACCTGGACACCGGGCGCACGGCCCTGGTGCGTGTCAATGATCGCGGACCCTTCAGCCCGGGCCGCATCATCGATCTTTCTCGCGGTGCTGCCGATCTGCTGGACATCAGGCAGCAAGGGCACGCACTCGTCCGCGTCCGCCGCGTCGATCCGCCGGAAAAGGATCGCAAAAGGCTGCGCAAGGGAAAGGCGGCGCGTGATCGCCCCACCCTATCTCCCGAAGCGCTGGCGGCACAACGGAGCCGCATCCGCTGAACTGCTGGCTTGCCCTGGGGAAGGTCTGGAAAAACGCAGCGGCAAATTAGCGGTCGCCTGCCGGGATCAGGACTGTATATGATCCTGTATATTGCCAAGGGGATCGTCGTTGCGCCGGTGCTTTCACCTGCTCATCCTGCTGCTCGTCATGTCCGCCCTCGCGCCGGGACCTGCTCGCGCGAAGGGACCGCTCGTCCTGGCCGCCGCCAGTCTTCAGGAATCACTTGATGCCGCTGCCGATGCGTGGACGGCAATGGGCCATGACCGCCCCATCCTGTCTTTCACCGGATCATCCGCCCTTGCGCGCCAGATCCTGGCCGGAGCGCCTGCGGATCTTTTTCTGTCCGCCGATCAGGACTGGATGAACGCGATCGCCGCCAAAGGCCTGCTGCGTTACGGCACGCGAACAACCTTCCTGACCAACCGGCTGGTGCTGGTCGCGCCTGCGGGCGAAGGCGGCGGGTTGAGCGTCCGGCGGGGCTTCCCCCTGGGCCGGGCACTGGGCAAAGGCCGGCTCGCCATGGCGGACCCCGACAGCGTGCCCGCCGGAAAATATGGCAAAGCGGCTCTTATGGCGCTGGGCGTCTGGCCGTCCGTATCGGGACGCATCGCGGCGGGCGAAAATGTGCGCGCCGCGCTCGCCATGGTGGAGCGGCGGCAGGTGCCCTATGGCGTCGTCTACGCCACCGACGCTCGCGCCGCGCCCGCCGTACGCGTCGCGAGTGTCTTTCCGGCGGCGAGCCATCCGCCGATCACCTATCCGCTGGCGGTGCTGGCGCGATCGAGCCACCCGGATGCGGATGGCTTCCGCCGCTTCCTCCTTTCGGGCCGGGGCAAGGCAATTTTCCGCCGCTACGGTTTTGGCGTGAAGTGAACGGAACATGATGCTGAGCGCAGCAGATTGGGAGATTGTGCGGCTGTCGCTGAAGGTCAGTCTGGCCGCAGTGCTCATCACCCTGCCCTTTGCATTTGCCTTGGCCTGGCTGTTGGCGCGCGGGCGTTTTCCGGGCAAACTGCTGCTCGACGCCGCGATCCACCTGCCGCTTGTCCTGCCCCCCGTGGTGATCGGTTGGCTGCTGCTGCTGGCGCTCGGCCCTGCGGGACCCGCAGGCATGTTGCTCGACCGCTGGCTGGGCGTCAGCGTCATGTTCCGCTGGACCGGGGCTGCGGTTGCGTCGGCGATAATGGCGCTGCCGCTGATGGTGCGCGCTATGCGCCTGTCGATCGAAGCGGTGGACGGTCGGGTGGAGGATGCCGCGCGCACATTGGGTGCCAGCCCTGGAAGCTGCTTCCTGACCATCACCCTCCCCCTGTCGCTTCCGGGAGTGGTGACCGCCTTCATCCTCGGCTTCGCCCGATCAATCGGGGAATTTGGCGCGACGATCACATTTGTGTCGAATATTCCGGGCGAAACGCGAACGCTTTCGCTCGCCATCTACAGCGCCTTGCAAGTGCCCGGCAGCGACGCGACGGTATGGCGGCTGGCGCTGATCTCCGTCGCCCTGTCGCTGGGCGCGCTGGTCGCGTCGGAAGCGCTCAGCCAGCGGCAGCGCGCGGGGCGGAGCGGCCATGTCCTTTGATGTGGACGTTCGCAAGGTGCTGGGCGACCGGGTCATCGAAGCCCGCTTCGTCGTTCCCGGCGGCCTTACCGTGCTGCGCGGCGTGTCGGGCGCTGGCAAAACGTCTGTCCTAAACATGGTCGCCGGACTGCTGACGCCCAATCAGGGGCATGTCATCGTGAATGGTGAAACGCTGTTCGATGCGGCGGCAGGAGCGAATCTGCCAACCCATCGCCGCCGTCTGGGCTATGTGTTTCAGGACGGGCGGCTTTTCCCTCACCTGCGCGTGCGGGCGAACCTGCTCTACGGCTACCGCCTTGCTCGCCCCGAAGAACGCTGGATAAATCTCGACGAAGTCATTGCCTTCCTCGGCATTGCACCGCTGCTCGATCGCTGGCCCCGCTCCTTGTCAGGCGGGGAAGCGCAACGCGTCACCCTGGGCCGCGCCCTTCTGTCCGGCGCGCGAGCGCTGCTGATGGACGAGCCGCTCGCGTCGATCGATCCGGCGCGCCGCAGCGACATCATCGACGCGATCCTGCGCATCCGGGACGAACTGAAACTGCCGATGCTTTATGTAACCCATGATCCCGCCGAAGCGGAACGACTGGGCAATCAACAGGTGACCATCGGCTGCTGATAGCGGCCTTCTGGTCCTCGTCTTCGACATACCGCCGCAGGACGAGCAGAATATTAGTTCCATACTATATATTGACAAAACAGATGTACCATATAATGAGAATCATCGTATAGGCTTGTGAGAGCCAGATCATGCCCGAACCATCGCGGACGGTAGTAGCGATAAGAATCTGTTCGTGAAGAAGCGGGCGGCGACCTTGCCTTCAACGGGTCGAAACTGGCGACGAGCCCAAAAACGGGGACATATTGACATGACGACGATCGATCGACGCCAAGCGCTCGGGCTGGCGGCTGGTGCCGCTGCCACGCTCGCCGTGCCGGCGGCGGCCCGACGGGTCGGCAACGGCCGTTTTCTGTGGGGCGCCGCTACCGCCGGCTATCAGGTCGAAGGAAACGCGCCCGCGACCGACATCTGGCTGCTGGAACATATGGCGCCGACCATCTTCGCCGAACCATCGGGCGATGCCGACGACAGCCTGCATCGCTGGCGCGAGGATATGGCCATTGCAAAGGCGATCGGCCTCAACTGCTATCGCTTCTCTGTCGAATGGTCGCGGATCGAACCGGACAAGGGTCAGTTCAGCATCGCCTATCTCGATTTCTATAAGGAGATGACCGACCATTGCCGCGAACTGGGGCTGGCTCCGGTCGTCACCTTCAATCACTTCACCACACCGCGCTGGTTCGCTGCGTCGGGCGGATGGGCCCAAGCCGACGCGGCAGCGCTGTTCGGGCGCTATTGCGACCGCGTGGCCCGGGCAATGGCGGATGGCATCAGCCATGCCGTGACGCTGAACGAACCCAACCTCTCGCTTGGGGGAAACCTGTCGGCGTTGCAATTGGGTGCCGCTTCCCTGGCCAAGATGCAGGCGATGATCGCGGCGGCTGCCAAGGCCAGCGGATCGGATCGGTTCGATGTGCTCAACTTCGGCGATCCAGAGCCGATGATGCCCGGGGTGATCGCAGGTCACAAGGCGGCCCGCGCGGCGATCAAGGCGGTGCGTGGTGATCTACCGGTGGGCCTTAGCCTCGCCATCACCGACGATGTCGGCGTGGGACCGGGCAATCTGCTCGAGCGCAAACGCCAGATCGTCTACGAACCATTTTTCGCGCTGGCGCGAGACGATGATTTCATCGGCGTGCAGACCTATGGCCGGCAATATATCGGCAAGGACGGCCCGGTGGACGTCCCCGCCCACATGCCAAAGCGCCCCAACGGCAAGGAATGGTTCCCCGCCGCGATCGGCAACACCATACGCTATGCGCATCAGGCTACGGGTAAGCCGGTGCTGATCACCGAAAACGGCATCGACGCCAGCGATGATGCCGAAAGGCAGAAGTTCATCCCGGAGGCGATCGAATCGGTCGAGGCGGCGGTGCGCGATGGCGTTCCGGTCGAAGGCTATATCCACTGGTCGCTGCTCGACAATTTCGAGTGGATGCTCGGCTACGGGCCGAAATATGGACTCGTTGCGGTCGATCGCACGACCTTTAAACGCACACCCAAGCCCAGCGCCGCCCTATTCGGCCGCATTGCCAGGGCGGGCGGCACGGCTGCGTGACAGCATCCGTCTCCTGACAGCCTCAACCGTCGGCGGGAAGCTAACGCACCGCTCCAGCCAATCGCACATGGATCGATCCGACCTATTGCAATTTCTGTTCCCGACTATATTTCATGGAATATATTCTCCATATAGGGGCATCTCTATTCCAAAAATTAGCGCAGAACAGCGTTGAACCCGACGGATTAGGTCTTGAAACGAAACCCACCTGAGGAATGCGGTGGGGGAACGAAAACAATCTTCACCCGACCGGATCGGAAGTACCGACCGGATCGAAAAGGGGGATATGGGAGAGTGAAAATGAATAGGCGAAACCTGTCTTGCGTCATCACTCTTGCCCTTGTGGCACTCATGGCGTCGGCACCGGCGGGTGCGCAGACCCAGCCGCCTGCTGATCCGTCACCATCCGATGCGAAAAGCCAGGTAACGGACATCATCGTAACCGCCCAACGTGTCTCGCAGCCGCTCCAGAAGGTGCCGGCCAGCGTTCAGCCTGTGACCGGAGCCGAACTCCTTCAGCGCAAGATCACCGACGTCGTTCAGTTGCAAAGCGCGGTTCCCAGCCTGCAGGCGGGGAACAACAATACGCTGAGCCTGCGCGGCGTCGGCAGCGCATCTTTCAGCCAAAATGTCGATTCAAGCGTTGGCGTAGCGGTCGACGAGGTTTCACTCGGCGTGCCGCTTTGGCAGAATTACTTTGGCTTCGTCGATATTGCGCAGGTCGAAGTTCTGACCGGTCCCCAGGGGCTGCTTTTTGGTCGCAATGCATCGGCAGGTCTGCTCAACATCGTCTCCCAACGGCCGGTTATCGGCGACTTCTCGGGCCAGGTTCGAGTGGAAGGCGACTATCGTGACAGCCTTCCCGGAGGCAAGTGGGGCGGGATCGGCACGGCGATTGTCAATATTCCCGTGTCGGAGACGGCCGCACTCCGGTTGAACGGTCTCTATGAGTATCAGGATGCCATTACTGATACGGTCGCCATCGGTCGGAATGCCGACGTTCACGATTACCGCCTTCGCGTCGGCGGCAAGGCCAAGTTCCTGTGGCAGCCGAACGACCGGCTGACGGTCTATTTGATCGGCGATTACCTAAGGCAATCCGGTATCGGCGGCACGGTTGGCGATCAGAGCGCACGATTCCGTGCGCCGGGAAGCCTCACTCAACCCTTCATCGATCTCGACGGCATCACTCCGGGTCCCAGCAATGTGGAAGTCGGCCACAGTGTTGACGCCAATTTCGTTGTAAAGACTGGCGGCATTTCGGCCAATATCAGCTACGAGCTGACGGACAATGTAACTGTCAGCAACATTGCCGCGTGGCGAGCCTATCACGTCGAAACGCTCGCTGATTTGGACTTCGTAAGCTCCGACGTTTACGACTTCAACAGCCGCGACCAGCGCTACAACCAATATTCGAACGAACTCCGCGTTGCGCTGGCGCCCGGCGGATTTATCGATGGTCAAATAGGTCTTTACTATTTCGGATCGCGCATTCGTGACGCCTCCGCGATCGGTGCCGCGCTTGGCGGCCTCTTTGGTCCTTCGGATTCCTTCGTCAATCCGGTCATCGGCGCGGACATCCGATCGAAGTTGAATGGCAACAGCTACGCGGCCTTCGGTCAGGCCAATCTGCATCCCACCGATGCACTCACGCTTCTTTTCGGCGCTCGTCTGACACATGATAAACTGTCATTCGATCTCGTCCAAAACCAGCAGGCTTATCCCATTCCGCTTGGCGTGCCCAACTATTCGGATCAACAGTCCACCAAGAGCACGGACTTCAGTTATAAAGTGGGCGCTCAATATCAGATCACGCCTGACGTCATGGCCTATGCGACCTATAGCCGCGGCTATAAGGGGCCTGCCTATAACGACACCGCAACCTTTGTTGGCCAGAAACTTTCGGTCGGTCCAGAAACAGTTCGGGCTGTCGAACTTGGCCTGAAGAGCATTTTGTTCGACCGGAAGTTGCGCCTTAACATTGCGGCTTTCCACCAGGTCTTCTCTGATTTCCAGGTCCAGGGATTTGACCCTGCTTCAACGGCCTTCTTCACATCCAATGCCGCCAAGGTGTTGTCACGGGGGATCGAGTTTAATGCTGAGTTCAAGCCCATCAGCAGGCTGACGTTCAACGGCGCTGCGACGATACTCGATTCAAAGTTCAAGAGCTTCACCAATGACCAGTGCTACCCTGGCCAGCCTAGCTGCGTCGGCGGAGTCACCGACTCATCGGGTAACCGCACGCCAAGCTCAGCGAAGTTCACGGCGACGATGGCTGCCACTTACGAAGCGCCGCTTTCGGACAGGGCGAAGCTCATCCTGTCAGTCGATTATTATCACCGGTCTGCGGTCAACAGCTTTGCCAATGCCGATCCACGGACGCGGATTGGAGCGATCGACATTTTCGGCGCGAACATCGGCGTCGATCTGGACGACAAGGTCCGGTTCGAAATCTTCTGCAAGAATTGCACGGACAAGAAATACCCGATCCTCATCGCCAACGAGGCGCTGGATGCGACCTTGCTGGGCCTCAACTCCACTAACTCCAGTTGGGGCTATAACTCCTTCCGCACGATCGGAGCCGACGTGACCTTCAAATTCTGAAGCCGGGTCCAAATGTTGAACGAAGGCCGCGAACGCTAACGCTCGCGGCCTTCATGGCTTTAATAGAACTCGCGACGATGCCAGCATGAAAACCGCTTTTTTCAACAATTTCCCATAGGGGGAGCAGCTTTGACGAAGATGAATAGGTCCTACGCCACTTCGGCCCCGCAAGGCTGGTTTTCAGTGGCCGGGACGTGGCTGACGATTGGCATCGTCGCTGTGACGGTTGCCTACACAGTGCTGACACAGGCCCTCGC
>CBFHAG010000005.1:0-121345 GCA_965653535.1 uncultured Sphingobium sp.
CGTTGGGTGTTCGGGTTGCTTGGCGGTTGGGGCTGTCTTTGCTGGGGGGGCCTTCCGGGGCGGTGGCGGGTTGGGCCCGGACGTGGTCGGGAGGCGACGCCATGCGAATGGCAGCTATCCCAGCATCCCCGCTCCGAACCAGACATTCGCCTATCGGCCATCGTCGACGTTTGAAGGAACGGCGGGTTTCGGGCGATGGGATCAACGTTCTGAGCGGCAGAGACTAAGGCGACTCCGGGCGATGTTATCTTGCCGAGTAGGTGACCACCTCGATCTTGTTGCCATCGAGATCGTGAACGAAGGCCCCGTAATAGTTGCCGTCATACCCAGGCCGTAGCCCAGGTGCGCCGCCGTCGGCACCGCCATTTGCGAGCGCGACCCGGTAGAACTCATCGACCACCTCCCGATGAGCAGCCGCGAACGCGATGTGCACACCGTTGCCAACGGTCGCCCGCTTGCCATCGACCGGCCTCTCCAGAGCGAATAGATATTCATGCGCGGCGCTGCCATAACCAACCGACCCACCCTCCATGCTCTGGCGCGCCATCCCAATTACTGCGAGCACTGGATCGTAGAAGCGAACCGCGCGAGTGGCGTCGTTAGTGCCGAGCGATACGTGATGGATCATCGCAAAGCCTCCGATGTCGCCAATGCCAACGCGCGACTCCCGGACATGATCCAGCAGGTTGTCATCGAGCAGAATGGACTTGTAACGGTTTTGCGTCGGTCGCCTGAGCGATTCCACGCGTGTTCGGTGGTGCACTGGCGCAATTCACCACACCAGCGCCTTGTAGTGCCGCACTACAAGCCATTGATTTTTATAGAAAACTGGAGCGGGCTAGGGATTCGAACCCTCGATCCCAACCTTGCAAGTTGCGGAGCGGAAGGGCTGTTGGCGGATTGATCAAAGAAGCAGCAGCACGTCGGCGATGGCTCCATGCGACTATTTGTCGTTGGCATGCCTACGCCAGAACGACCTAATCACTACCTAGAGCGCGCTGCGTTAAATCTGACGCAGGTCGCGCGCTCTAATTGTTTGTTGTCGCATCGTTTTTTGCGGAAAACCGGTTCCCACTTTTCCGCACGATGCTCTAAAATACGCCCACCGTTGCTTCCGTCTCGCCTCCGCGATCCAAAACCCAAAAACGCCCTCTCGAGAGAGATGTCGTTTAACACGCTGAAATTATTCAAAAAAATGGTGCTGCCGGTGAGGATTGAACTCACGACCTCAGCCTTACCAAGGATGCGCTCTACCACTGAGCTACGGCAGCACTTCACCATTTTCGCGCCCTGTCAGGCGACGGAGCCGGGCCTATGGCTGCGCGCGTCCCCCTTGTCAAGGCGCTTGCGGTCGTCGATCCGATTTGCTTTAGGCGATGATATGACAAGCGGACCGGATGATCGCAAGGAGCGGCTGGCGCAGGCGCTGCGCGACAATCTGCGCCGCCGAAAGGCACAGGCGCGCGCCGTTACCACCGAACCACCGCCCGCAAAGCCCGATCCCGACCGATAAAGGCAGTCCGCGCGTCAAAGCGGCGCACAAGCGTCGTTGAGCCAATCACGCGCATCGCCTTCCAGTTGCGGCCCGATCTTGTCCAGTACCATGGCATGATAGCCGTTGACCCATGCGCGCTCGTCGGTGGTGAGCAGCTCCACCGCAATGGCGTTCCGATCGATCGGGGCAAGGGTCAGCGTTTCAAAACCCATCATCGCCCGTTCCGCGCCCGGCACATCGCGTGTTTCGACCAGCACCAGATTTTCAATGCGGATTCCATATTCGCCGGTCTTGTAATAGCCCGGTTCGTTGGACAGGATCATGCCCGGCTGCAACGGCTCGTCGCCGCCGCCGAACGTCGCGATCCGCTGCGGCCCTTCATGCACCGACAGGAAGCTGCCGACGCCATGGCCGGTGCCATGGGCGTAATCCAGCCCTTCCGCCCACAGATATTGCCGCGCCAGAATGTCGAGCTGCCCGCCGCGCGTCCCCTTCGGAAACTGGGCGCGGGCCAGCGCGATATGGCCTTTGAGGACCAGCGTGAAGCGGCACTTCATCTCATCGCTGGCAAGCCCGATCGCGACGGTGCGCGTGACGTCGGTCGTCCCGTCCCGATACTGCCCCCCCGAATCGACGAGGTAAAGCGAGCCAGGCTCGATGCGGCGGTTGGTCGCATCATCGACCCGGTAATGAACCACCGCGCCATTGGGTCCCGCGCCGCTGATCGTGTCAAAGGACAGGTCCTGAAGTTCGCCGGTATCGCGCCGGAACGCCTCCAGCCGCGCGGCCGCGCCCAGTTCATCGACGCCGCCCTTGGGCGCTTCGACCGACAGCCAGTGCAGGAACCGCGAAAGCGCCGCGCCGTCGCGCAGTTGCGCCGCCTTATGCCCGGCAATCTCGACTTCATTCTTGATCGCCTTGGGCAGCACGGCGGGGTCACGCAACGCCAGCACCCTGGCGCCGCCCGCTTCCAAAGCCTCGAATATCGCCGCGACCGCCCGTTCGGGATCAGCGGCCACCGTCCTGCCGCCGAAACCCGCAAGAGCCTGCGCAAAATCGGCGCGGTCATGCACCCGCACAGCGCTGCCCAGATGCCGGACGACCGCCTCGTCCATCTTTTCCGGCGCGACATAAAGGTCGGCTGACGCGTCGGCATGGACGATCGCATAGGCCAGCGCGACCGGCGTCCGCGCCACGTCCCTGCCACGGATGTTGAAGGTCCACGCAATCGAATCCAGCGCCGACAGCACCACCGCATCCGCCCTTGCCGCGGCCAGCCACTCGGCCATCGCCTGCAGCTTCTCCGCCGCACCTTGCCCTGCGTAACGCTCATCGTGCACCATGATCTTCGCACCACTTGGCGCTGGACGATCCACCCAGACCGCATCGACCGGATTGCTGTCCACCGCCACCAGCGTCGCGCCCCGCTCCGCCAGCGCCTCGCCCACCGCCTTCACCCAGGCCCGCGTGTGGAGCCAGGGGTCATAGCCAATCCGCCCCCCCTCGGGCGCATGCGCCCCCAGCCACCCGGCGACAGAACTTTGCGGAACGCCCTCATATTGCCAGTGCGCCCCGTCCACCTGCTCGCGCACCTGCAATGTATAGCGGCCATCCACGAAGATCGCAGCATCCTGCGCCAGCACGACCGCACTGCCCGCCGAACCCTGAAAGCCCGTCAACCACGCCAGCCGCTGCGCATAGGCTCCGACATATTCGCTCATATGTTCGTCGGTCAGCGGAATGACGAAGCCATCCAGCCCGTCGCGCCCCAATTGCGCGCGCAAAGCCTTCAGCCGGTCTTCATGGATGGACATGGAAATTCCCTTGGATCACATCGGCCCCCTTGCGCAGGCCCTATCGCCGCCAACATAAGCAGGCATGCGCGCATATGCCAGCGCCCGACCCATGACCCAGGACTGTGAATGACCGCTTCCCTTGTACCGCCCTCCGCCGCCCGCCGCCCGTTCAGCCTGACCCGCCATGGCGTCACCGTCGAAGACCCCTGGGCATGGCTGCGCGATCCGGGCTATCCCGACGTCAAGGACAAGGATGTGCTGGCCTATCTGGGGGCGGAGAACGCCTTCTTCGAACAGGCCATGGCACCGCGCAAGGCGCTGACCGACACGCTGTTCGCCGAGATGAAGGGCCGCATCAAGGAAGATGACAAGTCGGTCCCGCAAAAGGACGGCGACTATGTCTATTGGCGCGCCTTTGAAGTCGGGGCGCAATATCGCAAATGGTATCGCCGTCCGGTCGCGGCCAAAACCGACGGCAGCGAGGATCAGCTGATCCTGGACGAACCCGCACTTGCGGAGGGTCATGAATATTTCCGGCTGAGCGCGATGTCGGTCAGCCCGGATGGTCGTTACCTGGCCTACGCCATCGACAATAATGGATCGGAACGGTTCGAGGCGCGGATCAAGGACCTCTTCACCGGCGAACTGCTGCCCGAAGTCATCCCCGACACGCTGTCGTCGCTGGTCTGGACCAGCGATAGCAAGGGGCTGCTCTACGGCATCACCAACGAAAACTGGCGCACCGACAATGCCCGCCTCCACTGGCTGGGCCAGCCGGTCGAATCCGATGTGGAACTATTCCACGAAGATGATGACGGCTTCCGCGTATCGGTCGGCCTCACCTCATCGGAAAAGTGGATCGTCATCGCCACCGGCGATCATGTGACGACAGAAGTCTGGCTGCTCCCCGCCGACAATCCCACCGCCGCGCCGCTGCTGGTGGCGGCGCGTCAGCCGGGCCGGGAATATGAGGTCGATGAACATGACGGCACGCTCTACATCCGCACCAACGACACCCACCCCAATTTCCGGCTGGTGAAGGCAACGCTTGCCGCGCCCGGCGAGTGGGAGGAAGTGATCGCGCCCGACCCGCATTTCTACCTGACCGACTTCACCCTGTTCAAAACATTCTACGTCACCGAAGGTCGGCAGGATGGGCTGGATCAGATCGAACTGCGCGATTATGCCACGCATAGCGCCAAACGGCTCCCCTTCCCGGAAGAAAGCTATTCGGCGTCGCTGGACGACAATCCCGAATATGACGTGACGAAACTGCGCATCGGCTATGAATCGATGGTCACGCCCGACACCATCTATGACTATCATCTCGCCACCGGCGAACTGGAAGTGCTGAAGGTCCAGGAAATCCCGTCGGGCTATGACGCAACCCGTTACGCGACGGAACGGCTGATGATCCCGGCCCGCGACGGCACGCAGATTCCGGTCTCGATCGTCTATCCCAAGGGGCTGCCCCGCGACGGCAGCGCGCCGCTCTACCTGTACGGCTATGGTGCCTATGGGATCGCGATGGAGCCGGGCTTTTCGACCAGCCGCCTGTCCCTGCTGGAACGGGGTTTCGCCTTTGCGCTGGCGCATATTCGCGGCGGCGACGATCTGGGCCAGCAATGGTATCTGGATGGCAAGCTGGACAAACGCACCAACAGCTTCACCGACTTTGTCGACGTGGCCAAGGGGCTGATTGAAAAGGGCTATACGTCAAAAGGGCGCATCGGCATTTCCGGCGGATCGGCGGGCGGCGAATTGATGGGCGCGGTGATCAACAGTGATCCCGATCTTTGGGGGGCCGTGGTCGCGCATGTGCCCTTTGTCGATGTGCTCAACACCATGCTGGACGAAACGCTGCCCCTGACGCCGGGGGAATGGCCCGAATGGGGCAACCCGATCGAGGACCCGAAGGCGTTCGAAACGATCCTGTCCTACGACCCCTATTGCAATGTGAAGGCGCAGGATTATCCGCCGTTGATGGTCACAGCCGGGTTGAACGATCCCCGCGTTACCTATTGGGAACCCGCAAAATGGGTCGCCCGGCTGCGCGCGACCAAGACGGACGACAATGTCCTGCTGCTCAAGACCAATATGGGCGCGGGCCATGGCGGAAAATCGGGGCGTTTCGAAAGCCTGCAGGAAACGGCGGAAGAGTTCGCCTTCATCCTCTGGCAACTGGGGGTGGATCAGGGGTGAACCCAATGGCCCGGAGGTTCTGATGGCATCGACCTACATGACGCATATCACCGCCGGGCCGGAGCACATCGATATACTGGGCCATGTCAACAACGCGGTCTGGGTCCAATGGATGGAGCAGGTGGCGACCGAACATTGGACCCGCGACGCAGCACAGGCGCATCTCGACGCCTATATCTGGGTCGTCACCCGGCATGAGATCGATTATCGCGGCAATGTGAAAGCGGGCGAGACCGTCGCCGTCCGCACCTGGATTCCCGATGCGCCACGCGGCGCGCGCTTTGATCGGCACATGGAATTCACCGGCATGGATGGCAAAGTGAAGGTCGCCGCCAAATCCACCTGGGCCATCATCGACCGGCAATCGGGCCGCATCCTGCGGGTGCCGCCCGATGTCTCCGCGCGTTTTCTCGACCAGAGCTGATCGTCAACCCGTCACCATCAGCCCCAACCACAATGTCCGCGGCGTTCCAAGGTCGATTGACCCGCCCGCATTGCGCGTCACCACCCTCTCATCCAGCAGATTTTCGCCCCTGGCGATGATCATCGCGCCATGGCCGATGGGGAAGCGTGCCACGGCATCCACCGTCAGGGCATCGGGCAGCACATCGGATTGCAGGTCATCCTCATATTGTTTCGACACATAGCGCATGGTGGCGGACAGCTCCGGCCCCTGCGCGGGCCGCCACGCCAGCGTGGCACTGGCGGCATGGCGCGGGCTTTGAGCGGGCGAGAGGCCGTCGAAATCCTCCCCCGGCGCATATACCCTGCTGTGGCTATAGGCGTAGGATGCGGACAGGCGGAAAGCGCCAGCATCGGCGCTGGCAGTCAGTTCGACGCCCTTCGCAACGATACGGTCGATATTCCGCCGTTCCCGCACGACGATCGCGCGCCCGCCGGTCACCGTCGAACTGATCGTCACATTACCCACCGCATTGTCGAGCCGGTTGTAAAAGGCGGTGGCGCCCAGCCTGACGTTCGGCGTCGGGGTAAGGTCGATGCCCGCTTCGACGCCCTTCAACTTTTCATTTTCAAGCGCCGGGTTGGCGCGCGTCCTCACCGTCGATGCGGCTGAAGCGATCACGAACGGGCGATATAGTTCATTGAGCGTCGGCAGGCGAAAGCCGGTATAAGCGGCTCCGCGCAATGCCACGGCGTTGCTGATGCGGTGGAGCGCACCCGCCCGGCCAGACACTTCCCAGCCCGACCGGTCGGGAAACGCATTGTCGGCTGCGTCCGCCCCCGCCGCGCGGAAAAATCCGTCGCGGATCGTCCACCGATCCGCCCGGACACCGCCGGTCAGCACAAGGTCACCCAACGTCCAGTCATCCTCGGCGAACAGCCCGACCGTCACCTGTTTTCCCCCCGCATGCCGGCGCGTACTGACAAGGCCGGTCATGGCATCATAGGCGGCCTCGAACATGTCGCCGCTGGACAAGCGACTGTCCGCGCCGATCCGCAGCATATGGCCACCGCCAACGGGCGGACGCAGTTCGATCTTGCCGCCAACTCCCGTCGACGGCGTGTTCCGCTGATCGAGCGACATGCGGAAGGGTGGGCTGGACGAAATGACAACGTTCGAAAAATTGCGCGCCTGGACGTAGGCGAGTGCATCAAGTTGCCACTGCCCCCGCGACACATAGCGGATGCTGGCGTCCTGCCCCTCGCTCACACTGTCCGCCCCCCGGAAGCGCAGTGTGCGCTGATCGCGGAAGATGGTCGCGCGGAACTGCACTTCCGACGTCGCCGACAGCGGGGCCACGGCTCGCAAATTGGCGGACCAGCCATCATAGGCGGCTGGCACCGTGGCTGCCCCGCGCTGGTCCTCCGGCGTCGTCTGGAATCCATCGCCGCGATCCCAGCGGCCCGACAGCGACACAAGACCGCCGCCCAGATCGGGGCTGAAGCTGGCCGACAATTCGGTCGCATCACGGCTGCCGTAAAGGGCGCTCGCGGAAAACACCGGAAGCTGGTCACGGGTCGCGCTGGCCAGTTCGATGGTCCCCGCGACCGCTCCTGCGCCGAACGGCCCGACCCCGCCACCGCGCGTCACCCGCACGACCGAAAGCCGATCGGGAACCAGCGCGCTGAAGGGGATATAGCCAAAGAACGGGTCCGCCATCGGCACGCCGTCCAGCAGCACGAGGGTCCGGCTCGACGCATTGCCCCCCAGCGCACGCAGGGTCGCGCCCTGCGCGGAAGGATTGGCCGATCGGCTGTCGGACCGGCGGAATTGCTGGAACCCGGCAACGTCGGCCAGAACAGTCTCGATCCTTCCCGACGCACTGTTCAGCAGCCGGTCGCGATCAATGACTACTGACCCATAAGCAGGCGTGCCGGGCGGCAGGGGCAACCCCGTCCCCGTGACGATGATCCTCGCCGGTTCGGTGTCTGCGGACTGGCCCAGCGCTGCAGCGGGGAAGGCGAGCAGAAAGATGGGCAGGGCCGCGAATTTCATGCAGCCCGCCCTACAGGTCCCCCGCCCGCCCGGCAATCACGCCGGGCGGCACCTGGATCAAGCCAGAGCCGAACCCTCCGCCCGCTCGATCAACTTGTCGATGGTGAGCGGATAGTCCCTCAGCCGAATGCCGGTCGCATTGTAGATCGCATTCGCAATCGCCGCGCCCGCGCCGCAAATGCCCAGTTCTCCCACCCCCTTGGCCTTCATGGGCGAGCTTTTGTCATCCAGCTCCTCCAGGAACAGCACATCCTGTTCGGGGATATCGGCATGCACCGGCACCACATATTCGGCCATGTCATGATTGACGAAGAAGCCGAACCGCTTGTCGACATGCAGTTCCTCCATCAACGCCGCGCCCGCGCCCATCGTCATCGCGCCAATCACCTGGCTTCGCGCCGACTTGGGATTAAGGATGCGCCCAGCGGCAAAGGCCCCGCCCATACGGCGGATGCGGACTTCGGCGGTGTCGACGTCGACCCCCACTTCGCAGAAATGAGCGCCGAAGGTCGCTTGCGCATAGCGTTCGGTCAGATCGCCAAATTCGATTTTGTCCTCAGCCCACAGTCCGTCAGGCCCGGCGAGCGCTGCCAGAGGGCGCGACTGGTTGCCCAGACGCAACAGGCCATCTTCAAAGATCACCTGTTCAGCGGGGAAACCAGCCCGCTCGGCCAGCTTCGTTCGCAGGGCGACGCAGGCAGCATAGACCCCGGCGGTCGAACTGTTGCCGCCAAACTGGCCGCCCGAACCCGACGATACCGGAAAACGGCTGTCCCCCAGCCGAACCGTCACCGCTTCCAGCGGCACGCCCATCATTTCCGCCGCCGTCTGGCCGATGATGGTATAGCTGCCCGTGCCGATATCGGTCATGTCGGTTTCGACCGTCACCCGCCCCTGCGCGTCCACGCCAACGCGCGCGCCCGACGGAGCGACCAGGTTGTTGCGGAACGCCGCCGCCATGCCCATGCCCACCAACCAGCGCCCGTCGCGTTTCTGGCCGGGCCGGGACTGGCGCTGGTCCCAACCGAACCGTGCCGCGCCCTGACGCAGGCATTCGACGAACTTGCGGCTGGAAAAGGGGCGTTCCGGCCCCACTTCCGGGTCATATTGCACATCGTTGCGGATACGCAGTTCAACTGGATCAACCCCGCACGTCTCCGCCAGTTCATCCATGGCGATTTCCAGCGCCAGCATGCCCACCGCCTCGCCCGGCGCGCGCATCGCATTGCCTTCCGGCAGGTCCAGCGTCGCCAGACGGTGCGCCGTCCGGCGATGATCACCCCGATACAGCAGCCGCGTCTGTTGCGCCGCCGTTTCCGGCCCGCCGCCGGGCAAGTCACCGGACCAGACCTCATGCGCGATGGCGTCGATCACTCCATCCTTGTCAGCGCCTATGCGTATCCGCTGGATGGTGGCTGGCCGATGGGTCGTATTGTTGGGGATTTGCGGCCGCGCGATGGCGACCTTCACCGGCCTGCCCACGGCTCGCGCACCCAGCGCCGCCAGCAGCACATCGGCACGCAGGAACAATTTCCCGCCAAACCCGCCGCCGACATAGGGCGAAACGACGCGGATGCGATCCTTGGGAATCTTCAACGTCCTCGCCATGTCGCTGACGGCCCAGGCGACCATCTGGTTGCTGGTCCACAATGTCAGCCGGTCGCCATTCCAGGCGGCTGTGGTGGCGTGCGGCTCCATCATGGCATGGCTTTGGTCGGGGGTGGTGTAGCTTTGGTCGATCTGCACCGCCGCACGCCCGAAAGCAGCGTCGAAATCACCCGCGCTCGTGTCGGCGGGGCCGCCGAAACCTTCCTCCGGCTTGACCGCCCTGTCGCGCTCGGCAGCCAGGTCGAACCTTCCCTGTTCAGCACTATAGTCGATCCTCAGCAGGCGAGCGGCGTCACGGGCATTTTCCAGCGTGTCGGCGATCACCAACGCCACCGCCTGGTCATAATGTTCAACCGCAGGCCCACCCAGCAGATGCGCCGTGTTCCTGGGGCCCTTGCCCAGCGGACCGGCATTTTGATGGGTGACGATACCCAGCACACCGGGCGCGGCCTCGACTGCGGTCAGGTCAATTGCGGCGATCCGCCCCTTGGCGATGGCGGACCCCACCATCCAGCCATAGGCCGCATTGGGCGCGACGTCATGCCGCTCATAGGCGTAAGGTGCCGTCCCCGTGACCTTCGCCGCGCCTTCGATGCGGTCGTGGGCGACACCCACCACCCGACCGCGATCAATCGGATTGGCGGTAGCTGGCGTATCGAACTTCATGTCCGCGCCTCCTTCTGGCGGAAAAGAGACTCAAGCGTCCGGGCCGTCAGCCCCTGTTTAAACGCGTTCTGAGCCGTGGGTCGCGCACCAGCCAGAGCGGCGTCGGCCACAGCCTTCGGCCCTGCTTCCACGGCGGCGTCGGCGGCATCCACGCGCCAAGGCTTGGGAGCGATGCCACCAAAGGCGAACCGCGCGCTCCCGTCCTTTCCAAACACCGCCGCGATCGCCACCAGCGCGAAAGCGTATGAGGCACGATCACGCACCTTGCGATAGATATGCGTACCGCCAATGCGCGGAGGCAATGTCACCGCCGTAATAAGCTCTCCCGGTGTCAGCCCATGTTCGACATGAGGCGTGTCGCCCGGCAATTGGTGGAAGTCCGCGATGGGGATGGACCTGCGCCTTCCGTCCGCCGTCACCGTCTCTACATCGGCGTCCAGCAAGCGCATCGCCACCGCCATGTCGGACGGATGCTGCGCAATGCAGGCATCGCTGGTGCCGACAATCGCCAGGCCCCGGCTGATTCCGTTCATCGCCGCACAACCGCTGCCCGGCTTCCTTTTATTGCACGGCATGCGCGTGTCATAGAAATAGGGGCAGCGCGTGCGCTGGAGCAGGTTGCCCGCGGTCGTGGCCTTGTTTCGCAATTGCCCCGATGCTCCGGCGAGCAGCGCGCGGCTCAGCACCGCATAATCGCGCTGCACAGCCTCATTCGCGGCCAGATCGGTATTTCGGACCAGCGCGCCAATGCGCAGTCCGCCCTCCTCCGTTGCCTCAATCCGGTTGAGGCCGATATGATTGACATCGATCAGGTGCGTGGGCGTTTCAATCTGCAGCTTCATCAGGTCCAGCAGGTTGGTCCCGCCAGCAATAAAGCGCGCGCCCTGGACGCTGGCGGCGGTTTGTGCCGCTTCCTGGGCGCTGGCCGCGCGGCTGTAGGTAAAGGGCTTCATGCCTCCTTCTCCCCCGCGACATCGCGAATGGCCGCGATGATGTTGGGATAGGCGGCACAGCGGCAGATATTACCGCTCATCCGCTCACGCAGCTCCGCGTCGGAAAACTCGACCTCGCCCAATTCCTGCGTCGCGTGGCTGGGAACCCCCGCTGCGATTTCCTCCAGCATCGCCACCGCCGAACAAATCTGCCCAGGTGTGCAATAGCCGCACTGATAGCCATCATGGGTGACGAAGGCGCGCTGCATCGGATGCAGATTGTCCGGCGTGCCCAGCCCTTCGATCGTGGTCACATTCTCGCCTTCATGCATGACGGCCAGCGTCAGGCAGCTGTTGATCCGCCGCCCTTCGACAATAACCGTGCACGCGCCGCATTGGCCATGGTCGCACCCCTTCTTGGTGCCGGTCAGGTGCAGATGTTCGCGCAGCGCGTCCAACAATGTGGTGCGCGGGTCCAGCTGGAGATGCACATCCCGGCCATTCACAGTGAACTCGACGGCGTTCATGCCCCCTCCCTTGTTCGATTGCAGTGCGCCTGCGGGCGCGTCATGCGCCTGAGCCATCGCTGGAAGGATGACCGCCGCCGCGCCGCCGCCCTGCAACAGGCCACGGCGACTCAAATGATCGGATGACATGTCCGCTTCCTCCTGCGTGCCTGAAACCATTACGCAGCACTATCCGGGATGATCCCGCATCCCCTAATAATAACGCCTGTCATACGACCACATCATGTGATGGTTCCACGCAGGACCTATCCATTACGTGTTCCTTCCGGCGCACCCTTACCTCACCATGCGTTGCGAGCCTTCGAAAAATTTGTGACCAGCCCAATTCTTTCCTTGCCCGTTCGCGGAACCGCTGCTAGTTGCCCGCCTCACCCGCCGAGAGGGACATATCCTCCGGCCGCCAGAGCGGGCGTAGCTCAGGGGTAGAGCACAACCTTGCCAAGGTTGGGGTCGAGGGTTCGAATCCCTTCGCCCGCTCCAGTTTTATAAGATAATTCAACGAAATATCCGCCCTGCGGCGAGGCGAAATTGCGCCTTCAATCTGTGTCGCCACCATGTCGCCACGGGTGAGGCCCCCGACAAACACAGGACCGATGGCAGCCTGGCCAAAGTGGACAGGTCGCTATTGCTATATGAGAGAACCTGCCGGTTCTGATAAAGAGATTGATCTGTTGGTTTCAGAAATCCGCCGTGACCGAAACCACCATTCGCCTGCCCTTGTTCACATCGAACCCGCCACCGCTCGATACGCGCCAACCATAGACATTGGTTGCATTGAGTAGCTGCGCCCGCAGCGTCGCCGGGCTCTTGCCCAGCTTGAACCTGTAGCGCGCGCCGAGGTCGAGAGTTGCGCGCGCTGGCAATTCTAGGGTGCCTGCCACGTTCGCGGTGCGCCTGCCTTCGACCAGCAATCCTGCGTCGAGGGACAGTGCCGGAAACGCCGGGAAGCGGTAGTCGAGGTTCAGATCAACCAGCAGCGGCGTCCGGCCGATCGGTTTCGATCCGAGCCTGCCATCGTCCACGGCCTCTCCTGAAACACTGGCATTGAGCAGTACGGCGCCAGCAACGAAATTGAGGCCCTTCAGCGGCTCGCCCGATAGCGACAACTCAAGGCCGCGATGGCCGACAGTGCCGAGTGTGCGGTATATCCCGTCGCTGCTGTCGATCTCGAAATAGGGTTTCTCCAGATCGAACAGCGCCGCTGCGAGGCGCAGATTATGGGGAAGCTGGACGCGCAGTCCTGCCTCCTGTTGCCGTGTGCGCAAGGCGGGTAGGGCTTCATTGGCGTTGACGGCGTTGCCCGGCGCGGTGCCGCTTTCCTCAAGCCCGCGTGTCGCCGCGACATAAAGTGTGATCCGATCCGTCGCATGGACGGCAAGCGCGGCATTCCAGAGCCAGGGACGGTCGTGTGCCTCGACAGTGGCGAGGCCGGGTGTGCTCACCCTTTTGCGATAGTTGGTCCGGGTAAGACCAAGATTGAGTTCGCCGATCTCGCGCCAACGCAGCTCATAGCCCAACGCATAGCTGAGCTGCCGCACCCTGTCGTCCGTACGCGCGCCGAAGTTCCAGGCCGGCTCGGGCACGGGATCACCGACGCCGATGCGCGCGGTGCCAAGATCGGCCAAGTCATAGCCGCCGTAAAGTGACTGCACCGAACGTCCGCGCACCGACGCGATCAGGCGGTGCAGCCGGTCTCCCTCGCGAAATTCACGCGAGATGCGCAGTTCACCCGAAGTGGAGGCAAACCGCTGGTCCTTGCCGCTCAGCACGAACTCCCAGCCCAGACCCTGCGCATCGACGCCCTCGAACCAGGCAGAGGCATAGTTATCCTGGGTGAAGCGGCTGTTGAAAAGACCGACCTCGATCTTCCACGCACCACGAGCCGCCCTGGCGATGCCGCCGTAGTTCTGGCTGTGTCCGGCCCATTGTGCCCAGTCCTGCCCGAAGAAGCGCTGCCGTTCGATCCGGGGCGGCAGCCGGTTGCCATCGGTATAGATGGTCGGCCCCTGTTCTTCGTCGCCATAATCATAGCGGCCATAGAAGCCGGTCAATTCGACGCCGTCCGCAGGCTTCCAGCGCAGCACCGTGCCATAGCTGACGAACCAGGCGCTGGCGCCATCGACATAGCGATCGTCGAACAGGCCGAGCGATGCGTTAACGCCGAGCCTGTCGGTGAGCGGCACCGCCGCCTCGATGGTGCCGTCGATGCCCAGATACTCACCGCTGTTGAGCTTGACGCTGACGACCGGGCGATCCGTGGTCACACGCCGCAGGCTGGTATCGACGATGCCGGTTGGCGCGGGGAACGGATAGCCGAACGCCGTCAGACCAAGGCGGATGTCGGAGCCGGATGTAATGACATCGGTGATCCCGCCCGATTCATTGAAATACAGCCCTTCCACCCGCGCGTTGCCGGCATCCTCTGCGGAAAAACCGCGCACATTGCCGCTGGCATAAATGCCGATCGATTCGCTGCCCACCGTCTTGCCGAAGCCATCGGTGGCAGCGGCTGTGACGTTCTCGTCGGCCCGCTGGGCTTGAGCGGCGGGTGCCCAACCCAGCAGGATCGTACCGGCCAGCAGCCAGGCCGCGCGGTGAATCACATTGCCGCCCTGATTCGCCCTCGGATGGTGCGCGGCGCGCCCGGCGTGATCCAGACATCGCTGTAGGAGCTTTCCAGGTAATAGGCATCGAACAGGTTTTCGGCGTCGAGATGGAGCGAAACTCCTTTGCTCACCTGCCATCCCAGGTTGAGCCGCGCGGTGACATAGTCGGGCAGGCGAAAGCCACTGTTCACATCGTCGCCGGCGCGGCTGCCGACATAGGTGAGTCCGCCGCCCAGGCTGACCGAACCTGGCTCATCGCCATCCGACTGCCAGTAGCCGTAGAGTGCGCCGCTGTGGCGGGGCACATTGGACAGCGAACTGCCAAGCAGCGCGGGGCGTGTGTCGCGCGTGATTTTCGTGTCGGTCAATGCATAGACAGCGGTGAGGTTGAACTGCGGGGTCACCTGCCAGTTGAGATCAAATTCCACGCCCTTGCTGCGCGCCCGGCCCGCTGCGATCTGGAAGGCGTTGTTGGCGGGATCGCTCACCAGAACATTGTCCTTGGTGATCTGGAACACGGAAAGTGTGCCGTTCAGCTTGCCCCCAGCCAGCGCATATTTGAAGCCCCCCTCCCAGGCCTCGCCTTGTTCGGGCGCGAAGGCATTGCTTGCGGCGTCCGTACCCTGGTTGAAGCGGAACGATTTGCCCCAACTGACATAGGCCGAGAAGGCATCCGAAGGTGCGAAGGTGAAGGCCGCACGCGGCGAGGTGGCGCTCGGGCTCTGCTTCGTCACGCCGTTCGTGCGGTAATTGGTATTGGCCTGCTGGATCCAGTCATGGCGAACGCCCAGCAGCAGGCTGAACTGCTTGCCCAACGTGATCAGATCCTGTGCGTAAAGGCTCTGGCCGCGCAGTTCCTCCAGCAGGTCCTGATTGAGCGTCGCGACGGGCTTGGGCTGGCCATAGACCGGATTGAGAATGTCGATGGCATAAGGATTGGTCGCCGTCGGGCTGAAGCGGTAGAACACGCGGCGCTGGTCATAGCGGTAGGCGTCGCCGCCCAGCCGCACCTGGTGATCGAGCCCCAATAGGCTGGCGTTGACGCTCAACTCTACCCGTCCGCTCAAGTCCTGCCAGTCATAATCGTGGATGCGCAACTGCCGGCGCAATTGCGTGCCGACAAGCACGCTGTTGTGGGTCGATTGGCCGCTGAAGCGCCCGTCGCGGTACTGGACGCCGGCTTCGAGAGCGACGCCTTCGGCAAGATCAAGCGTCAGCGTGCCCTGATGCTGCGCGGTGCGCTGCGTCATCAGCCCGTCATTGGGCTCCCCGAAGAACCTTGTCCGCGGGAGTGCCTTCCCGTCGCCATTCACCGCGACCAGGCCCCGGTCGTGGCGGAAATGCACATAATTGTATTCGAGCTGGTAGAGGAAGCGGATGCCTTCCTTGGGCTCGAAGGCGATGGATGGCGCGACCAGCAGCCGGTCGCTATCACCGAAATCGCGGAAGCCGTCGCTCTCCTGATAGACGCCGATTATCCGCGCGGTGAGACCGCCGCCCGCTGGGCCACCGAAATCGATCGCCGTGCGCCAGGTGTCGAAGCTGCCATAGCTTGCCTCGGCCCCGGCGTGGAAACGGTCGAGCGGGGCCTTGGTGACGATGTTGATCGAGCCGCCCGGCTCGCCCTTGCCGGAAAGCGCAGAGGCCGGACCCTTGAGCACCTGAAAGCTCTCCACCGTCGCCACGTCGCGCCTTGCATTGAAGCCGCGATTGGCGGTGAAGCGGTTGACGAGGAGGTCCGGCCCCTGGTTGATGTCGCCCGAGAAACCGCGAATGGCGTAGGCGTCCCACGCCCCGCCGAAGCTGTTCTGCCGCGCCATGCCGCCGGCCAGATCGAACAGCTGCGAGAGGTCGGTAACGCCGATCCGCTCGATCAGTTCGCCATCCAGCACGCGCACATTCTGCGGCAGGCGCAGCGGATCGACTTTCAGCCCGTTGATGCTGGCATTAGCTTCGCGCGAGCCGGTGACGATGATCGCGCTGTCTTCAGCTTCCTCGGCCAGGGCTGCGTGCGACGACGCGAGCATCGCCAGACCGCCAAGCAGCGTAAGTTTTTCGTACATGAATGAACCCCCTGAAGTGTGAATGACGTTCGCCCGGAGACGAGCGCTTGCCCGTCGGTGCCGTACCTCATCCAAGCACCGACTTGCGTTATGATATATTGTCTCATAATTAGATGTGAATCAGTTGCAAGAGGGTTGGTATGGCGGATCGGAACATCGTGCTGGAAGCGCGCGGCATTGTGGCGGGATATGGCGGCAGGCCGATCCTCGACGGACTCGACCTGACCGTCGCTGCCGGTGAAATCCACGCCCTGCTAGGCGGCAATGGCGCGGGCAAGACGACCACGCTCAATGTCTTCCTCGGCTTCCTGCGCCCAACCGCGGGCATGGCGCAAGTCTGCGGTGCGGACGTCGTGGCGGATCCGGCCGAGGCCCGCCGTCATATCGCCTACATCCCGGAAAATGTGGCGCTCTACGAACATCTGAGCGCGCGCGAGAATGTCGATTACCTTCTTGAACTGGCCGGGCAGCGCGCCTCCCATGGCGCCATCGCCGACGCGCTGAACGCCGCCGGGCTGGATGCCGCCGCGCATGACCGGCGGGTCGGCGGCTTCTCCAAAGGAATGCGCCAGAAGGTCGCGATCGCGCTGGCGCTTGCCCGCAAGACGCAGGCCCTGCTGCTCGATGAGCCGACATCCGGCCTCGATCCGCAGGGTACAACCGAGTTCAACCGCCTGCTGCTGGAGCTGCGGGGACGCGGCGTCGCCATCCTGATGGTGACGCACGATCTTCTGAGCGCGGCCGACGTCGCGGACCGCATCGGCTTTCTCGAAGGCGGTCGCCTGATCGAGGATGTGGCCGCTGAGGGCGCCGATCGCTTTGACGTGCGCGGCCTGCATGCGCGCTATGCACAAGGCGTGGCGGCATGAGCGTTCTGCGCATCGCGCATGAGGAAGGTCGTGCGCTGGCGCGCAGCCGTGTGGCCATGATCGGGCTTGTCCTCATGCTGCTGCTCGCGCTGGTCGCGGCACTGACCGCCCATGCACGGCAGCAGGCCATCGACGCCGAGCGCACGCGCTTTCAGGCACGGGCCAATGCCGATTTCGACGCGCAACCCGACCGCCATCCGCACCGCATGGCGCATTACGGCCATTTCCTGTTCCGTCCGATCAGCCCGCTCGCCGCATTCGACCCGGGGGTTGATCCATTTACCGGACACACGGTCTTTCTCGAAGCCCACCGCCAGAACGGGGCGAGCTTTGGCGATGCGCGGCAAAGTTCGCTGCTGCTGCGCTTCGGCCAGCTGACGCCAGCCTTCGTCCTGCAAGTGCTGGCGCCGTTGCTGCTGATCTTCCTTGGCTATGCGGCAGTGGCGCGCGAGCGTGAGGGCGGGACGTTGCGGCTGATGCTGGCGCAGGGGCTTGCTCCGGGACGGCTGGTTAGGGCCAAGCTGCTGGCCTTGGCGGGCGTAGCGCTGATCATCTTTGCGCCCGCGCTCGCCGCCATGGCGTGGATCGGTGCGGGCACGCCTGCGGCATGGCCCTCGCTTAGCCTGCTGGCGCTGGGCTATCTTGGCTGGCTGGCGTTGTGGGTGATGGCCGTTGTGCTTGTCTCGGCACTGGTGCAGCGACGGCGTGATGCGTTGGTCGCGCTGATCGCGCTCTGGGCGGTCACGGTGATTTTGCTGCCGCGCATCCTCCCTGCGCTGGCCGGTATGGGAGAGCCGCTGCCTACCCGCTTCGAGACGGATATCGCGGTCCATCGCGATCTTGCGGCGATGGGCGACAGCCATGATCCCGGCGATCCCTATTTCAACGCTTTCAAAGCGCGCACGCTGGCAAAGTATGGCGCAAGCCGGATCGAAGACCTGCCGATCAACTACAAGGGCCTGCTCGCCATGGAGGGCGAACGCATGACCAGCGATCTGTTCAACAGCTATTCGGCCCGGTCATCCGAACGGCAGGCGCAGCAGAGTGCGCTGGTCGACGGATTCGGCCTCGTCAGCCCGGTGATCGCGCTCAGGCGCCTGTCGATGACGGCATCGGGCACCGACCGCGCCGCCTACCAGCGTTTCGTCGAACAGGCGGAGACCTATCGCTTCGGCCTGGTCCAGTTGCTCAACCGGCTCCAGGCCGAGAAGGTCAGGCTCGCCGAGGAAGGCGATCGCAAGCGGATCGACCGGCGCCACTGGCAGAACCATCCCGATTTCGTGTTCCGCCCGGCAAGTCCCGCCGAAATCGCCCGCTCGGTCATGCCGGCACTGGGCATGTTGCTACTCTGGCTGGCGGCGCTCGGCGGCCTGCTGATGCTGGCGACCCGCAAGCTGGGGAGGATCGCATGATGGCGCGCCTTCGTCACGAATGGCGGCTACTGGCCCGCTCGCGCCTGTCGCTTGCGGCGATCGCACTGCTGCTTGCGCTGGCCGGGGTGGCCGTGGCCGCGGGCCTCGGCGAAGTGGCGCAGCAGCGCGAAACGATCGCCCGGCTCGAACCGCTCAATCGGGCGGACACCGCAGCGCTCGCCCAGCGGCTGAGCAAGACCCGCGATCCGGGCGATGCCGCCTACTACAGCTTCCACGCCGCCTGGGATGCGCCGTCCGACCTTGCCTTCGCCGCGCTGGGCCAGCGCGACATCGCGCCGTACGCCATGCGGATCAACGCACTTGGTCTCGATGGCCAGCTCTATCAGGGCGAGAACTTCAATCCCGAACTGGCGTTGCCCGGCCGGTTCGATTTTGCCTTCGTGCTAATCTATCTCGCGCCGCTCTTCGTCATCGCGCTGCTGCACGACATGGTCTCCGGGGAACGCGAGGCCGGCCGCCTGCCGATGCTGCGCGCCCTGCCGGGCTCGACCCGCCGGCTCTGGCTGCGGCGGGCCGGCCTGCGTTTTGCGCTGGTGGTTGCCGCGCTGCTGAGCCCCCTGCTGGCGGGAGGCATGATATCGGGCGCACCCATCGGCGGCCTCCTCGCCATGGCGGGCGTCGCGCTGCTCTACATCGCCTTCTGGTTCGCCCTGGTGCTGCTTGTCGCAGGGCGTGCCTGGAGTTCGATTGCCAATGCGACCACGCTGATGGGGTTGTGGGTCACGCTGACACTGGTGCTGCCGACGCTCGCCAACATCGTCATCCTGCGCGCCATCCCGGTCGAACAGGGCGTTGATATCATGCTGGTCCAGCGCCAGAACGTCCATGCAGCCTGGGAAGTGCCCCGCGAGGAGACGATGCGCCGCTTCTACGTCGGCCACCCGGAGTGGGCGCAGACCGCCCCGCTCTCGCCGGACTTCGAATGGAAATGGTATTTCGCCTTCCACCAGCTTGGCGACGAAAGCGTCGCGGACCGGGTGCAGGCCTATCGCGCGGGGCTGATGCAGCGCCAGCAGGTGACGAACCGTCTCGGCCTGATCCTGCCAGGGGTCGGCGCGCAGCAGATGCTCCACCGTATCGCCGAAACCGATCTCACCGCCCAGCTTGCCCAGCAGGACCGCATTCGCGGCTTCCACAAGCGCCTGCGCGAATTCTACTATGCCTATCTGTTCGGCGCCCGGCCATTCACCGCCGCAGACTTCGGCCGCGCGCCAACGTGGCGGCGACCAACGCAGCCGCACGAAGGATCCGCCCAATGAGCCAGATACTACAGACGGCCCGAATTCCGGTCTCGGTGCTCACAGGCTTTCTCGGCAGCGGCAAGACGACTGTCCTCAACCATCTGGTCCGCGATCCTGCGATGAGCCGAGCGCTGGTGGTCATCAACGAGTTCGGTGCCGTGGGGCTAGACCATGACCTCGTCGCGCGCTCGAACGAGGATTTGATGGTCGAAATGATGGGCGGCTGCCTGTGCTGCACCATTCGCGGCGACCTGCTGCGCACTTTGCGCGACGCGCCCTTCCGCTTTGCGCGTGACGGCAAGTGCTGGTTCGACAGGGTGGTCATCGAGACTACCGGTCTGGCTGATCCGGCGCCGATCCTGCACACGCTGATGACCGACGATCATCTCCAGACGCTTTACCGGCTCGACGGTGTCATTACCATGGTCGATAGCGC
Source organism: uncultured Sphingobium sp. (assembly GCA_965653535.1). Lineage (GTDB taxonomy): Bacteria > Pseudomonadota > Alphaproteobacteria > Sphingomonadales > Sphingomonadaceae > Sphingobium. The sequence goes on from CBFHAG010000005.1 coordinate 20,333, forward strand.
GACAGGCATGGCAACTTTCGACATGCAGGAGGAGTCGCTCAAGCAGGCCGCAGTCGCCGACCGGCTTCTGCTCACCAAGACCGACCTTTCTTCAGAGGATGACATCAGGGCGCTGGAAGCGCGGCTGCGGACGCTCAATCCCGCCGCGCCTATCGTCCGCGTCGTCAATGGCGTGGTCGAAGCGACGCGGCTGTTCGACGCCGGGATCTACAACCCCGCGACCAAAAGCAACGACGTGCAGCGATGGCTCAACGCGGAAGCCTATGAGGATCACGAGCGCCACGGAGACGATCATGGCGATCACCATCACCATCATCATGACGTGAACCGCCATGACGATCGTATCCGCGCGATCTGCCTGACCTTCGACCAGCCGCTGAAGGATAGCGCCTTCGACCGCTGGATCGGCATATTGACCACCTTCAAGGGCCCGGACGTCCTGCGCATCAAGGGCATCGTCAATATCGAGGGACTCGACCGGCCGCTCGTCCTGCACGGCGTCCAGCATGTCCTGCACACACCGGTCCCGCTCGACGCCTGGCCGAGCGAGGACCGGCGCACCCGGATGGTCTTCATCGTGCGCGGCATGGACGAGGCCGATCTGCGCGGCACGCTGGCGCTGATGACTATGGGGCTTGAGAACTTCGCATTTCAAGGTGCCGAAGGTCGTGCCCAATCAGGTCTACCGCACGCTCGCACGTCTGATCGACCAGGGCTGCGTCCAGCGTATTGAGTGTCTTGGCGCGTACGTCCGACGCGACGGCAAAGCCGACGCCTGTCTGATATGCCAGGCCTGTCATCGGATCACCATGATCGCGCAATCCACCCTGCGTGCGCGGATACAGGAGTTGGCCAAGGCGACGGGCTTTGCCGCGAACCTCACCATGATCGAGGCGCACGGCCTCTGCGCAGACTGCTCGGACAAGCCGCACTGAGCACACCCTTCGACACCCTTGTTCCATTTTCGATCGACACGAGAGAACCCATGCAAACTGATCCCCGCCTTCCCGTCACCGTGCTTTCCGGCTTCCTTGGCGCGGGCAAAACAACGCTGCTCAATCACATAGGTGATGTCGCCCGCCCATTTACGATTAGGGGCATCGGCGGCGAAATCTCCATCCAGCCAGTTTGCCGCGACACCGAGACGATGGTGGCTGTCCGTTGTAACCTTGTGCTTGCGCGTGCGAACTGGCTTGATCCCGTTGATGTTGGCTACGCCGCCCTTCGGGTCATCAGTCGTCCGACCCGGCGCTCGCCAACATCGAGCCCTACTTCCTTCAACTCCATCGTCATCCTCGGGCGACCGTAGCTGCCAAGGCTCAGGCGGTACTGTTCGCGGATATGCGCCAGCACCTTCATGTCCGTCCGGTCCCGGCAACTGATCGGGCGCGAGCGCCAGGAACGATAACCACGCTCGCTGACAAGCATGACACGGCAGAGCAGTTCAACGGGCCAGCGGTGCCGCCAGCTATGCACGAAAGCGAACTTCACGGCCTTTGGCTCGCGAAGAACTGCGTGGCCCCTTCGACAGGCTCAGGACAGGCTTTTTTAGAATTTCCCTCTCCTCCCGGAGCACGCGGTTCTCAAGGCGAAGCCGTTCATTCTCTCGCGCCAGATCTGCCTGCGGCGCGGACACCAGGTCCGACGGCCGATAATGCGACACCCATTTGTTCAGCGTCGACTTGCCGATCCCCAAATCCGACGCAACCCGTCCGCGTGGTAATCCGCTGGTCAGCGCAATCCGCACCGCCTCCCGCTTGAACTCCTCACTATGCTTCATCATCTCGTCGGTCTCCTTGAACGAGCCTTAAACTCTCAAGTGACCGGCACAAAACCGTTACAAGTCCATCGGCGCTGTGACTGCGGGGATGTTGGATCTGACACCAATATCGCGATCGGGGCTGAACGGGTTCACTTGGTATATGAAGCGCTATGCCGACCCGCGATCCAGGCGAACACCATGGCCGGACCAAGCGTCGCGCCTGCGCCGGGATAGGTCCTGCCCATGACTGGGGCAGCGCAGTTGCCCGCAGCGTAAAGCCCTTCGATGACGCTGCCGTCCTGGCGGAGGACCCGCGCATGTTCGTCCGCCATCAATCCGCCCTTGGTGCTGAGGTCGCCCGGATAAAAGCGCGTGGCGTAGTAGGGCGCTTGATCGATAGGGCCGAAGGACGGATTGGGCCGGTTTTTCGGATCGCCATAATATTGATCGTAGACATTGTCGCCACGACCGAAATCCTCATCGACGCCCTTTTCGGCCATGGCGTTTACCCGTTGAACCGTCCGCTTCAATCCGTCCGCGTCGATCCCACATGCATCGGCAAGCTGATCGAGGGTCGGAGCCTTTGTAAATACGCCGCTCTTCAGAAATTCGCCGTTCATTCCGGGAGGGGTGGACCCAAAGAAATAGCGGTTGCGATAGCGGCTGTCGAAAATAAGCCAGCTCGGCACCGCCCCCACGCTTTTGTCGCGATCCAGCATGGCGCGACCGGCGTTGACATAGGATGCCGCTTCATTCGTGTATCGTTGCCCCGACGCGTCAACGATGATCGATCCCGGCAAGGTACGTTCCCAGATGCCGACATTGATGGAGCCATCTGGCAGGATCGATACCGGATACCAGGTGGCAGCGTCCATCAGAGCGAGTTCGGCACCGACACCAGCCCCAGCCTGGTGGCCGTCGCCAGTGTCGCCAGGGCTGGCCGGGCTCCATTCACCGCTGACCTCCTGAAACTGTTTCCGATAGCTGCTGTTCTTTGCGAAACCGCCCGTGGCCAGCAGCACGCCCCGTGGTGCCATGAACCGTTGTTCGGTGTCGCCCTCACCAGTTACGACGCCCACTACTCTGTCGCCCTCCTGGATCAGGGACTTGAGCGGGGTGTCGAGCAGGACTGGTATTTCCATTCTCTGCACGATGGCCATCAATTGCGCCACCAGCGTAGCGCCCATGGACAACGGTTTGCGCCCGCGCACGTACCAGGCGAGCGTCCGCCCCATCATGAGAAGCGCGGTTGAAAGCGACTTGAGCGACCGGAACATGGTCGGAATTTGGGGTGCGTCGTCCGCACTCATTACCATCGATGGCAGGTTCGACGTGCGCATCGTCTTGAGCCAACCGGCAATCTTCTTCCCATCGAAGCTGACACATTCCAGCGTGCGCCCTACGCGCGCGCCGGGCTGATCCTGATGATAGTCGGGATATCGGGGAGCACGACGCCAGCCCAGACCCAGCGCTTCCAACGCCTGCACCATTTCTGGGCCGACATTCAAATAGGCGGCCTTGCGTTCGCTACTACTGGACGGGCCGACATCGCCGATGGTGGCTTCCATATAGGCAAGTGCGGCCTCATAACTGTCTTCCACCCCGTCACGCTGCATCAGGTGATTATTCGGAATCCAGACCCCGCCGCCGGAAAGCGCGCTGGTCCCGCCCCAGGAGTCGGTTTTTTCGATGATCATCGGGTTAAGGCCGTTCAACTTGGCCGAAATTGCGCCCACAAGGCCGCCCGCGCCCGTCCCTACAATAATAAAATCAGCTTTCACCATCACCGAAACGCCTGCCCTTTTAGCGATCTCACCGAAGACAATCGCACTGTCGCGACCCTTATTGGGTTGCCACTATCGCAAAGTGATTTGGAGAGGCAAGTGAGCTGACAGCTAAGTGACCGCGTCGTGGGATAACACCCGAGCTATTCCACCATTCCAGTCACGGCCTGACCCTTATCCGCAAACGCGTTTCAGGCGGCCTCGTGGCTCTCCATAGTGGACTTTTGATCCAGCGTAACCACGGTGCCGTTGACGCGGGATTGTATCTCAGCAACCTTTGCGCGTTCATTGTAAAACTGTTTATACCAGTTGCGGAGCCTCCCATAGGGTCCGTCTTTCGGCACGGCGAGCGGGTTCAAGCAGGGGCGCTTGTTCGCCCATATCTCTACATCCTGGACGAGGCCGTCGCATAGCTGATCCTGATAGGTCGATGCGGCATCGCGCTCCTCGTCAGTCAGTGGGCGCGAACCATCGTTGACCCGTATCATGGCCGCGTGCCAGACGCGCGTGCGGCCATCCTCGATCGGGGTATGCGCGACGAGCATGAAGACGGGCACGTGACTGTTCATGTCGGACTGAAGAATGCCCGGACCAGTATACCAGGTGTCGAGTTCGCTTTCCGTCGGCGGAAGATCGCCCCAGCTTCGATTGATCACCTTGAAATGCTGATGAACGACATGTGCGTCGAAACTGTTCGCGAAATAGATGCAGCGATGCGCCCCGTGGATCGGTGTCATATGGCCCAGGTCCGCCATGTTGTCGACAATCTCACAACCGTGAATATCGATGTCGCCGAGGTGATCGATTTTCCAGTTGACCCAGCCCGCCTGGTCATAATGACCGCCAAAATCGGGTAGCGGATAATCAGGTTCCAGTCCCTCTGGATCGTGCCACATCCATAATATTCCTGCCCGTTCCATGACAGGATAGGTTTTGAGACGCGCCGATCCGGGAATGAAATCCGAATAAGGAATGTCATTGCATTTACCATCAGCGCCATAGCGCCAGCCATGGAAGGGGCAGCGGATGGATTCGCCCTGGATCTGATCGCCATCCCGTACGATGTAACTGGTCGAATTTTTGGCCAGATGCGCGCCCATATGAGGGCAATAGGCCGAAACGAGATGCGCCATGCCGCTTTCGCCACGGTAGAGCACCAGATCCTCGCCAAAATATCGCACCGGCACCGGCCTGTCCAAGACTTGGCTGGCTGCGCCTATCATGAACCACCCGCGCGGATACTGGAATGCACCGAATCCATAGTCGCCGCTCTTCGCCATCTCTTCATCCTCTGATCACGCGGTCTTGATCGCCGCGATGCCCATGCGCTGATTAGCAGTTCACTCTGCTCCAGGCGAGCCTAACCACCTCACGAAGGTCACACGTCAACGCCGTATACGCCAGAGGGCCGAGCAGACCTTTTAGCGACCAGCCGCACCGACCCGGTCATCCTATACCAAATGGTTGACAATGGTGGCTGGGCCGAGATACTAAACCATATGGTTGACTATAGACTCGACGCTACCTTCACGGCGCTGGCCGATCCAACGCGACGCGGGATGCTGGCCGCCTTGGCTCTTGGCGAAAAACCGATCAGCGACCTCGCCGCGCCTTACCCGATGAGCCTGGCGGGCGTCGCCAAGCATGTTGGTGTGCTGGAGCGTGCAGGCCTGATCGAGCGCCGGAAGGTGGGCCGACAACATCTCTGTCGCCTCAGACCCGACCGGCTGAAGGAAGCTAGCGATTGGCTGGGCCAGTGGGAGCGGTTCTGGAATTCGCGCCTGGACGCGCTGGAAGCTGCATTGAAGGGAGATGGCACATGACAGGTTCGGACAAGGTCACGCCCCAGGAACTGCATTTCGAGCGTCTGCTTGATGCGCCGATCGATAAGGTCTGGCGCTTTCTGATCGAGCCGGATCTGCGCGCCCGCTGGTTCATGGGCGGCCCGACCGAGCCCGTTGTGGGGGGCAGACTCGGCTTCACCATGAACCATGACCGCCTATCCGATGACGATGTGCCCGTTCCTGAACGCTTCCATTCGCATGTGGGTGCCAGTTGGGCGGAGCGCATCACGCATATCGAGCCGCCGCATCTGCTCTCCTTCACCTGGGACGAAGGGAAAGCCGGCGAGGTCAAAATTGAGCTTGCCGACGAGAACGGAAAGACGCGCCTCGCACTCACGCATTCCGGGCTGCGGGGGCGCGGCGATGCGGAGAATTTTGGATCCGGCTGGCATTCGCACCTTGCCGCGCTCGAACGTCGGATTCGGGGCGATGGCGTCGCGAACTTCTGGGCGCTTCATGCGGAAGCCGAGGCGGCGATGCAAAAAGCGCTCGAGTTGGGGGATTGATACCAATTCCCAATCCTCTTCCGCACCGACGGCGCGCGGAAAGGGGGCTTCCCTTGACCTTGCCGATCCGACATCACTATCCGGGGCAGGCTGCGGATCGGTTCGACCTTGATCGCACGGAACCATGTCTCCGCATATGTGACTATGCTGGAAAATGCCGTGCAGTGGGCTGGATCAAAAAGCTCCGCTTGTCCGCTGCGCGGTCAGGCCGACGATAAGGGCTATTCGCCCCCCAATAGCATCGCAGTTGCCAACCACCCCTGCGAGTAAGACGATGACGCTGATCCACCATGCATTTTTCTGGTTGAAGAACCCCGGATCTTTGGACGACAGGGATAAGCTGGTCGCCGGGATCGAAACCTTGCGTAACATAGGGCAGGTCGCCCGCCTCACATCGGCGTGCCTGCCCCGACGGAGCAGCGCGATGTCGTGGAAGCCGGTTATGATGTCTCGGAACTGATGTTCTTCAACTGCGTCAGCGACCAGAAGGCATATCAGGACCATCCCACCCATCAGGCGTTTGTCGCCAAATATGGGCATTTGTGGAAAAAGGTCGTTGTCTATGATGCGCTCGACCTGAATTGACAGGAAGGCTTGGATATAACGTGTTCAGGACCGCTCAGAGCACGCGGTATCGTCGTGGTGGAAACGCGGTAGCGGTCGATAATCACGGGGCATGACGACCGTCCCGGCGCGCGAGGCCACGTCTGTCGATCTAATCTGATGTAATCCTTTACATACAATGGTGCCCAGTTTAGGCCGGTCAGCGAAAAGCATAAGCTTGAGTGGGAGAGAAGGCAGATGGCTGCAAATGGCGCGATTGCGGAAGCTGCTGGCGCAGCAACTCCGGCGACGCTGACTGCGCGTCTCAGCGCGATGATGTTCATGCAATTTTTCGTATGGGGTGCATGGAACGTCACGCTGGGCCTGGTCATGCAGACGGTCGGGATCGGCAGTCTGATCGGCAACGCTTTCTCGGTCGGTCCAATCGCTTCGATTGCGGGGTCTTTCCTGCTCGGCATGGCCGCCACCCGCTATCTCAGCCCCAGGATGCTGATGGTGATCCTGCACCTGGTCGGCGGCGTGATATTGTTCGTTCTGCCTTCCTTCATCACGCCGGAAACGGGCAGCAGCTTCGTCTGGCTGCTGCTTTGCTACATGATCCTTTATATGCCGACGGTCGGCCTGGCGAACAGCATTGCGCTGAAGAGCTTTGGCGAACGCGTCGACAATTTTCCCTTCGTGCGCGCTTTCGGCACATTGGGCTGGATCGCGTCGGGCCTCATCATCGGTTGGGCGGGCTTGTCGGCCAGCCCGCGGATATTCACCATCGCGGCCGTCGTGTCGATCGCGCTGGGCCTGTACAGCTTCACCCTTCCCGAGGTCGAAGGAGATGCGCCGCGCGACGAATCCATCGTGCGGCAAGTGCTCTGTCTTGAGGCGTTCGGCCTGTTGCGGCAACGGTCCTTCCTGGTCTTCATCCTCAGCGCGACTTTGATTTCTATCCCGCTCGCCATGTATTATGCTTATGCGTCACCCTTTGTCGGGGCGACCGGCATCAGCAATGTCGGCGGCACTATGTCGATCGGGCAAATGTCCGAGCTGGCTTTCATGTTCTCCATGCCATGGCTTTACCGACGGTTTGGAGTGAAACCTCTGCTGCTGGTCGGCATGATCGCCTGGGCGGTGCGCTATTCCCTGTTTGCCATCGCAGACGGCGGGGACTCTCTCTGGGCCGTTTATGTCGGCGTCGCCCTGCACGGCGTCTGCTATGACTTCTTCTTCGTCGCGGGTGCGATTTATACCGGCACCATCGCGACGCCAAAGGGCGTCAATGCGCAGGCGCAGGGCATGCTGACCTTGTTCACTTATGGCGTGGGCATGTTGCTGGGATCGCAGATCGGCGCGCTGCTCTATGCGCAGCTGCCCGATATGCCGACCATTGCCGACTGGCAGCATATGTGGTGGTATCCCGCCATCGCCGCCGCGGTGATCGCGATCCTCTTCCACCTTACCTTCCGCGACGACAGCAGGGCGACGACCACAGCATGACAGATTCAAAGGGTATGAAGGGGCCGGGCATTTTCCTGGCACAGTTTCTGGGTGATGCGGCACCGTTCGACACGCTCGAAAATTTTGCGCGCTGGGCGGCGGGCCTGGGCTATGTCGGTCTCCAAATTCCCTGCGACCCCCGGTTGATCGACCTTCCCCGCGCTGCGGAGAGCAAGGCCTATTGCGACGATCTCAAGGGCATGCTGGCCAACCATGGACTGGAGGTCACGGAGCTTTCGACCCATTTGCAAGGACAGCTGGTCGCCGTCCACCCCGCTTATGACCCGCTGTTCGATTCCTTTGCTCCTCCTGCGCTGCGTGGCAGGCCCGAGGAACGGCAGCTTTGGGCGGTCGACCAGATCAAGCTCGCGGCCAGCGCCAGCGCCCATCTCGGCCTGTCTGCACATGCGACCTTTTCGGGCGCGCTGGCCTGGCCTTATGTTTATCCGTGGCCGCAGCGCCCGACCGGACTAATTGAAGAAGCCTTCGCCGAACTTGCCCGGCGCTGGACGCCGATCCTGGACGTGTTCGAAGATGCGGGCGTCGATTGCGCCTATGAAATCCATCCCGGCGAAGACTTGCACGATGGCGTTTCCTGGGAACGTTTCCTAGCGGCGGTGGATCATCATCCGCGCGCGCGCATCCTCTACGATCCTTCGCATTTCGTGCTGCAACAGCTCGACTATCTCGATTTCATCGATCGCTACCATGACCGGATATCCTGCTTTCATGTAAAGGACGCCGAATTCAATCCGACCGGACGGTCGGGGGTCTATGGTGGCTATGACAATTGGGTCGACCGCGCAGGGCGGTTCCGCTCACCGGGCGATGGTCAGGTCGATTTCACCGCGATCTTCAGCAAGATGGCGCAATATGGCTATGCCGGCTGGGCGGTGCTGGAATGGGAGTGTGCGCTCAAGCGGCCCGAAGACGGCGCGCGGGAAGGGGCACCCTTCATCCGCGATCATATCATCCGACTGACTGAACGCACATTTGACGATTTTGCGGCAAGCGGCGTTGATGTCGGGTCGATCCGGTCGCTGCTGGGTCTTTCAGGGAGCGCAGGCGATGACTAGGCGCGCGCTTCGGCTCGGCATGGCAGGCGGCGGGGAAGGGGCCTTCATCGGCGCAGTTCACCGGATGGCCGTCGGCCTGGACGACGAATGGCAATTGTCGGCGGGCGCGTTCAGCACGGACGCGGGTCGCAATGGCCGGACGGGCGTGTTGCTGGGGCTGGACCCACAACGTGTCTATCCCTCCGTTGAGACCATGCTGGCGGCGGAGCGGGCGCTGCCGGAAGATGTGCGGATCGATGCGGTGGCGATCGTTACCCCTAACCATCTTCACGCGCCCATGGCGATTTCCGCGCTGGAGGCGGGTTTCCACGTCTTTTGCGAAAAGCCGATGGCAATCAGTGTCGCAGAAGCCGAGGCTATTTTGAGGGCCGTGGACAGCAGTGGTCGCCGCCTGGCGCTCGCCTTCACCTATAGCGCATACCCGCTGGTGGAGGAGGCGCGGCTCCGCGTGGCGCGCGGTGATTTCGGTGCGATCCGACTGGTCCAGGTCGAATATCTGCAAGGCTGGCTCAGTCTGCCGATCGATAGCGAAGGCGACCGGCAGGCCGAATGGCGTACGGACCCGGCGCGCGCCGGGCTGGGCGGTTGCCTGGGTGATATCGGTACGCATGCCTTCCATCTGGCCGAGCATGTGTCGGGCCTGCGCGTACAGTCGGTGTCAGCCGACCTGACAACCCATGTGCCGGGGCGGCGGCTCGACGATGATGTCAACGCGTTGCTGCGTTTCGACGGCGGCGCGCGCGGCATGCTCAAGGCGAGCCAGGTCGCCGCCGGTGAGGAGAACGGCCTCAAACTCCGTATCCACGGTGAGCGCGGCGGGCTGGAATGGTCGCAGATGGAGCCGAACACGCTGATCCTGCGCTGGCTTGATCGCCCTGCCGAGATGGTGCGGGTGGGCGGGCCGGGTCTGCATGGCAGTGTCGGCAATATGGCGCGCGTCCCGGCGGGCCATCCCGAAGGCTATATCGAAGCGTTCGCCAACCTCTACCGCGGTTTTGCGCGCGCTATTCACGGCGAAGCGAATGCCGCGTTCCCCGGCGTCGCCGACGGTTTGCGCACGATGCGGTTCATCGAAGCGATGATAGACAATACGGGATCCGAGCGAAAATGGACCATGATCGATCCGGGAGGATCCTTGTGAGCAAATCCATGGGCCGAGGCATCGCTGCTACCTGACCGCGACGGCTTTGACCGCGCATGCCGCTCCCGCGCTGGCCTAGTCGGCCCCGAATGCTCCACCGCCCGCTTTCGCTGCCTACCGTGCCTGTCATGTTGTCCAAAAGGGTGGCCGCAACGGCGTCGGCCCCAATCTCTACGGCGTTGTGGGCCGTCCGGCCGCGTCCGCGCCTGGCTTCAACTATTCAGTCGCATTCAAGGGCAAGCTACGCGATTCACATTTCGCGCTGCTTGATCTAGGCGCGCGACCTTGCCAGCGGCCCTATATCCGACGCAGGCCGATCGCTATGTTACGTCTCGTCGAGCCCGGCCCGGGCGCGCATGACCATATATAGCGTCACCGCTTGGCGCGTGTCGATCCCATTGCCCGGCAGGGCTTGCCACCGCAGCGCTCAATATGCGCATCATCGCGCGCGAAGCAGGCTGTCGGGCCGCGCCAGGACATAGAGGCGCAGATTTGCTTCCCGTGCCCGGCGAAGGGCCAATGTGGTGGGAGCCGAGATCGTGACAAGCGTCGGGCAGCCCGACAATACGGCCTTCTCAACCAGTTCGTAGGAGCAGCGGGAGGACAGGAGGGCAAAGCCGCCCTCCCACGCCAGCCCCTGGCGTAACATCGCGCCCACCAGCTTGTCGAAAGCATTGTGACGGCCAACATCCTCCCGCACCAATCTTATCTGCCCAGTCGGCGCGCAAAGTGCTGCGGCATGAACGCCGCCGGTGGCCTGATTGAGCGGCTGATGATCGTTCAGCGCTGCCAGGGCCGCAAAGATCGCCCCTTCCGCAATAGTTGCGGTATCGGGCAAGCGCGGCAATGGGCGCATGGCCTGTTCAAGATTTTCCAGGCCGCAAAGACCGCACGATGACTCCGATGTCCGATGCCGTACGCGATCATGAACGCGGAGCTGTATCTCGACGGCAAGCCCAACGCGCAGGATGACGCCATCCTCTGTGTGGTGGACATCGACGCCCTGCACTTGATCGGGTCCGTCGATCAGCCGCTCGCTCCACGCGAAGCCATAGGCCAGATCTTCCAGGTCCTCCGCTGTCGCCATCAGCACGGCATAGCCTATGCCGCCCGGTTCGATCGCAACAGGGACTTCCTCCGCAATCGCTCGCGACCGGGTGGAGTGCCCTCCGTTCGTCTCGATCAGATCGAATGTCGCGTCAGGTGGCATTCGCAGCCAAGCTACTGCGTGCCATCGTCACCCGTATCGATTTGTAGGACGGTGTACCGCTTGATCGGTCATGATCGTCCAGTGGGACGAGGCAATTGGCCTCAGGATAATAAGCCGCAAGGGAGCCGCGGGCGATTTCATGGGCAACGACCGTGTAGCCATTGAGTGACCTCCCGGACCCGGCCTGGATATCGACTAGATCACCATGAACCAGGCCCAGGTCGGCGAGATCGTCGGCGTGGGCGAAGATCACGTCGCGGCGCCCGGTGATGCCGCGATAGCGATCGTTCAGTCCGTAGATGGTGGTGTTATACTGGTCATGGCTGCGGATGGTCGTGAGGATCAGCGCGCCTTCCTCTCCCGATGCTCCAGTGAGCGGATGGACGAGGAAATGGGCTTTGCCCGACGGTGTGTTCCACTTGCGCTCCGATGCGCCAACGGGCAGCCGAAAGCCGCCCTTCTGCCGAACGCGGACGTTGAACTCCCTGAAATCGGGAAACACTGCCTCTATGGCGTCGCGGATGCGATCATAGTCGGCGACCAGCCAGTCCCATTGGATCGCGCTGTCGGGCAATGTCGCCTTGGCCATGCCTGCAACAATGGCCGGTTCGGACATCAGGTCGGATGCCGCTGGCTTCAGAAACCCGCGCGAGGCGTGAACCATCGACATGGAATCTTCGACCGTGATCCATTGCGGCCCCTCTGCCTGCTCGTCCAGTTCCGTGCGCCCCAGACAAGGCAGTATGATGGTTTCTTTCGCAAGGAGCAGGCAGGTCCGGTTGAACTTGGTGAGGATGTTGACTGAGAGGTCGAGCTTGCGAAACGCCTCGAAGCAGGCATCCGGGTCGGGCATGGCGACGGCGAGATTGCCGCCGAGCGAGATGAGGGCCTTTGCTTTCCCCTCCCGCATCGCCTGGAGCGATTCGACCGCCGCATGGCCATGCGCGCGCGGGCTGGTGATGCCGAAATGGGCGTCGAGCCGCGCCAGCATTGCTTCGCCGGGGATTTCAGTGATGCCGACAGTACGGTCGCCCTGCACGTTGCTATGGCCCCGGAGCGGACAGATACCCGCGCCCGGCTTGCCCATATTGCCGCGCAGCAGGAGCAGGTTGGCCAGTTCCTGCACATTGGCCGTCCCATTGGTATGCTGGGTAATGCCCATGCCGTAGCAGAAGATGACCCGCTCGGCTTTCCAATATGTCTCCGCCATGCCCTCAATGGCGTCCTTCGATAGGCCGGAGCGGCGGGTGATTTCGTCCCATCCGGTCGCTTCCACATCCTTGCGCAGATCGTCGATGCCCAGCGTATGTTCGGCGATGAACGCACGGTCCAAAAGACCAGCTCCTCCGATTGCCAGGTCGGCGGCATCGGCCTCGAACAGTGCCTTCATCATGCCCTTCAGCATGGCGCTGTCTCCGCCTACGCGGACCTGATGATAGGCCGAGGCGAGTTGGGTCGAGCTGGGCGACAGCATCTCGGTCGGATGCTGCGGTGACTTGAACCTCTCAAGCCCGCGTTCCTTCATCGGATTGGCAACGACAATCGGCACGCCGCGACGGGCGGCGGCGCTGAGGGTTGAGAGCATGCGGGGGTGATTGGTGCCGGGATTATGGCCGATGCAAAAGATCGCGTCGGTCTCGTCGAAGTCATCCAGCGTTACCGTTCCCTTGCCGACGCCGATCGACCGGGGAAGGCCGACGCTGGTCCCTTCGTGGCACATGTTGGAACAGTCGGGAAAATTGTTCGTGCCATAGGCGCGGACCATCAACTGATACAGGAATGCGGCCTCATTGGAGGCGCGGCCTGAACAGTAGAATTCGGCCTGGTTGGGATCATCAAGGGCGCGCAGGCCCGCGCCGATGCGGGCGAACGCCTCATCCCAGCTGATGGGCACGAAATGATCGCTATCGCCGTCATAGGCCAACGGATGGGTCAGCCGACCAGCATCCTCGAGTTGATGATCGCTCCATGCCCAAAGATCGGTAGCGCTGTGTTGGGCGAAGAATGCGACATCCACGCGCTTGGCCGTGGCTTCCCATGTGACGGCCTTCGCGCCGTTTTCGCAAAATTCGAAAGACGATGTTTTCTGAGGGTCAGGCCAGGCACAGCCAGGGCAGTCGAAGCCGGTCGGCTGGTTCACCTTCAGCAGCGCACGCGTATCTGTAGATGCGCCCATCTGATTGCGAACGGCCATTGCGACGGCTTTTAATGCTCCCCAGCCGCCGGCCGGACCATCATAAGGCTCGACGCCCCTGACCGGCTCGTGGGCTGCAATCTGATTTGCGTCTTCCTCGGCCACTCGCGCCTCCTCCTTTCCCTGCACTATTGCGCTTTTGGATACGCCAATCAAAGCAGGATGTAGTCAGAGATTCATCTGCGCGAAACGGCTCCCTCTTGCCTATCACATATTGATTATGCCCGGCGACCGGCAGGGCCTGCTTGCGTCGCGAAGGCAAGCCGATCCTCCGGTCAGTGCCGACCCGATTATTTGCCGAACGTTCCGATATAAAGTCCTGTTGGATGGCCAGACTTTCCGGTGGGATCCTTTATTGCGAAAGCGATGCGGTGGCCGTCAGGCGAGGCCGCCGATTGATGTGCCTGAGCGCCCGATGGGCTGACATGCGTCAGCGCCCGGCGTGACTTACCGTCCATGGTGATGACAAAGATGTCGAAGCCCTTGCCGGAATGAGTCGCGGCGATTTCAGCGGCACGGGGCTCTCCCTTGACGCGCAATATCTGTTCGACGCCTGGCCGGATGTGGGCCGTGATGCCGCGATAGGGGCCGTCAGGGTCGGAAAAGAGATTGGCTTCCTCCAGGCCATAATGTTCGTCGGGGAAGACATGGGTCTCATTATGGGAGGGGGTGGCGTAAACCTTGCTGACCGCCTTGGTCGCGATATCGACCTTGTACATTTCGCTATTCAGCGCCTCCATTTCGGTGGTCCAAAACATGACGCTCCGCCCCCCGTCGATGAAGTCATAGGCTTCGGGGAAGCTGGCGGGGCCAGGCTTGCCAGGGCGATAGTCATAGAGGCTCTGTTGGTCGGCGAGATGCGCGGTGTGCCCGTCATTGATCAGCCGGGCCTTGACCAGTTCCAAACCTGTTGCGGTCGGACGCGACCAGGAGATATCGACCGATCCATCGGCATTCGCGCTGCGGGCGATTGCAATATCGCCCATCGCGCCGCTGTTGAGCGCAACCGGGCGGGCGAGCGCTTTCGACATCCAGAAAAGCTGGGTCCGCGCCACGTCTGCCGCTCCGCCACTGCCCCCCTTCATGCCGGGTGCGGCTTCGATCAGGAAGCTGTCGTCGGGTAGATAAAAGATGCGGGTGACGAACTGGGTTTTGCCGAACTTGCAGGTAAGGCAGCGCACCTTCTTCGTGCGCATGTCGATTTCATATGCTGGGCTGTCGACCAGATCGTCCTTGGTAAAGGCGATGCGGCGGCTATCGGGCGACCAGTTGGGTCGGCTGCCCCAGTCCAGAATGCGTTCCTGACGGAAAGGAGCGGTCAGATAGTCGATCTTCGCATCGCTGGCCGATACAGCAGGCGCGGCGAGGACAGGCGCTGCGATGAAGGGCAGCGCGGCGGTCAGTAGCGCCGCGTTCAGAAGGCGGGCAACGAGTGTGGGCTTGCCACCGACATTTGGATTGATCACGTCTCAGGCTCCATGGTTCGATTTTCTAGATGGTTGGTTCGTGCGATGCGCCAAGGCTTTGCAGCACGGTGGCGCGGGCAGGGATGGAAGCAGCCGCTCCCAGCGATCGGACGGCGACCGATGCTGCGGCATTGGCTTCCTGCGCGGCCCGTTCTATCCCGTCGCCACGGGCGAGCCCCGCTGCGAGATACCCGCAGAAGCAGTCTCCAGCGCCAGTCGTGTCAATCACGGTCGCAGGGAGTCCCGCGATGCGGACAATGCCGCTTTCCCCAATGATCGCCAGGCCGTCAGCCCCCAATGTCACGAGCAGCGTCTGACCGTGCGTCAGTCCGAGCAAGTTACGGCTCAACAGTAGTCCCGCATCGTCCAGCATTACCCCGCCGTCAGCGCCGGTGAGCAGGGCCAGTTCGCTTTCATTGACGATGAGCAGGTCACAGAATGGCAGAAGCTGGCGCGCATCGGACGACGCAGGCGCGGCGTTGAGGATCGTGCAGGCTCCGGCTGCGCGG
This sequence comes from uncultured Sphingobium sp., assembly GCA_965653535.1. Classification (GTDB taxonomy): domain Bacteria; phylum Pseudomonadota; class Alphaproteobacteria; order Sphingomonadales; family Sphingomonadaceae; genus Sphingobium. The sequence continues at coordinate 35,877 of CBFHAG010000005.1, forward strand.
GCCCGATGGAATAGTGCTGCCGTGGCGGAGGCGGGCGTCTCCATCTGAGCAAGGCAGACGTCGTTCGGGCCAAGATCGACCCCGGTTGCAAGCGTCGTATCGACATCGCTGTTCGCCCCTGCGATATGGATGATCTGATTGTCCTGTGGCGATGTCGCAACCAGCGCGCAGCCCGTGGCGGAGGAGGTGACCCGCAGCCGCGCGGTATCGACGCCATGATTGGCGAGAGCGGCCATCATGCTTGCGCCGTCATCATCGGCCCCGACTGCGGCCAGCAAGGTGCAATGCGCCCCCGCCCGCGCGGCACCGACCGCCTGATTTGCGCCCTTGCCGCCCAACTGACGCGTCACGCTGGTCCCGGATACGGTTTCGCCCGCGCAGGGCAGGCGGGGGGTGCTGACGAGCAGGTCGACATTGACGCTCCCCAGCACGATGACTTTGCCCGCACCGGCCATGGTCAGCCGCCCTGCTCAAGCAGAGCGAGTTTGGCGACACGACGGCGGAAATGTTCTTCATCGCTGAAACGCGCCGCCAAGAAATGGCGGACGATGTCGAGCGCGATCTGCGGTCCTGTGATCCACGCGCCGATGCACAGCACATTGACGTCGTCATGCACGACCGCCTGCCGCGCGACATAGGTGTCGTGCGCGACGGCGGCGCGGATGCCGCGCACCTTGTTGGCTGCGATGCACGCCCCCGCGCCGGTCCCACATAGCAGGATGACGCGATCGGTCTGGCCATCAAGGATGGTCTGCACCGCGCGGCGGGTGATGTCGGGGAAGTCCACCGGCTCTTCGGATTGCGCGCCCACATCGATGATGCGTCCGCTATGGCGGGCCAGAAGGTCCAGCACCGGCGGGCGCAGCGGGAAACCGGCATGGTCGTTGGCAAAGCCGATGACTTCCCGAAAAGGAATAGCCTGTTCGTCCCCCGACAATGTTTCTGGCTTTACCATCGATCCCCCAATTTTATGCCGCACGGCCGCCGCCAAGTCCTTCACAGGTAGAATCGGACCTACCCACTGGCGTCGCGATTACAATGTGGTATGACCAGTTTGAAATTCGATCAAGGGGGAGGGCAAAATGGCAGACGGCAGGGAGGACGCGCTGGGACGTGGAAGGCTGGCGTCTTTCTGCGTGACGGCGCTGGCGATCCAGGCCTACGCCACGCTGGTCACGGTTTTCCTGCCGGAATTTTACGCCAATGCGTTGGCTTTGCCGGTGGCGGCAGTCGGAACCGCCTTCATGACGGTGCGCGTGCTGGACCTGATGATCGATCCGCTGCTGGGCGGGATGATGGACGCGACACGAACCCGATGGGGCCGATACCGTCCGTGGCTGGCGGCGAGCGCACCGATCCTGATGCTGTCCACCTATGCCCTGTTCCAGCCGGAGCGCGGGGTCGGCATGGCCTATTTGTGGGCGTGGCTGTTTATCGCCTTTATCGGCTTTTCGATGATCGTTTTGTCTCATCTGGCCTGGACGGCGACCCTTTCCACGGGCGCTGCGGAGCGGACGCGGATCTTTGCCTGGTGGCAGGTTTTCGCGACGGCAGGGCAGTTTTCCATCCTTGCCATTCTGCCGCTGGTGGCCAGTGCCTATCCGGGCGACCCGGCAGCGGGCATGCATGCTGCCGGTTGGGTGATGATCGTGCTCATTCCCGGCGCGATCCTGCTGGCGCTGCGGACTACGCCTGAAAAACGGCCTGCGGACGGCGCTCAGGCGGCGCTCGCCGTGCGAGATTATGTCGCGTTGTTCTCGCAAGGTCCGGTCGTCCGACTGGTGCTGGCGGACCTGCTGATCGCTTTGTCCACCGGCGTCGCCAATGCGGTGGCGCTGTTCTTCTACATGGGGCAACTGGGCTTTGACCGCGCGGTGGCAAGCACGCTGATCCTGATCGCCTATGCCGCCGCCTTCGCGGGCACGCCATTGTTCGTCAAACTCGCTGGACGGATCGGCAAGGCGCGCGCGTTGCAGGCTGGGGCATTGCTTCAGGCGGTGCTGCAATTGGGAATGGCGGTGCAACCAGCCAATTCATTCTGGCTGACGGCCGCCAATGTCGCGGCGCTGGGCCTGTGCATTCCAATTGCCTGGTTCCTGCCCCGTGCGCTGATGGCCGATGTCGCCGACGCGACCCGCGCGCGTTTCGGCGTCGATCGCACTGGGCTGCTTTATGCGACACTCAACGGGTCGATGAAGCTGGCGCTGGGGCTGGCGGTGGGCCTGGCCTTCCTGCTTCTCGGCTGGCTCGGCTTCGATCCTGCCCATGCGAGCGATCCGCGCAACGCCTTGCCGCTGCGCACCTTGATCGGCATCGTGCCCGCGCTTTTCTCGTTAGGCGTGGTCCTGTGCATGATGCGATACCCTGAAAACACCCTGCGCGACGCGAGCCGCAAGGCCGCACTCGCCTGAAAATCCTCATAGCGAAAGATCAACTGATGAACCGTCGCGATCTGCTCAAATCCTCTGCCCTTCTGATGCTCGCGGCTGGCGTGCCTGCGGCGGCAGGCCGCCGATCTGCATCGCTGTTGGGGAAGGAGGGCGCGGGCGTACAGCTCTACATGTTCGATCCTGATCTTTCCCGCGATTTCGACGGCACGCTGGCCAAGATTGCCGCAGCAGGCGTGCGTTCTGTTGAGCTTGCCTCGCTGCATCGCCGCTCCCCAGCCGAGTTCCGTGCGGCGCTGGACAAGGCGGGCCTTAAATGCCGCAGCGCCCATGTTGCGGCATCTTCCGCCGTACCGGGCGCATCCGGCCTCTCTTTCGATGATCTCGGCAAGCTGACGGATGATCTGAAGGTGCTGGGCGCACGCAACGCCGTGCTGCCACTGTTCCAGTTCCCCAAGGACCCGGTCTGGGGACCACCCGTGTCCATCATGTCGCTGATGCGTGCTGACAGCCCGCCGTTATCCGCCGAACGCTATGAACGGATGGCGGATTTCCTCAACCAGACCGGCACTGTCCTTAAAAAACAGGGCGTCAGGATCGGCTACCACAATCATAATGGCGAACTCGCGCCGATTGGCGACAAGACCGGCCTGCAGATACTGCTGGAACGGACCGATCCGCGCATCGTCGATTTCGAAATGGATGCGGGCTGGCTGGCGGCGGGCGGGGAGGACCCGGTCGTGTGGCTCCAGCGCTATCGTGGCCGCTTCACCCAAATGCATGTGAAGGACATCAGGGCGGATACGGTGGTCAATTATCATATGCAGCAAAAGCCGACAGAGGTGGGGTCGGGCACGATGGACTGGCCGGCCATCCTGAAAGCGGCGCGGGCTGCGGGCGTGCGCAACTTCTTCGTTGAGCAGGAGCCACCTTTCCCCGGCGCGCGCATCGACTCGCTGAACAAGAGCCTTGCCTATCTTCGCACGCTGGAGACTGCCCGATGAGCCATAGCATGTTGTTTCGCACGACGATCCTGGCGTCATTCTTCGCGGCTGCGGCCATGCCGGTGCAGGCGCAGAATGATGCTTCGCCAGCCCTGCTTTTCGATGATGTGACCGAAACCCATGTGCCCGTTTCCAAATATCTGCACGCGCTGGACGTGGCGCTGGTGGATGTGGATGGCGACGGCGATCTGGACGCGGCAATCGCGGTCGAGATGGGCGCCAATCGGCTGTACATCAATGACGGGCAGGGTCATTTCACCTGGAAGCAAGAAGCGCTCGGCATCAAGAAGCATGACAGCGAGCATGTGCTGTCGGCCGACTTCAACCGTGACGGCTATCCCGACCTGATCTTCGTCGCGGAGGAGGATCACGCCCACCAGCTGTTCCTGGGCGGACCGGGCGGCGTGTTCACCGAAGCGTCCGACCGCCTGCCCAAGATGAGCGAGGGCAATGGCCTGGCGGTGGGCGACGTCAATGGGGACGGCCTGCCGGACATCGCAATCGGCAATTCCGCTGAGGACCGGCCCGGCAAGCCGCGCGCGTCAGGGCAGAATTTCCTGTGGCTGAACGACGCGAAACAGCCCGGCACTTTCATCGATGCGACCGCCACGCATCTGCCTGCCTATGAGGATGACACGCAGGACATCGCGCTGGCGGACATGGATGGTGATGGCGATCTCGACATGGTGGTTGGCAACGAAAGCCCACCCAATCGCCTGCTGCTGAACGATGGCAAGGCGCATTTCCGCGAGGCACCCAAGGCTCTTCAGCTGCTCACGCCGTTGGAAACGCGTGAAGTGCATGTGTTCGACGCCAATGGCGATAAACGCCCCGACATCCTGTTCCTGAACCTGACCAGCAACAACAAGAAGTGGGACAAGGACCCGCAGGCCAGATTGCTGATCAACAAGGGGCGGGGCAAGTTTCGCGACGAAACCAAGACGCGCCTGCCCGCCAACCGCTTTTCCAGTTGGGGTGGGATGGTGATGGACTTCAACCATGACGGCCATCCCGACCTGATCGTCGGTGCCATCGATGTGCCGGGGTTCAAGCCGTTGCAGCTTCGCGCCTACGCCAATGACGGCAAAGGCCGCTTCACCGATGTCACTGCTTCGGTCATGCCCGCCGCGACGGTCGCGCGGAGCTGGAGCATGGCGAAGGGCGACGTGAACGGCGATGGCGTGGAGGACCTTTTCGTCGGCAGCTGGGGCACGCAGGCGCGCCTGCTGCTGGGCAAGTCCGGCAAATAGCGTCGCATCCCTGTTCCACTGGGCGGAATAGGGCGCGCCCTGCAAGTCGGAAATTGCGCGTTTCCCCGCAGCTTTGTAAGCCCGGCTTTATCCGGGGGCGAGGAGCGGGCATGGAACAGCGGCACGGGGTGAATGAGGAGCGGATCGCGCTGGCGCGGGAGATGTTTGACGTCGCCCTGTCGGCGGTATCGGCGGAGCGTTGCCTGCCGTCGCATCTGCCACCGCCGCCGGAGGGACGGCGGCTGGTGCTGGCGGTGGGCAAGGCGGGCGCGGCGATGGCGCAAGTCGCGCTGCGCCATTCACTGCCCGGCACACAGGCGATCATCCTCACGCCTTATGGCCATGGCCTGCCGCCCGGCACCTTCCCCGCTGACGCATTGGTGATCGAGGCCGGGCATCCCTTGCCCGACCAGCACGGCCTGCGTGCCGCGCAGACGATCCGGGAAGCGGTGAGGGGCCTTGGTGAACAAGATCAGTTGCTGGCGTTGATTTCGGGCGGCGGCTCGGCGCTGCTGGCATTGCCGGTTGAGGGTGTGTCTCTGGACGACAAGCGCCGCGTCACGCGCGAGCTTCTATTTTGCGGCGCGACCATTTCGCAGATCAACTGCGTGCGCACGCATCTGTCGCAGGTCAAGGGCGGCCGCCTTGCCGCGCTGGCGCATCCGGCCCAGGTGGTTACATTGGCCTTTTCCGACGTGCCTGGGGACGACCCGGCCCTGATTGCATCAGGCCCTACCGTCGCTGATCGCACGACCCTGGCCGATGCGCGACGCGTGATCGAACGCTATCGTATTACCGTTCCCGACAACGTCATGGCGGTACTGAACGATGACCGGCATGCGACGCCGCGGCCGGGTTCGCCTGAACTCGCGCGGGCCGATACGCGTATCGTCGCCCGCAATCGCATGGCGCTGGAGGCGGCAGGGGAAGTAGCGGCGGCAGCGGGTTACAAGCCGGTCTATCTGGGTGATGATCTTGAAGGGGATGCGACTGAACTCGGCATCGTTCACGCGGCGCTCGCCCTGCATCATCAGCGAAAGGGCGGGCGATGGGCGCTGCTGTCCGGTGGTGAAACCACGGTGCTGGTCGGCAATCCGTCGGGCAGCGGCGGGCGCAACAGCGAATATATGTTGAGCTTGGCCATGTCGCTGGACGCCGCGCCCGGCATATCGGCACTGGCATGCGACACGGACGGCATCGATGGCGTGGGTGGGCATGCAGGCGCGATCGTGGACGAAACGACATTGGCCCGTGCCCGCGCCGCCGGGGTTTCGGCGAGTGGGATGCTGCGGGAAAATAACAGCTTCGGTTTCTTCAATGGATTGGGCGACCTAGTGTTCACCGGGCCGACGCGCACCAACGTCAATGATTTCCGCGTGATCCTGATCGACGGTTAAGCGCTTCCGGGCCTGTCTTCCCTCAGGTCTCATCCAGAGCCTGCCTCTTCCACGCCGCGCCGATCGCGAAATGGCTGAGGATGAGGTCGTCGGCCATCACCGCGTTGCCCGCCCGGACGGCTTCGTAAACCTTGCGGTGGTGATCGATCAGGAATTCCCGCGCCTTTGGGCTGTCGGCGATGTGTTGGCGACGCTCGACATGAGAACGTTCCAGCAGGTGAGTGATGGTGCCATAGACCGTCGACAAAGCAGGCGAATGCGCTGCGGCGACAAGCCGGGTGTGGAAATGCAGATCCGCCTGACCGCCCCTTGATATATCGCCGATCGTGGCCTCAATGTCCTCCAGCGCCAGTTCAAGCATCCGGTGATCTTCATCGGTGCCGCGGGCGCAGGCCAGCCGTAGCGCCTGCCGTTCCAGCGCGATCCGAACCTCGACAATGTCATCGATGATGGCGGGCTGCTGCGCCAGGGCTAGGGAGAAAAATTCGCCCAGCACGGCCGCGTCGGGGATGCGCACGGTGCTGGCGCGGCCATGGCGCGTTTCCAGCACGCCGATCATCTCCATCGCGCGCACCGCTTCGCGCACGGCCGGGCGGCTTACCCCCAGGCTGAGCGCCAGTTCCCGTTCGCTGGGCAGGCGCTGGCCGGTCTGGACGCCGCCGTTGACCAGCAGGTCGCGCAGATGAGCGAGCACCCGGCGATAACCGGACATTTCCGACTCTGTGGGAATGGATGCGCGCTCGGTCGTCATCTTCACGGCCTTATCGCTCGGGGGGGCGGCTGGCCAGTGCTTTGGCAGCGCGTCCATATGATGGAACAGCGGCGCGAACGAATTGACTTGGCCCCGTATTCAAGGTGCACCACCATGGAACAAGGAGAGACGATTCATGAACGCCAAACATGTTCTGATGGCCGTGGCGATGGCCGCTTTGCCCCCGTTCGCGCTTTCGGCGCAAACCTTTACGCGCGGTGATCCGGTTCCGGCCACGTTGCCGTTGGGCAACAAGCCAGGCAATCCGATCCAGGACATGCCGCCAGGCCAGCGACTGATTTCCGCATTCGGCGAGCGCCCGGCCTTTTCGCCTAAGGGTGACAGGCTGGCCTTCATCGGCAAATCCTATGGCGACGCATTCGAATATGACATGGCGACCGGGCGCGTGCGCAACCTGACCGACCATGCCCCCAGCGAGGGTTATTTGCGAGTGAGCTATATGGCTGATGGCAGCTATACGCTGCTGGGGCCGCGCATATTGGGCAAGACGCGGGAAGAAACGCGCATGAGCCGCGTCGAACTGTTCTGGATGGATGCTGAAGCATCGCGCGCGCCGGTGCCGCTGGGCATCACCGTGTTCGAAGGCGTCGCCGTCAGCCCGCGCAGCAACATGATCGCCTGGAGCAAGTTTACGCTGGGGCCGGATGGAAAGAAGCCGTCGACCACCATCTACACCGGGCGCGTGGTGGTGAACGGCGCGTCAGCCAAGCTGGAAGATGTGCGCGAGATCGTCACGACCACTGAATGTTTTGTCGAGGCGCAGGATTTCCTGCCAGGCGACAGGGGGCTGACCATGCCCTGCTACGCCTATGGCACGGGGCCCAGCGGCGTGAGCACGAAGGTGCTGTCGGTCGACTTTGCGACAAAGAAGATCACCGAATATCCCACGCCTTCCACCCTGTACAACGAAGTCGAAGGGATTCTCCCGGACGGGAAGCGCACGATGGTCGAATGTGCGCAGGATCGTTCCAAGGGCATGGACCTGTGCGTTCTGGACCTTGACCCTGCCAAACCGCGCTACACGCGCATGACGAACATCGTGCAATATGGCGGCTGGAAATATGGCAATCCGGTCCTGCACCCCGATGGTCGAGTGATGGCGGCGCAGGTCGGGTCTGCGAACGTCATAGACGCAGGCGTCGGGCAGGGCATCGTTCTGATGGACCTGGCGCCCGACTTTTAGAAACGCGGCGGCGGGGGAGGGGCATTGACCGCCTCCTCCCCGCCGCTCGTCAAGCGATCGTCAACTGCACCGCTTCGAACGTGTCGACCGGAGGGAGGTCGAACCAGAGATGATCGCGGTCGCCATCCCGCCGCTTCCCTTTCACGGGCTTGCCCGCCACCAGCATCTGCGCCGTGCTGCCCACGGCATCCCGCACGCCAAGCTTCAGGTCATGGGCGATGATCGGATCGCCATAGCGGGTGTTGCGCTGGCCGGAATAGTTGATGACGTGGACCAGCATCTTGCCCGTCGTCGGCTGCCGCATCGCCATTATCTCGATCGGTCCCGGCCCTTCCAGCACCAAGGGCGGCGGCGGAGCGTAGCGGGCGATCAGGCTTTCGAACAGCAGCCGGTGCGCGTCCAATCCGTCGCGATAATAGAGCCAGTCGGGCAGCCAGGGGATGTGCACATGATGCCCCTTGCCATAGGCCCTGACCAGCGCACCCGCATCGGTGCGCGCTGCTTCTCCCGGGCGCGCGTAGGAAAATTCCGGCGGGCCGAAACGCTGGTCGGGCGCGAAGGGGATCAGCCCGATTGCGTCGGATCGTGGCGTTACGGGGAAAAAGTCCGCGTCGATCGGCATGCGGCCCGGCCCCATCGGAATGGCGGCCTTGCTCATGTCGAGCGACCAGCCATGGCCATCGCGTGGCTGGCCGAAGCTGCCGACGGGACTCGACTTCATCGCCGAGCCGGGGCGCGGCTTGCCGCCTTGCCCCAAAGCGCCGGTATAGCCGGTCGCGATGAGCAGGCCGCCCGCCTCCACGAAGGCGTCAAGCGCATCAGCATCCTCGTCGCCCAAGCTCATGATGTGGGGCATGATGATGACATCATAGGCCCTGTCGCGCGTGGCCTGCCGGACTTGCGGACCGTTGGTCATCCAGAAGGGCAGGCGGGCATCGACCAGCGCCTGATAAGCACCCCGCTGCGCATTGTCGTTGTAGCGAGCGAGGCCCGCCCCCTGCGGCTGGAAAATCGATCCTGTATTGTAGATGGCCACCCGTGCCGCCGGGACCAGCCCGGCATAATGGCGCTCATTGGCCGCATGCCAGTGGAAAAGGCGTGAGATCGGCGGCAGGAAGCGCGGATCATCCTGATCAGCGAGCGTGCCCATGAGATACAGGTCGAGCTTTGCGCCCGTGCCCAGCGCCTGGGCGAAGCGCAGCATGTGGTTATCGGCGCTTTCCGTCACCTGCCGCCAGGGATAGTCGATGTGAGCGGTCGATGTCGCTGAAAAAGCCTTCCCCGGAGCAAGGCCCATGAGCGCGCGTGTCTGCTCGCCCATCGCATGGGGCCATTCGGGTGCCTTGCGTGAAACCCGGCGCTGCACCTCTCCGCGCGCGACGACGCCGCCGAAAAAATCCATCAGCGGCACATTCGGGCGCGCCGCCTTGATAACGTCGCGCGCCTTTGCCGCAAGCTCGGTCGCAATGCGCGTCTGGAATTGCTGATAGGCGCCCCAATTAGGATCTTTGCCGTCATCGGTTTTGGGCAGGTCGAGCTTGTACAGTTCATGGAAACGCCGCCTGCAATTGTCGCAGACGCAAATGCCGTGATCGACATCGGAATAGTCTGTGCGAACGAAGCTGACCATGTTGAAGAACAGGCCGTCAATGTCGTGGCGCTCGACACCTTCTTTCAGGATTTGCAGGCTGTAGTCCTGAGCCCAGCCGCCATTGGGGCAGGCCTGATAGGTCCCGGCATATTCGCGCGGACTGCCGTCGCGGTTGCGCATGAACCAGTCGGGATGCGCGTCATAGGCGGGCTTCATCGCCTTTGAAAGGTCGAACCGGCCGATATAGGCCAGACCCTCCGCATGAGCGGCGGCGACCATCTCGCCCGCGAAATCATTCTTCAGATACGGGTTGCGATAGTGCAGCGGTAATTCTGTAGGATAGAAGGCGACGATCCCGCCGATATTCGACACGATCATGTTTGCGCCAAAAGCGCGCGTCTGCCGGGCGATCTCTCGCGGATCTTCCAGCGCGTCGATTTCGCGCAGGTTGGTCTGGAGTATGCGATATTCATGCTTCCACCATTCACGGCGGTCGAAGCTGCTGTTCCCGCTCGTCGTGGCGGCCCATGTCGTGCCCGAAATAGTGCTCGCCATCGCCGCGGCGGGCAAGGCATGCACGAGATCGCGGCGCGTGATTCCGCCGATCGCTTTCAAGCCCATCCTCCTTATGCTCCTAAACTTTCAGACCGGGTACGTTCAGTCTGCACCCGACAACGCACAGGGGCAATGATCTGCCCTGCGCCGTTCCGCCATGTGGAACCGTGCGTCCCCAGGCACCCAATCTGTTCCACATCGCGGAAAGGCGGGTTTCGCCAACCAACCCCTCGCTTTAGGCCGCGCGCCATAACATCGATAGATTTGTAGAGGGGATGGACATGAAGAATTTGGCACGGCTTTTTCTTGCAGGCACGGCACTGCCGTTTGGCTTGATCGCCGCCAGCTCGGCAAGCGCTCAGCAGGCGGAGGCGCTGGACAGCGGCATGGCGCCCGAGATCATCGTCACCGCGCAAAAGCGTGAACAGAATCTGCAGGACGTGCCGATGACGGTCAATGTCGTCAGCGGCAAGGCGATCGAAGACCTGAAGATTTTCGACGTTCGCGAACTCAACACGCTGGCGCCCGGCCTGTCGTTGCAGAATGTGAACGGCAGCGAAGCGACGATTTCGCTGCGCGGCGTGCCCTATAATCCCAACACTGGTGCGCCCGATGCCGTCGACATCTACCTGAACGAAGCGTCGTTCCAGTCGGATTCCGCGTTCCAGGCGCTGTATGACGTGGGTCAGATAGAAGTGCTTCGCGGTCCGCAGGGATCGCTGCGTGGTCGTACCTCGCCAGCCGGTGCGATCACGATCGCCACCCGCCAGCCGAGCTTCGACAAGATCGAAGGCTATGTGCAGGGATCGCTGTCCGACGATGGTCTCTATAACCTGCAGGGCGGCATTGGCGGCCCGATCGTGCAGGATAAGATCGCTGTGCGGATCGCCGGGCTGCTCGATCGCAACCGGCTGGATCAGGTGCGCAACATCACGACCGGCGAGCGCAACCGCCGCTGGGTGGACAGTATTCGCGGCACCGTGTCGGTCAAGCCGACCGAAACGCTGACGGTCACGGCGATGTATCAGTATATCAACGCGAAGAACCGGGTGAGCCGCCAGGTCATCGGTGAAGGTTCCGCTGTGTCCGGCCATGGCCCGCTGACCGCAGAGGATCGCGCCGCCGTGGCGGAGGTCGCGCCCATCTACCGCAAGAAGTCGCATGTCGGCATATTGACGGCCGATCTCGACCTGGACACCGTGGCGCTGCATTATATCGGCAGCATCCAGTCTAATCCGGCCTATAATGTCGTCGATCAGGATGCAGCTGACGCCGTGCCGGGATATAGCGCTCCGCAGATCGTCGACAGCAGCCAGAAGCTGATGACCCAGGAAATCCGCCTGCAATCGGTCGGCGAGAATTTCTGGAACTGGATGGTTGGCGCTTATTATGAGCGAGTACGCACCAGCACCTTCGTAACGCAGACCAATGACAGCTTCTTCCCGCCGTTCACCACGCCGGTATTCAGCATCGGGGTGGGCATCGATGTTCCAGCAAATGCCGACAAGATCGCCTTCTTCATGCTGCACCGCTTCAAGCTGACGGACAAGCTGACCTTTGAAGGCGGGCTGCGTTACAACCGGCTGAAGTCGCGCCGCCAGAGCACGCTCTTCCTCGACATACCCGGCATGCCGCTGCCGCCGATCGACACGATCTCGTCGGACAATGAAGAGGTGAAGGAAAATCCTTTCACCGGCAACGCCAGCCTGACCTATGAAATCAGCCCTCAGGCGACGGTTTATGCGTCCTACGGGCGGTCGTTCCGGCCCGGCAATCCCGCCGTCGGCCTGACCGCTGCACTGGGACAGGATCTGCTCGTTTCAGGTTCCGAAACGTCGGATCAGGTCGAAATCGGCTTCAAGGGTCGGACAGCGGACGACAGGCTGCGCCTGACGGTCGCGGCTTTCTACCAGAAGTTCAAGGGTTTCCTCAGCAACACGGCGGGCGTCTATTACCGCGATCCCATTTCCGGGCTTGTCGAGGATAGCTTTGGATTCAACTTCAACGGGGACGCAAAGGTCAAGGGCATCGAAGTTCAGGCGGATATTCGCCCGTCGCGCAACTTCACGCTGTCGATCAACGCCGCCTATGCACGCGGCCGCTATGACAATGCGCTGGCCCCCTGCAATGACTTCAACCAGGATGGTCAGCCCGATGCGATCGGCACGCCTGTGGTCACGCCGGGTCAGGATGTCAGCCGCTGCGTCATCAATGGCCGCATCGGTGAGGACCCGGACTTCTCGCTGACGCTGCTGCCCAGCTTCCGTCATCCGATCGGCGCGCTGGAAGGCTTCATCAACGGCAGCTTCAACTTCCGGCCTGCCTTCACCTCGCAGATGGTGCCGGGCTACCGCTATCCGTCGCAGGAGATGCTGAACCTGTTCGCCGGATTGCGCGATCCGGGCACCGGGTGGGAGCTGACGGTCTGGGCGAAGAATGTCTTCAACTTGACGCGTATCACCAGCTTCAGCGACTCCAACGCTCTGCAGGGGGCGTTCGATTCCGGCTACCGGATTTCGGCGGTGACCGCGCCGCGTGAATTCGGCGTTACCGCGAAGCTCGACTTCTGATCGCAAATGACAGGGACGGCGCGATGATCTGGGCACAGAATTACGACCCGTTTGGCAACGGTTTGCTCTCGGCCCTGGTCGCCGCCGTCCCCGTCGTCGTACTGTTGGGCGCGATCGGCCTGTTCCATGTGCGGGCGCACATCGCCGCGCTCATGGGCCTGGGCGCAGGGTTGGCCATCGCCGTGCTGGCTTTTGGTATGCCTGCGGCCTTGGCGGTGCGCGCGGCTGGTTTCGGGGCGGCCTATGGGTTGCTGCCGATCGGCTGGATCGTGCTCAACATCATCTTCCTCTATCAGCTGACGGAAACGACAGGGCAGTTCCACGTCCTGCGTGGCGCGATCACCTCGATCACTGCGGACAGCCGGTTACAGCTGCTGCTGATCGCCTTCTGCTTCGGCGCTTTCTTCGAAGGTGCGGCAGGTTTTGGGACGCCGGTCGCGGTGACCGGAGCGATGCTGATCGGCCTTGGCTTCACGCGGTTGCAGGCTTCAGGCCTGTCGCTGATCGCCAATACTGCGCCCGTGGCCTTCGGCGCACTGGGCACGCCGCTGGTCACGCTGGCAGGCGTGACGGGCCTGCCACTGCTCGAACTGTCGGCGATGGTCGGGCGGCAGATGACACCGTTTGCCATCATTGTGCCTTTCTGGCTGCTGGTCGCCTATTGCGGGTGGCGGCGGACGATGGAGGTGCTGCCTGCGGTGCTCGTCGCAGGCGTCAGCTTCGCGCTGGTGCAGCTGCTCATCTCCAACCTTCACGGCCCATGGTTGACCTCGATCGGGGCGGCGCTCGCTTCGATCGGCGCGCTGATCGCCTTCCTGCAAGTCTGGAAGCCCGCGCGGATTATGCACGTCAATGAGGCGAAGCTCGCCGCCGGTGACGAGCGGGACGTGGCGGCAACCATTGACGCGGCCCATGCCCAGCCGCTGCATGATCCCGCCGCTGTCCGGCGCGCCTGGATGCCGTGGATCATCCTGACAGGCTGCGTTTTCCTATGGGGGCTTCCCTTCATGAAGCAGGGGCTGGACGCCATCTTCGCGCTGCGCCTGCCCTTCGCTGGGTTGGACGGCGTGATCCAGCGCCTGCCCCCGGTCGTCACCGCGCCGGAGTTTGAGAAGGCGGTCTATAACCTCAACCTGCTGTCGGCGACGGGGACGGCGATATTGGTCGCGGCCCTTGCCTCCGCAATGCTGTTGCGTGTGCCAGCGCGCACGGTCGGCCTCGTCTATCTGCGCACGTGGAAGCTGGTATTTCCATCACTGCTCACCATCGCGGCGATGCTGGCGCTGGGTTATCTCACGCGTTTTGGCGGTATCGATGCGTCCATGGGCCTGGCCTTCGCGGCGACGGGCGTGCTCTATCCCTTCTTCGGCACCATGCTGGGGTGGCTGGGTGTAGCCGTCACCGGATCGGACACGGCGTCCAACGTGCTGTTTGGCGGCCTGCAAAAGATCACTGCCGAGCAACTGAACCTATCCCCCGTGTTGATGGCGGGCGCGAATAGCGCGGGCGGGGTGATGGGCAAGATGATCGACGCGCAAAGCATCGTCGTCGCCTCTACCGCTACCCAATGGTTCGGGCAGGAGGGCCGTATCCTGCGCCATGTCTTCGTCCACAGCCTGGTGCTGGGTTCGTTGATCGGTCTTTTCGTGATGCTGCAAGCTTATGTCTATCCCTTCACTCTCCTTGTTCCCTGACGAGGCGCGCGCTTTGCCCGATCGGATTGTCGCCGCGCGCGCCCTGTTGAAAAGCATCTATCTGGAAGCGATCGAGTCGGTGCGTGGCGAACGGCTGATCGAAGCGCTGGAGAGGCCTGAGGGCGACCGCTGGCGCATCCGGCATGGCGGCGCGGAAATCGACTGGCCGCTGCCCCCCGGCGGGCGCATCGTTGTAATCGGAGCTGGGAAGGCCGTAGGGTCGCTGGCCAAGGGGCTGGAAACCATATTGGGGGACCGGATCACCGACGGGTGCATCATCATTAAGCATCATCATCACGAACCGCTGACCCGCATCCGCCAGTTGGAAGCCGGGCATCCCATTCCCGACGCTCATGGTGTCGAGGCGACTCGTGAGATGCTGCGCACCGTCGAGGGTTTGACAGAGCGCGACACTGTGATCGTGCTGCTGACGGGCGGCGCTTCGGCATTGATGGTCGCGCCGGTCGATGGTGTCACGCTGGAGGAGAAGGCTGCCGTCACCGAAATGTTGTTGCGGTCCGGCGCGTCGATCGAGGAAATTAATTCGGTTCGCAAACGCCTGTCGCGGGTCAAGGGCGGACAGCTGCTGGACCGGATCGGCCCGGCGTCCGCCCTGACCCTGCTGATTTCCGACATACCCAGTGGCGACATCGGCATGATCGGATCGGGGCCGACCATCGCGGCGGACGAGAGTCAGGAGGACGCCACCGCGATCCTCACTCGATATGGCCTGAGCTGTCAGATACCCGAATCGATCAGGCTCACACTCAACCGGAAACAGGGTTGCGCGCAAACGGCACAGGGGCAAAACGCGGCGATTTTGCTGGCGGACAGCGCCACTTTGGTGGAGACAGTGCACGCTATCGCTGCCCGGGAGGGATTGGCGGTGCGAAATGTCGATACTGCCATGGCGGGCAACACCCATGTCGCGGCGCAAGCGATGGCGACCACCCTGCGTGCCATCCCACAGCAGGAGCGTCCGGCGTTGCTGGTTTCAGCAGGTGAAACGACGCTTCAGGTGAAGGGCGAAGGCCGCGGCGGACGCAATCAGGAATATGCGCTGGTCGTCGCGATGGCCCTGGCGGGAGCAACCGATGTTGCGCTTCTTTCCGCCGGAACGGATGGAACCGACGGTCCCACCGATGCGGCGGGGGCGTTCGCCGACGGCGCGGTGGTCCAGCGCGCTCAGCAGGCGGGAATCGACCCCGCAGACGCACTGATGCGTAATGACAGCCATGCGCTGTTCGACGCGACGGGCGATCTGTTCCACACGGGACCCACGGGCACCAACGTTATGGATCTTGTCCTTGGCATTGCATTCTAAGTGGCTGGATCAGGAAGAGAGGAAGAGAACATGGTGAAGCTAGCGGCCAATCTGTCGATGATGTTCCAGGACCTGCCCTTTCTGGACCGTTTCGACGCGGCGGCAGCGGCTGGGTTCAAGGGCGTGGAGTTTATGTTTCCCTATGACCATGACGAACGGCAGCTGGCCGCGCATGCTCGGCAGTGCGGTCTGGAGGTGGTGCTGTTCAACTTGCCAGCGGGTGATTGGGCCGCTGGAGAGCGAGGCATCGGAGCGCTGCCCGACCGGGTCGGGGAATTTCGCGAGAGCGTCGCGAAGGGACTGGACTATGCCCGCGCGCTGCAATGCCCGCGCCTTCACCTGATGGCAGGCAAAGCTTTGTCTAACACGGAAAACCGGTCGGTCCTGGCGGAGAATATCCGTCATGCCGCCACGCTTGCCGCCGCCGATCGCATCGAGATATTGATCGAGCCGATCAACACGCGCGTTGATATTCCAGGCTATTTCTACGGCACCACCGCAGAAGCGCTGTCGGTCATTGATGAAGCGAACTGCGCCAACGTCCGACTGCAATATGACATTTATCATATGCAGATCATGGAAGGTGACCTCGCCCGCACGATCGAGCGGCTGCTTCCGCGCATCGGGCATATGCAGCTGGCCGACAACCCGGGCCGCGCCGAACCGGGTAGTGGCGAGATAAACTATCCCTGGCTGCTCAGCCACATCGACGCGCTGGGCTATACGGGCTGGATCGGATGTGAATATCGCCCGGCAGGTGACACGAGGGCAGGGCTGGGCTGGGCGGGCGATTATCTCAAATCTCAGGAGAGCATGACATGAGGATCGGTTTCATTGGCCTTGGCATTATGGGACGGCCCATGGCCGGGCATCTGCAAGCGGCGGGTCATGCCATCTACAGCTGCGCGAACCGCACACCGATGCCGGAGGAACTGCGCGAAGGTGGCGCGGTCGCCTGCGCCACGCCTGCGGAAGTGGCCGCACAGGTGGAATGCCTGATCCTGATGCTGCCCGATACGCCGGATGTCGAACGCGTGCTGTTCGGCGCGGATGGCGTCGCGCAGGGGCTGAAGCCCGGCGCGACCGTCATCGACATGAGCTCCATCGACCCTATCGCGACGCGCGACTTTGCGGCCCGGATCGAGGCTTTGGGCTGTGCCTATGTCGACGCGCCGGTGTCCGGCGGCGAAGTAGGCGCAAAGAACGCCGCGCTCACCATCATGTGCGGCGGCAGGGAAGACGTGTTCGAAAAGGTCCGCCTCCTGTTGGAACTGATGGGCAAGAACATCACGCTGGTAGGCGATGTGGGGGCGGGACAGGTGACGAAGGTCGCCAACCAGATCATCGTTGCGCTCAACATCGAAGCGGTATCCGAAGCGCTGGTCTTTGCGTCGAAGGCTGGGGCCGACCCTGCCCGCGTGCGTGAGGCGCTGATGGGTGGCTTTGCGGCATCACGCGTGCTGGAGGTGCATGGTCAGCGAATGATTGACCGGACATTTGACCCCGGTTTTCGCATCCGGCTGCACCAGAAGGACCTGAACCTGGCGCTGTCGGGCGCTCGCTCGCTTGGGATCGCTTTGCCTGCAACCGCGAACGCGCAGCAGCTGTTCAGCAGTTGCGTCGCGCATGGTGATGGCGACAAGGACCATAGCGCGATGGTCATGGCGTTGGAGCGGGCTGCCAACCACGGGGTGGGCACTGCATAATGATGCGTTGCAGATGTTTCGTCGGGCGACCGGCTTTCAATAAAGTGCGATGACCCGCGCGGGCATTCCGGTCGCCTGATCCAGCGGCGCGACTCCGGCGAACAGGAGGCCGCCGGACGCGGGCGCGCGATCAAGGTTGGTCAGCGCCTCCAGACCCCATCGTCCGCTCCGCAGCCACGACAGATGAACCGGGAAATCCGGCATGGATTCCCCGGCATCCAGCGACATGGTATCGACGCCGATGCCATTTACGTCCCGCTTCATCAGCATGTCGATCGCCGCCGCATCGAAGCCGGGACTCTTGCGCCGTTCAGCCGGTGAAAGACTGCCATAGCGCGCCATCATGGTGAGCGGGTCCCAGCCGGACAGCATCGCGACGCAGGCGCCGGCGGGGATGCGGCCATGGCGACGCTCCCACGCGGCAAGGTCGTCCGGCATGACGCGGGCGTCGCGATCCTTGGCTGCCTTTTGCCTTATGTCGATGACGGCGAGCGGGACGATCAACTGGCTGATCGGCAAGTCACCGACAGAGGCACCATCGGGTGCGAAATGGCGCGGTGCGTCCAGATGGGTTCCGGTATGTTCGACGATCGAGACGCGGTTGAGCGCCATTCCGGCCTTCGAACCTGACCCCTGCACTGCTTCCATGGACAGGCGGTCGGGGGTGAAGGCGAAGGCGCGCGTCAGCTTGTGCGTGAGGTCCAGAATATGGAGTTGTTGCCCGTGCAGGGGCAGGCTGGCCGCGTCCGGTGTGACTGCCGCCGCATCCCCGCGCGATCCGCTGCCCAGAGCGATCGCCCCTAATGTGGTCAGGGCCAGAATGTCGCGGCGATCCATCATGCGGGCGCTCCTGCTGTTCAAGCCAGATCGATGGCGACGACTTCGTGGAAATCGATGTGCGGCACTTCGACCTCGACCCATCCGTCATTGCCTTGCATCGGCATGGTCACCCCTGCTGTCAACAGCCGCGCCTGCACGGCGCGCTGGCCTTGGGGAATCTGCAGGCGAACGCGATAGGGTCCGGTCCTGATCGCCTCGCGATAGCTGCCCTGCATGGTCATGGGATTGTTCAAGTTGACCAGATGCGCCGTAACGGATTTGTCCTGCCGCCAACAGGCAATGTCCAGCAGCCCCGGCCCGTCAATCTGCAAGGGATGGGCTTCCTCATGCGCCCAATCGAGCATTGCCTGCATCAGCCGGAGATGATCGCCGTGACTAAGCTCGGCGAAAGTCCGGTCAAGGTCCATGGGCAAATAGACGACGCGGCCCCGCCCGACCTGACGACAGATCGCCATGGGAATGTCGGTTTCCATTTTGTCGCTAAACACCCGTTCCATCGGCAGGTCGGGGTAGGTCGGGACCAGCGTCAGTGCTACTTCTGCCGGGTTGCGTGCGGTGACGGGCTGGCGATGGAGCGGTCCGATCGTGCGGCTGATCTTGCCAAGGCCTGCCATGGCGGAATGCGTGTGGTGCAGCGTTAGATAGGCGTTTTTGAGCGGGCCTTCTGCTTCCCCTGCCGCCGAACAGCCAAACAGGTCGGCCAGCCCGAAATCCGATCTCTGCCGCCCTTCGCCATCGAACAGAGAGGTTTGATAGGTCGCGACCACCCGCCCGCCGCGGGTCACGAAGGCGCGGATTTGATCGCATTGCGCGTCGGACAATATGGCTGCATTGGCAAGGATGATCGTGCGGAAACGGGACAGGCTGGCCTGGTCGAGAAAGCCCTCATCAATGAGGTCGAACGGCAGCCGCGATTCCAGCGCGGCCTGGTAAAATCCCGCTCCATGTTTTTCCAGTTCCTCACGCTTCGTCCAGCCGCCCAGATAGGCGGTCGTCGTCGGCGTGTGCAGAAGCCCAACGCGGGCCATATTATGCGTGTTGCGCAGATAATCTTCGTTGGCGTGATGCCAGCTATAGATTTGCCGCACCACGTCCATCCAGCGAAGGTCGAGCGGCTTGGCATTGAATTTGGTGATCCAGGGACGTGCGCCCTGGGCGATTGCGCCTGCGGCCCAGATGCGGATTTCGGCCGGGTCCTGGACGGAATCCTTCCACCGATAGGCCTCTTCAACACCCACGGAAATGATATGGCCGACCGGCTTGTCCTGCATGAAGGCGCGCAATTCCCGCGTGTAGCGCCCAGCACCCCAGACTTCCGGTCCCGTCGTCCAGGCGGAATGGACAGCGGACCGTGCCTGTCGGTCGCAGAAGGCCAGCGGCAGCCGCTTGGAAAGATCCGGCCCATCCAGATCCACCAAGCCGCGACGGTCACCGCCGGGGATGAAGAAGGCGTCGGGGCGATATTTGCGCGCCGCCGCGTTCCACAGGTCGATGAGCGCGAAAGACCGGCGTTCGATCCAGTCGGCGTAACGCTGACCCTCCGGTTTTGACGGGTCGGGGTCAGCCGGAATTTCCTGTCCGGTCGTGGCGCGGTAGAGGGTTCGGCAGCTTTGGCAATAACAGGTGCCGCTGCCGTTCCAGCGATTGCCGAAGAAGCCGTCCACCGGGTAGCGGCGGGCGATTTCCTCGATAATCTTTGGCATCAGTTCGAAATTATAGGGACCGTAGGCGCAGGTCAGGGTGAGATCGGGCGCGCTGCCATGGCGCTTGATCTTGCCGTCCTGCCCGGTCAGCGCCCATTCGGGATGGGCGGCCGCAGCGGCTGCGTTCATGGCATGCGGATCGATCCGCGCGAGCACGCGCATGCCGAGTTTCTTGCACGCCGCCACCATGTCGCCGAACGGGTCGACATCCGTGCCGACGCCCTGAGCCATGCCATGATAGGGGATCGCCGTTGGATAGAAGGCGATGCCGCCACCCGCGCTGAGGCAGACGCCATCGGCATGGATCTGCTGGAAATAGTCGATCCAGAATGAGGGGTCGTACCGGCCCGGATCATCTTCCGTGAAGGCGAGCTGGAACCAGCGCAACGGCTCGCTCGCCCAATCCGGCGCGCTGTTTCGCCCTATCTTTCGCGCGAAGGCCGGTTCGAGACTCGTCAGCAGCGCCCCAGCTCCAAGGCCCAGGGCTGTCCGACGATTGAGCGGCAAGATGCCAGGCATGATCCTCTCCTTTGATGGAGCGGACTCTAGCCCCGGTTTACCGATCCACAATCGATCTTCCCATGATGTGGAACAACAATGGTCGACCGAAATGTCACACGCCTAAAACTATGCTAAGATCGCCCACGGTTCGGCTCAACGCTTATCGACAAAGGCGGGTAAACAGGTCATACCAGTTTATGATAAGGCTCTCGCTCGTGCGGTGATAGCTGATGAGGTGAGGAAACAGGCGTGACCGACATTCAGCAAGAGCCGGAAAATGGCTTGCTAGGGCGAGTCCAGTCTTTGGTGCGGGCGTTCGGCATCCTCGATGAGCTTGCCAAGAGCGACAGCATGACGCTGAGCGAGTTGGCCCGCGCGGTCGGATTGCCCCGTTCCACCACTCACCGCATGCTGACCACCATGGAAGCGTTGCGCTACGTCGCATTCGACCGGCAACGAAATGGCTGGTCGATCGGCGTGCAGGCCTTCACCGTGGGCGCGGTATTCGCCCAGACGCGCGACCTTGGCCAGCTTGGCCGCACCATCATGCAGTCGCTGATGTCGCAGGTGCAGCATTGCGTGAACGTCGCGGTGCCGGAGGGTGCCGGCGTCTGCTATATCGGGCAGGTCGCGACCAATGGCTTTCGCCAGACGGCCGCGCGCCCCGGTGCGGTGCTGCCGCTGCACACCACCGCATCGGGCAAGGTGTTGATGGCACACTGGTCCCGTTCAGAGTTTGACCGCTATCTGGATAGCGCTCCGCTCACGGCGCGCACCGCGCGCAGCATCATCGATGGCGACCGTTTGCGGGGCGAACTGGCAGACATCAGGGCGCGCGGATATGCGTTGGATGATGAGGAGCATAGTGATGGCTTGCGGTGCGTCGCGGCTGTTGTCCAGGACCGCTATGGCCTGCCCAAGGGATCGCTGTCGATTTCGGATCGCTCATCCCAGCTGACGCGCGCCCGGCTGGACGAGTTGGGGCCGACGCTGATCAGCGCGGCCACGCGGATGAGCGTAGAAATTGCGGCGCAGAGTTTCTGATCCGGCCTTGCCGGGAAAATCAGACTGTCGCTTTTCTTTCAGGCCGCAGGCTATGATCTTCGACTTCACCGTCAAGCAATAGTCCGCGACCGGGTGCCTTGCCTTCGCATGTGACCTCAGCTTTCCGCCGACGTCCTTCTCCCGGAAGGATGTCGGCGAACGTCTCTGCTCCTGATCAGATCACATTCAAAGCCCGCAGTTCAGCAATACGGGCATCATCATAGCCGATCGTCTTCAATATCTCGTCACTATGCTCACCGATCAGGGGCGGGGCCGCGCGGATTGTCGCTGGAGTCCTCGACATATGGGCGAGCGGGCTTGCGATGAGGTCGACCGACCCGCTTTCCGCCCATGGATGGGGTGTGGCGGCGCGAAGGTTCCGGTGCTTGACTTGTGGTTCATCCCAAACTTCGTCGAGATCATTATAGCGAGCCGCAGGAATGCCGACGCCATCGAACATGGCCTGGAGATCAGCGGTCGTGAACCCGCGGCTCCAATCGTTGATGATGTCCATCAACTCGACGCGGTGCAGCTTGGCGCGCTTCATGTTGGAATTGAAGCGGTCATCCTCGTACAATTCCGGCTGCTCCATCAGGACGGTCAGGCGTCGCCAATGTTCGTCGCCGCCCGCGCTCAGGTACATGATGCCGTCTGCGCAGTGAATGACGTCTGCAGGTCCGCCACCATTTCCGCCATTGCCGAAGCGGGGCGGAGCCACGCCGCCGATCAGATAGTCCTGCATGATATGGCTCACCATCGCCACAGAGCTGTCGAGCAGGGCAATGTCGATAAATTGCCCCTCTCCAGTCCGGCTGCGATGCATGAGGGCACCCAGGATTGCGAGTGCGGCGTTATGGCCAGTCATGAAATCGACCAGGCTGGGGCCCGCTTTCAGCGGACCGGCACCGGGCTGACCGTCGGGAATGCCGGTGACCGCCATCATGCCACCAGTGGCCTGGAACAGTCCGTCATATCCGGCGCGCGCGGCCATTGGCCCGGTCTGACCGAAACCGGTCACGGAGCAATAGATCAGGCGCGGGTTGATCGCGCGCAGGCTTTCATAATCCAGACCGAACCGCTTGAGGTCGCCGACCTTGTAATTTTCGATCATCACGTCCGCGGTCTTCACCAGTTCGCGGATGATGTCCTGTCCTTCAGGCTTTGCGTGATTGACGGTGATGGAGCGCTTGTTGCGGTTGGATGCCGTGAAGAAGCTCGACTGGTGGAGTTCAACCCCGTCTTTGCCGGGAACCCACGCAAGGCCATAGCCGCGTCCGTCATCGCCGACTTTTGGCCGCTCGACCTTGATCACGTCGGCGCCCAAATCACCGAGTATCTGTGCGCCGATCGGCCCCGCAAACACGCGGCTCATATCGATAACCCTCACCCCCTCCAGGGCCGCCTTTGTATCCATCATGCTTCTCTGCCAATCTTGTAGTTCGTAACCAAAAGTCCATAATGCAGCGCAGGTGGGGTGCCTAACCCTCCCGGTCGGAGCCGTCATACCACTGGTTTTTATGCCCTCAAACGGTGCTGTTGATGAGGGCGGGCAATAGGCCTGCTCCTGGTGATTGGCAATCAACGTCTATGCGCAGGCCGAGGGCGATTTAACGAGCCTCCGCAGGAGCGCTAAGCCAGTCTGGCTCGTTTCCGCTGATGCCGCAAATGCGTAATTATTTGCGTCCATACGGGGCGGTTTGAAACGGTTGACGACTGTCAACCTATGGTCCAGCATGCCATCTTCTGCTGCTCGAATCGCGCGGCCTGTTGTGCTGCGCGCGATGCGCGGCGAGGTTTCTTGCTTGCCTACGGAGTAACCGATGACCACCGAATTTGCCGACCAGTTCCGCCCATTCGCTCCGCCTTACGTGATCGAAGACGCCTATACTGAAGACCAGCGTCAGCGCCTGTTCAAGGTCGTGCGCGAAAACGGGCCGTGGCCGCTTATCCTTGCCGAGAATTTCAAATCTCCCGAAGAGGTTATTGCCACGACCGGCGGCGTCATTCCCGAAGGCGTGACCCTCACTTGGGACATGATCCTGCGAGGCAGCGGGACGTTCCGGGGGTACATCGCCCGTCAGGGTGTCTGCTTCTATCCTGAACTGAACGACTGCTACTATAACTCCAAGTTCCTCGAAATGTCGCGCAACTATTGGGGTGCCAAATATGCCGAGCCGGAGACGTTTCTGATCAACATTCAGGGGCCGACCCTTATCGGTGGGCCGCCGCATCTGGACGGCGTGGTTTTCCGTGGAATGACTATGGAGAACACGCCGCTCTGGCTTCTCCTGACCATGGCCAAGTCCCGCATGTTCGAGCACTGGCGGAGCAAGAAGATGCAGGTCACGGGCTGGTATTATAAGGGCAATATCGGCGGCGGTTTCAATTATTGGCCGGACGGTCCGCGCGGCGAACCGAAGCAGATCACCGCGCCCATGTGGGGTCGCGCCGTTGCCGCCGAAAACGAGATGATGTTCCACCACGCTCAGGCGACCGGCCCGCTTGCGATGCGTCGTTCCGAAGGCCTCGATATCAGCAGCGTGATGGCCCCTGATCCGACGGTCGAAGGCGGTTGGCGGATCGAGACTAACGGAGTGGTTAATCAGCAGTTGCCGGCAGAGGAAGTGCGACTTCTGGTTCACTGGGGCGCACGTGTTTTCATGGACATGGCTGACCTTAAGCGCACGTTCGATCACACCGATGACATCACGCACGACCAGGCCCTGAACATGCTGATAGATGAGGTTCGCAAGCGGGGCGTGACGTTCGAGATGCCGACCGATCCGATGACCGATCGCAAGTTTATCGCCATGCTCAGCCAGGTTTTTGCCGTGAACGGACCGGCGAACATCCCGGCAGACATTAACGACCCTATCGCCGCCTGATAGCGGCTGACGATCAAAAATTTGAGCAAAAATGAATGGCGGGCCGGGTGCGGCTCGCCATTCATGTTTTCCGCGGTTGCGGAATTATCCATCCTGCAACGGCCCACGGCTTGACAGTGGTTGAATTGCGTCAACTATCGCGGTCGGCGGGAATAGGGGCGCAAGGTCGGCAGAAATGCTGGCCCAACGAACATCAAAGCCCAAACCGCCGATTGAACCCGTCGTTTATGCCGGGGACGGCGATGTCCTTTTGGGAAAGGGCATTGCTACATGAGGGGGAAGTAGCAATGATGCGATCTGTACAAAAAAGCATGAAAATCCTTTATGCGTCAGGGATGACGGCGCTTTGGATCGCCGGCGCGGCGCAGGCGCAAGCCCAATCCACTGCTGGCTCGAATGAAGGCGTAAACTCGTTCCGCGACGAAATCATCGTCACCGCGCAACGCCGCGATGAGCGTGCGCAGGACGTTCCGATCGCCATCACGGCATTCTCGCCCGAACGCCTCCAGCAACAAAATATCACGCAGGCTCAGAACCTGCAGGCAACAGTTCCATCCCTGGTCGTAGGCACTAACGGAGTACCGGCGCGAGAAGCGCAGAGCTTTACGATCCGTGGGCAGGGCGCAACCTTTCAGGCATCGCCCGGCGTGGTGGTGTATCTGAATGAAGTGCCTCTGCCCGCCGCGATCTCGCTACCGCAACAGGGCGGCGCAGGTAATTTCGTGGATCTGGAAAATGTGCAGATCCTGAACGGCCCGCAAGGAACGCTGTTCGGTCGCAATACGACTGGCGGCGCGGTCCTGCTGGTCCCGAAAAAGCCCACGAACAGTTTTGAAGGCTATGTTCAGGGCAAGTTCGGCAATTACGACAACAAGGAACTCGAAGGCGCGATCAACGTACCGATCGTCGATGACAAAGTTCTATTGCGTGTGGCGGGCGCATATCAGGACCGTGACGGCTATACGCATGACGTTATCTGGAACACCGACCGCGATAATATGCACTGGTATTCGGGCCGTATCGGGTTGTCGCTGAAGCCGACGGAGAATTTCGAAAATTATACCATGGCCTATGGGGCGAATTCCCGGAACCACGGTACAGGCGTCGTCAACACGCATCTCAATGTTGCGGGTCTTGCCGCGGCCGGACTGCCCGACGGGAGCGGCGGCTTTCTTCCCTTTTGCGTAGAAGGCCCAACCACGGGCTCTGCCGCATCGTGCGACGTGTACAGGACGGCGAGTGCGGAAGCAGCGGCGCGGGGGCCGCGGCAGACGGCCCATGGGTCGAACTCGTTCCAGAATACCAAGACCTGGGGTATCACCAATACATCAACGCTGAATTTGAACGAAGAACTGACGCTGCGTAATATCGTGAGCTATCAGCGCTTCAAGACGACATATAGCATCGACAGTGACGGCACGATCTTCCAGTTAGACGATGGCGATCCCAGAAACTATCCGGCCCCTGGTGTGGTAACTTTGCCGGGTGACGGAACCCCTGTTACTTATCTGAACGCCTCGCCGACGCGCCTGCCGCGAGACCATATCAAGGTCTTCACTGAGGAATTGCAGCTTCAGGGCGATCTGTTCGATAAGCTTCTCACCTTCACGGCGGGGGCGTTCTATTATGATCAGCGTCCAGCCGGGCCACAAGGTGCGGGCGCGACCGGTTACTGTCCGGTCGCTTTTACGGGCAATCCAGCCGTTTGCGGCGCGTATGATATCCGATACGCGATCACCAATACGTCCAAAGCGCTTTATGCGCAGGCGACGCTGGACCTGGGACTCGTCTCGCCTGCCTTGCAGAACCTGAAAGTGACCGGTGGATACCGGCATACGTGGGATAAGGTCAGTGGTTCAGCCAATTTGTACCAGTCTTTCGGTCCAGGGGCATTTTTCTGCTTTATCGACAATACACTGGCGTCAGATCCAACCGGTTGCCAGTTTGAAACAACCCTAAAGACCAATGAGCCAACCTGGAACATCGGCGTGGATTACCGGTTCTCGCCAGCACTCCTCGTTTACGGGAAGGTCAGCCGCGGCTACAAGGCCGGTGGCATAAATGCCAATGCGGTCCGCATCACCACCCGCACGTTCCCGCCGGAATTCGTCACTTCCTATGAAGCCGGGTTCAAATCGGATGTGCGATTGGCTGGCATGCCGCTTCGGTTCAACGCCACTTATTATTATCTGAATTACAAGGGCATCCAGCGCGCGACCGGCGATTTCAATACCACCACCGGAGCGGCCGGGGCACGCATCGTCACTGCGGATGCAAGGGTTCAAGGTATCGAGGCGGAAGCATCTTTGCGACCGGTGCCGGGGGTCGAGATTGGGGGCACCTTCAGCTACACCGACGCCAAGTATAAAAAATACGCATTCGTGCCGTCGAGCACGGTCGATCAGGATTGCACCGGCAATTCGGTCAGCGATCCAGCAACGGCAAATCTGACATGCCTGCCGTTCCAATATGTGTCGCCCTATATCTATAGCTTCCATGTGTCGGCTGAGCAGCCGCTCGGCAACGATCTCGGCACAATCGCGATGTTCATGAACTATTCGCACACATCGGCGCAGCATACGTCCGGGACCACTCTTGGGGTCAACCAGCCGGGTGAGCGGCTGGAACCGTTCGGAACGCTGAACCTGTCGCTTGACTGGAGGAATGTCGCGGGCAGCCGGGCTGACATCGGCTTCTACGCGACCAATCTCACGAACAAGCTGTATCGCGTCAGCAACAGCAATACCTATAATGGACAGTTCTTTACCGCGACATTATATGGCGAGCCGAGAATGTACGGTGTACGCCTGCGTTACTCATTTGGCGGGTAACACTGGCCATCGCCAGTGTTTTAATTGAAGAGTGTCAATATGGCAGATGGTGTGAATAAGGTGACCGCACTAGGCTTTACCAAGCTGGTGGTCGAAGATCTGGACAAGGTGGCCGCATTTTATGGAGCAGTATGCGGCCTGGTCGAGGAAGGGCGCGCCGACGAAAAGATTGCAGGGCGTCCCATTCGTGAGCTGTATTTCAAGTCGGATCCGCCGGGTACGGGGACCTTCACGCTGACGAAGTTTCTTGATGTCCAGAGGCCTGCCTCTGAGTCGGTCATCTTGGGCTTTATCGCCGATGATATCGACCAGTTCGTAGAAAAGGCGATCGGTGCAGGTGGTGAAGTCCTGGTCGCCGCTCATCCTCAGCCAGATCACGGCGTCAAAGTGGCCTTCCTCAAGGACGTCGAAGGCAATTGGATTGAGGTAGTCGAACTGCTCTGACGCAGTTATTTCCGGCTCTGGAAATATCGAACTTGAATGATAAGGGGCGGTGCGAAAGCGCCGCCCCTTTTTCTTTATCGTGCTACCGGACCCAGGATCAGCCGCGGAAACTGCCGGGATAGGCGATCTCGTCCAGAGATTTCCGCCCGCTTGGCACTTCGCGTTCCTGCAACTTTTCAGGCAGCGCGGCGGGGTCGCCCATACGGCCTATCGCTATTGCCGCTTCGATGCGGAAGCCGTCGGGAACGCCAAGTTCAGTCCGGCTTTTGTCCATTTCGATCCCGGCCATCCCATGGGTGTGATAGCCGAGCATATGTGCCTGGAGCGCCATGGCTCCCCAGGCTGCGCCTGAATCGAAACTGTGTGAGTGGCTCGGCTTGTCCGGCGCGCCCATCGTTGTTTCGCTCACGATAAAGACCAGGGCGGACGCTTCCTTGGCCCAAAGGGCGTTGAAGGGCATGAGAAGATCGACGAAACGCGACCAGTTCGCGGCATCATCGCGCGTCGCGTACAAAAAGCGCCAGGGCTGATAATTGAAGGAAGATGGTGCCCAACGCCCTGCGTCGAATATGGTGCGCAGATCCTCAGCCGACATGACCGACCCATCAAATGCACGCGGCGACCAACGATGGAGAAAGATGGGGTCAAGAGCGGTGTCGGTCTGCCTGTTGGTCGTCACTGATCGATCCTTCCATGAAAAAATTTAGCAAAAAGGGGCTTCGCACCCGCTGAGATGAAGGGCTTGACTAAAGGTTGTCGGCTGTCAACAGTTGTCGGCGATTTTCGGGGTAGGCAGCGCGCTCATCAAATAGCGCGCTATTCGTTTTTCCTGGACGCAATCGGATGGGGCGGGAGATATCCTCCGCCAGTCGAAGAGATGGTGGGTGCATGACAGAAGATGTGGGCATGGATACGCGTGGCATTGGTTTGCGAGGCCGCGGTCGTGGCATGCTTCTTCGGGCGACGCTAGCGCAGAATGTCGGGACGGGATGCGCGTTCGGCGGGCTGGGCGTCAGCATCCTGGCCCTGCAGGATCGCTACGATGCGTCCCTGGGATCGACTGCGATGGCATTGTCCCTTGTCGTCCTGACCATGACGGTATTTGGTCCCTTGATCGCTGGCCTGATCGCCCGGTGGGGCCTTCGGCGAGTGATGTCGACCGGGGTTCTGACTTCCCTGATAGGATATGCCGCGCTTGCTTATGCGCCCACCATGCCGATCGCGTTGGCCGTATGCGGCCTTCTGATCGGTCCGGGGGCTGCCTTGTTCGCCGCCCTGCCGCCGGCGGTTCTGGCGGGTGCCTGGTATCCCCATGCGCGGGGGCAGGTGATGGGGATTGCCTATCTTCCCATATTGGTCACCGTTATTCCGCTATTTGGGGTAAGCGTTATCCAGAATTATGGCTTAACGGTCTTTTTCCTGTCCCTCGCTGCCTTGCACCTGCTGCTGTTGCCGCTGGTGCTGGGTGTGATGGAGCCGCCGCCGGAAGTTCTGGATGAACAAGATTCGGTCGATGGCCCGGCCCTGGGTGCCCCACATGTCGTCATCATGGGCGGAGCGCTGTTCTGGTTGATCGTTCTGGGCGACGGCATTCTCAACGGGACGGCTATTGCCGGGTCGGCCCACGTGCTGCCGATCGTGGAGGGATATGGCGTTTCGCTGGAGACCGGAGCATTGCTG
The DNA here is from genome assembly GCA_965653535.1 of uncultured Sphingobium sp. Lineage (GTDB taxonomy): Bacteria > Pseudomonadota > Alphaproteobacteria > Sphingomonadales > Sphingomonadaceae > Sphingobium. The sequence goes on from CBFHAG010000005.1 coordinate 65,238, forward strand.
CTATCTGTTTCCGGGGTGTCCAGTATATTAGGTTCTTTGCTGGCGGGCTTCGTCTGTGACCGGGTCGGTTCAGCGAAAACGCTTGGATTTGCGGGAATAGGGTTCGCGGCTGCCTGGATAATCATGGCGTTTACGGGATGGTTACCCGCTTTGACGACTTCCGCGTTCCTCATGGGGCTTTGCGGCGCGTCGGTTTTCCCGCCGATCAGTGCGTTGGTCGTCCAGGTCTATGGCGCAGACGCCTTGCCGAAGGTGCTGGGCCTGTTGGGGGTCATGACGCTGCCCTTTTCATCTACCATGTCCCCTGCTGCGGGATGGCTTCATGACGCCTTCGGTGGCTTTGAGCCTGTATTTGTCGGGATAGTCTCGGCCTGCCTTGTCGCGGGCGCAACATTTTTCGGCATCAATTGGCATCTCGCGCGAAAGACAGAGGCGGACCCAGAAATGCCGGTTGACCTTTTGTCGTCGGCTACGTCGGCCTGACAACATCGATCCTGCTCCACCGTCGATTTTCTGCCGCGCCCGTCATCTTGCTCTTGACAAAGGTTGAAGATCGTCAACTATTACGCTCAGATGGGTGGGCAAGCCGCGCCGGGGACGTGATGACGATGTCTCAGGGCGTCGGCTGCTTTTCAGTCATCCAAGAAGCGATTCGATACGAACAATGAAGTTGGTCTAAATCAGCAAGAGAGGTTCATGATATGGCGCACACGAAATTCCACCTCGGTTATTTCACGAAGTTTGGAGCCACGTCATGGCCGGGCGACGGCAAGGAATTCGGATCGGACTGGGTCGACGGTTCCTACCACAAGCAACTCGCCAAGATGCTGGAAGCGGCGAAGTTCGACTTCATCTTTTTCGAAGATACGCTGATCGTCGGTGACAGATATGCAGGCTCCATGGAGCTGGATCTGAAGAACGCGACCTTGGCACCCAAGCATGATCCCATCCCGCTGCTGCCCGTCCTGGCCCAGGAAACGTCGCACATCGGCCTGGTCGCGACCGCGTCCACCACATTCTACCCGCCCTATCTGCTGGCCCGACTGCTTTCGACCGTCGATTCCCTGACCGGCGGGCGCGCTGGCTGGAACATGGTCACGTCCAGCGAGAAGAACGCGGCCCTGAATTTTGGCATGGACAAGCTGCTGCCGCCCACGGTCCGCTATGACATTGCGGACGAATATGTCGAACTGGTCAAGCAGCTGTGGGATTCCTGGGAAGAAGGCGCGCTGGTCGCCAACACGGAAACCGGCGTCTATGTCGATCATAACAAGGTCCACACCGTGGATTTCAAAGGAGAGCATTTTCGCTCGCGCGGCCCGCTGAACACCATGCGGTCGCCGCAGGGCTATCCTGTCCTGTGCCAGGCCGGTGCGTCGGAGCGCGGTCGCGAATTTTCGTCCAAAAATGCGGAAGTCGTTCTGGGCATGATGACCGGCGGCGTCGCCGGAATGAAAGCCTATCGCAACGATATTCGGCAGCGCGCCGAAGCGCAGGGTCGCAACCCGGACGACATCAAGGTCATCTTCCTCACCCCCGTCAACATCCTTCCTGAAGGGGTCGAGAAGCAGGAAATGACCGAGGCTGAAAAGCAGGCGGCGTTCGAACATAATATCGTCATGGCGTCGTCCTCGCTGGACGTGGACTTTTCGCTCTATGACCTCGACGTCCCGGTGCCGCAGGACATTGTTGCGGGCGGACATACCAGCGCGCTGGACCACATGAAAAAGGTCGGGCGAGAAGAAGGCAAATCCATCCGCGACCTGTTTTCCATGGGGCAGGGTGCCAGCGGCATGGACTTCAGCGGCACGGCGCAGCAGGTCGCGGACAAGATGATGGCGGTCATGGACGAAGTCGGCGGCGACGGCTTCCTGATCGAAGGATCGGGCTATAATCGCCAGCTCCCCGATCTGCTCAACGGCGTTGTCCCCGCCTTGCAGAAGGCCGGCGCGGTTCGCACCGAATATAGCGGCACCACATTGCGCGAAATCCTGCGCGAATTTTAACCGCGTCGCGGACCCGGCGGCGTCATCGCTGTCGGGTCCATCGGGTTAGGGTCAGCGTGTGTCGACCGACGCGGCAAAGGTTGCCAGACAGTCCTGGATTAATCGCTGCGGGCACCACCATAAGGCTTTCGTCGGCAATCGACGTCATTGGCAGTTCGGAAATTGAGATGGTGAACGATCATAACTGATGCCGCTGGTAACGGCGTGCAGAACTATTCATCGGTTCAAATCACCGCTACGGAGAATTATGATCAATCAACAGGCGCATAAGGCGAAGCTCGTCGCTCCGTCCCGTCCAGGCATATATTCTCGTGGATCCGACACGGTCGATGCCATCCTGCGGGCGGCGCTGCACGTCCTCATAGAAGAAGGCGCATCGGCCTTCACCCTTCGCCGGATCGCTTCCGAATGTGGATTGAAGGTCGGTAATGTCAGCCGTCATTTCCCGCGTAAGGAGATGTTGGTCAAGGTGCTTCTGGAAGAACTGCTGAGTCCAAATGCGGGGGAGGTAAGAAGCTACCTAAAGGATGCGGGGAGGACAGCCGAAGAATCGCTTGCGATCGTCATCGGGGGCAGCCTTGACGAAATCCAGACAAAAAAGATGACTCATCTGTTCACAGAATTGTGGGCGATGGCCAATCACAATGAATTCGTCGCGGAACGGGTGGAGATGGTTTACCGGTTTACGCACGGCCTGATCGCTTCCTTCGTAGCCGAGCTCAATCCTGCCCTGTCTCCGAACGAGGTGGACATTGTTTCCGTTTACATCAGCGCGACAATCGAAGGATCAACTGTAGTTGCCGGATATAGCAGGTTGTGGAGCGGCTTGATGCCGCAGATCAGGGCCATCGCAATCAAGCAACTGGTGGCCTTCGCCAAAAATATCACGCCTGAGGAAATCAAGGCTCTCCCATCATAGGATGGCATGGGCCATAGCTGTGCATCGCGTCGATTAATGGGGCCACGACACCGGTATCCTGACAGCGGATTGTTCCTCTGTCGGGATCGCTGTTGCCAGTCAATTGAACGGTAGGAGGCGCGGATATGGCAGGACGGATTAGGGTCGGTATCGGCGGATGGGCGTTCGAACCCTGGCGCGGCGTCTTCTATCCTGATGGACTGCGGCAGAAGGATGAACTTGCCTATGTCGGTCAGCATCTGACCGCGACAGAGGTCAACGCAACCTATTATGGCACGCAAAAGCCCGCCACTTTCGCCAACTGGGCAAAGATGGTGCCCGACGGGTTCCAGTTTGCGATCAAGGCGTCGCGTTTCTGCACCGACCGCCGGGTACTGGGTGAGGCAGGCGAATCGATCGCCAAGTTCGTCAACCAGGGCATTGTTGAATTGGGTGATCGGCTGGGTCCCATCCTCTGGCAATTCATGCCGACGAAGCAATTCGACGCGGACGACTTTGCCGCATTCCTGACGCTGCTTCCCGCGCAGGTCGAAGGCGTCGCGCTGCGCCATGCGCTGGAGGTGCGGCACGAAAGCTTTGACGATCCGGCTTTCCTGACGCTGGCGCAGGATGCGGGCGCGGCGGTCGTGTTTGCCGATCATGACGATTATCCGGCGATCAAGGGGCATGATGTCGGCTTCAGCTACGATCGGTTGATGCGCACGCGCGACGATCAGGCGACCGGCTATTCACCCGATGAGATCGCGGCCTGGGCCAGCATGGCTCGCGACCAGTCGGCGAAGGGCGATGTCTTCGCTTTCTTCATCAGCGGCGCGAAGATACGCGCCCCCGCCGCGGCCCAGGCGCTGATCGTTGCATTGGAGTAACAGGGGCTGTTGCATTTGCTGCAACTGCGAACGCGGCCTTTGCGATTGTTACGAATCGGCGTCTGGCGCATAGGCCCGCTCGCCGAAAGGCAAAAAACAAAATGAAATGCAGGAAACAAAAACATGCGACACACTGTTCAGGGCGTTGCGCTGATGGTTGCAGTCGGCGCGCAGATGCTGACCTTCTACTCGGTTCTCTTTGCCTGAGCGATTTCTCGCTCAACATCTATCCCTTGTCATGGGGGAGCTAAAAAAGGCCGCCCAGGATCATGCCAGGGCGGCTTTTTTATTACCCGTTGACCTTGACCGTTAGCAGGCGTCATCTCAACCCCATGAAACAGACACTGCTTTTCGTCTACGGAACCTTGCGCGCGGGCTATGACGGCCCGATGGCGAAATGGTTGGCATCTGTGGCGTCCCATGTCGGCCTGGCGACGGCGCAGGGTAGGCTTTATCGCGTTCGGGACTATCCCGGGTTCGTGCGCTGCCCATCGACGCTTGTCGTGGGTGACCTGTTCCTGCTGCCAGATGATCCGGCTGTTCTGAACCAGCTGGACGAGCATGAAGAGTGCGCAGCACATTTCCCCCAGCCCCATGAATATCACCGCGAGCGGTTGACGGTGCTGTCCGAAAACGGCCCTGTCGATGCGTGGGCATATGTCTATAGCTGGGATGTCAGCGACCTGGAGTTGATCGAGAGCGGCGATTTCCTGCGCTGACCCGGCTTGCGCTACCGATTTGGACGGATAGGCGCGCTTATTTTGCCTGCATCGCTTGCACGGCGGCCAGCATGCTCTTCACATGGCCCTTATAATTCATCTCGCTGTGAACGAATGCGATGCGACCGGTCGGGGCGATGACGTAGGAGGTGCGGTCAGTGATGCTGGGTCGCATCTTCAGCGCCACGTCATAGCCCGACACGATGGCCGGTCCGGCAGACGCGACCGCGAACTTGCCCGCGCATTCCTTAGTAGAAAAGGCGACAAGGTCATCAACCGTGTCGGTCGACATGCCGATCACCGTCGCGCCAGCCTTTTTGAAATCGTCGATATGGTCGGCGAATTCACGCGCTTCCGCCGAGCATCCGGGGGTGAACGCCTTGGGAAAGAAATAAAGCACGACCGGCCCACGCTTGAGCTGATGCGACAATGTCAGGGTGAAGGGCTTGCCCGCCAGGGCCCCGCGCGTAGTGAAATCGGGTGCCTTGGCGCCTACCGCGAGCGCGGCCATGGCTCCGCTCGACCCGATTGTCGCGGCGGCCAGCCCCAGGGCCATCATCATCCATTTGCTCATCGGCTTTCTCCAGCTATGCCACAGGCCGTGGAACCATCTTATCGCACTGTTGATGACCGTAAGCGGCACCGCATGCAAGCGCACAACGGACGAGGGGGGTATAGGGTCCAGCCCGGCATCGGAACCGTCCGTCCCATCGGCGGTTCATTACGGATGCGCCTGTTTCTAGCCCTGCCTTTGCTGCTGCTCGCTGCCTGCGATCAAGCAGATGACGGCAAGCCCGGCATGTCGACCAACATATTAGAGGAGCAATCCTCCTATGATGTCGGCAATCTGTCGCCGATTGACGATGAAAGTTTGGCACCTGACGATGACGCCACCCCGACCCAAAATGAAACCGGCCGCACGCAGCGCTCGCCGGACGGCGCTTCGGTGTCCGGGGCGATCCCGGTCGCTTTGCAGGGCCGGTGGACCGGGCTTAACGATGTCTGCGGCGACCGATCGTCCGATATGGAGCTGACGGTCACGCCCAAGAGCCTGATCTTTCACGAAAGTGTCGGCACGGTCACGGGGGTGACATCCGGGCCGGGTGGCCGGACACGTGTCGATGCCGCCTTTACGGGCGAAGGCGACAGCTGGACCAAAAGGGTCGAACTTCGACCTTCCGCCAATGGCCGTGAACTCACCGTCATCAATGATGGAGCAGCCGTGACGCGCAAGCGTTGCTAACCGCTTTCCGTTTCGTCCTTCGGCGGCTAGAGCGGGCCGATGATCGGCCGTTTGACCTTGAGCGATTTCCGCAATCATGCGGATGCTCTGATCGTGCCCGATCACGCTTTCATCGTCCTGACGGGCGAAAATGGCGCGGGCAAGACCAATATATTGGAAGCGGTGTCCATGCTTGCGCCCGGACGCGGGTTGCGGGGCGCGGCGTTGCGGGACATGGCGCGGCAAGGCGGTTCCGGCAACTTTGGCATTGCGGCTGACGTCGACGGCGTAATGCTGGGAACCGGCGTTGCGGCTGGCGCGCCCGACCGGCGGCAGGTGCGGATCGGTGGAGTGGCGTCCTCTGCCAACGCCCTGGCCGACCATCTTGCCATCGTATGGCTGACCCCCGCGATGGACCGGCTGTTCATGGACAGTCCGGGCGGACGAAGGCGCTTCCTTGACCGGCTGACGCTGGCGCTGCATCCGGGACATGCCGTCCACAGCGCCCGGTATGAAGCTGCGATGCGCGCCCGCAACCGGTTGCTGACCAATCTCCCGGCGTCGGACCCCGCCTGGCTGGCGGCGCTGGAAGCGCAGATGGACGAACATGGCGCGGCGCTGGGCAGCGCGCGGGCGGATCTGGTCGATCGGTTGAGCGCCGAACTCGCCGCCCAACCGGACCAGCCCTTTGCCCGCCCGGCGCTGGAAATCGCGCAAGAGGATCGTGCGGATGAACCGCTCGCATTCCGGCTCGCGCGGGAACGGCGGCGCGATGCCGCTGCCGGGCGCACATTGTCAGGCCCGCACCGGAACGACCTGGCCGTCGTCCACGTGGCAAAAGGGCAGGCGGCTGCTCTGTGTTCGACTGGCGAGCAGAAGGCACTGCTCCTGTCGATCCTGCTTGCTCATGCCGCGCTGGTTGCGGCGCGGCGGGGTCAACCGCCGGTGCTGTTGCTCGACGAAGTGGCGGCTCATCTCGACCCGATGAGGCGAGCGGCATTGTTCGACCGACTGGCGATGACCGGGGGGCAGGTCTGGATGACCGGAACAGAAGACAGTCTTTTCAGTGACTTGTCTTCTGCGACACGATTGACCGTATTTGCAGGTCAGGTCGGGGTTCCGCAGGTCAACCCGCGCTCGTAACCGTTCGTCGCGCGGCGCTTCTCAACTCGCCATTCATCTGCACAAGGAAACGCGGGGTCGATAAGATCAAGAATTCGGGGGCATTTCTCTCATGGTCAGCGGTTTTCGGGCGCTTCTTGCTGCGTGGACGCTTGTTCTGTGCGCGCTGACCGCCACCCCCGCGACCGCTGGCACATTGCAGTGTGTGCCCTATGCCCGTCAGATTTCCGGTATCGAACTTTACGGCAACGCCCATACATGGTGGGGCCAGGCCGCAGGACGCTATGAGCGCGGCAATCAGCCCCGCGCCGGTGCCGTACTGGCATTTTCGGCTAGCCGGTCGATGCCGGTCGGCCATGTCGCCATGGTCAGCCATGTAGTCAGCGACCGCGAAGTGCTGCTGAGCCACGCCAACTGGTCCTATCGCGGCGGGATTGAGCGCGACGTGCGCGCCATCGACGTTTCGCCGAATAATGACTGGACCGACGTACGCGTCTGGTACGGCCCGATCGGCGGCCTTGGCGTGCGATCCAACCCGGCTAAGGGTTTCATCTACCCGCATCAGGCTCCTGCATCGGACAAGGTCCAGATTGCCATGGCTTCCGCCACTGGCACCGCTGCCGCCGGGCGTGCTTTCTGACCCATTAATCCTTTTCTAAGGGCCGTCGGATAATTTCATTCGCGGTGGGGCGATTCTTCGATTTATCGAGGTCGCATTTATGTTTCGAATTGCTCGCGGGGCAGCCATGCTTCTGGCTGGTTGGATAGCCACGCCTGCGCTTGGTGCGTCTGCTCTGCAATGCGTGCCTTACGCTCGGATCGTGTCGGGCGTGAATATTCGCGGTGATGCTCTGACATGGTGGGATCAAGCAGCCAGTCGCTACCAGCGCGGTCATGCACCACGACGCGGGGCGGTGCTGACGTTCCGACCGATGGGACCGATGACGCTGGGCCATGTCGCGGTCGTCAGCAAGGTGCTGGACGATCGCCGCCTGCTCATCCGCCACGCCAACTGGTCCGTCCCCGGCGCGATCGAGGAAGATGTTCCCGTGATCGACGTGTCGGAAGAGGGCGATTGGAGCCAGGTGCGCGTCTGGCACAGCCCGACGCAGACGATGGGCGCGCGCACGAACCCGACCTTCGGCTTCATCTACTCAGCAACATCCCGGCTACGGCCCTTTGAGCCAGACCCGGCGCTGGGAACCAGCGTGCGCTTGGCCACCGCTGATGCTGACATGCTGGACAAGACGCCCGACGCAGCGACGCGGCAGGTCACGACATTGCAAAGGTCAGCCAGGCCCGCACCCGCGCCTCGGCTGAACCTCGATATGCGTGCAATGCGGTTCGCAGACGCTACGCCTTCGGCAAGGTCGCTGGCAGATATTATTACCGATGTGAAACGGGACGCCCGGCTGCGTTGAGCGCAGAACAGGTTTGGCATGCTCCAGGCAGGAGCATGCCTTCCCATGGACAGTCGCAGCCGCTTATTCGGCGGGCTTGTCCTCGCCGTCATCCGCGGGCTGTTCGAACCAGGCTTCAACCGGTCCCGACAGCTTGATCGTCAGCGGTTGGCCGTGGCGGTCACGGGTCTTTCCGGCGGCGACCCGGACCCAGCCTTCGGAAATGCAATATTCTTCCACATCCGTGCGGACCCGGTCCTTGAAACGGATGCCGACGCCGCGCTGCAACTGTTCCATGTCGAAATGGGGGCTGCGCGGGTTAGTGGAGAGGCGGTCGGGAGGCGTGTCGCTCATGATCGTGTCAATCCTGTGTTTCGCGCGGCCTAGCCGTTCGGCACGGCTGTCGTCAACCGTCGAGCCCCTTCATCCACATCGCAGAAGATGCGACGGATCACGCCCTGTTCCAGCCAGGCGGCGAAGCGCGCCTCCGCATCGGCCAGGCCAGTGAAGGGATAGGCGACCGGTTGGTCGTCTACCGCACGGCTTGCCACGACCAGCCGGATCATCGCGTCGGGCGCGGTCGTCAATATCCGTCCGCGCCGGTCCGTGGCGGCGCTGTTGACGCCCACGACATGGCCGTCCTCCGCAAATACTGGCCCGCCGCTGATGCCTGAAAGCATATTGTCGCCCGCAGGGAAGCGACCTACTTCTGCCCATGCCAGAACCGGCTCGGTCTTCTCGCTCCGGCCACGCCGCGCGCTGGCCGCGCCTATCAGTTCCGATACGACCAGCGTCGGTCGCCCGGCGGGAAACCCCATATGGAAGCCCGCCGATCCGGCAGCCGGCACACGATCCGACAATGGCAGCGCATCGTCGCTGGGAAGGCCGTTCCGCACCAGGGCTGCGTCCGCCTCCCGGCTTTGGACAATGCGTGAAACAAGGCGGGCGACATTGCCTTCCTGCAGGCCGATGCGCGAACAATCGCGAGTGACATGTTCGGCGGTCAGCCAGGTGCCGTCCCGGTCGATTGCGAAAGCCGTGCCCATGCTGTCGCCCGGCGAATCGCGAGCATCTTCGATCACGAACGCTTCGTCGCTCCATTGCGGCATGGGGCGTCGGGGCGACCGGGGGTCAAAGGTTTCCACCTGCAGCGGCGGGGCTTGCGTGACCTCGCCTATCCAGGCGACCGCCAAAATGCCCCCTAGTATGAGCGGTAGGCAGCCAATGCCATGCCGCGCCACGATTCAGCCCGCGACCGCAGCAGCGGTCAGGCAGGCGATTGCGATTTTCATCATCGCCAGGAAGATGGATGCGGACCGCTCATCGGCTTCGATCCGGGCGGATAGTGATCCCAGCAGGAAATCGACGAAGCGAAAGGCGATCAATTGAAGAACGAGCGTGACGCTGCCCCAGATCAGGATGTCCCAGACGTTGATCGACCCCGCCAGGCATAAAGCCAGCGGCAGAGCGAGGCCGATTGCCGCGCCCCCCAATGAGATCGCGGCCGCCTGATTGCCCGCGCGGATCAGGGCGAACTCATCATGTGGCGTGATCCACATGTAGAGCGATAGGGCAGCAAGCCATGCCACGGTGGCGCAGGCCAGGTGCAATAGGAAGATGGGGAGGCCGGAAAGCAGGCTTTGGACAACGGGCATCGGATCAGTCATGCAAGGCAAAATGCCGCAACCCGCCACTGGGTTCAATCACCGGCGGATTACCCTGTCCCAAATGGACACTGATGGGGATGCGCGCATCGTCGGACTTGCCACGATGCGCGCTCCCACCATCACAGGGGGCGCCGTTTACCGGCAGATACGCACACGCACATTGCGGTCGCGATAGGGATTATAGCGCCATTCCGTCCAGCAACGCTGGCGATAATGGCGATAATAGCCGCGCCGGTCATCCCGCCAGTGGCGCCGATGATCCCGCCAGTCGCGGCGGCTGTCCCAGCGGCGGTCTCCATAACGATCACCGCGCCATTCCCGATCATCCCGGTGATCATAGCCACCACGATAATGTTGCGCCTGCGCCGGGGCCGCCGTCACGCCAAGGGTCGTGATCGCCAGCCCTACCGCCACCGCGCCTTTCCAGAATAATTTCATCGTCTCTCTCCTCGCATATCCGCCGCTCGCCAGCGGGGACCACGGGAATGAAGATGCATCCGCGCGACTGAACCGTCCGGGAACGATCCTGTCAGCGGCTGTTCAGGCGATCAACGTGCCCGGAGCGCGCTTTCCGCATCGCTCATATAGTCGCGGGTGATCGGCAGGGTGCGACGGTTGCGGACATATTGAATCTGGTAATTCACCATGCTGCCATGCTCAAACACCGTCGCCGCCCCGGCCAGGTAGAATGTCCATAGGCGGAAGAAGCGTTCATCATACAAGGCGACGATCTCCGCCCGATGCGCCATGGTGCGCTGATACCATTCACGAATGGTCAGGCCGTAGTGCAGGCGCAGCACTTCGACATCGGTCACCATCAGCCGCGTGCCCTCGCTGCCCCGGATCATCTCCGACAAAGCAGGTATATAGCCGCCGGGAAAGATATATTTCTGGGTGAAGGCGTCGGTAATGCCGGGGCCATCGACCCGACCGATCGTATGGATCAGCATCACGCCGTCCGGGGTCAAAAGCTGCCTGCACTTGTTGAAGAAAGCGCGATAATGCGCCGTACCGACATGTTCGAACATGCCGACCGACACGATCCGGTCGAACGGGCCGGTCATGTCGCGATAGTCGATCAGTTCGAAACGCACATGGTCCGCCACCCCCGCTTCCTCGGCACGCTGGCGGGCGACCTTCAACTGTTCTTCCGACAGGGTGATGCCGGTGACGTCCACGCCGCAGGTGCGGTGCAGGTACAGCGCCATACCACCCCAGCCGCAGCCGATGTCCAGCACCTTCATGCCCGGTTTCAGCAGCAGCTTCGCGGCGATATGCGCCTTCTTGTCCTCCTGCGCCTGTTCCAGGCTGATGCCCGCATCATTGTCGGCGTCGGGCCAGTAGGCGCAGCTATATTGCCGGTCGCGGTCCAGAAACAGGGCATAGAGCGCGCCGGACAAGTCGTAATGATGGGCGACATTGCTTTTGGATCGCGCCCGATGATTGGCGCGCCAGAGCGATTGGCGCACCGCCCGGAAAGCGCGCTTCATCGGCCCTTTGTCACTGATCGACCGACCGCTTTCCCAGGCATTGTTGGCACGGATGAGGGAGATGAACTCCATGATGCCGCCGCCCTCTATGGCGACCCGACCATCAATATAGGCTTCCGCCATGCCCAGCCGCGGATCGCGCACGATGTCGAAGGGCACCCGCGCGTCCTGGAACTTCAACGCAAGGGAAGGGAAGGCGGGATCAGGCGTACCGGCCGTCACCTTGCGGCCGTCATGATAGATGATGGTCAACTGGCCGCGCGTGACCAACCGCTTGATGATGCGATCGAATAATTTCATGCGGGCCAGACTGTCAGGTCATTCCGATTGCGTCAAATGCCCGCATACCAATCATATCCGGCGCGATCTTCCCAATAGCCGCCCATGCCCCCGCCCATGCCTGCCAGATTGTCGACCGCCTCGACCTTCATCAGATATTTGGCGTGCTTATAGCCCAGCTGTCTTTCGACGCGCAGCCGCAGGGGCGCGCCATTGGCGACGCGCAGCGGCTGGTCGTTCAGCGCGAAGGCCAGGATCGTCTGCGGATGAAAGGCATCCACCATGTCGATGCTCTCATAATAGGGTTGCCCGTCGCCCATGGTGTCGGCGCAATGCAAAACGATGTAGCGCGCCCGGTCTTTCATGCGGGCGGCATCCAGCAGCAGTTTGAGCGGCACTCCACGCCATTTGCCGATTGCGCTCCATCCCTCCACACAGTCGTGACGGGTAATCTGTTCGCGATGCGGCAGGCTGCGCAGTTGAGCCAGGGAAAGCGACAGCGGGCGGTCGACCAGCCCTGTCACCTTCAGCCGCCAATCGGTAAAGCCGGACCGCCACAGCGCCTTATATGCCGGCGTGTTTGGATTATTCGTACCGTTGGAACGGAAGATGGGCGAAATATGGTCGGGACTAAACTCCCGTGCCAGGGCATCCCGCGCCATCATGGCGCGTTGCGCCCATTTGTGAAAATTTTCGGCGTTGAACAGCGCATCGCGAACCATGTCATTACGGGCGATCCGGTCGCATCCGGTCAGCATGGCCCCAGCGCCCAGCATGATCGTGCGCCGGGTGAAGATCAGGCTCATGGTCTGTCCTCCGGCACCCTGTAGCGACCGCTGACCATCGATCGCAGCTCGTTCACCGGCCCCGCCAGCACGACCATCAGGATGTGGACAAGGAAGAAGGCGACCAGGACGAAGGCGGCGATGAAATGGATGGAGCGCGCCGATTGGCGTCCGCCGAACAGGTCCAGCAGCCAGGGCCAGGCCGCGTTCATGCCGGGGGACATCGTCAATCCGGTCAGGATGATGACCGGCAAGACGATGAAGATGATCGCGATATAGCTGGCCTTTTGCAGAACATTGTAGCGTAGCGCTGCCGCTCCGGTCGGGAAGCGCAACCGCGCATGGTTGCGAATGTCCTGCCAGACATGACGTGGCTCAAGCTCTCCGCGCCGGAAGGCAAGGTCCCGGCCGATATGTCCGCTGGCGAGGCTCCACAGCATGTAGGCGAGCAGGCCGAAAGCGAACAGCGGTGCGGCGGTCAGATGCCAGTGGCGCGACATCGCAAGGTCATACCGAGCGGGCAGGGTCAGCAACGGTCCGAACCGTTCAAGCTCCAGCCAGGCTCTGTCGAAATTGGCCCCATAATGGCCCCAATAAAGCCGAGGATGCGCGTTGAAAATGCCCAGCCCACTAGTGAACAGAATGTAGAGCAGCACGGCGTTCAGCCAGTGCCAGGCGCGGACAGGCCATGTGTGGCGGATAACCACGGATGGCACCGTGGGCGTTTGTCCGGGGGGCGCTGTGCTCACCATGGTGCACTGTTACTCTTTTGCATCGGCAGGGTCAAAAATGTCCCCCGCTCGGAGCAAGGGTAAGCCGTTCATCTGCCATCCATAGTGATGGGCCTAGCTGGCCAGGTCGCCTTGCTTTTTTTGAGGGTTGCGTGTGACTGTTGCCAAAAAGCACCAATCCTTGATTATATTCATGTCGATATTGCAACGTCGTAGGAAAATCAGCATATGCGCTTCGCCGACGATGATAGTCGCGGCAAGCAGGATGGAAAGGGGATCGCCATTATCTATGGCATTCTTGAAGTGATCATTAAATCTTCAAGAAAAACCCCCTGAAATTTGACAAGGTGTACGTCTTTCCTTGACGATCACACTTTTATTATAAGAGGTTATTATGAAGACTGTGATTTTCGCAGCCGTTGTTGCTGCCGCTGCCGTCTCCGCTCCCGCCTTCGCGCAGGACGCTGCTCCCTTCACCGGCCCCCGCGCTGGCGTGACCGCTGGCTATGACAAGCTGGGCGGTGAAGATGGCTTCGCCTATGGCGTCACCACCGGTTTCGATCTGGCGGTAACCCCGAACATCACGTTCGGCCCGGAAGTTTCGTTCAGCGATACCACCGTCGGCGGCGGCGGTCTGGAACTCAGCCGTGATCTGGCCGCTTCGGTGCGCCTTGGTTACGTCGTGAACCCGCGCGTCCTGGCGTTCGGTAAGGTTGGCTATGCCAACACCCGTTTCGAAGCGTCCAACAGCAACGCCGGCTTCTCGGTCGAAGGCGTGCGTTATGGCGGCGGCATCGAATTCGCCGTGAACGGCAGCACCTACATCTCGGCTGAATATCAGCGCACCGAGTATGAAGACAATTTCAACGGTCGTGACGCTGGCGTCGTCGGCGTTGGCTTCCGTTTCTGATCCTTCGCGATCGAAACTGACAGGAAGGGCGGTCCCATTGGGGCCGCCCTTTTTGCATGCGCATCGTCCTGGCGCGAAGCGGATTGAATCGTCCTAAGGTCAGCCCAGCGCGGCCTGCTTCTCCGCCGCCAGTCGATCAAGTTCTGCCCGGCTCTTCTTTTCCGACGCTGACTTCAGCTGCCCACAGGCCGCCATGATGTCACGGCCGCGCGGTGTACGCACGGGGGCCGAAATGCCGCCCTGAAACACAATCTCGGAAAAGCGCCTGATCCTGTCGGGTGTAGAACATTCATAATCCGTTCCCGGCCAGGGGTTGAACGGGATCAGGTTGACCTTCGCCGACAGATTGAACTGGCGGATCAGGCGGACCAATTCACGCGCATCGTCATCGCTGTCATTCTTGTCCCGGATCATCACATATTCAAAGGTGATGCGGCGCGCATTGGTCGCACCGGGATAATCGGCGCACGCCTGCAACAGCTCCTCAATCCCATATTTCTTGTTGAGCGGGACCAATTCGTCGCGCACATCCTTTGTCACCGCGTGAAGCGACACGGCAAGGTTGACGCCAATCTCCTGGCCCGCGCGCGCCATCATCGGCACGACGCCGGAAGTCGACAGGGTGATGCGCCGCCTGGACAAAGCGAGACCGTCGCCGTCCATCACGATTTTCAACGCATCGCGGACATGATCGAAATTGTAGAGCGGCTCGCCCATGCCCATCATGACGATATTGGTCAGCATGCGCCCATCAGTCGTATATTGGGGCGCGTCATCGGCTTCGTCGTCATTGGCCGACGCCATGCTGCCCCTGGGCCATTCCCCCAACGCATCGCGCGCCAGCATGACCTGTCCGACAATCTCTCCCGGTGTCAGGTTGCGCACCAGCCGCATCGTGCCGGTGTGGCAGAAACGGCAATTGAGGGTGCAGCCCACCTGGCTGGACACGCACAGTGTTCCGCGATCGGCATCGGGAATGAAGACCATCTCATAATCCTGGCCGTCGTCCGATCGCAGCAGCCATTTGCGGGTGCCGTCGCTGGAAACCTGCGCTTCCACCACCTGCGGACGGCCGACGATCAGGCGCTCCGCCATCCATCCCCGCATCGGTTTGGCAAGGTCGGTCATGGCGTCAAAGTCAGTCTCGCCGCGATGATAGAGCCAGTGGAACAACTGCTTCGACCGTAGCTTCGCCTGCTTCGTATCAAGGCCTGCTTCCTCCAGCACGGTCTTTATCTGTGGCCGCGAAAGCCCCATCAGGTCGACGCGCCCATCTTCGCGAGGCGTCACCGCGCGCGGTACGGGCACAGGGTCGATAGCGCCGGGAATCGGCATCAATGGGGTAGCGGCTGTCTGCATAGGCCGGGCCCATAGCCGATTTTGGCCATCTTTTAAAGTGGACGCCGCCCCCCGCCCGCGCAGGGGCTTTGGGCGTTATCGCAGTCGCGCGCATCCCAGCGCTGCCGCGTCGATGGCGGTGGCGGCTCCCCGTAACCTGTAGGTGTCGGCAAAGCCACGCCCGTTCGCGCCGCGCGTCTGTATGCTCATGCTGCTGGCTGATCGCATGGCGGCGATGATGGCGGCGTCGGCACGCGGATCCTGTGCCCAGGCGTCGCCCTGGCCCGCCACCAGTGCAAAGCGCCGATCGCCCACATTCAAGGTCACGGGCGCTCCCTCCGCGCGCGTGCGGCTCAGGCGAAAATGCACCTGCCCGCGCACACGCTGCCGGGGCCAGGTGCCGACCGCGGCAAAGGCTTCCCCCCGGTGCCCCACCGGCAAGGCAATGGCATAGCAGCGAGGCGCTGCCGCGTCGCGAAACGCACCCCAAAATTCAAATATGCCGAGGGAATCCTTGGCGGAGGCCGGTGCGGCGATAGCCAACAGACACAGGAAAATGATGGAAATGCGCGCCATAAGTCCGGCAAAGCCGATGCTGTACCCTTTTGCAACCCTTCCTCACCCGAAATGACCAGCGAGCGCTTGCCGCCGCCGTCATAGCAGCTATGAAGGACCATCCATCATTGTCGCCCGGATTCGACCGTCTCCGGGCTTTGCGCAGAAAAAGAAACGGACAAACAGGGACATGAAGGCCACTATCGAACGCGCAACGCTCCTCAAGAGCCTCAGCCACGTCCAGTCGGTGGTGGAGCGGCGTAATACGATTCCGATCCTGTCCAACGTGCTAATAGAAGCGTCGGCGGACGGGGCGATCAAGTTGATGGCGACCGACCTCGACCTCCAGATCGTGGAAAGCGTCTCGGCGCAGGTGGAACAGGCCGGCGCGACGACCATTTCGGCGCACACGCTGTTCGACATCGCTCGCAAACTTCCTGAAGGATCGCAGGTGTCGCTTCATGCCGCCGAAGGCAAGATGCTGATCCAGGCGGGCCGCGCGCGCTTCAACCTGTCGACCCTGCCGCGTGACGATTTTCCGGTGATCGCGGAAGGCGACTTGCCGACTGCCTTTGAACTGCCGGCTGAAACGCTCAAGCAGATCATCGACAAGACGCGCTTTGCCATCTCGACCGAAGAGACGCGCTATTATTTGAACGGCATCTATTTCCATGTGTCCGACGACGGCCAGCCCGTGCTGAAGGCAGCGGCGACCGACGGCCACCGCCTCGCCCGCGTTACCGTGCCTCGTCCCGACGGCGCGGATGGCATGCCGGGCATCATCATACCGCGCAAATGCATCGGCGAACTGCGTAAGCTGCTGGATGAAGTTGACGGGTCGGTGGCGATCTCGCTTTCCGCCAGCAAGATCCGCTTCGGCCTGGGCAGCGCGATCCTGACCAGCAAGCTGATCGACGGCACTTTCCCCGATTACAGCCGCGTCATCCCCACCGGGAATGACAAGCTGCTCAAGATCGATCCGCGCAGCTTTGAGGAAGGCGTGGATCGCGTCGCGACCATCGCCACGGAAAAGACGCGCGCAGTCAAGATGACGCTGGAACGGGACAAGATCACCCTGTCCGTCACCAGCCCCGAAAACGGCACCGCAGCCGAAGAAGTGCCGGGCGCTTTCCAGGGCGAAGGCTTCGAGATCGGCTTCAACGCACGCTATCTTCTGGACATCCTTGGCCAGATCGACAGCGACCTGGTCGAACTCCATCTCGCCGATGCGGCCGCGCCGACGCTGATCCGCGAGAATGATCGTAGCCCGGCGCTTTATGTCCTGATGCCGATGCGAGTTTAACGGGTGGGATGGTGTCGCTGTAAAGTGCACCATCGACCGGACCGCACGGGGCTGGGCGGTCGCAAGTCGCCTAGCCCGCGCTGATTTGTGCGCTACCAATCCATCTTCGGCGGGACGAGCAGGGCGTTTACCCCATCGGGCGCATGCGTCCATGGCTCGTCGAACCCGACCGCCAGCGAACTATAGCCCAGCAACTGACGTATGACCTTGGATGAACCCTGCATCGTGGCGGGATCGGTGGTCATGGGGAAATTGATCATCGGCTTCCACCAGGGCGGGCAGTAGCCCACGATCACCCCCGCCCGCTCCCGGTCGGATGAAACGTTCGCGCCGGTGCCGTGCAGCAGCATATCGGTATAGATCAGCACCGAACCGGCGGGCGCTTCCGCAGGGACCGATTCATACCGGACCGTCCAGGATTGCGGTTCCACGTCCCGATGGCTGCCCGGCACCATGCGCGTGGCGCCATTTTCCTCCACGAAATCGTCGAAGCACCAGATGAACCGGGTCTGGGCCGGACCGGCGCTGAGCGGTATTGCACCACTGCGGTCCCGGTGAATGCCCTGTTGAGCGCTGCCGGGGCGAGTGACATTCGCGCCGTAACTGTGCACCAGATAGGATTCGTCCAGGGTCTGCGGCCCCAAAATCTCCTTCGTGATCGTAAGCGGCAGCTCATGTTCCAGCAGATCGCGGAACGGGCGATGCCGGTTGATCAGCAACGCGCCGGATATGCGGCGGTTGAGATCGTCATTATCGGTGAAGAAGCCACGGACCCGGCGTTCGTCAACCCTCTCTTCGTGGTCGATCTCTGCCGCCAGCCGGTCGCGCATGTCCCGGGCCTGCTGCGTGGTCAGCAACCCGGCGGCGATGGCGTATCCCGCGCGGTCAAGGTCGGCGCGAATCTGCGCCATATCGGTGGTCGGCCTGGGCAGGGGGCCGTCAAAATCGAGCGGTTTGACCGGGCGCGAGTCCGCGACGCTCATGTCGCGCATCACCTGGCCTGTCGAACTGCCTGCCGTCATCATGCTCTCCTATTGTCCATACCGTTATCGTCGGTTGATCCGATCATGCGGGTTGGGGGAAGAAAAGTCATCCGTCCGCCTATGAACGCAGCTTATTATCCGTTTGCCTGCGCGATCAGGCCGTCGCCTCGCTCCTGTCGCCTTCCCGCTTGAGCAGGCGAGAAGCATAGACCCAGTGCCCCGCGCCCCAGAACATGAATAGCGTCAGCACCATCATCGCGTCGCGCAGGCCGAGTGCGGAATCGCCGCCGTGCAGACCCGCGAACCAGTCGCTCAGAACGCCCGTTACCAGTGGCCCCATCGACACCCCGATCAGGTTCGCCGCCACGATATAGACCGCGCTTGCCCGCGCACGCATCGCCACCGGCGCAAGGCTTTGCGTCAATGCGATCGATGGCGCTGTCCAGAGCGCGCCGACGACGCTGGCCGGGATCAGCAGCAGGAGCGCGAACGATCCGCTCCCGACATTGAACGCAAGCAGATAGAGCGGCACGCACAGGATCATGCCGATGATCGGGAACCACACGATCGCATGCATGCCCGTTCGCCCAAATCGCGTGCCCTGCCACCCGCCCAACCATGTGCCAACGGCACCGCAGATGCCGATGACCAAGCCCAGGCCGATGCCCGCTTCGGCCAGATTCAGCCCATGCGACCGAATCAGAAAGGAAGGAAGCCAGGTCCCGATACCCATCTGGGCGAAGGCGAAAGCGGCGGATCCCGCGATGACATGGACGAACGCCCGGCGACGCGCGAGGATGCGCAGACCCGCAAGAAAGCTCAGTTGGTCCGGCATCGTCTGCGCCCGACCGGTCGGCAGGTCGCTTGCACCGCGCAGCGGCTCCTTGGCGATGAACGGAAATAGGATGGCGACCAGCACACCCGGCACGCCAGCCAGCAGCAATGCCGTGCGCCAGTCGGTGACCTGCGCCACGATGCCGCCCACGATCATGCCCACCATCATGCCCACCGGCACGCCGACGGCGAACAGTCCCATTGCCGCCGATCGTTCGCGCGGCGGATAAAGATCGGAAATCAGCGAATGCGCGGCAGGGGTAAAACCTGCCTCGGCCAGGCCCACGCCCATCCGCGCGACGAAGAATTGGCCAAAGCCGCGCGCCAGCCCGCAGACGGCGGTCATGATGCTCCATGCGGCGGTGAAGACCGCGATCAGCCGTACACGGTTGACGCCCCGGTCGATCACATGGGCGATGGGAACGCCCATGGCAGTGTAGAAGATGCCGAACGCGCCACCGGTCAGCAGGCCCAGTTCCCAATCAGCGAGGCCGAAATCGGCCTTGATCGGTTCCTGAAGGATGACGACAATCTGACGGTCCAGGTAATTCAGGCTGTAGATGAAGGCGAGCATCAGCAGCATCGTGGTGCGGCGTCGTCTGGCCGCGCGATCGGCGGCGTCATGAGGACGGTTATCACTCACAGCGGCGGCGTCGGACGCGGTCGGCGAAACTGGATGGTGCATGGCTTCCCCGATGTGGAGGTGAGGCGCTTCGCCCCGCTCCGTTGGAATAGGATCGTCGGACGCCCCCTGGATCAATCGGGGACGGAGGCTTTCCATGGATGCGGAAGCGTCCGCTGCCCGTCAGGCCCGCGGCAGGCCCAGGCCATGCTGCGCGATGATGGACCTGTGCACCTCGCTGGTCCCGGCATAGATGGTCTGCGCAATCGACTGGCGATAGGATTTTTCGATCTTCGCGAACGCGTCGCTGACAGGCCGCGCCCCGCCCGGCGCGGTCAGCGCCGCCATGTCGGCTGCGTCCTCCATATAGACTTCGGTCGCGAACAGCTTGGCCATCGGGCCGATCGCGCGGGTCATCGACCCCGTCTCCACCGCCCAGGTGACACGTCGGCACATCAGGTCAGCGATCTCCAGATGCGCGCGCATGCGGGCCAGCCGCACCCGGACCGCCGCATCCTCGATCGGGCGGTCGCCCGACGGGCGGGGCATTTCGGCCCATTGCAGCGCGGCGGCCATCAGGCTGTGATGATAGATATGCAGCCCTTCGCCGCCATGTTCGATCTCCATCGCCGCGCCCATGACCTTGATCCCGCCATTCACCTCGCCCAGCCGATAGCGGTCGGACACGCGGACGTCGTCGTAGAAGGTGATGTTGGTGCGCTCATCCGGCAGCGTATCGACCGGCTGGACGCTCACGCCCGGCAGGCTCATCGGAAACAGGAACAGGGTGATGCCCTTGTGCTTCGGCGCGTCCGGGTCGGTGCGCGCGAGCAGCAGGACATAGTCGGAAATGTGTGCGCCGGTGGTGAACATCTTCTGGCCCGTGACGATCCAGTCGTCCCCGTCCCGCACGGCGCGGGTGCGCGCGGCATACATGTCCGATCCCGATCCCGGTTCGGTAAAGCCAAGGCATGCGAGTGCCGATCCGTCCGCCAGACGCGGCAGGATTTCGGCCTTCATTTCAGGCGTACCGAACTTCATCGCCATGCGGGCGCCCATGTTGGTGCAGCCAATGGGAATGCGCGAAATGCCAAATTCCTCGAACACCCGGCCCAGCACGGTCACTTCCATCGGGCCGCGATCCTGCCCGCCCCATTCCGATGGCCAATCGGGATAGGCAAGGCCTGCCTGCGCCAGCGCCCGGTGCAACTGCGGGATGTGGCCATCCTGCGATGCTTCCGCCAGGGCGCGGACGTCATCGGTCACATGTTCGGTCAGAAAGGCGCGGACATCGTTGGCGAACGCCTTTTCCGACCAGGTGAAGCCCAGGTCTATGCCCGGATCGCCCGCCTGCGGCAGTGCGGTGGACTGACCCGCCCACAGCCGGTCCCCCGCCATCGCCAGCCGCGCTTGCGGATCGCCAGCGGCCAGCGCCGTCCGTTCGATCGCCAGGAAATAAAGGTGGATGTCATATTCGACCGACAGGCCGTAGCCGCCAAACACACGCAGCGCGCGGCGTACAGCCGTTCGAGCGGCGGTGGCGCTCCACCAATCCGCCATCGCAACCAGTGCGCCCGCCTCAGCCTCTCCCTTTGCGATGCTGCATATCGCCCGCCAGACGAGCAGCCGCGCGCCTTCCATGTCCGTGGCCGAATCTGCCAGCGGGAAGGCGACACCCTGAAACGCGCCGATTGGCTGGTCGAATTGCCGCCGTTCCGTGGCATAAGCCGCCGCCATTTCAATCGCGCGCGTCCCTGCACCCACCAGCCAGGCTGCGCGCAACAGCGCCCGTTCCGCAAGCGCGGCTTCGAACAGGGCAGCAGTCCCTGCGCCCCCGCCAATCAGATGCCGATCGCCTGACGCCTCAATCGCATGTAACTCGCCATCTTCCAGTGCCAGTCGGGCGCATCCGTCCTGGGGGTCGAAGCCGACGGGCGCAGTGGTCGCCGCTTCCAGCAGGGTAAGCGCCGCATCGCCCTCCACCTGGCCCAGCAGATTGCAGGCGGCAATGCCATCGGCAATCGGCAGCGGCGCGACGCCACGCCCGGCCGCCTCGCAAATCAGCGCGGCTTCCAACAACCCCATGCCCAGACCGCCTTTGTCCTGTGGCGCGCGCATGGTGACGAACCCCATCTCCGCCGCATCCCGCCACAGCGCGGCATCGGCTTGCCCGCCTGCCGCGCGGGCGGCGGCGATCACGCCATCCCGCTCAAAAAAGCGACGCGCGGCGTCCCGCATCATGTCCTGCTGCTCGGTCAAATCCAGGTTCATCGCATTTCCATCTTGTTCGCAACGATCAGCATGGCCATCCTGCACCTGGCCCTGTCAATTTTCGTGCGCGATGCTTCCGACCATGCGGAAGGGCGCGGGTTAGGGCTGTCCGCTTTCGCGATCGCGCGCAACCGGTAGGACGGGAGATATGCGCCATGAAAGACTTTATCCGTTACGAGGTCGACGACCGGATCGCCACGATCACGCTGGACCGTGCCGACCGGGCCAACGCCCAGAACGAGCCGTTTCTTGCACAGCTGAACGCCGCCTGGGAGCGCGCGGCGGAGGACGAGGCGGTGCGCGTCATCCTGCTGCGGGCGGAGGGCAAGCATTTTTCCGCCGGCCATGACGTCAGTGAGGAGGCGATCCGCGACGGATCGTTCAATCGGATTCGCGGCACCATCGCGGAACGCGGCTTGCTGGGCATCCATGAATGGGAAGCGAAACATTATCTGGGCTATTCCCGGCGTTGGCGCGATATACCCAAACCCTCGATCGCGGCAGTGCAGGGCGCATGTATTGCAGGTGGGCTGCTGCTCGCCTGGCCATGCGACCTCATCATCGCGGCGGACGATGCGCGCTTTTCCGATCCCGTCGTGCTGATGGGTATCGGAGGCGTTGAATATCACGGCCACACATGGGAACTGGGTGCGCGCAAGGCGAAGGAAATGCTGTTCACGGCGCGACCGATCGACGCGCATGAGGCGGAGCGGCGCGGCATGGTCAACCGGGTGGTGCCCCGTGCGGAGTTGGATGCACAGGCGCGCGCGCTGGCAAGTGAGATCGCTCAGATGCATCCGCACGCGCTCGCCATGGCCAAGCGCGCGGTTAACCAGACGCTCGACATCATGGGGCAGGGCGCCGCGTTGCAAAGCTGTTTTGACATTCATCAATTGGGCCATGCGTCCGCCTATGGCCAGACCGGCGAATTTATCGTCGCGGGCATGGACAAGGTAAGGGCCCATAAATGAGCATCCTGACGGCGACCGAAGGTGGCGTCGCCACATTGACGCTCAACCGGCCCGACCGGCTGAATGCCGTCACCGAAACGATGCTGGACCAGATGCTGGCCACGCTGCGCGGATGGGCGGTTGACCCGGATGTGCGCTGCGTCGTGCTGGCGGGAGCGGGCCGGGGCTTTTGCGCGGGACATGATCTTTCAGGGCATGACAAGGAACCGCGTGCCGAACCGATGCGCGCTGACGAAGCGGCGGCGCGCATGTCCATCCATGCTGAAATTCCCCGGCTGCTGCACCGCATGCCCAAACCGACCATCGCGTGCATTCGCGGACCTGTCGCCGGAAGCGGGCTGGTCATGGCGGCGGCATGCGACTTGCGCATCGCGTCGCGGACGGCGAAGTTCAAACTGGCCTTTGCAAGCGCCGGTCGCTGCGGCGATCCGGGCGGCAGCACCCTGCTTACCCGCTTGCTGGGCGCGGCGCGCGCGCGCGAGATGTTCCTGCTCGACGAACCGATGAGCGGGGAGGAGGCGCTGGCGGCGGGCCTGGTGAACCGGCTGGTGGATGACGACCGGCTCCACATGGAATGCGCCATGCTCGCACGGAAGCTTGCTGCCGGGCCGACCGCCGCTTTTGCCGCGATGAAGCGCAACCTCAATGCCGCCGCCGTGGGCGCGCTGGAAGAAACGATGGCGCAGGAAGCGATGGCGAATGCGCAGATCAGCCTGTCATCCCATGATGCGACCGAAGCGGCCCACGCCTTCATGGAACGTCGCGAACCCCGGTTTCGCGGTCATTGATGGACGACGGTCTGCGGGTTCCGCCAATGTGGAAATAGGGCCGGGTCGCTACTGAGCTTCGACAATTTCGATATGGCAAAAAAATCAGAGGCGGCATGTTCAGCCGCTATAAGGTAATGAGGACGCATCATGGCCACGGCGGCGCAGGCAACCGACACCGATTTCATCAGGCGAGCGATCGAGGTCGCGGACCTGAATGCGGTGCGCATAGCGCTCTATCATAATAGCCGCGACGCGCAGATCGCCGCGCTGCCCCCCGTGGCCGAAATGACCGCCACGCAGAAGACGCTGCTGATCGATCGGGCCGTATCCTGGCTGGCCGACAATGCCGGTCCCGCCGCGCTGCCCGAACCGCCCGATGATGACCTGCGCGCGCTCATGACGATGGCCACTGGCAGGGCCATGACCGACCTGGAGTTCGAAGCGCGGCGCGACCTGCCAGCGTTCAGGCCCTTTCCCTGCGCCGTCGAATGGCCCGGCGAACGGCCCGCCATCCCAGAGGATTTCCGCGTCGTCATCATCGGCAGCGGCCCGGCGGGAATCGTCGCGGGCGTGCAGATGGAATTGCTGGGCATCCCCTATGTCCTGCTGGAGCGCCAGCCCGAAGCCGGGGGCACCTGGACGATCAACCGCTATCCCGACGTGCGCGTCGACACGCCGTCCATCACCTATGAATATAGCTTTGAAAAGCTCTATCCCTGGTCCGAATATTTCAACCGTGGCGACGCGGTGCGCGACTATCTCCAGCATGTGTCGCGTAAATATGGCGTGATGGCCAACAGCCGGTTCAACCACGACGTGCAGGGCGCGACCTTTGACGAGGCGCGCAATGTCTGGACGGTGGATGTGCTGACCCCGCAAGGCGCTGAGCGGATTGAGGCGAATGTCGTCATCACTGCCTGCGGCACCTTCGCCAATGCGCAATTGCCTGATATCGAGGGGGTCGATGCCTTCGAGGGACAGATTGTTCATCCGTCCGCCTGGCCCGAAGGACTGGACCTGACGGGCAAGCGCGTCGCGGTGATCGGCAATGGTTCGACCGGGGTGCAGTTGTTGAGCGCCGTCGCCGCGCAGGCCGCGCATGTGACGGTGGTGCAGCGCACGCCGCAATGGATCAGCCCGCGCGAAAAATATGGCGCGCCGATCGAATCCGAACTTGCCTGGCTGTGCGAGAATTTGCCCGGATATTGGAACTGGTCGCGCTATACCGCCACCGCTGGCCTGTTCGACATCCATAATCTCCAGCGGGTCGATCCCGCGTGGCAGGCGCAGGGCGGCAAGGTCAGCAAGGCCAATGACGACCTGCGCGCCTTCCTGATCGACTATATCCGGCGCGAAACCGGCGGGCGCGATGATTTGATGGAAAAGCTGATACCGGACTATGCGCCGATGTCGCGACGCCCGGTCGTCGACAATGGCTGGTATCGCGCCCTGACCCGCGACAATGTCGACCTGCTGACCGGGTCGGTCGCGCGCTTCACGTCCACCGGCTTCGTCATGGCGGACGGGACGGCGTGCGACGCGGACATCGTCATCGCCGCCACCGGGTTCGACGTCCTCAAATATCTCTGGCCCGCCCGGTACAAGGGGCTGGGCGGCAAGGATCTGCACGACCTGTGGGACGCAGGCGACGGCCCCCGCGCCTACCTGTCGATGATGGTGCCGCAATTCCCCAATTTCTTCATGCTATACGGCCCCAATTCTCAACCGCTGACGGGCGGCACTGGCCTGCCGCAATGGTGGCTAATCTGGGCGAGCTACGCCGCCCAATGCGTCATGCGCATGCTGGAGGATGGCAAGGGCCGCGTCGATGTGAAGCCAACCGCGTTCGAGCGGTACAATCGCGAACTCGACGCGGAAGCGGGCAACTGGCTCCAGATGACGCCGGAGGGCGGGATCGAGAAGAATTATTACGTCAACAGGGAGCATCGCCGACTTCAGGTGAATGCCCCTTGGCTCAGCCCCGATTATCATCGCATGTGCACGGTGGTCGATTGGGACGACCTGGACATAAGTTGAAGGTCCGGCGGCGATCGATGCGGGACGAGCGAGTGACGATGAGGGAGATGCCGAATGCGCGCCTTGATCTATGAAGGAGCGGGCAAGCTCCGTTATGTCGAGGATCTGGAAGTCAGGGAGCCGGACGCGGGCGAGGTGCTGGTGCGCATCGTCGCCAGCGGCATTTGCCATTCCGACATCTCCGTCATCAACGGCACGATCGATTGGCCAGCCCCCGCCGTGCTGGGGCATGAAGGTGCAGGCGTGGTCGAAAAGCTGGGCGCGGGCGTTACCGACCTTGCCATAGGCGATCATGTCGCGCTGCATACCTTGGCGAATTGCGGGCGTTGCGGTCCGTGTGAAAGCGGCAGGCCGACGCATTGCCGCCAGTCTTACGGCAATCGCGCCATGCCGTTCCATCGGAACGGCACCCCGGTTTCAAGTTTCGCCGCGACGTCGACTTTCGTCGAAAAGACGATCGTCAAATCCAATCAGGCGGTGAAGATCGACCCGACCGTGCCGCTCGACATCGCCTGCGTCGTGGGGTGCGGCGTGCTGACGGGAGTCGGCTCCGTCATCAATCGCGCCCGCGTAGCAGTGGGTGAGACCGCAGCCGTGTTCGGCATAGGCGGCATCGGCCTTAACGTGTTGCAGGGGCTGCGGCTGGCGGGCGCAAGCCGGATTATCGCCGTCGACCTGCTACCCACGCGCGAGGAAAAGGCGCGGGAGTTCGGGGCAACCGATTTCATCGACGCTTCGCAAGGAAATGTACCGCAACGAATCCGGGATATCGTTTCGTCCGGCGCGCCCGATCATGGCAGCGGCGTCGACTGGTCGTTCGAGTGCGTCGGCAATGTCCACGTCCTGCGCGCCGCCATGGACAGCCTGGGATGGGGCGGCAATTGCCTTGTCGTCGGGACGACCGCAGCTGGCACGACGGCGGAAATTTCGCTCAGTCCCCTGTCTTTCGTGGATCGTGGCGTCATGGGCGTCCGCTACGGCGCGTCGCGGCCACATCGGGATATTCCAAGCTATATTGCGCAATATCGGCTGGGGAAACTGAAGCTGGATGAACTGGTGACGCAGCGGTACGATCTGAAGGATTTCGAACGCGCCTTTCACGATCTGGAGCAAGGAAAGCTGGCCCGCGGCGTGTTCGTGCTGTGACCGCAGGATGGAAGCTCCCGGCGTTGCGGGACGGACATCGTGCCGATGAAGCCTTGTTGGAACGGCGTGCCCGCGCGGCAAAGGGCAATGCCGGCGATACGCCGGAGGTCGAGTTGGGCGCTGTGCGTTGCCTGCGCATCGATCCGGTGGGAACTCCCGCCTGTGGAGATATGCTCTACATTCACGGCGGCGGCTATCGGCTGGGTTCGCCTGTCGCCTATATCGCCTATGCGCAGGCGCTGGCCGACCAGTCGGGCCGGCGGGTGATCTTGCCCTATTATCCTCTGGCACCCGAACATCCTTTCCCCGCCGCGCTGCATGCGATCGTGGCCGTCTATCGCGCCTTGCCCGATCCTGCGGCTACCATTGTCGCGGGCGATTCAGCGGGCGGAGGACTGGCGGCGGCGCTGTGCATCCTGGCTGCGCGCGCGGGTCAGCGGCCCGCAGGCGCGATACTGGTATCGCCGATGCTGGACCTTATGGCGGGTAGCGACAGTTATGATCGCAACGCGGCGCGGGACCCTCTGTTTTCAAGGGACGCCGTGCGAGACGCCGCCGCCCTTTATCTTCAGGGTCATGCGCCGGACGATCCTCTAGTATCCGCTCTGCATGCCGATCCTGATGATTTCCCGCCCATGCTGGTGCTCGCGGGCGGCGCGGAAGTGTTGCTGGACGAAGCGCTGGATTTCGTTTGCAAGCTGGCGCTGGCCGACCGCCGAGTGACGATGCACGTCGCCCCGGGCATGGGCCATGTCTGGCCGCTGATGGAGCCGGGATCGGCGCAAGCGACCGAGGCAATCGCCGCAATGGCGGCCTTTGCCAGCGCTCAGAAACTTCGCTTCTCCGGGGGTTCCGCGTAGCCGGAAAGGCGATCCGCGCGTTTGACGCAGTAAGCGCGACAGGCCGAAAAGCAGACCATTCCCAGACAAGTTATGCCGAAAGATCGACCGATGACGACGCAAACGCTTCCCTTTCCCGTCTACGACGCGGACAATCATTTCTATGAGCCCGAAGACGCGCTGTTCCGGCATCTGCCCAAGAAATGGCACAAGGATTTTCGCTTCGTCGAAGTCGATGGTCGCAAGCGGCTGGCGATCAAGGGACAGATTTCGGACTATATCCCCAATCCCACGTTCGAACGGGTCGCAGCCCCCGGCACCCATGTCAATTATTACAAGGCCAACAATCCCGATGGCCTGACAATGCGCCAGATGACAGGAAAGCCGATCGCGCCGCCCGAAAGCTGGCGGACGGGCAGTGAGCGGCTGGCGGTGCTGGACGGGCATAATGTCCATGCGGCCCTGATGTTCCCCACCCTGTTTTCCGTTATCGAAAAATGGCTGAGCTATGACCATGCGTTCCTGCACGACGCGCTCCATGCGCTGAACCGGTGGACGAGCGAGGAATGGGGCTTTGCGCGTGAGAACCGGATTTTCGGCGTGCCCGTCGTCTCGCTCGCCGACATGGACCGGGCGATGGCGGAAACCGATTGGCTGATCGGGCAGGGCGCGCGGACCATCTGTATCCGTCCATCCCCCGTGCCCGGCTATCGGGGCGGACGGTCGATGGGACTCAAGGATTTCGACCCATTCTGGGCGCGGGTAGAGGAAGCGGGGATATTCGTGTCGATCCACGCGTCCAATTCCGATTATGACCATTTGATCGAGATGTGGACGGGCGGCGCGGAATGGCTGCCGTTTGAATCTGACCCGTTCGTCAACTGCCTGCGTATCATCGAACGCGCCATTTCCGACACGATCGCCGCGATCATCTGCGGCGAGGTGTTCGATCGCTTCCCCGGCGTCCGGCTGGTCAGCGTCGAAAACGGCGCGAAATGGGTGATCCCGCTGATCGAACAACTACAGCATGTCTATGGCCAGATGCCGCAGAAGTTCAAAAACGATCCGGTGGAACAGTTCCACCGCAACGTCTTCGTCACGCCGTTCGTGGAGGATAATTTCAGCGAACTGAAGAAGCATATGCAGGTCAACCGCATCCTGTTCGGCAGCGACTATCCCCATCCCGAAGGCACTGAACATCCGCTCGATTTCCTTCATGAACTGGGCGATTATTCGATGGCGGAAAAGGAGATGGTGATGTCGTCCAATCTCAAGGGATTGCTGGAAGGCGTGCGGGACTGATGCAATCACTCGTGACCCGTGACGTCATTGACCAGCTACAGGCCACTCTGCGTGACCATGCCGCCGATCGCGCGATAGAGTTTAACGGGCGCTGGATCAGCTGGGGTGAAGTCGCGCGATATGGCGACGCCGTGGTCGCGCGGCTGGACGCTGCGGGTTGCCCGCCATCCGCCAAAGTTGGCATCATCGTGCGTAACCGTTTGACCCACGCGGCGGCGGTGGTCGGGCTATTGGCGCACCGGCGCTCGGTCAGCTTCGTCTATCCTTTCCTGCCCGCCGCTGCCGTGTCGGAGAATATCGAGGCCCTGGGCGCAGCCGCTATCCTGGCCGATACGCAGGATTGGCCGACATTCCACACGGCTGCGGCACAGGCCGGGGTCACCGGTGTCGAACTGGGGGACATAGAGGGCGAACCCGCTTTGGTTGCCGGGCTGGACCGGTGCACGCGCACCGCCTTCGACGATAGTCTGCCAGATGGCGGCATCGAAGTCCTTTCCAGTGGGACGACCGGCACGCCAAAGCGCATTCCGATGGCGCTCAAGCTGCTGGAGCGCGCGGTCATGAGCGCACCGGGCGCGGAAGCCGGTCAGGCACCGCCCGTGCAGATCAATATCTGGCCGCTCGGCGGCGTAGGCGGCGTGTGCCTGTTGACGGGCGCGGCGGTCAATAACACTCCGCTCGTCCTGATGGAGCGTTTTACGGTCGAAGGACTGGTCGATGCGCTGCGACGCCACCGGCCCGATACTTTGGGCCTTAACCCCACCGCCATCGCGATGATCATGGATGCAGATGTGCCGGTCGCGGACATGGCGAGCGTCAAGAGCGTTTCGGGCGGGTCCGCCTATCTTGATCCCGACCTTCAGGACAGGTTCGAACAGCAGTACGGCCTGCCGATCCTGTGGGGCATGGGCGCGACCGAATTTTGCGGCACCATCATCCGCTGGACGCCGCAAATGCGGGCGCAGGCAGGTACAGCGAAACGCGGGAGTACGGGCTTGCCGATGCCCGGCGTCACGATCAGGGCGGTCGACCCGGAAACGGGGACGGAGGTCGCGCGCGGGGCAGAAGGGCTGTTGGAAGTCCATTGCCCGTCTGTGCGTCCCGACTGGGTGCGCACCACCGATCTGGTTATGATCGATGCGGACGGATACGTCTTTCATCGTGGCCGCCATGACGGTGCCATCGTGCGGGGCGGGTTTAAGATCCTGCCCGAACGGGTCGTCGATGTGCTGCGTCAGCATCCGGCGGTGGTCGATGCGGCAGTCGTGGGCATTCCCGACGCCAGGCTGGGCGCGGTGCCGGTGGCGGCGGTTGAATTGAGCCGCAGCGCGCCAGGCGTGGACGCGGAAACGCTGATCGCGCATCTGCGCGCCGAGCTGCCGCCGACCCATGTGCCCACGCAATTGCTGATCGTCGATGCATTGCCCCGGACGCCGTCGCTGAAGGTCAGCCTGATGGACGTGAAGAAGATGTTCGGCGCAGCGTCGTAACAGCGTGAAGACTTCAAGAAGGATGAGGAAATGATGGATTCGCTGCTGGGCCTGAACGGCAAAAAGGCGCTGATCGTCGGTGGTGGCCGGGGCATGGGCGAGGCTAGCGCGCTGCTGCTGGCGCAGGCGGGGTGCGACATCGCCGTGCTCGACAGCGTGCTGGAACGGGCCGAGGAGGTGGCGGGCCAGGTTCGCGCGCTGGGCCGCAACGGCGTACCAATTGAAGCGGATATTCTGGAAGAGGTGGCGGTGCGCAAGGCCGTGGCCGACGCGCAAACCGCGCTGGGCGGGCTGGACATATTGGTGACGATCGTCGGCCAGGCGCTGTTCAAGCCGCTGTTGGACGTGACGGTCGAGGAATGGGATCAGGACCAGTCCCGCAACCTGCGTTATTTCTTCGTCACCGCCCGCGCGGTAGCCGCTTCGATGATCGAACGGGGCGTTCCCGGTTCGCTGATCTGCATCGGGTCGGTGGATGGCGCGGTGGGATCACCCATGCACGCGCCCTATGGCGCGGCCAAGGCGGGGCTGATGCATCTGGTGAAATCAATGGCGGCGGAATGGGGCCGTCACGGCATCCGCGCCAATGCCGTGGCGCCGGGAAGCATCACGACGCCGCGCCTGCCCGAAACGGAACAATCGCGCCGATTGATGGAACAGAGTGTGCTGCCCATCGGTCGGGCTGGCACGACCCGCGACGTGGCGGGCGCTGTCCTGTTCCTCGCGTCCGGCCTGTCGGACTATGTCACTGGCCATACCCTGTTCGTGGACGGCGGATGGATGGCCGCCAATCATTTCGATCCGCGCGTGATGGCGGTCAAGACCAGCGGCGAATAGCCAGCTCGCGTCAGGTGGTCGCGTCCAGAAAATGCGTGATCGCGCGGAGGCAGGAACCCAGCGCATCATGCTGGGGCCAGTGGCCGCTATGGGGCAGCCGCACTTCCTGCACGTTCGGGATCGCGGCGAGCAGGCGCGCGGGCAGTGAGGAGGGCCAGCTTTTATCGCCGTAGATGAGCAAAGTGGGGCAGGCGATGGAGCGCCAGAGCGCATCGGCCTCGCTATCCGCCATTTGGGGAAATGGCCAGATGCTGACAAACGCATCATGCTTCCATCGCCACTGGTCCTTTTGCCGACGCACGCCATGGCGGGTCAGATGCCTGGCCTGCGCGCGGGTGAGGTAGGGGTGGCGCGACAGCATCCGCTCGATTGCCTCCTCGACCGAAGCGAACAGGCGCGGTTTGACCGCAGCCGCCCAACGCAATTCGTCGAGCCAGCTTCGCACGCGCTCGCCAGGGTTCATGGCGTTCCGTTGCACTTCCATGTCCGGCGGTGCCCCCACCGCTTCGATGCCGACGAGCCGGGCCACCCGATCGGGTAGCACCCCGGCAAAGCGAACCGCGACATGAGCGCCCAGCGAATGGCCGATCAGCGTCACCGGACGACGCGGCGACACTTTCAACATGTCGCACAGGGCCGCGAGATCCGCGACATAGGCGGCCTCATTATAGCTTCCATCCGGCGACCAGGCGCTGTCGCCATGGCCGCGCAGGTCCGGCGCCACGATGTGGAAACGCGATCGCAGCGCCCGCGCGATCCAGTCCCAGCTGCGGGCATGATCGCGACTGCCGTGCACCAGAATGGCCAGCGGGGCGTCCTCGTTCGACCATTCGACAAAGGACAGGGGCAGTCGTCCATTCATAAAGCGGTGGCGGACCGGTTGCCTGGCCGTGTGCCGACCTGATGGAGCGATGGCGGGCTTTCGGTTCTGTATCATCGGCATGATGTAGCTGCGCGGGCGATTCAGGGGGTCGGCCAAAGCCACTTTCCGCATAGCCGTAACTGTTTAGCGCAACGGGCGTTTCTGGCAGCTTGAATCCATGAAGGCGGGAGAATAGGATGACGCCATCCAAAATGGCGCATTCGATCAGATTCGATGAAGCGCGCATATGTTGGGCAGGAGTATGGGATGAGTCGTCAAATCGAGGCGGGCGAGGAAAAGCCGCGAGGACGAGGTGGCGTCAAGTCTTGCTTGCGCACGCTGGAGGTGATCGAATATTTCATGCGATCACGCGCGCCCGCCCGTACGGTCGAAATCAGCGAAGCGCTGGGCATGCCCAATTCAAGCGCTGATGAAATTCTCCGTACGCTCGCCGGTTCGGGCTATCTCAGCTATAATCCCACGTCGAAACTCTATTCGCCTTCCTACAAGATCGTGGCCAATGCCATGTCGATCGAAAGCAGCTTCTTTGGCGGTGGTCACATCAACCGCATCATGGAAGATATGCAGCGCGAAACCGGGGCGACGGTATTCCTGACGCAGCAGAATGACTGCTGGGTCGAAAGCATCGCCGAAGTATCCGGTGTCTGGGTCGCGACCGATGCGCAACCCGTTTATCGCAACGAGTTGATCTGTTTCGACAGGGACAGCTGGCGGCCATCCACAAATTTTGCCGCGGCGATGCTGGCGCAACAGTCCAATGTTGATATCGTACAGCTTGCGGCGCGGACCCAGCGACTGGGGTTGGGGCCCAAGGGGCCGGCGCTCATGAAAACTCTGGTGGACCGCATCGCCAACACCCGCACCAGGGGATTCGCGCTTTGTCGGCGCAAGGCGACGATCCCGGTAGATTCGATCGCCATGCCGTTACGGATGCCTCATGCGGTGGCATCCTATGCCATCGGCGTTGTGGGTGACCCGCTATTTGGCAATGACAATGACGTGCGTCATATGCTGGCGGCGATGCAATCGGTCATCTTTCGGCACCGGGACGGGCCGCATCAGGCATCCAGCGTCCAATAAGCCGCAGTCCGTCTGCAAGGCGGGTCGTGCAAAATGATGGCGGCACCTGGCATGTCATCGTCAATCCGCAAGGTGACGATTCCGCAAGAGTGGAAATGACGATTCTGTACGACTGGTACTGAAATGCGTCTTTCGTCCCGGAGATCCTTCGATATAGTTTGTCACAGGCTTCGTCATTAATCGAAAGTCCGCAGTTGTTGTGAAGTCCGGGATTGCGATCTTCGGCTAGGTGCGGCCTATACCGTTAGGCGCAGATTCTAGGATGGCTCCGAAAAGACGGGCTATCACTAAAAAAGGGGAGAAGTATATGTCAGCAGGAATCCGTGCCACATTGTTGGTTGGCATCGCCGCCGCTGCGCTTACCGCGCCAGCTTTCGCGCAGGAAGAAACTACGCCGACCGGCACTGAATCGCATCAGCAGTCCTCTGAAAATGGTCCAGCCGAAATCATCGTGACGGCGACGCGTCGGCAGGAGCGACTTCAGGAAGTTTCCATGGCGGTAAACGTCGCGACCGGCGAGCAACTTGAAAAATTCAACATCTTTGACGTCAAGGACGTGGCTCAACTCGCACCGGGCCTTGAGCTGACCAACACTACGGGTCGCAACAATACCACTACATTGCGCGGCATAACCTTTGATCCCGACCAGGGCACCGACCCGGCTGTGCAGCTTTATTACAACGAAATTCCGACCGATGCGCAGGTCGCCTTCACCGCAATGTACGACATCGATCAGATTGAAATTCTGCGCGGTCCGCAGGGCCTGCTGCGCGGCATATCCGCCCCTGCAGGGTCCATCACCATCCGCACACGTCGCCCCAGTTTCGATACGATCGAAGGCTATGGCCAAGTGACTGCAACTGATCGCGGCGGTTACAACGTGCAACTCGCAACGACGCTGCCACTCAATGACAAGCTGTCGATCCGCGTCGCTGGACTTGTCGATGGCAACCGCATCAACCATGTCCGTAATCTTCCGTTGGACAAGCGATCCTACGGACGTACCGAAAGCGCGCGTATCACGCTGGGCTGGCGTCCGACTGAAAATTTCACCAGCTATCTGACCTATCAGTATCTTCACGCCGACAATAATCAGTACACTCAGTCTTTCGGTCCGGGCAACACGCCCTTTTCCGCCGTTCCTACGGCGACTCTGGGCGGCATCTTCATTCCCGACCCCACCGTTCGTTCAGGACCTGCACTTGACGCAACAGACTATGCTTCCGTTCAGGAAGGCGGCTTCCGTACCCTGAACCAGACGCACCTTGTCAACTTTGCAGCCGACCTCGACATGGGCTGGTCCACTTTGTCACTGGTGGCAGCCCACCAGACCAGTCGACTTCAGAACAATCGGGATCTTGACGTAACCAACGCCATCCCCGGCTATGTGCAATCTTCCAACGTGACGATACCTTATTATGTCAATACGGCGGAGCTGCGCTTGCAGTCCAACAATACGGAAGGCTTTGGCTGGGGCCTGGGCGCTTTCTATAATAGGCAGACGGGAACGGTTGTCGTAAAGCAGGATGCGTCGCAATTCTGGTATGCGGCCGCCCCCGGATCGTCCAATCCTGTGCCCTGCGTCGCCATCGGCTTCCCCTGCGCCGGACCCAATGATCTGACGCCCTTCCCTATCCCCAACATGCTGAACATCGACACACTGGTGACGGTGCCGCAAAACGTTCGAATTGCATCCTTCAATGCCAATCTGCGCTACAAGGCGGGAGGGTTCACCATCGAGGGCGGCCTTCGCTATACGATCCGCAAGCAGGTTGACTCCACGCTGCTGACGCTGAGCGGCGACGTGAACAGCGGTCCTGACGAGATCATCCCGGCTGAGTTGCGGACCAACCGTGACAAGCCGATCACGGGCGGCGTCAACGTCAACTATGCGATCAGCGACAACCTTAACGTCTATGCGGCCTATGGCCATGCCTTCCGCGCGGGCAGCACTGGCGTATCTGCTCCCGCGGGCATTTCCAATGACCTCATTCGGACCAATCCCGAAAAGACCGACTCCTATGAAATCGGCTTGAAAGGGTCAGCCTTTGACCGCCGGTTGAACTTCACCGTCGCCGCTTTCTATCAAAAGTTCGACGGTTTCCTCAGCCGCTTTACGGGCATTTACTATAACTGCCCCGATTTCGGCGACGGAACATGCGCCCTCGGCGCGCCGCCAGTCGACAACGCGACTGATGTTCCGCCAACCAACGGTACTTTCGATTTCAACTACAATACCCCGGCCAAGGTCAAAGGTATCGAAGTCACGCTCGATGCCAGGCCGACCGCAAACTGGGACTTCAACATCTCGGCATCCTACACCCGCGCTCGGTTCAGCAACGCGGTGGTGCCCTGCAATGACTTTGCAGGCACCGGTACGCCCAACCAGACCGGTACGCCCAGTGTCACTGGCACCGGCAATGTCAGCTTCTGCCGCACCAACGGCAGATTGGCGGAATCGCCAGATTTCGGGCTGACTGCGAACTCCGAATTGCGCTTCCCGGTGGGTGAATACACGCCATTCGTCCGCGGCCTGATAACCTATCGTCCGGGCTTCTATTCGGAGCGTGTACAATATGACTATCGGAGCCGTGAACAGGTGAATCTGTTCGTCGGTTTGCGCGGCCCAGATAGCAAGTGGGAACTGACCGGCTTTGTCCGCAATCTGCTCAACCAAAAGCGGATCAGCAACATCGCGGGTGGCGAAGGTCAAGTGAGCGCACTTCTCGGAAGCACGTTCAACTCGGGCTACCGCTCGGTCAACGTTACCGCCCCGCGTGAGTTCGGCATCACCGCCAATATGAAGTGGTGATGATGTCTCGGCTACGCTGAACAAGCACGCCTGACCAAATTGAAGGGGGAGCGGCCATATGAATGGTCGCTCCTTTTTCATAGCGGGGATGGTAAAACATCAACCCTGCGTCATCACTGGGAGCGTCGGTGAACCGAACCTTGATTTCGGTCAAGTAAATGATAGCCAGACGGTAATTCTCTTTCAACTTGTGCGCGTTACGCGGGAGGCATGGCTCCTTCGCGTGCAAAACTGACCGATGTTCAATCCTGGCCGATCGACCTTGCGGCTGCGCTTGGACTCGCGGAAGGCGGGACCGAAGTATCGCCCTTCTGGGTTTCAGGTGCCCTTAGCCATATCGCGCGTCTATGGCCGCTCATCCTGTTGGCCAAGCTTTGCGCGCTCGGCCTGCTTCATATTCCATTCTACCGGCCGGACGATGTAGCCCATGCCGCGACCCTGGCGGCCATGTTGCTGATCGACGGCGTGACGATGGTTGCGCCCAGAAGCGCGCTGTTCCAGCAGCAGCGCCCGCATGTGCAGAAATGGATGATGCTGGCGCTGGTGTTCCTGTCCGGCCTGACGTTCAGCCTGCTATTAAGCCCCGCCATTTTCATGGGCGCGCTTTCAACCAGTCTGACGGCGGAAATTGTCATCGCCCTTTTGGTCGTCTGCATATTCGGCGACCGTCGGCTGCTGAGTGTCAGCTATGTCCTTGGAACTCTCGTTGTATCGTTGATCGAACAGGCTCCCTTTGCCCGGATCGGCCTGCTGATCAGTTGCATCGTGATGATGTTGATCGCGGCGCTTCGCCAGGCGAAGGCGGACCGCGACCGCGCCATCGCTTTGCACCAGCAGGATCTGCGGGCGCAGCGTTCGGATCGGCTGCTTCAGGAATATGAACAATCCGGCCAGGGCTGGTTCTGGGAAACTGATCGGCAGGGTCGCCTCAGCTACATCTCCGAAACTCTGGTGGGCACATTGGACGGCGTGCCGCAGGGTGGGATGATCGGCCGACGGTTGACCGAGCTGATCGGCAACGGGGATCACCGGCATGGCACAGGTGAACGAACCGTGGGATTTCATCTGTCGGCAAGGACCGGCTTTTCAGAAATCACCGTCCGCGCGGCGATGACGCAGGATGATCGCTGGTGGTCGATTTCGGGCCAGCCGGTGTTCAACGAATTTGGCCAGTTTCACGGCTTTCGCGGCAGTGGTGCCGACCTTACCGAGATGCGCCGCAGCCAGGCAGAGGTGCAACAACTCGCACAATTTGATTCGCTGACGGGCCTTGCCAATCGCGTACAGATGCTGCGATCACTGGAGGAGGCGACCGCCGGATTGCGGGGGGGCCGCGCCAGCGAATGCACGCTGATGTTGCTGGACCTTGACCGGTTCAAGTCGGTCAACGACACTTTGGGCCATCCGGCTGGCGACGCCTTGCTGCGGCAGGTCAGCCAGCGGCTGCTGGATGTGGTGGGCAGTCGCGGACTTGTCGGGCGACAGGGTGGCGACGAGTTCAAGATCCTGTTGCCGGGTCATCATGACCGTCACGCGATTGCACAGATGGCGCGGACCATCATCGTGTCACTGTCGCGCCCTTATTCCATCGAAGGCACGGTCGTCGTGATCGGCGCGTCGATCGGCATTTCGGCCTGCCCGCAGGATGGTGTCACTGCCGACGCGCTTATCCGCAATGCCGATCTGGCGCTGTACGCGGCCAAAGGTGACGGGCGCGGCGTCCACCGTTTCTATTCCAGCGAAATGCACGCCAATGCGGAAGACCGTCGCCAGTTGGAAGAAGATTTGCGCCACGCACTTGCGTCGGACGCCCTGTACCTCGTCTACCAGCCGGTCGTGTCGTCCAAGACCGAAAGGATCACCGGATATGAGGCGCTGCTGCGCTGGAATCATCCGGTCCGGGGCGCGATTTCCCCCGCTGTGTTCGTGCCGATTGCGGAAGAAAGCGGCCTGATCGGGCCACTGGGGGAATGGGTGCTGCGCACCGCCTGCCGCGACGCCACGCAATGGATCGACGATATTCGCGTGGCGGTGAACGTTTCGCCGATCCAGTTTGCCAACCCCGGTCTGCCGTCACTGGTCATGAGCGCGTTGGCAGCATCGCAACTCGCGCCCGAACGCCTGGAACTGGAAATCACCGAAAGCGTGTTCCTCAATGAGGATGACGGGACGGACGCGACCTTCGCCCGGCTGAAGGCACTGGGCGTGCGACTGGCGCTCGACGATTTCGGAACCGGCTATTCCTCACTCGGCTATCTGAAGAAGTCGCCGTTCGACAAGATCAAGATCGACCAGAGCTTTGTGCGAGGCGCAGTGCTTGAAAGCAGTCGCAACGGCGCGATCATCAAGGCGATCGTCAGCCTTGCCGAGGCGCTGGGCATGGAAACCACGGCGGAGGGCGCGGAGACGCAGGACGAACTGGCGCTGATCCGGCAACTGGGTTGCAGTCATATTCAGGGCTATGTCTACGGTCGCCCCCTTGAAATGCAGGAGGTTGTGGAACGGCAGCGCATCCACGGCGCCGTGGCGCTGGTTGAAGGATTCCAGTCCAGCCGCCCGGAACGCAAGACGATGTTGCGCACCGTCCATGTGCATCATGACGGCCATGTCTATACCGCCCGCATCCGCAACATCTCCGCGATGGGGGCTTTGTTGGAAGGGCTGTGGAATGTGGCCGAAGGCACCCTGTTTGCGATCGAATTCAGCGACACGTTGACCGTGAACGCCATTGCGCAGTGGGCACAGGATGATCGCACCGGAGTTGAATTCACCGGCGCGATCGACCTGTCCGCACTGCGCCCACAACCCCGCTCGCTCGCATCCTGAGCCAACCCAGCACCGGGGGCTGGCCGCCACTAAATGGACGGCAGGAAAACCAACCTGTTCAAAAGAACAGTTTGCGGAAGGATATGCTGATGCTCCGTCCCAGCGGATCGAGATAGCCCGGCTGGTAGCGCAGCGGCGTGCCACCGTTGGCATCCGTGACCTCACGACGCGTATTGAATATATTGTCGATGCCGATAGAAACCCGTGCACCGCGCAGGAAGGGATGGCTGCGCACCAGGCTGGGCATCTGCCCCAGATTGGCGAACAGGCGCAGGTTGGCAGTCGCCAGGCTGCCAAAGTCCAGCCGCGACGCGCCGCCCAGTGCGCCATCGACATGGGTGCCGCTTTCCCAATCGACGCCCAGCC
This sequence comes from uncultured Sphingobium sp., assembly GCA_965653535.1. Classification (GTDB taxonomy): domain Bacteria; phylum Pseudomonadota; class Alphaproteobacteria; order Sphingomonadales; family Sphingomonadaceae; genus Sphingobium. The sequence goes on from CBFHAG010000005.1 coordinate 104,619, forward strand.
GCGCGCCAAGGCCGTTATTGGTATAACCCACGCGCGCCTCGATCTCATGTCGGGGCTGGCCGCCCGACGACCCGGTCGCATCGCCGTTCAACAGGTCGAGTTCCGGCACGCTCGGCGCGATCAGCACGCTCTCGGTAAAATGCCATGTATGATAGAGGTTGAGGCTGATGCGTCCGCCACCGCCGCCGCCACGACCGCCGCCAAAGCGTCCGCCGCCCCCTCCAGGTCCGCGCGGACCGTCGAAGCCGCCTTCACCATGGGGCCTTTCGCCGCCCTCCGATCCACCGGCCTGTTCACCTCGCCTGCCGCCCTGTCCGCGATTGCCGAACAGCGCCCGCATGTCCTGCAACTCCTTGGGCCGGTCTTCCGGTTTGGCACCCGCCGCTCGCCAGGCGTCAGCCAGTTTCTGGATGCGCGACTTCAATGGAATCGACAGGTTGAAACCCCAGCGAAGCTGCTCGCTCTGCGACCGCAGGAAGTTGATGGGGCGGGCGTTGATCTGGGTCAGCCGGTCGTCGGCGTCCCGCACAAAGCGATCCGGGAAAGCATCTTCGATCGCCGGAGTGGGTTCGGGGAAGGCGGCAATCGGATTGGCCGTCCGGCTGTTGAGATAGGTCGCCGTCAGCGTCAGGTCAGGCTTTTCGAAAGGCTTGACCGTGGCGCTCACGCGGAACTGGTCGCGCACGCTTTCCTTCAGCGCGGCATTGCCCCCGGTGATACGAGTCACGAACACGGTTTCGCCCGTTTGATAATCAAAGACAGAGACATTGGGGGTCGATATTTCGGGATCGTTGATCTGATTGCCGGTCGGCGCGGCGCGATCCTGGTTGGCCGATACCAGTAACTGCACCGCTGGAATGGCCCGCCAGCGCACGCCATAGCCCAGAGTGGAAAGCGTGCCGAAATCGGAAAGCTGCTGAATGCCCGCATTCAGATTGACGCCAATGTCGCCCGCCGCGCCCAGAACGCCGCGCGCCTCACTGGTCAGCGGCACGTCCACACTGACCTGTCCGCTGCCGATCTGTCGGTCATAGCTGGCTGGCCGCTCCTTGCCGTTGCGGGCCGACCATCCGTTAAAGCCGTTGGCCGACGCGCCGAACCGGACCGTGCTGGTCACTGTGCCTGCGGGCAATTCGGTGAGCGGGCCTGACAGAAGCAGGTCGCCCGTCACCGCCTGCGACTTCGCGCTGGCCCGGTCGGTGCTGGATGATCTTTCCGTCCGGGTCCGCGTATCCGAGATGTCGCCATTGCCGGTCAACGACCACTGCCATCCACCGCCCAGCAGCCCGTTCAGGGTCAGGCCAAGATGGCCGGTCGTCCCGCGGATCTGCTGGTCCAGCCAGCCTGCCTCTATGATGTCGCGGTACAGGCCATCATCGACGAAGGGCCACGTCGACATGCCAGCCAATTGCGTCAGCGCGGCGGAAGAAATGCCCTGGAGGGAGTCGCTCTCCGACAATTCCACCCGGCCGTTGACCGTCATCGACACTCCGCCAAGCGCGCGGGCCAGCGTAGCATTGACCGCAACACTTTCCGTCGCCGGGCTGAGCGTCCGAAAACGTGTTGGATCGACAAAAGTGGGGCTGGTGGGGTCAGCATCTATACCGCGCTGACTTTCCAGCAGCGATGTGGCCGTGCTGTATTTCACATTGACGGTCAGCCGGTTGTCGCCGCTGATGCGCAGTAGCCCGCCTTCCACGATCCCATTTTCACGCCCCCCATCGGTCGTCGTTCCGGTACGCAGGTCGGCCGTCTCCGCGCGAAAACGCCGACGCAGAACGATGTTCACAACTTTCTGCGTCGGCGCATAGCCGTAGGACAGGGCCACCTGCTCGGGCAAAATATCGACCCGCGCCACGGCTTCCGACGGGATGTCCTGAATTTCGGAAAAGCTGGATATGCGTTTGCCGTTCAGCAGGACCACCGGATCGCCGTTGGTTTGCGGCGACAATTCGGTGATCATCTCCGCGATGGATGTCACACCCAGCGCGCGGACATCTGCGGGCGATAGCTGCTGTTCGGGCTTGATATTGCCGATGACCGCACCCCGCTGCGGTTGCCCGGTGACAATGATTTCCTCGCCCTCGTCCACCTCCACGGATGGTCCTTTGGCCTCCTCGGTCTGCGCGAGCAACGCCGTGGGGGCGCAGCTTATCATCAGCGATAGCAGCAGAATCGACGTGGAACGGCTCACAAATTACCCCTTCAACCAATCAACCTTGATGGATTGACCGTTAGGGGCGAGTTGTCGCAAAAATCTGGCAAGTCCAAGACTGTTTTGTCGCAAAATGTAATGCGCCCCGAGCGAGGGCCCGTAGAGGAACCCTAACGCCCGAATTTGCGCTGGGTCTTGCCGTATCTCAGCTTACGGGTTCCGGGCTTTCCTTCCGTTGCACGTCCCCTGGGGCTTGCGACCTGCTGATCGGCGGGCAGGCCAAGCTCTTCCGCTTCCAGCTTGCGGATTTCGTCGCGGATGCGTCCGGCTTCCTCGAACTCCAGGTCGGCGGCGGCGGCGCGCATCTTCTTTTCCAGATCTTCGATATAGGCGCGCAGATTGTGGCCGACCAGATGTGGGCGGTCATCGATGCCGGTGTCGACCGTCACCTGATCCCTGCTCGCCACATGGGCGATAATGTCGCCGATGCTGCGCTTGATCGTGGTCGGCGTTATGCCATGTTCCAGATTATAAGCCTGCTGCTTCTCGCGGCGGCGGCCGGTTTCATTCAGCGCGCGTTCCATGCTGCCGGTGATGCGATCGGCATAGAGGATCACCCGCCCCTCGACGTTGCGCGCCGCACGCCCGATGGTCTGGATCAGCGAAGTCTCGGACCGCAGAAAGCCTTCCTTGTCCGCATCCAATATCGCGACCAGTCCGCATTCGGGAATATCCAGCCCCTCGCGCAGCAGGTTGATGCCGATCAGCACGTCATAAACGCCCAGCCGCAAGTCGCGGATTAGCTCGATACGTTCAAGCGTCTCGACGTCCGAATGCATGTAGCGGACCTTGATCCCCGCCTCATGCATGAACTCGGTCAGATCCTCGGCCATGCGCTTGGTGAGCGTCGTCACTAGCGTGCGATAGCCCTGCATGGCGACCTTGCGGCATTCGTTGATCAGGTCGTCCACCTGATCCTCCACCGGTTTGATTTCGACCGGCGGGTCGATCAGGCCGGTGGGGCGAATGACCTGTTCGGAAAAGGCACCGCCGGTCTGCTCCATTTCCCATGGTCCGGGCGTTGCCGATACGCTGACCGTCTGCGGTCGCATCACATCCCATTCGTTGAAGCGCAAAGGCCGGTTGTCGATGCAACTGGGCAGGCGAAACCCATATTCGGCCAGCGTGATCTTGCGCCGATGGTCGCCGCGCGCCATTGCGCCGATCTGCGGCACGGTCTGATGGCTTTCGTCCACGAACAGCAGGGCGTTTTCAGGCAGATATTCGAACAGCGTTGGCGGCGGCTCGCCCGGCAGGCGGCCCGTCAGGAAGCGGCTGTAATTTTCGATGCCCGCGCAGGACCCTGTGGCGGCGATCATCTCCAGATCGAAATTCGTCCGCTGCTCCAGCCGCTGGGCCTCCAGCAGCTTGCCCTCGGCGACCAGTTCCTTCAGCCGCTCCGTCAGTTCAAAGCGGATCGCCTCCATCGCCTGCTTCAGCGTCGGGCCGGGCGTGACGTGGTGGCTGTTTGGGAAAACCTTCACATAGTCCAGGCTGGCGATCTTCTTGCCAGTCAGCGGATCGAATTCGACAATTTCCTCAATCTCGTTACCAAAAAAGCTGACGCGCCAGGCGGTGTCTTCATAATGGGACGGGAATATTTCCAGATTGTCGCCTTTCACCCGGAAATTGCCGCGCGAAAAACCCGCATCGTTGCGCTTATATTGAAGCGCGACGAGCTTGCGGATGATTTCGCGCTGATCTTCGACCTGCCCCTTCTTCATGGAAAAGGTCATGGCCGAATAGGTTTCGACCGACCCGATGCCATACAGGCAGGAAACAGATGCGACGATGATAACATCGTCCCGTTCCAGCAGCGCGCGGGTGGCCGAATGGCGCATCCGGTCGATACTCTCGTTTACCGAGCTTTCCTTCTCGATATAGGTGTCGGATCGCGCGACATAGGCTTCGGGCTGATAATAGTCATAATAGCTGACGAAATATTCGACGGCGTTTTCGGGGAAGAAGCTTTTGAATTCACCGTAAAGCTGCGCCGCAAGGATCTTGTTCGGGGCAAGCACCAGGGCAGGGCGCTGTAGCGCCTCGATCACCTTGGCCATGGTGAAGGTCTTGCCCGAACCGGTGACGCCCAACAGCACCTGATCCTTTTCGCCCGCCAGCGCCTGGTCCACTAGTTCGGCGATTGCCGTGGGCTGGTCACCGGACGGCTCATATTCGGAAACCAGCGTGAAAGGTCTGCCGCCCTCGCTCTTCTCAGGGCGCGTGGGGCGGTGCGGGACGAAGCCTTCGCCGGTCTCCGGCTCGTCCAGAGTGGTGCGGATTTGAATTGTCATCGCCTCTTGATATGGTCCGCCCGACCAAGGGGTGCAACAGGGAGGATGTGCGATGCGCAAAACGGTTCTGGCGCTGGCGGGCGCGACGGCGTTGCTGGCGGCGTGCGGCGATAAGCCGACAGGCACGCCGATGACCAATGACGAGGTTAAGGCAGAGGTGGAGAAGGTCCAGCTAAAACCCGGCCAGTGGGAAAGCAGCTTCATGCTGGAAGACATCGATATGCCCAACATGCCGGGCGGCGGTGCCCAGATGGAAGAGCAGATGAAGAAAATGATGACCCGCACCGCCATCCGATACTGCGTCACGCCTGAGGAAGCGGCAAATCCCGGCGGAAAGATGTTTTCAGGTCAGGAGAATAAGGATTGCACCCATAAAGGTTTCAACGTCAGCGGCGGATCGGTGAAGGGCGAAATATCATGCAAGTCGCAAGGCAGCACTATGACGGCTGTCATGTCGGGCAGCTACGCGCCTGAAAGCTATGAAATGCATATGGACATGAAGACCAGCGGAGCCGCTGAGGGCGCGGACATGCATATGAAGGCGAAGACAACGGGCAAATGGGTCGCTGCCGACTGCGCCGCTACTTAAGGAACGGGACTAAGCGCCGGTCCGGGGGGCGGATTTCCTCTTGCGCTTTGCTCAACGGCGGGCGAGCCTCCACCGGTTCCGTTGAGAGAACAGGGGAGAGGGACATGAAAAGGATCGAACTGGCGGCAGCGCCGCTCATGCTGGCGCTCGCCCTGGGGGCATGCGGCGAAAAGGAAGCGCCCGCGCCGGAGGTGGAGGAAGCGCCTGTCATGATGAAGGCGGGCGAATGGGTCCTGACCCGCAAGACCACCGGATACAACACGCCGACCGTCACACCCGCCCAATATCAGGCCGCGCTGAAGCAGGCGCGGGATGACAAATCTTGCCTGACGCTGGATGCCGCTGGCGTGCCGGACGCTGATGTGCTGGCGGGAGCGGATGGCAAGGATTGCGTCTACAAGGACAAGCTGGTCCGCAAGGGCCGCCTGATCGCGACCCTGTCCTGCAAGGCTGGGGAGGGCACGTCGGAAATCGTGTTGGAGGGGAACTTCACCGCAGACACGCTGACGCTGGGCAGTACCATGACAAAGACGGTCGGCGGTAGCCCCATCTTACGCACGACGCATGATGTGACCGGCAAGCGGATAGGGGATTGTCCCATGACATGATCCTATCGAAGCGCGGCGATCGCTCGGTGATCGCAGCGCCCCTTGCCCTGAACGACCGGGGAATAGCGCGGGACCTGGATCGACTGGCCGATCCGCAGCGGGGCGAAGCGTTTCCGCTCTATCCCTGCGCAGCGCAGATAAAGCTCCAGCATGCGTGGCGGCGTGCTCCATTCCTCATAAGACAGGCGAAACGTGCCCCAATGAATGGGGATCGCGGTGGAGGCATTGAGTTTTTCGAACACGCTGACGGCGCGTCGGGGCCCGATATGGCTGTCCGATTCCATCTGGCCGGGCCAGAAACGGAATGCGCCGATCGGGATCATCGCCAGCCGGATCGGGCCGAGCCGCGCCGCTTCTTCCGGCCAGGCCATGTCACCAGCGCCCGTGTCGCCCGCGAAGAAGATATTGCCCGCGCGCGTCGCTATTACAAAGCTGGACCACAGCGCCCGGTTCCGATCCGCGCCCCAGCGACTGCCCCAATGATGATTGCGCATCACATGGACGCGGTAATCCGGGCAATGTTCGTAATTTTCGCACTGGATGACGGTGTCCGAACCCAGGCCGTTCAGCGCCGCCCCGCTGATCGATTGTCCCCAATCCAGCGCAACGGACGGGATGCCGTGATTTTTGAGGATCGTGTCGTTGCCAAGGCTGGTGATGATCTTTGGCCGGTCGCGGGCCCACAGCTTCTTCAGCGTGGGAATGTCCATATGGTCGTAATGATTGTGGCTGATGACCACCAGGTCGATCTTTGGCAGGTCTTCAAACCGGACACCGGCCCCTGCGACACGCCGGGGGCCGAGCGGCGGCAGGGGACTGGCATAGTCGGACCAGATAGGATCGGTCAGGATGTTGATGCCCGCCGCCTGCACCAGCACGGTCGCATGGCCAACCCAGGTCGCCGTCATGCCTCGCGGCGCGGCGAAGGCGGCGGGGCGGGACGGCTTGACGGCGACCGCATCCGGCCAGGCGGGACGCTCATCCGTCCCCAGCAGCCAACGGGCGAAGAAGCCACGGCGATTGCTGCCCGGCGGCGGCGTAAATTCGATCTCGCCATCAGGATTGAAGAAGTGTGCGCCGTCGAAATGGCGGGTCACCGGCCCTTCATAATAGATGCGGTCGAGGAAGGGCGGGACGATGGTTATGGCCAGGCAAAGGGCGATAACCAGAAACAGCAGCGTGGCAGCTACACCCCTTATGATAGTCCCGATGATGCGGCTCATCCCGTCTCCCGCGTTGAAACTGAAGAAGGGACATAGCGCCCCACACGCGCGGGGCAAGGGTGCGGCGGATCAATGCCGCATATGCCTTAGCCAGGGCAGAAGCCTGTTTTCCAATTGGGATCGGCCTTGGATGCGCCCGGACGCCCCCGCCTGGGAGGCCCCGGCACAATCGAAAAAGGGGATGTCATAGGCCTTCAGATCGTCTTTCAGCAGACTGGCATCCTCGGCTGCGCGATGGAGGTCCAGCACCGCGCCGTCAGGAAAGTGGGCGGCCAGCGCCGCTATCCCGTCGCTCGCATCGGCATAGGGGCCATCGACCTCATAATCCGCCGCATGCAGCAGTTCCACCATCATGCGGGCTACCGTTGGATCATCCTCAACCAGCAGGATGCGCGGGTGATGGCTCGCCATGCCTAACCCTCCAGCTCCAGATGCGCACGATAGCGATTGAAGCAACGGTCGCCGCAACTCAGGCGGATTAGCGCGCCTTCGGCAATCGCAATAGCCCGACGGGGATCTTCAGCCACCAGCGGCTTGATCGCCAGCTCGTTCCAGTCGCGGCTATGCTTGACGTCCAGGACAGCGTGCAGGTCGAAATAGCGTCGCTCGGACTGACTCAGGCCAATGCGTTTCAGCGCGGCGGCGGTGTGCGCCGACCGCCATGGCGCGGTCAGTTCGATAACGCCCAGCGCGCCGACGCTGTGCCACGCATAAACGCGCTGCGTAGCCATGGCAGTCATGGCGTTCGCCAGCGCCAGGCTTTCCCAGGCCGTCGTTTCGATCGTCGGCGACAGCTCCAATATGTCGACCAGCTGGGACAGCATTGGCCCATGCATGCCGCGCTCGTTCCCGCGCCCCATTTCGTCCCAATAATTGCGGGCCAATTCCAGCTTGGCGGATGTCGGCAACTTGACCTGCGTCAGTGCGACAAGATCGTCGAAACCGGCTTCGCCAGCCGCTTCCTGCGTCAGGAACCAGCGAATCTCATCTTTGGACGCCTGTTCAGCGATCCAGGGGAACAGCGGGTCATTCTGACCCGGCCCGTTTTCCTTCAAGCCTTCGAACCAGGCGATAAATCCGTCGGGGTCCGTCGGGGCCTGCGCCGCGCGGTCGCGCACCTGTGCCCGAAGCTCCTCCATGAACGCATGCTCCAGCCGCGTCATTGCCTGATCGTCACGAAACCGCATGTCCCAGTCATTGGGAAATCTCGGCGCCAGCCTTTGCCGGTTCCAATAACTCAACTTCTGTTGAAAATCCTGTTGCATAAATTGGGGTTCGCCCAATTGAGCGATAAAGCGTGTAGCCACGAACTGCATCTCCTAAATATACTGTTGTTCAATTCAGAGCACCCCTCGGACGTTCCCGAAAAACTTCCTAACCACGATCAAGCGACCGTATCTTTGCGTGCAGTCGAGCTATGGAGGTATCCGATGGTTGGAACAAAGCTGCACCAGTCCGGTTGAACGTCATAGCAGCGGCGGGCGCGATCAGCGGCCTTTCCAGGCCTTGGGAGATGTCATCGTGACGCTGACTCCGCTTGAAATCGGCCTCGGGCTGCTGGTGCTTCTGTTGTGGGCCGGTATCGTCCTACTGGTGGTTCAGGGCCGCCATCGCGCCAACCTCCGCTCTAAATTCGGGCCGGAATATTCGCGAACCGTGGAAGTCGTCGGCAGCTCCCGCAGGGCCGAGGTGGAACTGGAGGAACGGGAAAAGCGGGTGGCCCGCTTTCCCATCCGTCCGCTTTCACCACAGCAGGTGGACATGGTCACCGATGGGTGGATGCGGGTACAGAACCAGTTCGTCGACGACCCGCAGGGCGCGGTTTCACGCGCCGACGTGCTTCTGACCGAAGTCATGGAAATGCGGGGCTACCCCATGGTCGATTTTGAACGGCGGTCGGCGGACCTGTCAGTCGACCATCCCCAGGTCGTCCAAAATTACCGTTCCGCCCATGACATCAGCATCCGCCATGCACGGGGTGAAGGAGATACGGAGGATTTGCGGCAGGTGATGATCCATTATCGCGCGTTGTTCGAAGAACTGGTCGACGATCCCGGCGAAGCCAACGGTGCGGCGCGCATGCCACGCCCCGGCCATGTCAGCGAAGCCGAATTCCGCAGACGCGACCTTCATTAAAACGGCAACGATCTGAAAATCCCCGCCACGAAGCCCGACCGGACTTAACGGCGGCACCGTCCTCACGCGCTGGCGGTCAGTCCCGAACGGCGCTCAAATACAGTCGGAATCCGTTTTCGGACCGGTGCGCCACCGACCGAAACCGGGCCTTTTGGTATCGACCGTCGGGCGAAATGGCTCGGGGACCTCATGCTTCACCATAGGCGTGTCCTGAGAGGGCGGGCTCTTGACCACGGCGGGGTCGATTGCGCCATCCAGCCGAACGCCAAAGGCCTGTCCGTTCCGCCAGGCTATTGTTCCGGCGGCAGGGGGGCAGTCGGCCAGATAGATCACAACCTGATCGCCTGGCTCGATGCCGGAGGCGCATTTCCCTCCAATCCCTTGTTCGGACACATCGCGTACCAGGATTTCGACCATGCCAAGGCGGGGATGACGCATCTTCCCCTTGAGTAATCGCCGCTGACGATCATGTAAACGTTGCGAGGAACCTTCGCTCATCGGACTGACCCGCCATCTCGACCTTATTATATCTTGGTCGCTGTTGTAGGGATTTCCGGCCCACTGTGAAAGGGTTAATGGCTGGCTGCTTGCCGTCCGGCGGTTTGCGGCGGCGCCCCACCCTTCATGGAAGCGTGAGAAGCACCAGCCGTGTCAGGGCTTTCGCGTGATCCGCGACATGCGCGCCGTACCGGTCAGCACGGGACCTTGGGCGGAGGTTCCGACTTCCACCTTGACCATGCCGGCGGGCACGACCCAGCGCTGCGTCTTGGCGTCAAAATCGGCCAGCACGCGCGGGTCGGCGGTCACCGTCACTTCGCGGCTTTCGCCGGGCTTGAGGTCGGGCTTGCCCCAGCCGATCAGCCGCTTGGCCTTGCCGGGACGGGTGACATAGACCTGCGGGACATCGGCACCCTGCCGGTCGCCCATATTGGTGACGGTAAAGCGCACTGCCAGTGTCTTGCCGCCGCTGACCTTCAGCTCATCATAGCGGAAAGCGGTGTAGCTAAGCCCATGGCCGAAAGCGTAGAGTGGCTTCAGGCCCTTCTTGTCGAACCAACGATAGCCTACGTCCGACCCTTCCGGGAAAGACACATCATAGGGCTGTAGCCCTGCCTGAAGCCCGTAAACCGCCCGCGTTTCCTTGTCTGCGGGCGGAATGTTCGACCCCGGCAGCACCGGATTGGGCAACTGGTCTACCGAGGCCGGGAAGGTCACGGGCAAATGGCCCGACGGATTGACCTTGCCCGAAAGGACGCGCGCGATGGCGTCGCCGCCTCGCTGGCCGCCATACCAGGCGGACAGGATGGCGGGTACTTTCCCCTGCCAGGGCATCAGCACGGGATTGCCGGTTTGCAGGACGACGACGGTTTTCGCATTGGCATCAGCCACGGCATCGATCAACGCATCCTGCCCTTCGCCCAGTGACAGGTCGGCATGATCTATAGCTTCGGTCGAATATTTCTCCGTGAAGACGATGGCTATGTCCGCCCCCTTCGCGGCTGCAACTGCGGCAATAGGGTCCTTGCCGTCGACAAAGCTGATCCGGGCACTGGGAAACTCGGCGCGCAACGCGTCCAATGGGGCAGTGCCGCCATAGCCGCGCCGGGCAAAGCCGGCTGCCGGACCGCCGCGTGCACCGGGGGTTGCGCGTTTCAGCCCGCCCACGGGCGCGACCTGGCTCGATCCGCCGCCACTGGGGACGCCAGCGTCCGCATTGCCGCCCACCACCACTATGGTGCGAACGCCGGACCCGATCGGCAGGATTCCGCCTTCGTTGCGCAGCAGCACAATACCGGCTTCTGCCGCCTTTTGCGCGACTTCGGCATGGGCGTCATAGTCGATCGCCTGGCCCGGTTGCAGCGGCTTGTCGGCAACGCCATGGGCATAAATGGAATGGAGAATGCGGCGCACGGCGGTGTCGAGTGCCGCGATGGGGATGCGCTTTTCGTCGAGCGCCTTGGTCAACTCCGTGGAAAAATAGAGCTTCTTGTCCAGTTGCTCGCCGGATTGCTGGTCGAGGCCCTTGACCAGGGCTTCGGTCGAATGCACCGCGCCCCAGTCCGACATGACATAGCCCTTATAGCCCCAGTCCCGGCGAAGCACGTCATTGAGAAGGAAAGCGTTTTCGCAGGCATAATCTCCGTTGACGCGGTTATAGCCGCACATGATCGAACCGGGCGCGCCCTTTTCAATGCCGATCTGAAAGGCGAGCAGGTCGCTTTCGCGCATGACGCCTTCGTCCACGGTGACGGAATGGATGTTGCGCCCGGTCTCCAGCGGATTCAAAGCGAAATGCTTGATAGTGCCGATGATGTCGTTCGACTGCACGCCCGCAATCTGCGCGCCCACCAGCTCACCGCCCAGCAGCGGGTCTTCGCCCAGATATTCGAAATTCCGACCGCCGCGAGGGTCGCGGGCCAGGTTGACGCCGCCCACCAGCATAACGTTAAAGCCCTTGGCGCGCGCTTCCGATCCGATCATTGCGCCGCTTGCGCGTGCGATTTCAGGATCCCAGCTTGATGCGAGCGACAGGCCGGACGGCAAGGCCGTGGCGACATCGCCCTTTCGCATGTCCATCAGGTTTGAAACGCCCAGGCTTGCGTCCGTTTCAACCAAGGTCGGTATGCCAAGACGCGGTAGGCCTTCGATAAAGCCCGCGCCCATCGTTATATTCGACGGTCGCTTGGCGGGGGACATAAGTCCCGGCATCGGGCCGTGGAGTAGCTGGACCTTTTCCTCCAGCGACATTTTGGCAAGCGTCTCAGCGGCGCGGCGCTCGGCGCTGGATGCAGGCTCGCGCGCCAAGGTGGGGGCGGGCGTAAGCGCAGTTCCAATGATGGCCGTCAACAGGACGGCGCGGAGCCTTTGCATCGAATGATCTTCCTCTCATCACCTCGGCTCGCATGCCGATTATGTCTCGACTTTACGCCGACCATCCTGTGAGGTCAATATTCGATCGATACCGTTCGATTTAACTGCGCGCCGTCATTCGCCCATCAGTTCAGCGACATGCGCTGCCAGATCTCTGCCCGAACGGCCCGACATCAGATGATCCGTCACGATCAGGTTGGGAGACAGCCCCGCCGAAAGACGATCAAGGCTACGGAGGTAGCGGGTTCAGTCATATTGGGGGAGCCTCTGTCAGGCGGATCGCGGGGCCAGCAGGATGACGCCCGCGCCGATCACATTCATATCCGTGTCCCGGCTGGAACCGTATCCGGGAACCAGCGCCGCCCGAACCAGAAAGCAACGTTCACCAGCAGGATCAGCACCGGCACCTCGACCAACGGACCGATGACGGCCGCGAAGGCGACCGGCGACGCCAGCCCGAATGCGGCAATTGCCACGGCGATGGCCAGCTCGAAATTATTGCCTGCCGCAGTGAACGCGACTGCCGTGGTGCGCGGATAGTCGCTGGCGATCAGCTTACCCATGGCGAAACTGATCGTGAACTGGACCACGAAATAGATGCCAAGGGGGATGGCGATGCGGATCGCGTCGCCCGGCAAAGTCACGATTTCGTTACCCTTGAGGCTGAACATGGCCACGATAGTGAATAGTAGGGCGATCAGCGTAATCGGGCCGATCCTGGGCAGGAACACGCCTTCATACCATTCACGCCCCTTGGCGGCGACAAGCCATTTGCGGGTCAGATAGCCAGCCAGAAATGGAATGCCCAAATAGATGCCGACCGCTTCGGCAATGGTCCAGAAGCTGGCATCGATGACGCTGCCTTCCAGGCCGAAAAACGGAGGGAGGACGGACAGGAAGAACCATGCGTAGACGCTGAAGAACAGGATTTGAAAGATCGAGTTGAACGCGACCAAAGCCGCGACATATTGATTGTCGCCCTTGGCGAGCTGATTCCAGACGATGACCATGGCGATGCAGCGGGCCAGGCCGATGAGGATGAGGCCGGTCATATATTCCGGCTCGTCGCGAAGGAAAATAATGGCCAGGGTGAACATCAGCACCGGGCCGATGATCCAGTTCTGGATCAGCGAAATCGCCAGAACGCGCTTGTCCTCGAACACGCGCGGCAGTTCCTCGTAACGCACCCTGGCCAGCGGCGGATACATCATCAGGATCAGGCCTATGGCGATGGGGATATTGGTAGTGCCCCATGACAGGCGGTTGATGGCATCGGGCAGCCCTGCGATCATCGTGCCCAGCGCGACGCCAAGCGTCATGGCGAGGAAAATCCATAAGGTGAGGTATCTGTCCAGAAAGGACAGGCGCGGACGGCTGGTTTGGGTCACTGGGGTTCCTTGAGCGGTGGGGCGCTGTCACCGGCGCCGAGCACGATCTGCATGTAGACGGTGTCGAGCCAGCGACCGAACTTGCGCCCGACTGAGCGCATCCTTCCGGCATGTTGAAAGCCCAGACTGGCGTGGAGCGCGACGGATGCCGGTTCGCCGCCGCCGATGACGGCGATCATTTGGCGAAATCCCTCCGTTTCTGCCTCCGCCAGCAGCGTGGCCAGCAGCACCTTGCCGATGCCCTTGCCCTGACGGTCGGGATGAACATAGATCGAGTTTTCGCAGGTCGATCCATAAGCGGGCCGGTCACGAAACTGGGTGGCATAGGCATAGCCCATCACGTCTCCATCCTGTTGTGCGACCAGAAAAGGCCATCCCCTCGACACACAACCGGCGATCTTGCCTTCTGTCTCGGCCAGCGAGGGCGGTACGGTGTCGAAACTCGCCGTGCCATACTGGACATGATGCGCATAGATAACTGCAATTGCCGGAGCGTCGGCAAGGGTTGCCGAACGGACAGCAACGGTCATCATCGTTCAGGCCCGCCGACGCGACTGCCAGCCTCGTCCACCACCTGCTCGCCATCTTCCTTGGCGAATGCGCCGCGCTGGGCTGCGGGGATCAGGTCCAGCACTTCTTCCGATGGTCGGCACAGCCTCACGCCCAGCGGCGACACGACCAGCGGGCGGTTGATGAGGATAGGATGGGCCATCATCGCGTCGATCAGCGCGTCGTCCGAGAGGTTTTCATCACTCAGGCCCAGTTCGTCATAGGGTGTGCCTTTCTCACGCAGCAGGCTGCGGGGGCTTATCCCGGCACGAGCGATCAGGCTTTCCAGCATGGCGCGCGACGGCGGGGTCTTGAGATATTCGACGACATGCGGCTCGATACCCGCGTTGCGGATCATGGCCAGCGCGTTGCGCGACGTGCCGCATTCGGGGTTGTGATAGATGATGATGTCAGGGGTCATGAGCAGGCTCCTTAGGCAACGGGTGCGCAGGCGATGGCGGACACGATATCCGAACAGGCACGGTGATCGCCCTGACAGCAATCCGCCATCAGAAAGGTGAGGAGGGCCTGCATCCCGGCATAGTCCGCGGCGTAATGGATCAGTCGGCTCGTCCGCCATGAGGTGATCAGTCCCGCCTGCTCCAGCTTTGCCAGATGGTGCGACATAGTCGATGCGGGAACGTTCATCGCCTCCGCCACCGCTCCCGCTATCATGCCATCGGGACCGGCCTTGACCAGTAAACGGAACACCGACAGTCGAGTGTCCTGCGCGAGCGCAGCGAGGGCTGCGACAGCTCTGTCCTGATCCATTGCGTGTCCTTCATTCGATGATCATCGAAATATGGTGGCACGATGCGATGGTCAATCAAATTTCGAAAAATGGAGAAATGTCGAATTGTTGAGGCAGCGTCTGACGCTGCCCAATTTGGCGCTTGTTACAAATGCGCCCATCGGTCGGGGACCGCCGTCAATTGGACCCGGTACTGCCTGGCTTATGTGGGTCGGTTGTTTAGCAGGGAAGCCACACTTAGGATCAACTCGGCGGCACAATTCCCCGTTCCGAAAAGAAGTCCGGCGCGTTGATCATCTCTGGCCCGGCATGGTTCGGGGCGTCCGCATGGCTCGCAAGCCAGACCACGGTTTGCGCGGTTTCCTCTGGATCGCGCGCCGCTTCACCCAGTCCGATCGTTTCCGCGGCGTCGCCCATCGCCGCGCGCAGCGTATCGGTCATGGTAAAGCGGGGTTCGATAAGGAAAGCGCTGATACCGTCCTTGCCATGTTCAAGGTTGATGAAGTCTGGAATGCGATTGAACGCTGCTTTGGGCGCAAGGTAGAATAGGCCAACCCCACCAGCGTCGGCGGCAGGCATCACCGAAGACAAGGTGGTCATGAAGATCATCCGTCCCGATCCCTGCGCCACCATCGTCTTCAGCACGGTTCGGCTCAGGTGGAATTGGTTGATGAAGTTGCCCATGATCGCGCGTTCGGCGTCATCCAGCGCGGCTTCTATCACCGGTTGCAGGATGACCGGCCCTTGGTAGATGCCATTGTTCACCAACACGTCGATCCGGCCCCAGCGGTCGAGCACCGCCGCGACGCCCGCATCGATGGATGCGCGGTCGAGCAGGTCGATCCGTGCGCCCATCGCCTGACCACCCGCGACCTCTATGGCCTGCACGGTCGAAGCGACGCTGCCGGGAACAGGCGCGCCGCCCATGCTCTCCATGCGGCCTGTGCCTTCTGTCATGGTGCGCCCCGTCACGGCGACGGCAAAGCCCGCGCGGCCCAGGGCGATCGCTATTGCCCGACCGATGCCGCGCGTCGCTCCAGTGACCAGTGCCACAGGTCGCTGAACTTCAATCTTGCTCATCATCCGATCATGGTCCTCCCGCCTCGTCATGGGTTGAGCGATACAATCACATCGATAAATTGTTGACAAGCGTCATCGTTCACTTAGCTTTTCGCTGGAAACGACACCACAGGTGCAGGAGATGGACGTATGAGCGTGGAAAAAAGACTTGCTGGACGTGCGGCGCTAATCACCGGAGCAGCGGATGGAATTGGCCGGGGTATCGCGTTGCGGTTTGCCCAGGAAGGTGGTGCGATCCTGGTCGCGGACTTCAATGCGGACAAAGGGGTAGAGGTCGTGGAGGAATTACGCGGTCTTGGCGTGGATGCCCATTTCCGCAAATGTGATGTCACGGTGCGTGACGATGTGGTCGGTGCCGTTCAGGCCTGCGTGGCTCGGTTCGGCTCCGTCGACGTCCTGGTCAACAATGCCTTTAGCGGCGGCGGCGTGCAGCGCATCGAAACCTTATCCGACGCGCAATTCGAATCCTGCATGAACATGTGCCTTTTCGCCGCGAAATGGTCGATGGAGGCGGCGTTCCCGCACATGCGCAGCCGACACTGGGGTCGCATCATCAACATTGGGTCGCTTAACGGCGTCAATGCGCATATGGGGACCGCCGAATATAATGTCGGCAAGGAGGCGCTTCGCGCCTACACACGCAGCGCCGCGCGGGAATGGGCTGGCTACGGCATCTGCGCCAACATCATCTGCCCTGCCGCCGTGTCCGCTGGCTACCGCGAGTTCGAGAAAGCGGAGCCGGAGGTCGCTGCCGCCACCACAGCAGCCAACCCGATGGGCCGAATGGGTGATCCAGAGGCCGACATTGGCGGGGTTGCCCTGTTCCTGGCCAGCGAGGACGCGCGTTACCTCACGGGCAATACACTGTTCGCCGATGGGGGCGCGCATATCAATGGCGCGGGATGGGTGCCCGATCTCGGCCCTGCCAGCTAGAGCGCGCTGCGTTAAATCTGACGCAGGTCGCGCGCTCTAGAGCATCGAGCCTGAAATAAGAATCTGGGGATTCCCAGATGCGCAGGGATG
>CBFHAG010000006.1:0-115875 GCA_965653535.1 uncultured Sphingobium sp.
CACATCCCTGCGCATCTGGGAATCCCCAGATTCCTATTTCAGGCTCGATGCTCTAAGGAAGCGCGTCGGATCCCGGCTCAAGGCCGGGATGATCGAGGGCGGGCATCTGGAAACAACCATTTGAGGGCTTCGAGTGGATCAAGCCCCGCCGAAGAGTTGCCATCGTTGCTTCCATGGTGAATGTTTCACGCATGGACATCCGCAATGCTTGCTCGGCTGATGCCGAAGCGATCACCGCTATCTACAACGATGCCGTGATCAACACGACCGCGATCTGGAACGAAACTGCGATTGATCGGGGGAATCGGATCGCATGGCTTGCTGATCGGGAACGACAGGGCTACCCTGTATTGGTTTCTGTCGATGATGACGAAGTGATCGGCTACGCATCGTTCGGGGATTGGCGGGCGTGGGACGGATACCGTTATACCGTCGAGCATTCGGTGTATGTCCGCTCAGATCAGCGGGGCGGCGGCATCGGTAATGCGCTCATGGTTGAACTGATCGAGCGCGCCAGGTTAATCGGCAAGCATGTAATGGTCGCAGGGATCGAGGCGCGAAATGTCGGCTCTATCCGTTTGCATGAAAAGTTGGGTTTCGAGACTGCCGGTTTGATGCGTCAGGTGGGCTCGAAATTTGGTGACTGGCTCGATCTTACTTTTATGCAATTGATCTTAGACACCCGCCAAACGCCTGATGCCCCTAGATGAATTATAGTCGCTTACGTTGCTCTCTATCCGAAAGCAGTCGCCGCTCTACTCACATCTCAACGCAGGCAGTTATCCAGCCCATCCCGCGCAACCACGGCGATACGGCTGGCGATGCTGTTGCCATAGCGGCGGGTGAAGCCGCTCGGGGCGATGGCGGCGCGTTTCTTGGGTAGGGGTAGCACTGCGGCGATCCGGGCGGCTTCGGCCTTGGTCAGCTTGCCCGCGCCATGGTGGAAATAACGGATCGCGCCCGCCTGGACGCCATAGGTGCCCAGGCCGGTTTCCGCGACGTTCAGATAGACTTCCATGATCCGCCGCTTGCCCCAGATCGCTTCGATCAGCATGGTGAACCAGACTTCAAAGCCCTTGCGGATGAAGCCGCCGCCCTGGAATAGGAACACATTTTTCGCCGTCTGCTGACTGATGGTCGATCCGCCACGAATGCGTCCGCCACTGGCATTGTGGCGCAACGCCTGTGCGATGGCCACGGCATCAAAGCCATGGTGGCTGCAAAAGCGGCCGTCCTCCGCCGCGATGGCGGCGCGCGGCATGTCGGGGTCGATTTCGTCCAGCTTGACCCAATCTTTGGTGATGCCGTTGGGATCGAACAGCATCGTTAGCGTCACTGGCGGTGGCACGAAGCGATAGAGAGCCACCAGCAAAAGTGAGAACAGGACGAACCCGCCGACAATTTTAAAGAGAATGCCGAACCAGCGGGAACGACGGCGGGGAGCGGCTGAACGGGCGATCATGCTGTCCTCGTAGCGCGATCCTGCGCGGGTTCAAGCCATCTGGGTGCGACCGGGGGGGAGGTGGTAGGCGCATTTTGCCAAAATTGATGCTATGAGAGAGGCAAGGGTCGCTTCTTGCTCGCCTGCCACTTGGCTTTGCGAAGGAGTGGATTATGCGGTCCGACATTTCGCCCGACCATATCCTGCAGATCGGCATGGGCTTCTGGCCATCCAAAACGTTGCTGAGTGCGGTTGAGCTTGGCCTGTTTACCGAGCTTGGGGATGGCAGCCGAACAGCTGCTCAACTGGAGCAGGCGCTGGGCCTGCATCCACGGGCAACCTATGACTTTCTTGATGCGCTGGTCGCGATCGGCCTGCTTGATCGGGCAGGGGACGGGGCGGAAGGGCGCTACAGCAACACGCCTGCGACCGCCGCATTTCTGGACAGGCAAAGCCCTACCTATATGGGCGGCATCCTGGAAATGGCCAACGCCCGGCTTTTCCGCTTTTGGGCTGACCTGACCACAGCCCTGCAGACGGGCAGGCCGCAGAACGAGGTCAAACGTTCCGGCAGGTCGATGTTCGACGCGTTGTATGATGATCCGGCCCGGCTCGAACAGTTTATGGACGCGATGAGCGGCGTGTCGATGGGCAATTTCGAAGCATTCGCCCATAGTTTCGATTTTTCAGGCTACCATAGTCTTGCCGATATCGGCGGAGCTACCGGCCAGCTGTCATGCTTCGTCGCCGCCAGTCATCCGCATATGCGATGCACCTCTTACGACCTGCCGGTGGCCCAGCCCATTGCTGAACGGCGCATTCGCGAAGCGTGCCTTGGCGATCGGGTCAGCGCCGGATCGCTCGACTTTTTCGATGACGACTTTCCCGATGCGGACGTGATCACAATGGGCATGATCCTGCATGACTGGAACCTCGATGCGAAAAAGATGCTGATAGGAAAAGCATATCGCGCATTGCCTATGGGTGGCGCATTTGTGGCGATAGAGAATATCATCGACGATGAGCGTCGGCACAACAGCTTCGGTCTGCTCATGTCGCTTAATATGCTGATCGAATTTGGTGAAGCGTTCGACTTTACCGGCGCAGATTTCCGCCGATGGTGCCTGGATGCGGGCTTTTCGCGTTGCGAGATATTGCCGCTGGGCGGTCCGGCCAGCGCGGCGGTCGCTTATAAATAGGGGCTATAAACAGTCAGGCCCCGGATCGCTCCGGGGCCTGACTTTGTCACGGGGCGTCGTCAGGCGAGAACGAGCCGCATCTTGCCCAGCCGGTCACCTGCAATCCGCATCATCGCTTTTTGCAGCTTTTCAAAGGCGCGGACCTCGATCTGGCGAACCCGCTCACGCGAGACGCCATAGACCTGGCTCAGTTCTTCCAGGGTCTTAGGCTCTTCGGCCAGACGCCGTTCGGCAAGGATATGCTTCTCCCGATCGTTAAGATCATCCATCGCTTCGACCAGCATGTCATGTCGCAGGGTCTTTTCCTGCTCGTCCGCGACACGTTCATCCTGCAGCGGGCCGGTGTCTGCCAGCCAATCCTGCCACTGACCTTCGCCATCTTCCCGCATGGGGACGTTAAGCGATGTGTCGCCGCCCATCGCCATGCGACGGTTCATGGAGACCACGTCTTCTTCGCTCACACCCAGATCGGTGGCGATCTTCCTGACATCATCAGGGTGCAGGTCGCCATCCTCGAACGCTTCGATACTGTTCTTCATCCGGCGAAGGTTGAAAAACAGCTTCTTCTGCGCGGCGGTGGTGCCCATCTTGACCAGGCTCCATGACCGCAGGATGAATTCCTGGATCGATGCACGGATCCACCACATGGCGTAGGTCGCCAGGCGGAAGCCACGATCGGGTTCGAATTTCTTCACGCCCTGCATCAGGCCGATATTGCCTTCGCTGATCAGTTCGCTGACCGGCAGGCCATAGCCGCGATAGCCCATGGCGATTTTTGCCACCAAGCGCAGGTGCGACGTTACCAACTGCGCCGCCGCCTCAGGATCCTGATGTTCGGCGTAACGCTTGGCGAGCATATATTCCTGCTCGGGCTTGAGGATCGGAAACTTGCGGATTTCCGAAAGATAGCGGTTGAGGCTGGCTTCACCGCCCAGCGCCGGAACCGCGGGGACATTGCTTTTATCAGCCATGTCGCTTCACCTTTCCCTTTCATGCGCGGCGGGACCCAAAAGTGGCATCCAGAGCGCCGTCGCAAACTTGTCCAAAACTATACGTGGAGCTCGCTTAACAGTTCCTGCATATCGGTGGGCAGTGCACTGTCGAAGCTGAGTTTTTCCCCGGTCACGGGATGTATGAACCCCAGCCTTTTGGCGTGCAATGCCTGCCTTTTGAAACTCAGCGTTTCCAGTATCGATTTGAAACCTTTTCTTTCTCTACCGTAAACCGGGTCGCCGATCAAGGGATGACCCAAATGCGTCAGGTGCACGCGGACCTGATGCGTCCGGCCTGTTTGCAGCCGACATTCCACCAGTGCCGCACCCCTCAGCCGATCAATGACCCGATAATGGGTGACGGCGTGCTTGCCGCGTCCTTCCCGATGAACCGCCATTTTCTTGCGGTCGCTATCGGATCGTCCGATCCATGTATCCACTGTGCCAGTCGCCGGATTGGGGATCCCGTAAACGATAGCGGCATAAAGCCGGTCAATGCTGTGCGCGCTGAACTGTTGCGCCAGGCCTTCATGAGCCTTGTCCGACTTTGCAACGACCAGAAGGCCGGAAGTATCCTTGTCGATGCGATGAACGATGCCGGGGCGGGCGACTCCGCCGATACCGGACAGGCTGTCCTTGCAGTGGTGGAGCAGCGCGTTGACCAATGTGCCGTCCACATTGCCGACAGCCGGGTGGACGACCATGCCAGCGGGCTTGTCGATCACGATCAGGTCGTCGTCTTCGTAGACGATGGACAGCGGAATATCCTGCGCGACGGCTTCCGCTTCGGCCGGAGCGGGCAGGGTTATGGCAAAACGCTGCCCCACCGCGACTTTCATGGAGGGGTTCAGGGATCGGCCGCCAGATGTGACCTGCCCCTCAACGATTAGCGTCTTGAGCCGTTCGCGCGACAGTTCCGGCAGCAGATCGGCAAGCGCCTTGTCGAGCCGCAAACCCTGTTGCGTCTCGCTAATCGTCGTTTCGATGATGGAAACCCCCGAACCCATTAGCTAGGGATGTAGGGATGAGGGTGCGTATTTCAAGTTTTTTGCTGCGTCGCGTCGTCGCGCTGGCACAGGCTGAGCAAGACGAGGTTTGCGGCCTTTTGCTGGGCGAAGCAGGATGGATAAGGGACATCCAGCCGGCGGCGAATGTCGCGCCCAATCCTGCACAGCATTTTGAAGTCGATCCGGCGATCCTGATCGCCGCGCATCGGAAGGCGCGGGCAGGGGGAAGCGCTGTCATCGGCCACTATCATTCCCACCCTAGGGGCCATGCCGAACCATCGTCCACAGACAGGGCCAGCGCGACGGCGGATGGAAGTTATTGGATGATCGTGGCGAATGGCGCGGCCCAGCTGTGGCAGGCGTTGCCGGAAGATGGTGGCGGCGTGCATTTTGTCGCCGTCGGGCTCGATATCCTGTGAGCGAAAGACGGCGGGCCGGGGTTGCATCGCAGGACGGGGCAGCGCATTAGCCGTTCATTCCCTTCCTGTTTTCACTATCCCGGCGGCAGCGACCTTCATGACCCATCCGACCGACAGCATCGAATTTGCCAGTCTTCTTTGTTCGCGCCTTTGCCATGATTTGTTGAGCCCGGTGGGCGCGCTCAACAACGGGCTTGAGCTGATGGCGGATGAAACCGATCCTGAAATGCGACAGCGCTGCCTTGAACTGCTGGGGGACAGCGCGCGGACGTCGGCCAATAAACTCAAATTTTTTCGCCTGGCTTTCGGGTCGGCGGGTGGCTTTGGCGACGTGGTGCCCACGCATGAAGCGCGCGTCGCCATCGAAGGCATGTTTGCAGGCGCGGGTCGGGTAAAGATCGGCTGGCTGGTGGGCGAGGAAATGCTCGACAAGTTGCCGGTCAAGGTGCTGCTGAACCTGGCGCTGATTGCGGGCGATGCATTGGTGCGCGGCGGACAACTCGACATCGGTGCCGAAAGACGGCCCGGCGTGACGGAGATCGTCGTTCGCGGCGAGGGGCCAAAGCTGGTGCTGGACCCGGATTTGCGTTCTGCGCTGGCGGGGACGCTCCCGGTCGAGAGCCTGGGATCGCGCACTGCGGCCGCCTGGATGACGCGCAGCCTTGTTACCGGAACGGGAGGCGACATCGCACTGTCCGCGCCGGGAGAGCCGATGCTGCTGTTCGGCGCGTCTATTCCTAATCGGGGGTAAGGCACTTATCGGTCGAAGAACGGCGCGCCTGGGTGGTTTGGCGACTGGCAACTTTTAAGTTTCAGCTTCGTATAGCTGACATTAGCGGTTGCTTTGCTCCGCCAAGTCTTTTTGCTGCTGTTCGAACTGTTCGCGCGATTTCCAGCCTCTCGGATCGGGACCATAGCGATTTGGCCCGATGGATGGAGGCAGAAAGAAAATTGCGAGCCAAGTGAGAAGGGCAATAGCGGCTAAGCCGCTCGCAAACGGGAGCATCGAGGCCACCGCTAATCCCACCGTAACTGTCAGCCAACGCGCGGAGTAAGAAGCGTCATGCAGACGCGCAATGGCGAGCGCCGCTAGTATGAGGTTGAGCACAATCTCAAGCAACGTTCGCCAGACGGGCAGGATAGCAAACTGCTGAAGAGCTTCGAATCTAATACCAAGGTTCACAGTTAGGTTCAGCCGACTGAATGCCCACCAGTCCACGGAGCTGAATATTATGTTGATACCTATCAGCCAAAAGAAGAAGTCGCCCCGCGATACGCGCCTGATCGGCCATCTGAATGCCCCCACCCTTACACTCCCCGATATCGCACGGCCTTAAGGCTTTAGGACAGTTATCGAGAGAGTGAAAGCAAAGAGGTGACGTCCGCAAATGGTCGTTAAGCGACGATCATGTCCAGATCGCTGCGACAGCGATGCAAAGCAGCACCGCGATAGTGATACCTGCCCATATCCGCCAAGGCAGTAGCGATCCCATGAACCCGGCTATGAAATCCATCATCGGTGGATGATGCCGCGACCAACCAACGTCTGCAATCAGGAAACGAAACTAGACCGCTGGTCATCGGCTATCGGTCGCTGGCTGCCAGTCGCCTTTCCTGTTGGCATAGACGCACATTCGAGCGGACGCGGTTTGCCAGACATATTTATATCCTTCCCATCGGAAGATGGGGAGGAGGACCGTCGGCGTAGCCGCTGGTGATGAGAATTATGCTGATCTTGCGCGCTTTCCTTCGGCGTGGGAGGCTTGAATTAGCCCCATCCCCGCCAAAGAAAAGGCCCCACCGCTTGCGCGGCAGGGCCTCTTCCTTGACCAGTTCCTGAAAAATCAGGAGCTGTAGTACATGTCGAATTCGACCGGCGAGGGAGCCATTTCCCAGCGGTAGACTTCGGGCCACTTCAGTTCGAGATAGGCTTCGATCTGGTCCTTGGTGAACACGTCGCCCTTCAGCAGGAAGTCGTGGTTGGCGGCCAGTGAGTCGAGTGCTTCACGCAGCGATGCGCAGACGGTCGGAACCTGGCTCAGTTCTTCGGGTGGCAGATCATAGAGATTCTTGTCCATCGCGGAACCCGGATGGATCTTGTTTTCGATGCCGTCGAGGCCAGCCATCAGCAGTGCGGCGTAGCACAGATAGGGGTTGGCCATCGCGTCGGGGAAGCGGAATTCAACGCGCTTTGCCTTGGCACCCGCGCCGTAAGGAATACGGCAGGAAGCCGAACGGTTGCGAGCCGAATAGGCCAGCAGAACCGGCGCTTCGAAGCCCGGCACCAAGCGCTTGTAGCTGTTGGTGGTCGGGTTGGTGAAGGCGTTGAGTGCCTTTGCGTGCTTGATGACGCCGCCGATGAAGTAAAGGCACATGTCGGACAGTCCGGCATAGCCTTCGCCGGCGAACAGCGGCTTGCCGCCATCCCAGATCGACATGTGGGTGTGCATGCCCGAACCATTGTCCTGCGCGATGGGCTTGGGCATGAAGGTCGCGGTCTTGCCATAGGCCTGGGCGACCATCTGCACGACATATTTGTAGATCTGCATGCGGTCGGCGGTCTGGACCAGCGTGCCGAAGGTCAGGCCGAGTTCGTGCTGGGCAGCGGCCACTTCATGGTGGTGCTTGTCGCAGGGCAGGCCCATTTCGAGCATGGTGGTGACCATTTCGGCGCGGATGTCGGTGGCCGGATCGACCGGAGCGACCGGGAAGTAGCCACCCTTGGCGCGCGGACGGTGGGCCAGGTTGCCACCTTCATATTCGCGGCCGGTGTTGGTCGGCAGTTCGATGTCGTCGATCTTGTAGAAAGATTCATTATAGTCTGAGTTGAAGCGGACATCGTCGAACATGAAGAATTCGGCTTCGGGTCCGACATAGACGGTGTCGCCGAAACCGGCCGACTTTACGAAGGACTCGGCGCGCTTCGCGGTCGAACGTGGGTCGCGCGCGTAGAGTTCGCCGGTGTCAGGCTCCACAATGTCGCAGAACAGGATCAGCATCGGGGTGGCGCTGAACGGATCGACATAGACGGCGTCCAGGTCGGGCTTCAGGATCATGTCCGATTCGTTGATCGCCTTCCAGCCCTCGATCGACGAACCGTCGAACATCAGGCCCTGGGTCAGTTCGTCCTCACCCAGGATGGAGGCGACCATGGTCAGGTGCTGCCACTTTCCCTTGGGATCGGTGAAGCGCAGATCGACCCACTCGATCTCCTTCTCTTCGACCATCTTGAGGATGTCTTTTGGCGTGTTGGCCATGTGCAGTCTGCCCTTCTTTTTAATACCCCGTTGGAGGGTAGTTGATGCATGCGTTCGCCGCCCCCGGTCGGGAGTGGCGAAAAGCTGTCGGAAATTGTCAGATGGCGTCGCTGTCGCGTTCCCCGGTGCGGATGCGGACGGCACCTTCGATTGCGGTGATGAAAATCTTGCCGTCGCCGATGCGGCCTGTCTGAGCTGCTGAAGAAATGGCTTCCACCACGCGGTCGGCGAGAGAGTCGTCCACCACCACTTCCAGCTTCACCTTGGGCAGGAAATCGACGACATATTCCGCGCCGCGATACAGCTCCGTATGCCCCTTTTGTCGACCGAACCCCTTGGCTTCGGTGACGGTGATGCCGGAAACGCCGACCTCATGCAGCGCTTCCTTCACCTCGTCGAGCTTGAACGGCTTGATGATCGCCTCGATCTTTTTCATCACTCTATCCCAACAAAACGCGCGAACGAAGGCGGGTGGCCTCGCCCATTTTCATATCTCACCCAGCGACGATCCTCATGTCCCTGAGACACGCGCCGTCCCTAAAACAATCAATTACCGTGCCAAATGGCGAATCGCCAGAACTCGCTTTCGGCGAAGCGGCAACCTTTGTCCATATTGCCCTTATTCAGTGCAATATTCCCCGACTATGCCTGTTTTTTAGGCAGTGCTGATCAAGATCCGTAAGGAGGCGCGTCCAGCCCGGTTGGGCTTTTGGTGAATATCTCGCAGCCCGTTTCTGTAATGCCAATGCTATGTTCGAACTGCGCAGATAGCGTACGGTCGCGTGTCACTGCCGTCCATCCGTCCTCCAGCATCTTCACGCCCGGTTTCCCGATGTTGATCATCGGTTCGATGGTGAAGAACATGCCCGGTCGCAATTCCGGCCCGGTGCCCGGTCGTCCGACATGGATGACTTCGGGACTGTCGTGGAAGACCCGGCCTAGCCCGTGGCCGCAAAAGTCCCGCACTACCCCATAGCGGTGCTTTTCCGCATGGCTCTGGATCGCGTGGCCGATGTCGCCCAGATGATTGCCGGGCTTGGCCTGCTCGATCCCCAGCATCAGGCATTCATAGGTGACCTCGATCAGGCGGCGTGCCTTGATGGAGGTCTCCCCGGCGATATACATGCGGCTGCTGTCGCCATGCCATCCGTCCACCAACGGCGTGACATCGATGTTCAGTATATCGCCTTCCTTGATCTTCTGGTCGCCCGGAATGCCGTGGCAGATGATAGAGTTCAGCGATATGCAGCAGCTATGCGTATAGCCGCGATAGCCTAGCGTCGCGGGTACTCCGCCGCCGTCCAGCGTCATGCGGCGAACCATGTCGTCCAGTTCACCGGTGGTGACACCCGGCACGACGTGGGGAACCAGCGCGTCCAGTATCTCCGCCGCAAGTCGGCCTGCCTTGCGCATGCCGTCAAAGCCAGCTTCGTCATACAATTTGATCGCCGTCGATCGGGAAATCGGCGCATCCGCCGTCATCGTCATATAATCGGTCATGCCCCCGGTTATAGGCAGGAAAGCACGATAATGCGAGTGTCGGTTCGACACAGGCTAGGCAGGGAAGCCAGTGCGGGTTATTGCGAAGCCATGCTTGCACCCGAACGCATATGGACAGCCGCGCTGATCGTCATAGGTGACGAGATATTGTCGGGGCGAACGCAGGACAGGAACGTCGCGCAGCTTGCGTCCTGGCTTAATGTCCAGGGCATTCGCCTGGTGGAGGTCCGCGTTGTCGGCGACGACAGCGACGCGATCGTGGAAGCGGTGAACGCATTGCGGGCCCGCCACGACTATCTGTTCACGACTGGCGGCATCGGGCCGACGCATGATGACATCACGGTGGATGCCATCGCCCGCGCGCTGGACGTGGGGGTCGAGATTGATCCCCAGGCGCGTGCGATGCTGTCGGGCTATTATGAAACGCGGGGCGGGCTGACCGAAGCGAGGCTGCGGATGGCGCGAGTGCCGGTGGGGGCGAACCTCATCGAAAATCGCATGTCGGGCGCGCCGGGCATCCGGCACGGCAATATCTTCATCATGGCAGGCGTGCCGCATATCACCGCAGGCATGTTGGACAGTCTGACCGGCACGCTGGAAGGCGGTCATCCGGTCCTTTCCGCGCAAATCGGATGCTGGGTCGCGGAAAGCGAGATTGCGGACTTATTGGCGGTGGTCGAACGGTCGCATGAAGGATGCCAGATCGGCAGCTACCCCTTTTTTCGGGAGGGGAAGACAGGGGCGAACTTTGTTGTGCGCTCTACCGACGCGCAGGTGCTGGAGGGCTGCATCGCAGATCTTGGTGCGGCTCTGGAGCGGGGCGGGTGGCCGGTGTTTCCCGGCGGGATCTGATTTCCGCCAATTCAGCGCTGCCTGAGCCAATCCTTGTCCCAATGCCCATGAGGAGCCGCTGATCGCGTCCATATGTGCAGCGGGCGCGGCGGGCTGCGTTGCTTTTGTGCAGTGGCACGCATTATGCTGCGCTGCGTCACAGTTGGCTGGTTCCGACTAGGGCGTTGGGCTTCATCGCCGAATATCCGATCTTTATGACGGTCGCTCCTTCTCCTGTTCTTCAGGAGCCGGGTTCGTGCGCCTCGGAAAGATGTTTGGCGAAGGAGCATGTGAGTTAAGGAGAATTTCTGATGCGGATCGTTATGACGGGTTCCGGCTATGTGGGCCTGGTGTCCGGGGCGTGTCTTGCCGATTTCGGGCATGACGTGATCTGCGTGGACAAGGACGAGCGCAAGATTGCGCTGCTGCAGGACGGCGGCGTGCCGATCTATGAGCCGGGGCTGGCCGATCTGATCGCCCGCAACGTCAAGGCGGGGCGATTGACCTTCACCACCGATCTGCCTGTTTCGGTGGCGCAGGCGGACGTTGTGTTTATCGCCGTGGGAACTCCGGCGCGGCGCGGCGATGGTCATGCGGATCTGAGCTACGTCTACGACGCGGCGCGGGAGATCGCTTCGGCGATCAAGGGCTTTACGGTCATCGTCACCAAATCGACGGTGCCGGTCGGCACGGGCGACGAGGTTGACCGCATCATCCGCGAAGCCAATCCGGCGGCTCAGTTCGCAGTCGCGTCCAACCCGGAGTTTCTGCGCGAAGGCGCGGCGATTCAGGATTTCAAGAAGCCCGACCGCATCGTCATCGGACTGGAGGATGAACGCGCCCGCCCGGTCATGGAGGAGGTCTATCGGCCGCTCTACCTCAATCAGGCTCCGATTCAGTTCACCGGTCGCCGGACGAGCGAGCTGATCAAATATGCCGCCAACGCCTTCCTGGCGATGAAGATCACCTATATCAATGAAATGGCCGACCTGTGTGAGCAGGTGGGGGCAGACGTGCAGCAGGTCGCACGCGGCATCGGTCTGGACAACCGGATCGGGGCCAAATTCCTGCATGCGGGGCCGGGCTATGGCGGATCATGCTTCCCCAAGGACACGCTGGCGTTGGTGAAGACGGCGGAAGATGCGGGCGCGCCGATCCGCTTGATCGAAACCACCGTCGCCATCAACGAAAGCCGCAAGCGGGCTATGGCGCGCAAGATCGTGGCCGTATGTAATGGATCGGTGCGCGGCAAGACGATCGGCATATTGGGCCTGACCTTCAAGCCCAATACCGACGATATGCGCGATGCGCCGTCGTTGGCGATCATTCGGGCGCTGCAGGACGGCGGTGCGCAGGTGCGAGCCTATGACCCGGAAGGCATGGAGGCTGCGCGATCGATGGTGCAGGATGTGGAATTCTGTACCAGTCCCTATGCTGCGGCGGAAGGCGCTGCTGCGGTTGTCATCGTGACGGAATGGGACGCGCTGCGGGCGCTGGACCTGCCCCGCTTGCGTTCAGCGATGAACGGCAATGCGCTGGTTGACCTGCGCAACATCTATCGTCCCGATGTCGCGGAGGCAGCGGGCTTTTCCTATGTGAGCGTAGGACGGGGCGCGGCGCTGGAACCAGAGACCCTGGTTCAGGCGGCCGAATGAATGCATGAATGAAGCATCGAGTTGATTGAGATTAACGGGTCGTCGCAAAATTGCGGGTTTTGCGACGACCTGTGCTTGACCAGACGTTGTTGTTAACCTTCCTATAGGACCCTCGGGGGGGAGTATAATACGGGGGTTGCAATAATGAATATGAAACTGACTGGCCCTATGGCCGGAGCGGGATTATCCATATTGTTCGTGGCCGTTGCGGGAGCGGCGACGCTCTTGAGCAGTGGATCGACTTCGACGATATCTGCAGGCGGGACAACCACGACTCTGGCTGGAGGATCGGAGACTGTTACAACGTCTTCGACGACTTCTACGTCAACAACGACGACCACTTCGAGCTTTGCTGATTTCGACTTTGCCAACGGCACGAAACTGCCGGGCAAGGCGACGCTGTCGCTGGACAATGCCACTGTCACGCCCGGGGCGGGGATCGCCTATGTTCCCGTGCGGCTGGACCGGGACACGCCCAACACGGTGATCGCCCGTGTCATTACCGTGAACGGGTCGGGCACGCTGCGCGCGCTGTCCGGTTATCATTATGAGACGGTGGACACGGTCGTGATCTTCCGTCCGGGAGACCCACTGGTACAGACCGTAGCCGTGCCGGTCATGGGCATGGCGGAAGGGCAGCAGTTCCAGCTCAAGCTGAGGGAAGTGCCCTGGGGTGGCTTGCAGGGGCAATCGGTAGCAACGGTCACGGCCACAAGTGACACGGCGGCAACGGCCAAGGCGTCCGGCACTTTCCGCCAGCCGCGTAGTTTCGCGGCCACGGGGACGCTGCAGTTCGAGCTTCAGAAGGACACGCATAAACGTTCCCCTGACGGAGGGTGGAACCGCTGGGCGACGTCGCTGTCGCATGGCCGGACCCAGATCGCTAATGAGGAGACGGGCCTTTACCTCGATTCCAGCATATTCCCCGGTGTCGAAGGGCCGGTCTATTGGGGATCGCAGGGGCTGGTCCTGCACAGCCAGAAGTTAACGACGCCAATCTATCATGAGGGCCGCAACTGGCATTATGGCGCGACGGTGCTCGACGGCCGCAACTTCGAGGCGTCGCAGATTGGCTATGGGCAATATGAGTGGGAAGCCAGAATGCCCAGCCGCCGGGGGGCATGGCCTGCATTCTGGCTGATTTCCACCAGCGGCTGGCCGCCGGAAATCGATATCTACGAAGGCTTCGGCTATCAGAGCTATTGGGATTTCGACCGGCACGTAGCCCATACCATCCATGGCGGTTCGGGCGGGGTGCGCAGTTTCCAGCGCGGCGTGACGATCCAGACCGAGCAAGCCTATGGCATCAAGGATTTTTCAAAGGGATTTCATCGCTTTGCCGTCGATATTCAGCGGGATTATATCACCTGGTTCGTCGATGGCGTGGAAACATATCAGTCGGTCAACCCGTTCAAGGGCCACCGCTGGTATCCAATCATGAACGTGGCGGTGAAAACCAGCAGCGCCTATGATGATGGATCGGGCGACATGACCATCAAGAGCTTCCATATCTATAGCGCACCATAATGGCTGTGCGTACGGCCTGACAGGGCATAGAGGCGTCCCCAGCATTTGACCCACTGCCCGGCGATGTCGACACGACGCGCGCCGGGCAGCAGCAACGCCGCAAGCCCGACTGTCCGCGCCGCCAATATGGCGATGGTGCGGGCGAGCAGACGGGCGCGGCCCGCCAGGCCCGGCCTTTGTTTTTGACGGGCGAGCGTTTCGGTGAAGCCGATCCGCCACATCCGTTTCAGCACCCATGATAGCCGCGCGCGATCCGGCGGCACCCATTCATTGACCCGTGCATCGGGTGCCCAACCGAAACGTGCGCCAGCCACGCGCAGGCGGACGAGGAAATCCAGGTCTTCGCCGCCGCTGCGGTTGAACCTGGGGTCGAACCAGGGCCGCTCGATCATGGTGAGCGCCTTGCGGCTGACCAGCAGGTTGTTGCTGGCCCACAACATGTCCGTTGCCCCCCATGCGCGTTGTTCGGGCCGGAAGACCAGTGTTTCGCGCGCCCAGCGGGGTGGCTGCCCCTGAAAATGGTAATCGACCGGACCCGCTACTACGTCAGCGCCCGCGCGCGCCTGACAGGATAGCAGCGCATCCAGCCAGCCGGGCTGCGGCCATTCATCGTCGTCGATCATGGCGATGAAGCGCATTGCCGGATCAGTCATCGCCGTGGCACCGATGGCATTCCGCACGGCGCACAGGCCCGGTTCCGGCACGGGCAGAAGGGTGATGGGCAGGGGATAGCCTGCGTTGCGCAGTGCCTCCACCACGGCGGCCCCTTCCTGCGCTGTGCCGTCGTTGTCGGCGATCAGCAGCATGACATCGTCGCGCTGTATTTGGTTTGCCAGGCTGTCGAGCAGATGGCGCAATTCAACCGGCCGCCTGAATGTCGGTATGGCGATCCATATCGCCTTGCCCATGGTCATGGGGCGGTGGCCTCCGCCACGGAGGGGCGTCGCGCCCTGCCGCTTTGCAGCCATTTGATGAACTGATGTCCCCGGACTTCGACCAGCAGATAGCTTGCCCAGCACAGCAACCAGGTGGCGACCAGCAGGCCCGCGACGAAAAGCCAGTCCATGCCGATGATATGATGACGATGCGCCACGGTCATGGCGCGGGCCGCGACATCGCGGACCAGCGGGTGCCAGAGGTAGATAGAATAGCTGATCAGTCCCAGGTGGAAGCTGACCGGGTTCGCCATGACCGCGCGCGCGGCAGAGCCATCATAATAGCAGCTGAGCACCAGTGCGGGCATCAGGCAAACGACCAGGACATCTCCGCCCGGCAGCAGCAGCGCCGCCGCGATGAGCGCGCAGGTGACGGCGAAGCCGCCCGTGCGGTCCAGCATGCGCCTGCACCATGGTTGGTCCGCGCAACGATATGTCAGCACGCCCAGCGAGAAGCCCGCGAGACAGCGCAGCAGGGTGAGGATGCTGTCGGAATTATTGACGTCCATCGGCCCGCTGGACCCAAAGCCGGAAGTGGCCACCAGCAACAACAGGACCACGCACACCCCTGCCTGCGCCCAGGCCCAGCGCGAAAAGGCGATCAGGGCAATCAGCGGATAGAGGAGATAGGCGGCCAGTTCGGTGCTGACCGACCAGCTGTTGCCCGCAATGGGTTGCGTACCCCATCCCCAGCTTTGCACCATGGCGAAGTTGGTGAAGATGTTGGCGGGCGTGAGTTCGATCGACTGGCTGCCCGATACATTGAGGATGATGCGCGCCGCGAAGACCAGGGTCACGATCAGGTGAAGCGGCCACACGCGCGCCATGCGGTTGAACAGGAAGTCGACATAGCTCTTCGTCCCCAGATGCTTCACCACCCGGTCGTGATAGCCAAAGGAGATGACGAAGCCGCTGAGGATGAAAAACAGGTCCACGGCCAGATAGGCGCGCGAGAATAGCGGGATCGCGAAATGCGCGAAGGCCGGGTTATGGGGGATATGGTAAAGCAGCACGGAAACGGCGGCGATGCCGCGCAGGCCGGTGAGCGATGATATCCTCATGCTGCGCTCCTGCTTGCGGGAGGAGCGGCGTCGAAGGCGGCGGCGATCGCGTCCCAGAAGGGCTTGCGCGCCATGTCCCCGTCAAAAGGAAGGCCACGGGACAATTGCCCGTCGGGCCATTTATAATCGGGATATCGGGACAGCCATGAATCGCGATCCGACACGCCCCAGCAGAGCAGCGACTGTGTGGCGGGGTTGTCCAGCGCCACATCCAGAAACGCCTTGGCGAAAGAGGCGACTTCGCGGTCCCGCTTTTCCGGGCTGGGTGGTCCGCCCCGGTCGGCAATGTCGAATTCGGTCACCGCGATTTGCAGGCCGTAGCCGCTCAATTTCTGGAGGAAATCGGCAAATTGCCGCTGGTTGAACGGTTCCTTATAGGGTTTCAAATGTCCCTGGACGCCGATGGCGTCGATAGGAACGCCCCGGCCCAGCAGGCGGTCCAGCAGCTTGAGCATCGCCGTGCGCCGCCTTTCGCAGCGAGGCGAGTCATGTTCCAGCCCATAGTCGCCCAGATAGAGGGTGGCGGCGGGATCGGTTGCGCGGGCGCGGTGAAAGGCGAGGTCGATATAATGTTCGCCCATGGCCTGCATCCACAGATTTTCCGCGCGCATGCCGTCGGCGCGGCCCTGATTGGGTTCCAGCGTTTCGTTAACGACGTCCCATTCGGAAATGCGCCCGGCATAGCGACGCATGGCGACGTCGATATAGCTGGTCATCAGCCGCTGTTGTTCTTTTCGGCCGGCTTGCTTCACCGCCGGTTCCAGCCATGGCGGATTGGCGGCATACCAGACCAGCGTGTGTCCCCGTGCGTGCATGTCATGCGTTTGCGCGAAGTCGATGATCTGGTCTGCGCCGCTGAAATCATATTTGCCGGGCTTGGGCTCGGTCGTGCCGCGTTTCAGTTCATATTCCTGAACCAATATGCTGCATTCGCGCGCGGCGGTGGTTCGGTAGGAGCGGTCTTCGCGCAGCAGCCGCGATTTGACCGCCAGCCCGAAATGACGACCTGACCGCCGGGCATGTTCCGCCAATCCTTCCCGTGACGCGACCCGAGCGACGCTGGGCGGCAAGGGGGAGCAGGCCGCCAGCGCGGCGGCTGCGCCCAGAAAATCGCGCCGCTTCATAGCGATTGCCTTTGCCCGACAAGCAGTCGGATGAAGTCGATCCAGCGATCGCATATCTTGCGGTAAACGGCGTCGGGTAGCACGATCTGCATCAGCACCGCTCCGGCCAAGCGCGGGCCGTATGCGCCGCGCAGCAATGCGGCCAGATAATAGCGCAGCGCGCGGCTGGGTTGAGTGGGCCAGATGCTTTTCGCCGCGTGCCAGCCCATATAGCCGGAAAAGGCGCGCGCCGAGATATAGGGGCGCAAGTCGGCCAGCCAACGGAGGCTGCCGATATTGCCGCGCACTTGTGACAGCCGGTCGTCCGCTTGCCGGTCGGCCCAGATCGTGCCGGGCCGATCCGTCATGCGGAATTGCGCCCCGGCAAGCGACAGGCGCAAGGCGAAGTCGGTATCGTCGCCGAACTTCACATCTTCCCGATAGCGTATTTTTTCCGCGAGCGGGCGGCTGAGCGCGACGCTGCTGGTCTGGATGAAGCCCCGGTCGCACATCAGATATTTGTCGAGCCTTTCCCCCAAGCCGATGGCGCGGGGGGGTTTAAGGAAATTGCGCCCGGCTCCACGGTCTGCAAGCACCTGACCATAGGCGACGACATGATCGCCATCCTCCAGCAGGGGGATGAGGTCGGCGAGGTGATGGGGCAGGAAGCGGTCGTCGCAGTCGAGGAAGGCGATATAGCGCCCCCTGGCATGGTCGATGCCGGTATTGCGGGCCGCCGCCGCGCCGCGATTGGGTTGAACCAGGACGGTCAGCCGGGGGTCCTTGATCGCGCCCAGCGCTATTTCGGTGCCGTCGGTCGACCCGTCCACGACGACGATCACTTCGATCACGGCGACGCTCTGTTCCAGGGCGGACATAACGGCGGCGACCACGGCATTGCGCCTTTGATAGGTCGGGATGATGACAGAAAAGAGCGGCTGGGCGACGCGCGCCTGCAAAGCCGAGGGAGGTTGCCACGCGGTCATCACGGTCGTCCTCCGCCATGCGCTGTTTCCGCCTTGCCAAAGCGCAGCACGAACCGGTTGACCAGTGAGCGGTAGAGCGGCTTGGGCAGATAGGAACGCAGCACTTGCCGCGCGACCACGCGGGGCGGGACGCCGCCTGCTAGCATGCCGACGATCAGGTCGCGCAGCGCGAGCGCCGGGCGGACGGGCGCCATGTGGTAGGCCAGCACCGTGGCGCGATATCCTCGTCTGGCCCGGTCGGTCAGCATATGGCCGCAGCGATTGAGCCAGTCGAGCGAGGTTTCATAGCCACGGACATAGGATGTCCGCCCGGCTTCGCTGGCGTCCAGCCAGATGGTCAGAGGCTGGTCGATCATGTGAAAGCGCGCGCCCGCGCCCTGCAGGCGGACGCAAAAGTCCAGGTCCTGCCCTTTTTTGAGCGCTGGATCGAACAGCACTTGGCGGGCGAGGTCGGCGGGGACGACCATGGTGGACGTTTGCATGAACTGGTTGGCGCAGAACAGATATTCGCCCACATCCTCGCCATCGCGGATGCCTCGTTCGGGCCTGATCCAGTAACGGTCGACGCCGCGATCGACCTTCATGCGCGAGTAAAGCACGGTCCTGCCATCGTCCCGGTCGAGCGCGCGGGCCATGATAGACAGCTTGCCCGGCAGGAACAGGTCGTCGGAATCGAGGAAAGCGATGTAGCGGCCGCGTGCTGCCTCTATGCCGCGATTGCGCGCCGCGCCTCCGCCTGCATTGTCCTGCCGGATATAGCGCAAGCGGGGGTCGTTAAAGGCTTCGATGATGGGCGCGGGGTCGTCTTGCGATCCGTCATCGACGATCAGGATTTCATAATCCTGCCAATCCTGCGACTGCACCGACCGAATCGTTTCGCCCACGATGGTGGCCCGATTGTAGAGCGGGATGACCACGGAAAAGAAGGGGGCTGCATTCGTCATGCGCCGTGCACCTTTCGATACTCTTCATAATGGATACCGGCGAGGCCAGCGATCTTGCCCGCCGCGCGATAGAGCTTGCCGAGGCGGACCAGGCGTTGACCCCGGTCGAAGGTCGCCGCCGCGCCCAGTGTGCCGACAAGGACGCCGGCAAGGATGCGGGGGGCTTCGTTGATCAGGGTGCGCAGGCGGCCCTTGTGGAAACGTTCGACGATCATGTCGGTCATGCCCAGCCGATAGCCGCGCATCAGCAGCCATTTCGCGGTGACGCGGCTGGCGGGGATGAGTTCGGTCACCAGCGCGTCTTCGGCCCAGGCGAAGCGGCATCCCGCGCGGGCCATGCGGGTAAACAGCTGCTTGTCCGACCCGCCGGTCAGCGCCATGCGCTCATCGAAGGGGCGATGCCCCATGGCGCGAAGGGCGGACGCGGCGATCAGGACGTTGGCGGTGCTGTCGACCAGGGCGACGGGTCCTGACTGGCCACGCCGTTTGGCCTGCAGCAGGGGGTGGCTGGCGGCCCACGGTGCGACGTGGCTGTCAATTTCCCGCAAGACCGCGCCGCCCACGACGTCGGCGTTCCAGCGGTCGGCGGCCTGGGCCATGGCGTCGATCCAGCCCTTGGAAGCGGCTTCGTCGTCGTCCAGCATGGCGACATGGGTGACGCCGGGGTGCGCCAGCGCCGTTGCGACCAGCCTGTTGCGCACGATCGGTATGCCGCGTTCGGTGACCAGCAATGCTTCGATCGGCCAGCGATAGCCTTGCGATGCGAGGCGTTCGACGACGGCCATGCCTTCGCGCCGGGTCGCGTCGTTATCAGCGACCAGCACCTCCAATTGGTGGCGGGTGTCGAGCGCGGCGATGGATAGCAGCGTGCGTTCAAGCCCTTGCGGCCGGTTGCAGGTGGGAATGCAGACGATGATCCTAGCCATGGGTCGGCTCCGTCGAAGGAAGCGGCTGCCGCCTGTTCCACTGGGGACGCGGCTTTGCCTTGAAGGTCGCGTGGGCGGTTGCGATGGCGGCGAGGAAGATCACCCAGACCTGCCGGTCCTTGTCGAAGAAGGAGGTTTCGAGCAGATTCTGGTAGAGAACGAAGGTCCACACGGCGAAGGCGGGGACCATGAGATGCTGGTTCTCCTTCGTAGCGCCGCTCAGGAACCACCAGGCGGGCAGGGCGATGAAGGACAATAGCAGCATGACGAGGCCGAAGGGGCCGGTCGTCACCCAGATTTCCAGATAGCCATTATGCGAATGGGCGGTCAGCATCTGGAACTGCTGGTTCAGATAATCATGCGCCGGGGAATGCGCGCCTACCTGCCAGAAGCCGCCAAAGCCCGCACCCAGGAGCGGATGGTCATTCAGATAATCGAACACCACCTGCCAGATCGACACGCGCCCGGTGAAGGAGGTCGGGTCGGCGAACAGCCTTTCCACCGTCGGTTGATAGGCGATGTAGAGGGCGAGAAAGCCGACCATGCCAAAGCCGAGCAGCAGCAACAGGATCGCCCTTTTCTGCGTGTTACCACTGAGCGCGCGATAGATGTTGCTGATCGCCAGCATGCCGAAGCACAGCGCCAGTGACGTCTTGCTCTTTGTCCCGATCACGAAGACGAAGGCCATCACCGCGAACAGCCCGTAATACCATTTGCGCTTGTCGATCCAGGCGTTGCCGCACAGGATGAAGGTC
The DNA here is from genome assembly GCA_965653535.1 of uncultured Sphingobium sp. Taxonomy (GTDB): domain Bacteria; phylum Pseudomonadota; class Alphaproteobacteria; order Sphingomonadales; family Sphingomonadaceae; genus Sphingobium. Next base: position 20,539 of record CBFHAG010000006.1, read on the forward strand.
AGCGCCATGACCGCGCCCGCGATATTCTTGTGAAAGAAAAAGCCGCGCCATGCGCCGACCAGCGCCTTGTCGCTTTCGGTCGGCGGATGGAAGGCCGCAGGTGTCAGCGGTAGCGATATCCAGCAGATCATCAGCGACAGGATCAACGCCCATCGCAGCGCGGTGAACAGTCGATCCGGTCCCATCAGTGCCAGCGCGCAAAAGGTGATGTAGATCACGATAAACTGCTGCATCACGCGCTTGAACGACACGAACGGCTCCGCGCCCCAGCTGCACGTGATCAGGAACCAGACCAGCATGATCGCCAGCGGCCAGAAGGAAAACCGGTATTTCACCGGATGTTTGCGCAGTATCTGCACGAAGGTCAGCAGCAGCGCGAAGCCGATGAAGAGCGTCTGCTTGAACAGGTCGGACCCACTATTGTCCTGCGCCATTGCGACCAGTTCGTCCTGTGTGCGCGATGCGAAGGGCTGCTGGCCGATGAAGACCATCATCAGGAACACAAAATAGAATATCTGCGCGACCAGCGTAATCCGGCTGTCCTGCCCGATGGCGGGGGAAGCAAGGAGCGGGGGGGCGTGGCCGGTGCGATGCCAGGTGGAGGCCATGAGTCAACCCGCCCCCATATGTTCGCGCCGCCATTTGCGGTCGAGGCTCCAGATGCCCAGCATCATCACAAGCTGCGACAGCACGACGCCTGCGATGGAGAAGATCGGCGCGACGGCGAGGGTGAGCAGGGTGACGGCGACGATCCCCACGCCGCAACTGCGCAGGCTCTGCGCGGCGAGTGGACGGAAGGCGCGCCGCGCCTGTGTCAGGACGCTCATCGGCGTCTGGATGCACTGGACCAGGCTGAGCAGCGCGCACAGCGCTACGGCGGTCGCGACCAGCCGGTGATCGAGCGTGGGTTTGAGGATCAGGCTGGGGAAGCCGTAGAGGACGACCGCCGCGAGGACGCAGGTGCAGAGCCATAGAAAGACCAGCGCGCCCATGAATATGCGTTCCGCCTTGATCGCGGCATCATGGTCTCCGTTGGCTACGGCGCGGGTCATGCGTGGCCGTTCCAGCTGGGTAAGGGCGGTTATGCAGACATTGACCGGACGGAAGAACAGCATGCCGACGGCGACCGGTGCGAAAGCGGCGGGGCCAGCGAGCAGCGTCACGATATAGCTGTGGGAATTGGATGTCGCTTCGGTCGATAGCACGCCCACCAGTGTCCAGGCCGACTGGTCCCGCCACACCGGGCGATAGGCGCTGAGCGCCCGGCCCGGTCCCATCGCGGCATGGCGGCGCAGATAGGCAAGGCCGAAGGGCAGCAGTCCGACAAGGCTTGCCGCCACCAGCATTGCGCCGATCACTGTGATGTCCGCGCCGGTTCGGGTGGCGATCAGCAGGCCCGCGACGATCGTCCCGGCATAGGCGAGGTCGGATCGTGCTGCGCGCGCGGGCGCGTGATGGGCATAGGCATTGGACCGCCCGAACCAGCGGATGAGCGACAGCGTCCCGGCCAGCCCGAACATCAGCGCCGCTTGGGGAGAAGCCGTTGCCCAGGCGATAGCGGCGCAGATCAGGCCCTGACTCAATGACAACATCAGGTTCACCGGGAAGAAAAAATCGAAACCGGCGCGATCACCACCGTCGGTCTGGTTGACCGCGATAGTGTAGGGCGTCGAAACCAGCGCGTTCGACAGTCCGTATCCGAACTGGATGATCACCAACAGGAAAGCGAGCGTGCCGATGGCCGACGTGCCGAGGTGATGGATCGAAAACAGCTGCACGGCCAAATGGCTGACCGACACGATCGCGGACGACAGGCTGGCAAGGCCAAAGCGACCGAAAAGGTTGCCCAGGTTCCTGATGCGTCCGGTGGATCTATGCGTTTCAGCCAGCTGCGTGTCAGCCATGGCGATGTTTCCAGATCAGCCACAGTGCGTGCGGGTTGGTGGTGATGTAACGCCAGGCGAGCTGGCGCGGTCGGGTCACCATGCGGTGCAGCCATTCCAGCCCGGCCTTCTGCATCCACATGGGCGCGCGGGGATAATCGCCGGTCACATAATTGTAGAGGCCGCCGCAGGTGACGATCCACCCGGCCTTGATCCGGTCGCGATGGCGGACGCAAAAGGCCTGCTCACGCGGCTTGCCGGTGCCGACCCACAGCACATCGGGAGCGGCTGCGTTGATCTGATCGATGACCGCATCCTCTTCCTCCGCCGTCCAGAAGCCGTCGCGGCGGCCCGCCAGTTTGAGGCCGGGCGTGGATTGACAGATCCGGCGCGCGCATTCGGCATTCACCTGATCCTCGCCGCCCAGCAGATAGTAGCTGACGCCATGTTCGGCAGCGAGAGGCAGGCTGTCGATAAACATGTCGGTCGTGCTGGACCGGTCGGCGATGGGTGGCTGGCCGAACCAGCGGGACGCGGTGACGATGATCTGGCCGTCGGCATGGACCAGGTCCGCCTGGGCCAGGTCGGCCCTGAACCGTGCATCGGTGGCGTTCATGGATAGGCCCTGTCCATTGCAGTCGAACACCAACCGCGCAGGCTGTTTCAGCATCCGGCGCAGCGGAGCGTCGCGCACCATCTTGTTGATGAGCGCGTCGAGGGACAGGGTGGAGACGGCAACGCCGCCGACCATCGCGCTCTTTTCCAGTTCGACCGGAGGAAAGGGCTGCTCCAGCGCTTGTTCGGCGCTCATGCGATGACCGTGCCCGCGATCGGAACGCCCTGCCGGTCGAGATCGTCGATGATCCGCCGCATGTCCGCGATAGCCGTATCACCCCGCCGCGCGACGATGACCGCCGCGTCGAAACCGGCAAGGATGCTGCCGAAGGGGGTCTGATCGCCCTTGCGCTCGGCAAGGTAGAACAGCATCGATGTGTCCCGAAGGCCCCAGCCATTGGCTGTTTCGGCGAGCGGGCCGCGCGTGATCAGGCTGGTGGCGCTGCCCGAAGCGCGCCCGGCAGTCATCAGCCACAGGCCATCGATGGCCGTCCGAGCCGCAGGTAGCAAGGCGGCGCTGCCCATCAGTTGTTCGGCCAAACCTGCCTTGTTCGCGACCCGGAACAGCCGGTCGAGCCGGGGCGTGCCCATATCGACGTCGATCAGCATTGTCGGGCCATCCATTTGCGCCAGCACGACGGCCAGGTTCGCAGCCATGATCGCCGCTTCATCGCCCGCGTCGATCGACAGCACGGCAAGGCGAAGCGACGATGGATCGCCCGACTTCGCCGCCGCGCGCATCTTTGCGCGGACGGTTCGCACCTTGGCGGCATAGGGACTTGCGGGGTCGAAGGCGGCGACCACCAGCGGGTCGATCCGCTCATCCCCGTCGGGCAGCAGGGCAAAGCCGCCCTGCAATGCCGCCAGTAGTCCGGCGGCATCGTCATCCAGTATTCCCAGGTCAACTGCCGCTTCGTGGAATGGCAAGCCCTGCGACCGGGCGTGCGCGTCCACGCGGTTCACATCGGATTCCGCAAGGAAGCCGTTATCGACCGCCAGTTTCGCAAAACTTTGATGGTCCCTGGCGCGGGGGCGCAGCGTGCCGCCGCCCCCTGGCATCATATGGGCTGGCGCGCCTGCCGTTGAACGCAGTCTCATGCGGCCTCCTGCTGTTTGAAGAACCAGCCGTTCCGTGCAGGAACCGGCTTCAGTTCGGTGATGACTTCGACCTCGGTCGCGCGGGTCACGCCAGCGGCGGACCGGACGCGAGGCCGCAGGATTTCGGCTATGACGACCGTCGTGACGCCGCCGATCAGTCCCAGAGCGGCTCCGGCGATCAGCCACAGCATCAGGTTGGGCTTGGCCGGGAGCAGCGGCACCGCAGCCTTGTCCAGCAAGCTGGCATTGGGTTGCGATATCTGGCTTTTCAGCGCCGCTTCGTTGAAGCGCTGGCGCACCGTGTCATAGGTCTGGCGCGCCGCGTCCACGTCCCGCTGCATGACCATCAACTGGTCCTGCACATCGGACATGCGGATCATGCGATCTTCCTGCCCGGACATATTCGAACGCAGGTCACCTTCCCGTCGCGTTGCGGCGCGGCTATTCGCACTGACGGCCCCGGCCTGGCTGGAGCGCGCCGAACCCAGCTTTGCCTGGAGTTCAGACAATTGCGCGCTGGCCGCCGCCATGGTCGGGTGATTGGGACCCAGCGTCTTGGAAAGTTCGGACACCTTGGCCGACTGGGTCGCTACCTGTTCCTGCAGGTTCTGGACGATCAGCGATCCTTCGATATCCGATACCGAACCCGCGCCCGCCTTGGACCGGGCGGCTGCCGCTTCGGCCTGGGCCTGGGTCAGCTGATAGGACATGTTCTTCAGCTTTTCCGCCTCAAGGTCCATGCGGTTGATGCCGATGATGTCATGGGCGCGCTGAAAATCGGACAGGCGTTTTTGTGCCATTTCATAGCGTTGGCGCACTTCCTTCGTCTGCTCATCGAACCATTTGGCCGATCCGCGGGCGGGGGAGGCGCGCAGTTCGACCTGTTCGCGCATGTAGATTTGCGCCGTCAGGTTCGCGACCTTCGCCGCGATTTCAGGGTCGGCATCCATATATTGCAGTTGCAGGACGTTGCTCTGCCGCCCGGTCGTGACGGTCAGGCCCGCGCGCACGCGATCCGCCGCCTGTTGCAGGCGCGCGTCGGCGGGAATATCCTTGGGCAGGGCATCGACAAACCCGGATTCCCTGGCCACCGCGTTGATGACCTTGGCCGATCGGATGACGTCGGTCTGGGTGCCAAGGACGCTGTCCACGTCGACACGCGCGCCCTGCTGCGTGTTGGAATCGGTCGGATCGGTTTGCGACAGGTCCATCAGCAACGACGATGTCGCGGCATATTGGCGCGGCTGGAGAAAGGCGAAGATGGCGATGACCAGGAACAGCGCGCCGCCCAGCAGCGCCGCCGTCCGCCAACGGGCCTGCACCGCCGACAAAAGGTCCATGGGGTTCATGGTCATAGCCCGTCCACTCCCTTGAGCATGGCGCGCATTTCCTCTGCCGGGGTGGGCGGCGGGGGAGCCGCTGGCATGGGCTGCTTGGCCATCAGCAGCAGGAATTGCGGGGCCAGCGTATCTTCGAACATGAACAACTCTCCGCCCGGCATCGCCGTCAGCGCGGGTTCCAGTCGGCGCATGGCGTCAGCCGCCAGCCCTTCGTTGATCGAACCGCCGCCCAGCACTTCGTCGCCAAGGCGGATGAGCCGGTCGAAGGAGATGGTCGACATTTGCGACGCCGCCACGCCCGCCAGAGCGATCATCCGGCGGCTGGCGGCAGCGTCCCAGAGGATACGGCGGAACAGCGCATGGGTCGCGCCGCTCATCTCTGCCCAGTCTTCCAGTGCGGAGGCAAGGCCCTGGTCCACGTCGGATAGGGTCATGCGATCGCGTGCGCCTGCTTCGGTGACGAGGGCGGCCTGCATGCCGAACAGGCGCGCATGATAGGGGGAACCCATCGCGGCACCGGCCAGCGCATCGAGCGCGTCGGGATCAAGATGAAGCCCGGCATTGGCAGCGCAGCTCAGCAGCAGCCGCTCCAGTTCCGGCTTTGGAATGGCTGCGACCCGCTGCGGCGCGATGTGCCTGCGCAGTGAAGGATGCGCGGCGATCAGTCCGTCCACGTCGCCGGCGATGCCGACCAGCACCACCTGAACCGGTGAATGGATGTCGGTCAGCAATTTAAGCAGGGTTGCCACGTCGGATTTCGCTTCGTCCGACCGCACCCGGTCATATTCGTCAAGGATCAGGATGGATCGTTGCTTCACATCCTCCACCAGCAGCGCGGCCAGCCGGGTCACGTCCAGCGGCTCGTTCATCAGCTTTCGCGCGCGTTCCTGCCCCGCCGCGCTCATCGGCAGTTCGGTCAGGAATGGCCGGAACAGCGAGTCGAAGTCGGCGTCGCCGCTGGCTGATCCATAAAGCGCGATGCAGCCCGCTTCATCGGCCAGGTCGCCGAACACCCGCGCGAGCGACGTCTTGCCCGACCCGCGCGTGCCGAAGATGACGGCATGCTTGCGCTGGACCACGATGGCTTCGACCAGCCGTTCCAGTTCGCTGTTACGCCCGGCCAGGCCATGGCGATCGGATACCGGCATGGCTGTGTTGAAGGCATTGTAGATGGAATCGCGGCGCAGGCTGATCGGTTTGATCGGCGCGGCCATGGCTCCCATCGACAGCGGGCGCGGTTCGTCGTCCTGCACATCCTGCGGGGTTGGGCGGAAACCCGGCTGGATGGGCGTGTCCAGCAGCAGCGGCGGTTGGGCCGCCGGGATGGCACGGGACGCGCTGACGCCGTCGTCTGCACGCGCCATGGTGCGGCGGAAGGACAGGAGCCAGTCCAGCATGCCGCTGGGCCGATCCTGCACAAAGCCTTGATCGATCGCGGTCAAAACAGCTTCTCCCGGATGATGAGGACGTCTTCAGGCCGGACGGGATCGTCCAGATCGGCCTGGATTTCCTTGCCTGCGCGGCGGACCTTGATGCGCTTTGTCGACCCAGCCAGTGTCGGGCCGCCAGCAAGCGCCAGCGCCTGACGGAAGCTTTGGCCCGGCACGTAGGAAAATGCGCCGGGGTCCTGCACTTGGCCGTAAACGTAGATTTTTTCGGCAGGGGGCACGAACAGGATGTCGCCCGGTTTCAGCATGCGATTGGCACCCGCGGTCATGTCGGCGAGCGAGATGCGGACGGGGCCGCTGCCGTCGGCGGGGGTCAGCACGACGGCGTTCGCGCCTGCCGTGGTCGATCCCCCGGCCTTCGCCAGCATGGACGCGACCGTATAGTTGCGATCCAGCGGATAGTTGCCCGCCTGCGGCACATTGCCCAGCACCGTGACGAAACGGCTGACGAAGTTGCTCACTTCGACATTGACCGAAGGGCTGGTGAGATAGCCGCCCGCTGCATAGCTGGACGCGATGGCCTGAGCGAGTTGCGACGTTGTTTTGCCTCCCGCGGAAATCGGGCCGATGAGGGCGAGGGTGACGGTGCCGTCCGTTTTGATACGGGTGGTGGAAGAAAGATCGGGCTGGCCGAAGACGGCAATCTTTACCTCATCATCGGGGCCCAGCAGATAACCGGCGTCCAACGCCGGTTGGGCCGGGGTGGTTGGAGTGGCCGCAGCTGTTTGCGTGGGCGCGCTCTGGGCAGAAACGCCAAGAGGGGCCGAAAAAGCCAGGCCTATCGACAGGCCTTTGAGGAGAGTTTCTGCTTTCACAGCTCATGCTCCTTCATGTTTGAGTTCAAAATCGGAGCGCCGCGCCCAGCGTCACCTGCGTGCCGCTGAAGTTCGCGACGCTGGTGTCGGTGCGGCGCACATAATGTTGCGCGTCCAGCACCACGTCGGCGCGGTCGGACAATTTACGCTTCAATGTGCCGCCGAAACGTCGATTGCGGTCAGCCGTGATGGAGAAGGGACGCAGCGCTGCATCCTGACGGAATTTGCGCCTTTCCAACTCCGCATAGAGTCCCGCAGAGGTCAGTTCCGAAATGGCGAATTCTCCTTCCAGCCGGTGACGGGTGCGGATGGCAAAGCCGCTGGCGATCAGGCTGTCGTTAACGATGTCTCGCTGCGTGGTGGCCGTCAGCTTCAGGCGCGGAAGGATGCTGCTGGACAGGCTGACGTCCCAGCCCAGGCCGTCATAGCTGCCGACGGCGGCGGAATCGCTGTCAACGTCCAGCCAGCGCAGTTCGGCGGCGACCTGGGTGAGGGGGGATACCGATCGCTGGAACTTCAGGCCCCAACTATTGATCCGGTTTTCGATTCCCAATGTGCGCCGGTCGCTGTTCACACGTTCGTAGAATGCGGTGATCGTGCCCAGGCTGGGCTTATGATAGCCGATGCCGCCCAGAAAGCTGTCGCTGGTCTGGTCGGCATAGTCGAACGCATCATCGTTGCGGGTCATGTCCCGCCGATAGCTGGCGACGGGGAACAGGCCTGGCCGCTCGCAGTTCAGGTCCGCGCCGAAGGCGGTGAAGCGTTGCAGATTTTCCGTCTGTTGGTTCAGGTCGCCATAATCGGCGCGCTGCTGCCGATATGATGCCAGCGGCGTGATCGAACAAGTGGCACCGAAACGGATGACCGCCTTGGCCTCCGTATCGATCCTGAGCTTGCTGCGCTGTCCTTCGGAAATGAAGCGGTCATAGCCTATACGCCCGCGTAGAAGCAGGTCGTGCCGCCCGATCGGCTTGCCATAAGTAAGTTCGACCCACGGTGTCACGATCAGGTCATCGGTCGGATCTTCCACTCGGTCATCGACGCGATAGACATTGTCGTCATACAGCAGATCAAGACCGGTAGTGGCGGTCAATCCCATCGTCTTGATGCGGCTATCATCGTCGAGGCGGTTGATCTGCACGCCGGTTGTTTGTGCGCGCAGCATGGTCGGCACACCTGCCGCAACCAGGCACCCGGCCAGAACCGCAGCTGCGGAACCCGGCGAGGTAAATGATTGTTTTGCGGGCGCAAAAAAGCGCTTCCGAAAGCACGGAATTACAGGATTAATCAAACGCAGACCCTTTATTGCATTGCAGCAACTCAGGTCATGCTAGTCCCATTTTCAGGCAAAACGAACCACTGTGGATGCGGTTGGTCGCAACAATCCAACGGCTCAGTTGGTCGCAAAAGCGATGGTTTGGAGCTGCTTTCGAAAGCCACTCTTTCGTTCATCTGGGAGCAAGCTAAATCGCCCGCATCCGGTCAGAAGATGAGGTAGATGATTCCCGCCACGACTCCGGCAAATGTCAGGATCCCTGACCATCGGGACAGCAGTTCCACCCCGCGATCGGCACGATCCGCGAAAGATGCAGCGGGAAGGGGAGCCGGAATGCCAATGTCGCCCTCATGGAGTCGGCCCTGAGAAGGTTGCGCAACGGCAACCGTTGCAAAATCGTCCGCCACGTTTGATGTCCGTCCTGTTCGCGATAACGGACATATCCGATTTTGCGGCTAACAAACAGTTATCACGAGAGTTTGAACGTTCACATCTCATCGCAAAATCGGCGGGTGTTGCTCGAATGCCCGCCGCGCTGCCAAGTTAGTAGGCGTTGCGATGAACCAACACGTTGAACGTGCCGATAAGGATACTGATGTCGCGCATCAGGCTCCAGCCGTGCAGATATTCCAAGTCCGCTTCGACCCGATCCAATATGTCGCGACGGGTTTCGGTCGCGCCGCGAAAGCCGCGAATCTGGGCCAGGCCAGTGATGCCGGGCTTTAGCGCGTGGCGGTGCCAATATTGGCGATCGACCTGCCAGAACAACTGTTCTTCCGCAGTGGAGCCAAGGGCATGGGGACGCGGCCCGACCAGGCTCATTTCCCCCAGCAGCACGTTGATCATCTGAGGCAGTTCATCGATGCTGGTTTTGCGGATGAACGCCCCGACCCGTGTGATCCGGTCGTCGTCACGCTGCGTGGATGCGGCCCCGGCGGCATCGCACTGTTCAACCCGCATGCTGCGGAACTTGAGGATGTGGAAGAGGCGATTTCCCCGACCGATCCGTTCCTGCTTGAAAAAGACCGGTCCCGCCGAATCCAGCCGGATCGCAATGGCGACGGCGATCAGGACGGGCGATAGCGCGATCAGCAGCGGCACGGTGATCGCGATGTCGAGCAATCGCTTCTTGGCCCGGTTCGCGAGGTTCAGCGGCCCGCGGGCCACCACCAGCGTCGGGACGCCGCGGCAATTTCGGACCGCGAGCGGAGCCATGGGGTCGAGTTCGGGCACGATGATTTCGCCCAGGATATTCGCGCCCTTCAGCATCTGCGCCCAGTCGGCCTTGCGGTCGGCGGGGCAGGAAATGACGACACGGTCATAATCGCGCAGCAAGGTGCCCAGGCGGTGCAACATATAGGGATCGTCAAGGTCCGCGCGGATGCCAGCGGCGGCTGCATCGACCAGCACCATGCCGGTTACATCGTCGGGGATGAATCCGTCGTCGATGATCAGCAACTGGGCGAAGAGATTGTCGCTGAAGTTCCGGCGAACCGACTGAACGATCAGCAGGCGCTGGAGCGCGAGAAGCGCACCGCTGCACAAAATCCCCGTGGAGATACCCAGTCGCGACAGTTCGCCCGTCGCCTTGAGCGAAAAGACGACCAGTAGGAAGATCAGCAGCGTGCCTGCGAATGCCATGATAGCGTTGCGTAGCGACGGGGTGATACGCGTCAGGCAGATGGGATTATAAGCCTGATTATGGAAGGCAACCGCGCCATAGACGGCCATCCCACCGGCCAGCGGGTGCCAGAATTCACCTGCGGCCAGCGGTACGCCAGCCACTTGCAGTCCAATGGCAAAGCCCGCCGCCAGCGCCGCCATGTCGGCGACGAGCAGTAATAGGCACAGCCAGAGCCTGACCGTTCGCTGAACAGCGGATGTGGCAGGCTGGCGACTAGGAGACCCTTCGATCGCCAGATCAATTTTCGACATCTGCAACCCTTTTCATGTCGTAACGTCGGTGGCGCGGCCAGTCCCGAAAGGGCCGACCTGCTTGCATCAGACATTTGCGGCTTTGTTATTTATGTTGCGCAGCAGCAGGCCATAAATGTCAGGGGTAGGCAATTGGGGTGGGACGCCCGGACGATCTTTTCCGATGATCCGTTGGCTTGGGAGGATGTGCCGCCCCGCAAATGCGCCCAACGGAAATTTCATCTGCTGCAATGCATTCAAAAACTTAACCAATGCGGGACGAATCAGCGCGAGTGGCGCGTGGTGGTCAGGCGAAGATCCACCAGGCGATCCCGGCGACGACCGTGATCAATATTGCGGGGCCTGCCCAGCGGGAAAATAGTTCGATGCCCGCCTCTACCCCCTCCGCCGACAGGAGCCGCCAGCGCGCGGATGGGGAATGGTCGACAGTCTTGGCTGAAATATTGTCGTGACGCGGCGTCGCCTGAAGTCCAACCGTGGCGGGACTTTTGTCGTCAGCTTCAGGTGGCAATTCTGTCATTTGCGAGGGCCCCAGGCGTCAACCGCCTTATCCCCGGAGAGATAGCGCTTTTCTCGCTGATTTTGAAGGGCGGAGAGCGATTTCCTCTCCGCAATGGATCAGCCCGCCGCGAAATTCGGCACCATACAAAAAACGCAAATTGCGTTCCGAGATGGGACGCGCAAGGTCCTGCAATTCCAACGGAATATTCAAATCTTTACCTGGATCAATTTGTTTCCATCTTGTCATCATCAGGCGGCCATGACTTAGTGCATGCGCAGGCATTTGCCCGCATTGCGACCCGAACTGCCCCGCTTCTCTTCCATGTGGAGCGGGGCTTTTGCATATATTCAGCACGTCTGGGCGGTTGGAGCGCGGCTTCATCCTGGCGCGCTAAACGGACGGATCGTCGCACTTCCCTTCTGCTGCGGCTGGTGGTTCTGCAGGGGGGCGGCTCCCCGCCTTCGCGCCAGTAGATTGCTCATATTTCCATGAAATTTCCCCGCTTCTTTTCTTCGTCGGCCTGCGACATGGCCATCGATCTTGGCACCGTGAACACGGTTATCTATGTGCGCGATCGGGGCATCGTGCTGAATGAGCCGTCCGTCATCGCCATAGAAACGCGGCAGGGCTTTCGCCGGGTCAAGGTGGTGGGCAATGAAGCCAAGCTGATGATGGGCAAGACGCCCGCGAATATTCAAGCGATCAGGCCGCTGCGCGACGGGGTTATCGCCGACATCGACGTGGCAGAGCAGATGATCAAACATTTCATCGACAAGGCTCTGAACGGCAGCAGGTTCGGGCGACGTCACGAGGTCGTGGTCTGCGTGCCATCAGGTTCCACCATGGTTGAGCGGCGGGCTTTGCGCGATGCTGCTTCCAACGCTGGCGCGGCCCGCGTGCAGTTGATCGAGGAGCCGATGGCGGCGGCGATCGGCGCGAACCTGCCCGTCACTGAGCCGCGTGGTGCAATGGTCGTGGACATTGGTGGCGGCACGACGGAAGTTGCCGTGCTGTCGTTGCGGGGCGTGGCTTACAGTAATTCGGCGCGCGTCGGTGGAGACCGGCTGGACGAAGCAATTGCGTCCCATATCCGCCGGACCCACAATCTGATGATCGGCGAAGCGACGTCCGAACGAGTGAAGTGCGACATTGGCGCAGCCACCGCGCCCGACGGCGAAGGACGGCGCATCATCGTGAAGGGCCGTGATCTGGTGAACGGGCGTCCGGCAGAAATGACGATCAGCGAGGCGGAGATTGCCGATGCCTTGGCCGAGCCGGTCAACCAGATCAAGATGGCGGTCATGACGGCACTGGAACAAACCGCCCCGGAACTGTCGGCCGACATCATCGAGGAGGGCATTACCCTGACCGGCGGCGGGGCGCTGCTGCGTCGGCTGGATGAAGCGCTGATGGACGCCACGGGCCTTCCGGTGAAGGTCGCGGACAGCCCGCTGACTTGCGTGGCCACCGGGGCGGGGAGGGCGCTGGAAGACAGCGCTTACGAAGGCGTCCTAACGCATTCCTGAGCGGTTGGCCGTCTGGCTGGGAGTAAGGTCAGGGTGCATGCCGCGACAAGGGATCCCGACGCCATGACGAGCGCCACGACCGGCAGCTTGAAATCGAGCGTGAAGAGGAAGCCGGCAACGACCGGTCCCAGCGCCGCTCCGCCACGACCGATCCCGATCACAATGCCCGTGCCGCCAGCCCTGACCGTTGTAGGGAAAGCGTGGGCGATAATGGCATAAAGGCCGACGACCGCTGCGTTGGTGCAAAGCCCCGCCGCCGCGGCTACCAGCGCTAATTCGACTAGGCTAGCCTGACCTTGGCCGAAGACGGTCACCATGGCGGTCGAGAAGAGCATGGCGACGATCACCAGAGCGCGAACGTCGATCCGCCAGCTCAGGACGCTGAGCAAAAGCGCGCCCATCAAGCCGCCGACATTGGCCCATACCAGCACCCCGCCCGCCGCCGACGGCGCGTAGCCCATGTCCACCACGATTTTGGGAACCCATTTCAGAATGAAATAGAAGGTCATGATATGGGCGAAATAGGATGCGGTCAGCAGCAACGTCGTGCGCGCGAGCGGGGGGGTGAACAGCGTGGAAATGGATGCCTTGGGCGCTGCCATGTCTGGATCGGGCAAGGCGGTCAGCTGCCGATGGCCCATTCGCGTCAGTAGCTTATTCACGCGATCCAGCGCATTTGCGGGCCGCCTTTGCACGAGGAAACCGATCGATTCCGGTAGCAGGATGATGCTCAAGGGAAGGAAGATGCCGGTCATGATGGCCCCCAGCAGGAAGATGTCGCGCCACTCCCCCGACACCAGCAGCATGGACGCCACGGAGCCGCCCAAAATTGCCCCCATCGGATAGCCTGCCGCCATGAGCGCGACGGCCAGGCTGCGGGCGCGGGCGTTGGCAAGCTCTGCGACGATGGCGTTGGTGCAGGCCAGCATGCCGCCGATGCCGATGCCGGTGACAAATCGGACCGCTGACAGGGAGACGACGCTGAAAGAAAATGCCGCTGCCAGCATGCCCGCTGTCATGACGGCCAAGCATAGCAAGATCGTCGGTCGCCGTCCGATTTTATCGGCCAGACTGCCGAGCAGCACCGACCCGGCGGCCATGCCGATCAGTTCCATGGAAAGGACGATGCCGAGCGCGGCCCGATCGACACCCCATTCGGCGGCAATGCCGGGGGAGGCGAAGCTGATGGCCAGCACGTCGAATCCATCCAGTGCGTTCAGCAGGATACACAGGATGACCGCCATGATCTGCAGACGGCCCATGGGGCTTTCATCCAGCAGGCGCCTGATGTCCGTTCCGCCAGATGCCATCTTCCGTCCCTCCTTATGCGCCGCGTGTTTTTAAAGAAGCACAAGCTCTGATGCGATGGCCGTGATCGCCCGTTTGGTCAGACATTTTTCGGCTGGGTCAGCATGAGGGCATCAAGCGCGACTGCGCCTTTACCATCGGGATAAAGGACGACCGGGTTGAGATCGATCTCGCGGATAGATGGCTCGGCAAGCATGAGGCGGCCCAGTGTGGCGACGATCTGTGCCGCTGCCTCCACATCCAGTGGAGGGGATCCGCGAAAGCCGCGCAAAAGGACAGCTTGTTTGAGCTTGTGCAGTTCGGCGGCGATGTCTTCGACCGGCAGGTCGGGGGTGATCAGGCGAATATCCTGAAGGATTTCCGCAGTGACGCCCCCGAAACCGGCAAGGATGACCGGACCCCAGTCCGGGTCGTTTTTCGCGCCGATGATGAGTTCTAGCTCGCGTTCGCCCATGACTTCGAGCAGCGCACCGTCGAGGGTGATGCCCGCATCATAGGCGGCGACATTGGCATGCAGGCGGTCCCATCCGGCGCGCAGTTCATCTGCATCGCGAAGGTTTAGCACAACGCCGCCCGCGTCGCTTTTGTGGCTGAGGTCGGCGGACTGCGCCTTGAGCGCGACGGGATAGCCGATGCTCAGAGCCGCGCTGAGTGCTTCATCGATCGTGGTGCAGAAAGCGCCGCGAGGGAAGGGAATGCCAAGCGGAGCGAGTATCGCCTTGCACTGATATTCCGGGATGACGCCGCCTTGTTCGGGCAGGTCGGGCGCATGAAGCGGTGCGGCGTCGGTTTCGCTGAAATCGCGGCGGGCATGATCGTTCAGGCGTTTGATGGCGCGGAAGGCGCGTTCGGTCGAGGGAAAATAGGGAATGCCAAAGGCGCGAAGCTGATTGATATAGTCGGGCGAGATGTCTGCACCCTCATCCAGTCCGGCGAGGATGATGGGCTTTTCGGGCTTCAGGTTGCCAACCGCGCGCAGGATCGGCGGCAGCTTGATGCCGACGGTGATCGGATCGGTCTGGATGATCCCGGCGACGACGCTGCCGAAACGGTCGTCGGTAAACAGCGCGGCGAGCGTGCGATAATAGAGATCTGGTTCGACCAGCCCCTGTGCGGTCAGGTCCAGCGGGTTGGAGACCGGGACGAAAACGGGAAGCGCGGCGCGCAGGGCGGGGGCGTTGCCGTCATGTATCTGCGGCAGGTCTATGTCGATCGCTTCGCACAGGTCCAGCGTCAGCGCCTTGAACGCACCGCTTTCCCCCAGCACCGCGACCCCGCCCGCCGGGATCGTGGGACAACGCAGCGCGATTTCCGCGACGTCGCCCAGTTCTTCGAGCGTTTCAACCAGGATGACGCCTGCTCGCTCCACCTTCACCCGCATGACCTGGTAATCGCCCGCGATCGCGCCCGTATGGGTGGCGGCGGATTCCCGCGCGGCGCTTGATTTGCCGGGGTGGAGGAGGACGATAGTCTTGCCCAGCGCGCGCGCACGGCGGGCGGCGGCGAGGAAGCGTTGCGGCTTGCGAAACTGCTCAACGATCATGGTGATGACCTGCGTCGCGTCATCGCCGAGCAGATGATCGACATAATCCTCGACACCCGATGCCGCTTCGTTACCGGTCGAGATGGAGAAGGACAGGCCAAGGTCACGGCTTGCCAGTGTCGTGCACAGGACGCAGGCCATCGCCCCACTTTGCGATACGACGCCGATGCCGGGACGATCGCCCAGGGGCTGCACGCTGGATTCAACAAAGGTCAGCGGCACACGGTCGATGAAGTTGGTCATGCCCAGGCAATTTGGCCCTTCGATCACCATCCCTGTTTCGGCGGCGATCCGGCCGATCTCACGCTGTTCGGCAAGGCCTTCCTCGCCCCCTTCGGCAAAACCGGCGGAAAAGATGACGGCCGCACCGACGTTGCGCGCGGCCAGCGCTTTTACCGTTTCGAGCACCGCGACGCGGGGGATGGCGAGGACGGCGGCATCCACGCCATCGGGCAGGGCGTCGACCGATGGCAGGCACGGTCGACCGTCGATCTCCGCCCGTTTAGGGTTGATGAGGTGGATGTCGCCCGAAAAGCCGTTGCGGATGAGGTTGGAGAGGACGGAGGCGCCCAGCGCGCCGACCTTGTCGGATGCGCCGACGATTGCGACCGATCGCGGGCGCAACAGGCGGTCGAGCGATGTACCGCTATCGGTATAAGTGGGCGGATTCAGGGCCTCGACCGTCATGGGTCAGTCTCTCCAGGTAAAATCGGCAGCTATTTTTGCCGGGCCGCCCATGTTGAAGGGGCGGCCCCGTCGTAACCAGCCCTGTCAGGCGTTTTGTTTGGACTTGTCGTAAGCGCCCAGACCCGGCTTGTAGCTTTTATCATCGATAAACTGCTTGATGCCTTCCTTGCGACCTTCATTGTCGAAGCTGTTGGCCGCTTCCTGCGCGCGGATCAGATAATCCTCGGCATTGTCATAGGACATTTCGCGGACGCGGCGAACGGCGTCCTTTGTGGCCTTCAATGCGACGGGGTTTTTGGTCAGCAGCTTTTGCGCGACTTCGGAGACGCGGTCCTTCAACTGCGCGAGCGGCAGCGCCTCGTTGACGAAGCCCCATTGCGCCGCAGTCTTGCCATCGACATTTTCACCCATCAGCGAATGATACATGGCGTTGCGAAAATTGGTGAGTTCGGTCGCGACCTTGGCAGCGCCGCCGCCGGGCAGGATGCCCCAGTTGATTTCGGACAGGCCGAATTGCGCGTCTTCCGCCACGAAGGCGAGGTCGCAGGCGAAGAGGGGGCCATAGCCGCCGCCAAAGCACCAGCCGTTGACCATGGCGATGGTCGGTTTCTGATACCAGCGCAGCCGCCGCCACCAGCCATAGCTTTCGCGCTGCGCGTCGCGCGTGCCTTGCAACCCGCGCGCTTCGGTTTCGCGGAAATACTCCTTCAGGTCCATGCCCGCCGTCCAGGCCGTACCTTCACCGGTGAGGACGAGGACGCCGACATCATCGCGAAATTCCAGCGCGTCGAGCACGCGCATCATCTGCCGGTTCAGGCGCGGGGACATGCAGTTGCGCTTGTCCGGGCGATTGAGGCTGACCCAGGCGACCCCATTTTCGACAGTGAAGGCGACGGTTTCGAGTTCGGTCTGTTCGACGCCCTCGACATGCAGGATGTTGGTCATGGGAAAAATCTCCGCAAAATCATTAAAGAGGGGATCAGATCGGATAGTAGCCCGGCTCGGTTTCGATGGTGATCCAGCGCAGTTCGGTGAAGCTGTCGATCCCCGCGCGGCCGCCGAATTTGCCATGGCCCGACGCCTTGACGCCGCCGAAGGGCATCTGGGCTTCGTCATGGACGGTCGGGCCGTTCACATGGCAGATGCCGGACTGGATTCGCCGCGCAATTTTCAGGCCCCGCGCGGTGTCGCGCGTGAAGACCGACGCGGACAGGCCATATTCGGTGTCGTTCGCCAGTTCGATGGCATGATCTTCGTCACGCGCACGGATAATGCCGACGACCGGGCCGAAACTTTCGTCGCGGAACAGCTTCATATCCTGCGTCACGCCGTCGATGACATGGGCGGGCATCAGGACCCCGTTCGCGTCGCCGCCGTTCAGTTGCGTCGCGCCCGATGCCAGCGCATCGTCGATCAGCGAACGGACATGAACGACGGTCTTTGCATCCACCACCGCGCCCAGCGGTGTCTTGCCATCCCGCGGATCGCCGACGGCCATGGTGGCGACCTTGGCCCTGAATTTTTCGGCAAAGGCATTGGCGACGGTATCGACCACGATGATCCGCTCGGTCGACATGCAAATCTGGCCCTGGTTCATGAACGCGCCGAACGCAGCCGCCTTCACCGCTTCGTCGAGATCGGCATCGTCGAGTACGATCAGCGGTGCTTTGCCGCCCAGTTCCAGCAGTACGGGCTTCAGATTTTGGGCGCAGCGCATCGCGATGATCCTGCCCACGGCGGTCGATCCGGTGAAGTTCACCCGGCGCACGGCGGGATGATCGATCATCGCACCGACGACATCGGCAGCGTCGTGCGGCGCGTTGGTGATGAGGTTGACGATGCCGTCGCCAAGGCCCGCTTCCACGAACGCTTCCACGATCAGGCCGTGGGTACGCGGGCATTGTTCGGAAGCCTTGAGTACCACAGTATTGCCGCAGGCCAATGGCACGGCGATGGAGCGGGTGGCGAGGATGATTGGCGCGTTCCATGGAGCCATCGACAGCACCACGCCGGCGGCTTCGCGGATCGCCATGGCGATGCAGCCGGGCTTGTCAGACGGAATGACCTCTCCACCGATTTGCGTGGTGAGCGCCGCTGCTTCCCGTACGATCGAGACGGAGAGCATCAGGTTGAAACGGGCCCATCCCTCGGTCGCGCCGACTTCTTCCATCATCGCGTCGATGAAATCGGCGACCTTGGCATCGAGCGCGTCGGCGGCCTTCATCAATGCGGCGCGGCGAGCATTGGGGCCAAGCGCGGACCAAGCGGGGAAGGCGGCGCTCGCGGCATTGACGGCGGCGATGGCATCATCCGTGCTTGCGGCGGCGGCGCGGGTGGCGACGGCTCCTGTAACCGGATTGATGCGGTCGAAGGTCGAGGCCGCATCGCGCGATTCGCCGCCGATAATCAGGGAAATTTCCGATTGTGGCATGTTCTCGCCCTCTCCTATTGTTATGAAACATACCAATGTTGATTGTTCTGGGCAATAACATTATGGTCGAGGAGATGGAAAAGAAGCGCGCCGACGACCAATTGACGAATCCTGTGACGCAGCGTTTGGGCTATCGCCTGCGCCGGGCGTCCTCCGCGATGATGGCCAATCTGGGCGCGGCGCTGGAAGCGATAGGTCTGCGCCCGGTCGAAGCGACGATCATCATGCTGATCGGTGCGAATCCAGACTGCATTCAGAGCGATATTGGCCGTACGCTGGGCATCAAGCGGGCCAATATGGTGCCGCTCATTACCGCGTTGACGCAGAGGGATCTGGTGCGAAAGTCGCCTGTCGATGGTCGCTCGGTCGCCTTGTCCCTCACGCCGTTGGGCGAGGAAGCATGCGCGCGGGCGAACAGGATCATGACCGCGCATGAGCAGCGCTATGAAGAGAGGCTGACGCCTGAAATCAGGCAGGCGTTGCAGGATGCGCTGGATATTCTTGAACGGGAAGAGCCGGGCGCGACGGAATAGGATGGTGCCGCCCGGTCAGACAGGGTTGGTTGGCTGCGTCTGTTCCTTGTTCGCTCTATATGCGCGCGGCGGCATGCCAGCGCGGCGAACGAAGAAGCGCGAAAAGTAAGCGGGATCGTCGAACCCCACGGCATAGGCGATTTCGGTCACGGACAGGTTGGAATAGAGCAGCAGGCGGCATGCTTCCAAAAATGTGCGGTCGTCCAGCATCGTGGCGGGAGCCGCTGCGGCCACGCGGACGCAGGCCTGACGCAGCGCGCTTTCACTGATGCTGAGCGCACGGGCGTGGGCCGCGACGGGTTCACGCAGGCGGAAACGCTGCTCGATCCGGTCGCGTAGTCGCGCGACGAGCATGGCCTGGCGGCCCGGCAGATTGGCGTTGGGTTCCGATACTGCCGTCACGCGCACTATATGGACCATGATCCACAGCAGCAGCGATTCCACGGCTGCGCGGCGCCCGCGCCCGGACCAGCCCAGTTCCTGTGCCAGACGCTCGATCCGATGTTCGACCAGCGCGCATTCCTGCGGCGGAAGCGCCACGGCGCAGGCCCTGCGGAACAGGGCGATGAGGTCCGGGTCGCGCTGGAGCAGGTGGGAGAGATAGATGTCCGCTATCGTCGTCACCCAGCCGCGCGACTCCCGGTGCCAGGTGAAGCCATGGACGACGCCTGCCGGGATGAGGAGCATGCACGGTGCGGTGAAATCCACAGTGTCGCCCTCCGCCCGCATGGAGCCGCCCCCCTCGGCGATCAGGATGATATGGTTCAGGTCCCGGTGGACATGAGGCCGGATCGTCCATTCGCTGGGACGGGATCGGTCATCCAGGGCTTCGACATGGACGAACCCCTCTGCAACGCTGCGTACCGGTTCGCCATAGAGATAGAAGGCAGGGATGGGTGGTAATGGCGTCGGTGATGGTGAAGGCATGGCAGGTCCCATGGCTGTTGGATCATCCAACTAATAGACGGATGCCGCCCTGTTGGACAAGCGCCCGTGGCGGCATGTTCGATCAAGATGGTCGAAGGGCCGGGTGAGGGAGGATCGTCATGAAAACGCAGGTCGCCATCGTGGGCGCTGGTCCCGCCGGTCTGCTGCTGGGGCATTTGCTTCGCGCGGAGGGTGTGGAGGTCGTCGTGGTGGAGCGTGCTTCTGCCGACTATGTGCTGGGCCGCATCCGCGCGGGCGTGCTGGAGCGGACGACGACGGACCTGATGGACCGCATCGGTCTGGGCGAGCGGATGCACCGCGAGGGGCTGGTCCATTCGGGTTTCCATCTGGCCGATGGCGAACGGTTGATCCATATCGATATCGAAGCCCTGACCGGCAGGCAGGTGATGGTTTACGGTCAGACGGAACTGACACGCGACCTTATGGATGCCGCTCCTGAACGTGGACTCCAGATCGTCTATGAGGCAACCGGCGTGCGCCTTCACGATGTCGAAAGCGACGCGCCCTATATCAGCTACCACAAGGGCGGCGCGCCCTACCGGATCGACGCGCAGTTCATATGCGGGTGCGATGGCTATCACGGGCCAGCCAGGCAGGCGGTTCCGGCTTCGGTGGCCACGGTTTATGAGAAAAACTATCCCTTTGGCTGGCTCGGCATCCTCGCCGACGTGCCGCCATGCAGTCAGGAACTGATCTATGCGAACCATGAGCGCGGCTTCGCACTCGCGTCGATGCGGTCGGGATCACGAAGCCGCTATTATGTACAGGTGCCGCTGGACGACCAGATAGAAAATTGGCCCGATGAACGATTGTGGGACGAGGTGGCGATCCGGCTGGGGCCGGAGGTGGCGGCGCATATGGTGCGCGGCCCCGCGCTGGAAAAGTCGATAGCGCCTTTACGCTCCTTCGTCTTTGAACCGATGCGACATGGCAGGCTGATGCTAGCCGGAGACAGCGCCCATATTGTGCCGCCAACAGGGGCCAAGGGATTGAACCTGGCAGCATCGGACGTGCATTATCTCTCGGAGGCGCTTTCCTGCTATTTCAGGAGCAACGATCAGGACGCTGTCGCGGCCTATTCCTGTCGTGCTCTGGCGCGGGTGTGGAAAGCGGAGCGTTTTTCCTGGCAATTGACGCGCTTGCTCCATCGTTTTCCCGACAGCGATGCGTTCGATCGCAAGATGCAGATCGCCGAACTGGATTATATCGCATCGTCCGTCGCCGCGCAGACAGCCATTGCGGAAAATTATGTCGGACTGCCTCTGTAGGGGAGGGGCGGCACCGGCGTAATCAGGAAATTTACCATCTGGCCCTCGCGGTATAATTTGTTATCATGGATAACATTTGTTATCGTAGGCAATCCCTATTTCCGCAGTAAAATATGCGCGGCCAGGGATGGAGGGATGCAATGGCAAACGAACTCAGCACGCGAATTTTGCCTGATCTTTACGGATGTTGCGACCATCCGGGCCAGTGGCGCGCTCTTCTCGATCAGATTTGCGAAGGTCTTGGCGCTCGTAGCGCAGCAGTGCAGATATATCGTCGGGAGAGGGATTTCCTGTCACGCAGGTGGCAGGAGCGTGATTCCTATTCGCATGTCCACGCGTCGCAACATGACCGATGGATCAACAATGCCGAAAACCCCCGGCTTGCGCTCAGTGAGCCGAATAAGTTGCTCGCCGTCCTGACCGACGATGAGCGTTTTGGTCCGCGTTCGCCGCAACTGGCCGAAACGCGCCACCGCCTGGCGCAGGTCGGTCTGCGGGGCGGGACGGGTATCCTCTTTGAATTCGAACCATCCCGATATTTCAGCCTGATCCTTCACAGGAGGATCGACGATCTGGTCGATAGCGACCGGATAGACGCGACCTTCCTGCGGGAAATCGGCCCGCATCTTTTGTCCTTGTCGCGCGTGGTGGCCAAATTGCAGGCCGCGGATGTGGCCGAGGCGGCGATCCGGTCGATCACGGATCGGCTGCGGGCGGGCATATTGGTGTGCAGCAAGAATGGCGAGGTGCGCTGGCGCAATCGCGCGGCGTCGGAAATATTGGCGAGCGGCGCGTCGCTGACGCTGGGCAACGAGCAATTGCGTGGCGTGTCAGCCGAGAGCCGACACAGGCTGGAGCGGCTTTTGTCGCCAGCCTGCCGCGATGACATGGTCGCGGCCGTGTTCGGATCACCGGGCGGGAGCATGGTGCAGGCCATCGCCATCCCCTCTGGCGCAATGGACGTAGGGTCGGCACATGGATGGGGCGAGGAACAGGATGACGTGGCGATGATCCTGATCGACCCGGCGCAGGCACCGCCGCTTTCGGTCGGGCATGTCATGTCCCTGTTTGGCCTGACGCCTGCGGAAGCGCAGCTGGCCATCGCCCTGTCCCAAGGCATATCACTGAACAGCTATGCCGACCGCCGTGGCATTTCGGTAGGCACCGTGCGCATCCAGATGAAACGGATATTGGAAAAGACGGATAGCCGCCGTCAGGCCGATCTGGTCGGGAAACTTTATGGGTCTGTCATAGCGCAGATATACGGTCG
This sequence comes from uncultured Sphingobium sp., assembly GCA_965653535.1. GTDB lineage: Bacteria > Pseudomonadota > Alphaproteobacteria > Sphingomonadales > Sphingomonadaceae > Sphingobium. The sequence continues at coordinate 42,965 of CBFHAG010000006.1, forward strand.
CCTGCATTGAATTGCGGATGGCGCGGCATATCCCATTTGGGAGCCGCGCCGATTCTCCGACAGGTCCACATTCAAGCCATATCAGGTTGACGGGCATCGTTCGACCAAAGGGCATAGGATGTGTGTGTGCACAAGCGGACAGGATTTTTATCGAGCTTCGTTCTGGGGACATTGTGTGCGGCAGCGCAGCCGGCGGTTGCGCAGCAGATGCTGCCATCGGTGCTGACGGAGGGGCCGCCCTCCACTGTGCCGGTCGCCGTTCAGATCGCCCGTTGGCGCATGCTGGACGGGGATATCAATGCTCTGACTTTCCGCAGCATGGACCGGCTGTTCACCACCCGCACCGTCGCCCATGCGGGTACGCCATGGCACCTGCCACGTGCCGATGCCGCGCTTGATTTCAGCTATAATTTCGGCGGAAAGACGTACACGACGGAAGATTTTCTCGACCGCACCTACACCAACGCGCTGCTGGTGATGAAGGATGGCAAGATCGTCAGCGAAATCTATCGTAACAACAGCGATGAAAACAGCCGGTTCATTGGCTGGTCGATGACCAAGTCGATCACGTCGCTGCTGGTAGGATGCGCTCTGACGGAAGGGCGGATCAAGTCGCTCGACGACAATATCGCGACCTATCTGCCCGAACTGAAAGGGGGCGGTTATGACGGCGTCACCATCGGGCAAATCCTGCAAATGCGGTCTGGCGTGGATTATGAGGAGCGATATGATTTCGCCAACCCCGGCATTGCCGCGCGCAATCATATCGCGGCGCTGGTCAAGAATGTCGCGCGCTTCGCCGATGTCGCCCGGACGGCCAAACGCCTCCATAAACCGGGCAGCGTGTTCCAGTATAAAACGCTGGATACAGCGGTGTTGGGCTGGTTGATCGAACGGGTCAGCGGCACGACCGTCGCAGCCTATACCACCCAGAAATTGTGGGAGCCGATAGGCGCGGAGCAGGACGGCTTTTACATCATGGACGGCCAGCCGGGCGTCGGACGCGAATTCAGCGGCGCGGGCTTTAACGCGACGCTGCGTGATTTCGCGCGGATCGGCCAGATGATGCTGGATAAAGGCCGCGCCAACGGACGGCAGGTGATCCCCGCCGATTGGGTCCGCACGTCCACCGCGCCATCGACCCCCGCGGACGCGAGCGCACCGGGCATGCCGACCGGTTATGCGATGCAGTGGTGGGTGCTGGACGACAAGGGTGCCTATTCCGCGCTGGGGCTACAGGGCCAGTATATCTACGTCGACCCGCGTTCGCGCACCGTGGTCGTCAAGATCAGCTATTTTCCGCCGGGCGACGAAAAGCCCACTGCGGAAACCGCAGCATTCCTCCAGGCCGTATCCGCCTGGTCGCCGAAATAAGGACAAGAGAAGCAAGAATAGGGAGAGAGAAAATGAAGCGTATATTGCTCGTAACCTCCACGGCCATCGTGAGCCTGTGTACCGGGCAGGCGTGGGCGCAGGACGCAACGCCGCAAGCTGCCGCATCGGACCCATTGGGCGAGATCGTCGTGACCGCCCAGCGTCGTACCGAAAATCTGCAGAAGGTGCCGGTTTCGGCCAGCGCGCTGGATGCAAGCGCGCTCAAGGCGAATGCCGTCGTCCGGCTTAACGACCTCCAAAATGCCACGCCAGGCTTGTCGATTTCGGACGCGGGGATCACGTCGGCCATCAACATTCGCGGCATCGGCCTTGCGAGTAACTCGCCCAACGTCACCGCCGGTGTCGCGACCTATGTCGACGGCCTGTTCCAGCCGCCGATCGTTCAGGCCAATAGCTTTTACGACCTGGCCAGCGTCGAAGTGCTGCGCGGGCCGCAAGGGACGTTGGTCGGCAGCAACTCGACTGGCGGCGCGATCTTCATCAACTCGCGCAACCCGGATTTTGACCGCATCAGCGGCTATGCTGAAGGCAGTGCCGGAAACCGGGGCAATTTCGGACTGGAAGGCGCGCTGAACGTGCCGTTGACCTCCAATCTGGCGGTGCGCGGTGCGGGTTTCTACCGTGGACATGACAGCTATTTCAAGGACGTCGGCCCCTTTAACAACAAGGCAGGAAAGCTGGACGAAAAGGGCGGTCGGATCGGCGTGTTGTGGGAGCCGGGTGACTTCCGCGCGCTGCTGAAGGTCCAGTATAATGACCGCGACATTGGCGGCTATGCCTACCGACCGATCGCCGGGACGGAATTTGGCGCTTTCCGCGTCGGCGATATCTATACCCTGAGCTATGACACGCCGGTCGCGATCCGGGAAAAGGCGTTCATCGCCAGCCTGGAACTGCGCCAGGAATTTGCCAACGGCATCGTGCTGCGGTCGTTGAGCGGATATCAGAGCAAGAAGATCGAGGGCGTCAACGACCTTGATGCTTCGCAGGCGCCAGGCGGTATCCGCGAGGATTATTATGCCCGCGAACGGCAGTATAGCGAGGAGGTCAATTTGATTTCGCCTGCGGGCGGGACGTTCGAATGGATTCTCGGTGGCTATTTCCAGCGGAACGAGATCAAGGTCCGCATCCGCCAAACTCAGGTAGGCTTCCCCACCGACATCGACCCAGACAATGTGCGCACAACGCTGGGTGCTTTCGCACAGGGCAGCTATCGGATCACGCCCGATGTCCAGCTGCAACTGGGCGGACGTTATTCGCATTACAAGGCGAGCGGCGTGGGGCAGGTGCGCATCGGCGCGGGCATTCCCGGCTTTCCGCCGGGCGGTCTGCCGGTGGCGGATCTGTCGGGAGCACATCAGGATGGTCGCGTGACCGGCAAGGCGGCGATCAACTGGACCGTTGATCCTGACAATCTGCTCTATGCCTTTGTCGCGCGGGGCTACAAGCCGGGTGGGTTCAACGCCGTCGATTCCGAATTCCGACCGGAAACGGTGTGGAACTATGAAATCGGCTGGAAGGCGAGCCTGTTCGACCGGCACGTCCGCACGCAGATTTCCGCTTTTTACAATGATTACTCGGCGTTCCAGTTCGAAGTGGTGGAACCCAGCACCGGCTTTAACGGCGTGCAGAATATTTCCCAGGGGACGATCAAGGGCATTGAGGGGCAGTTGCAAAGCAAGTTTGGCGGCTTCAGCTTCGACGCGAACTTTGCTTATGTTCATTCCAAGCTTAGCGGGCTTACCTTCGTCAACACGCGGGCGATTCCGTCGGGTAGCTTGGGGCCGCAATGCCCTGTCGGAACGCCATCCACGCCGCCCTTCTGTTACGATTACACGCCGGCGATCATCACGACCGATGGCGGCCCCAACCTCTATTCGCCCAAATGGACCTATGGTGGCAGCGCTGCTTATGAATTCCAGCTGGGTGATGACGTCACGCTGACGCCGCGCGTCAACTATTCCCATGTCGGGTCGCGCTTCACCTACCTCGCTTATTCTCCGGTGTCGGATCGGATCGAGGGATATGGGTTGCTGTCAGGCATGGTGACGCTGCGCACAGGGCAGTTCCATATCGAAGCCTATGGCACCAACTTGACCGGCAAGCGCTATGTCAGCGGCCAGTTCGGGTTGCGCGAATTTTACGGTGCGCCGCGTGAATATGGCATTCGGGCTGGCTTCACCTTCTGATATGAAAAGACCCGCCGGTGCTGCACCTGCGGGTCTTTTTACGCGTATTTCCTGAATTCGCGCGGGTGGCTGACGCCCACGCGATTATGTTTCAGCCCAGCTGTTTTTCCAGTTCGCCCAGCACCCGGTAGCAATCGAATACCTGCGCGACGGAACTGTTGGGTTCGGTCCCGCTGCGGATTGCCGAAATGAAAGCGCGGTCCTGCAACTCGATGCCGTTCATCGACACATCGACCGCGCTGACGTCGATCGGTTCTTCCTTGCCGTTCATCAGATCGTCGTACCGCGCGACATAGGTATCGGTGTCGCCGATGTAGCGAAAGAAGGTGCCAAGCGGCCCGTCATTGTTGAAACTGAGCGACAGGGTACAGATTGCGCCCGCCTCGCTTTTGAGCTGGATCGACATGTCGAGGGCGATGCCCAGTTCCGGGTGGATCGGCCCTTGCATCGCATGCGCCGCCACGATCTTGCCCGCCTGATAGGCGAACAGGTCGACGGTATGCGCGGCGTGATGCCAAAGCAGATGGTCCGTCCAGCTGCGCGGCTCACCCTTTGCATTGATGTTGCGGCGGCGGAAGAAATAGGTCTGCACGTCCATCTGCTGGATGTTGAATTCGCCCGCCTTGATGCGGTTGTGCACATATTGATGGCTGGGGTTGAAGCGGCGGGTGTGGCCGACCATGCAAACGAGGCCGGTTTCGCGCTGTTTATCCAGCACGGCCTGCGCGTCCGCCCAGCTGTCGGCCAGGGGAATTTCGACCTCTACATGCTTGCCCGCATTCATGCAGGCGATCGCTTGGGCGGCGTGCATCTGGGTCGGGGTGCTCAGGATCACCGCGTCCACGTCATCACGGCTGAGCGTTTCGTCAAGGTCGGTGGTCACATGGCCGATGCCATATTTTTCCGCCACCTTCTTCGTCGCGTCCAGTTCGCGACCGATGAGGGACGTGACGGTGACGTCGTCGATATTCTTCAGCCCGTCGAGATGTTTCTCGCCAAAGGCGCCGGCTCCCGCAAGGGCGATGCGCATGAAATTCTCCTTTATGGATATCGGGATAGAGGGTTAAGCCGACTTGCGTAAGGGCGGCGAACAGGGTGCATGACGCTCACAGACCCCGGCCCCGCAGCATGGCGTCCAGTCGCGGAAAGACGCGGCGCGCATTGCCTTCGAAAATGGCGCGCCGTTCGGCCTCGCTGATGTCGAGCGCGTCGACATAGCGTTTGGTATCGTCGAAATAATGGCCGGTGGTGGGGTCGATGCCGCGCACCGCCCCGACCATTTCCGAACCGAACAGGATATTCCTGTTGTCGATCACGTCCGCCAACAGGTCGATCCCCGGCTGGTGATAGACGCAGGTGTCGAAGAACAGATTGTTCATCAGATGGGTGTCGAGGCCCGGCTTCTTGAGCATATCCGCCAAGCCGCGATAGCGCCCCCAATGATAGGGGACGGCACCGCCGCCATGAGGAATGATGAAGCGCAAGGTCGGGAAATCCGCGAACAGATCGCCCTCCAGCAACTGCATGAAGGCGATGGTGTCGGCGGCGATATAATAGCCGCCGGTCGCATGCATCGCGGGATTGCAGCTGCCCGACACATGGATCATCGCCGGGACGTCCAGTTCAACCATCTTTTCATAGAAGGGATACCAGAAACGCTCTGTGAGCGGAGGATGTGTGAAATGGCCGCCGCCCGGATCGGGATTGAGGTTACAGCCGATGAAGCCCAGCTGCGTCACGCAGCGGTCCAGTTCAGCGATACTGCTCGTCATGTCGGCCAGCGGCGACTGGGGCAGCATGCAGACGCCCGCGAAGCTTTCCGGGAACAGGCCCACCACGCGCCCGATCAGGTCGTTGCAGCGCGTCGCCCATTCGCGCGCGACATCGGCATCGCCGACATGGGGGGCCATTGCAGACGCGCGCGGCGAAAATATGGTGATGTCTGCGCCGCGTTCCTTGATGAGGCGCAGCTGGTTCGCCTCTATCGTCTCGCGAATTTCCGCGTCGCTGATATCGGGATAGGGGGAACAGGGGGTTCCGGCTTTGAACGCAGCCTTCTGTTCCTCCCGCCAGGCGTCATGCGCCTTGGGCAGCACGGTGTAATGGCCGTGGCAGTCGATGATCAGGCTCATGCGTTTTTCCTCGAAGCATCGTCATTTTCGTGCAGGCGTCCGTCCGCCTGCATGGAGGCAGTGGAAAGATGCCGCAGCTTTTCCTTCAGGCCTTCAGGCGGTGTCGTGGCGGCCAGACGACCGATCGCGCGTTGCCGCTCCACCACGCCGCGCGTCATCACGGTGCCAGTGCCAAGAGCGTCGAGTGTCTTGACGACCTCCTCCATTTCCGCCGCGCGGCGCAGGCCGTGGACCATCATCCGGTCGAGATGATAGTCGGCCCGATCCGCCCAGGGCTGCGCCTTCTCGCTCGCGTCAAGCGAAGACAGAACTTCGTCCAGCACGCCAGCCGCATCGGCTGCGAGCATGCATTCGGCAGTTAGCGCCTCGATCCCCTTGACCATCACCGACCGGATCATCTTGATCGACGACGCGCGCCCGACCTCCGCGCCAACGATGCGTGTGCGGGTGAACCTCAGCGCCGTCAGAAGCGCTTGCGCCCGTGGCGCTTGTGGGCCGCTCAGCAGCAGCGGCACGGCCACGCCCGCCGGATTGACCGGGGCCATCATCGCGACATCGACATAATGACCGCCCGCCGCTTCTATCGCCCGCGCAGCAGCCTGCTTCGTTGTGGGCGCGACACTGTTGAAGTCGCAGAACAGCGCGTCAGGCGCAATCGACGCCGCCGCATCCTGCGCCACCGACAGCGCCTTGTCCGCCGTCACGAGCGATAGCAGCAGCGCTGTGTCACCGACGAGCACGTCGAGCGAAGCCGCCCGCTGCACGCTCGCCTGCGCGTAGGCGGCAAGCATCGCGGCGCGTGTGTCCGCCCCCGTCGTCTTGATGTCGAAAGCAAAGGCCGAGCTGCCCCAATTCCCTGTCGTTGCCAGCGTGAACCCGGCTTCGCCAAATCCGATCAGACCCACTTCCTGTTTCATGACGCGGGAATGGGGGAAGGTCTGGCGTATCGCCAATCGAATCCCGGCCTATGCTATAATATTTTACGAAGATATTTATCGTTAGCCAGATCGTCTGCCGCCTGTTCGATGGCGGTGATGAATCGGCTTTGGCTTTGCGTGGGCTTCCACTGGGCTCTTGTCGTAATGCCGATCGTCCGGCTGATCTGTCCCGGAACAGGGCCGATATCGGCGATGATTCCGCTCTCTACCTCAATTCGCAGCTGGTCCATGGACAATAGGGTCAGATAGTCGCCATCGACCAACATCTGGCGTGCCATCAACACCGAACCGCACTCTACGGGCACATCGGGCAACGTGTCGCCAAGTTCCGCGAACATCGTGCACCATAGCTGACGCAGAGGGGTTCCTTCCTTCGGCAATATCCATGGGAAGCGGCACAGATCGTCGGTATTCCAGCCAGAGGCCAGCTTGTGTCCTGCACGGCAGAATATGGTCAGGCGATCTTCAAACAGGGGCGTTTGCACCAAGTCATGGCCCAGCGCCGGTGCCCGGAGCGCGCCGACCATCACGTCTATCTCTCCGTCGCGCAGCGGGCCGACCATTTCGGCATGCGACCCTTCAACCACGGAAATGGCAATGCCAGGAGACGCCTTGCGAAAGGCGGAGATCGCGGACGGCAAAAGCCGCGCGCGACTGAGCGGCATTGCGCCGATGACGATCCGCCCGCTTTCGCGCCCCTGCAACGCGGCGATTTCCTCCAGCCCCTGCCGCAATTCCCCCAGAGCCAGGCGCAATCGGCGCGCGAGCGTGATGCCCGCTGCCGTCAGCACGACGCCGCGCCCCCGCCGTTCGACGATCCGCGCGCCGACGCCCAGCGCCAAGTCACCAACGGCCCGGTGCAGCGACGGCTCCGTGACGCCCGCATGGGTCGCCGCCGTCGCATAGCTGCCTGTCTGGGCGAGCGCGACAAAGGCGCGGACCTGGGTCGCCGTTACCCGTTTGCTGCCAATGAGAGCCAGTGCGGCGTCCGCGCGCGGTTTGAAGCAAAGCGCAGCGGCGGTGGGCGTCATGCCGCCGGGTCCCCGTTCGAACAATGCGACGCCCAGCAACCCCTCCAGCTTGGCGATGCCTTGCGTCACGGCAGGCTGGGTCAGGTTCACGGCGCGCGCGCCCACGCTGACGCTGCCATGGTCAACGACGGCAGCCATGGCGGCAAGATGACGGATATTGATTTGATCGGCCTGCATATAGCATGATTAGCAAAAACTTATGTGAAGTGCATAGTTCGGATTTGTGGCCGATGCCTTTACCGTCCATGCCAATGGGGAACAGTTATCCGAGAGCAGGAGCAGCCATATGTCCGGCATCGTCGTCCAGAATATCGAGCGGGCCGACCTGTCGGTCATCGACGGCCTTGCCCATGCAGGCGTTGCGACCGTGCATGAGGCACAGGGCCGCGTTGGCCTGCTCGCGTCCCACATGCGTCCCATCTATGGCGGCGTGCGGATTGCGGGCAGCGCAGTCACCATCGCCGCACCGCCGGGCGACAATTGGATGATCCATGTCGCGATTGAACTGCTGCAGGAAGGCGACATCCTCGTGCTTGCGCCTACCAGCCCTTGCACGGATGGCTATTTCGGCGATCTGCTGGCGACGTCGGCGCAGGCGCGGGGTTGCCGTGGCCTGGTGATCGACGCGGGGGTGCGCGACGTGCGGGATCTGCAGCAGATGGATTTTCCGGTGTGGTCGAAGGCGATCCATGCGCAGGGCACGGTCAAGAACACGCTCGGATCGGTCAACGTGCCCGTCGTGTGCGCGAACGCACTGGTCAATCCTGGCGATGTGGTGATCGCCGATGACGATGGCGTGTGCATCGTACCGTGTGCCGAAGCTGCCGCCGTGCTGGAAAAGGCGCGGGCGCGGGAGGCGGCGGAAGAGGGCAAGCGTGTCCGTCTTGCCGCCGGGGAACTTGGACTCGACATATATAATATGCGTCCCAGGCTGGAGCAGATGGGCCTTAAATATGTCTGAGCGGGCGTCGGTGCAGACATCTGCCCGCGTCATGTGGATGCGCGGGGGGACGTCCAAAGGCGGCTATTTTCTGGCTGAGGATCTTCCCGCCGACAATGCTGCGCGCGACGCTTTCCTCCTGCGGGTGATGGGGTCGCCCGACCCGCGCCAGATCGACGGCATGGGCGGGGCCGACCCGCTGACCAGCAAGGTCGCGGTCGCCAAACCATCGATGCGCGAAGGGGTCGATGTCGACTATCTATTCCTCCAGGTCTTTGTCGATCAGGCGATCGTGTCCGACGCGCAAAATTGCGGCAATATCCTGGCTGGCGTCGGCCCTTTTGCGATCGAGCGCGGGTTGGTCTCGGCGCAGGACGGTGAAACGCGCGTTGCCATCTTCATGGAGAATACGGGGCAGGTCGCCATCGCGACGATCCAGACGCCCTGCGGGGTCCTGTGCTATGACGGCGATGCGCGCATCGACGGCGTGCCGGGGTCAGCCGCGCCCATCCAGCTGGAATTCAAGGATATAGCCGGGTCGTCCTGCGGTGCTTTGCTGCCCACCGGCAACCCGGTAGACGAGGTCGATGGGGTGCGCGTTACGCTGATCGACAATGGCATGCCCTGCGTCGTCATGCAGGCGAGGGATGTGGGCATCACTGGCTATGAGGATCGCGAGGCTTTGGATGGCAATGACGCCCTTAAAGCCCGGATCGAGGCGATCCGCCTGGCGGTCGGCGAGCGCATGAATCTGGGCGATGTGACGAAGGCGTCGGTGCCCAAGATGATGCTGGTCGCGCGCCCGCGCCATGGCGGCGCAGTGACGGTGCGCAGTTTTATCCCGCATCGCGCCCATGCCTCCATCGGCGTTTTGGGTGCCGTGAGCGTCGCCACCGCCTGCCTGATCGGAGGGTCCCCGGCGGCGGAGGTCGCCGCTATTCCCGCAGGCGCGCGTAAGACGCTCTCGGTCGAACACCCGACCGGCGAAACGACCTGCCTCATTACCCTAGATGAAGGGGGGACGGTCGTCAGCGCGGCGATGCTGCGCACGGCCCGCAAACTCATGGACGGGGAAATTTTCGCATGACCGCGCGGTCGAATGAACGCATCAGAAGCTGGCACCACGCGCCATCGAGGCCCCGTTACACGCCGCCGCCGGGCGCGGTCGATGCGCATTGCCACGTGTTCGGGCCGATGGCTGCCTTCCCATTCAGCGCGAAGGCGAAATATATGCCGCAGGACGCCGGGTCGGACGCATTGTTCGCGCTGCGCGATCATCTGGGGTTCGCGCGCAATGTCATCGTTCAGGCAAGTTGTCACGGAACGGACAATGCCGCGACACTCGATGCCATCATGCGCTCGGACGGCAGGGCGCGGGGTGTCGCCGTGGTCGATCCGGCGATTTCGTGCGAGGAACTTGCGGCGCTTCACGAGGGCGGCATGCGTGCGGTGCGCTTCAATTTTCTCAAGCGTCTGGTGGACGATGCGCCCAAGGACAGGTTTCTAGATCTGGCGAAGCGCCTGCCCGATGGCTGGCATGTCGTCATCTATTTCGAGGCCGACATATTGGCCGAATTGCGCCCGTTCATCGATGCGATTCCCGTGCCCGTGGTGATCGACCATATGGGTCGCCCGGACGTCACGCAGGGACCGGACGGCGCGGACATGGCGGCTTTTCACCGGTTGCTGGATAGTCGCGACGACATCTGGTTCAAGGCGACCTGTCCTGACAGGCTCGACCCGCATGGAAGCCCGTGGGACGATTTCGCGCACGCGGTCGCGCCGCTGGTCGCTGACTATGAGGATCGCGTCCTTTGGGGCACCGACTGGCCGCATCCCAATATGCAGGATGCCATTCCCGACGACGGGCATTTGGTCGACATGATCCCTCGCGTCGCGCCCACCGCCATATTGCAAAGGAAGATGCTGATCGACAATCCGATGCGGCTCTATTGGGCCGACGAGGCGGTCAGCGGGTGAAGCTCCCCGGCTAATGGGATCGGTTAGTATATTCATTTATATGATCATTTCGCTTATGCGAATTAATTAACGATGCTATAGTGGCTCAGCTTTGGCCGGGTCGCCCAGATAAAGCCGCGTAAAGAGCAGGAAAAAGACAAGGAGACGGGCATGACGAGCGATGCCGGGCCAACGCCGGATATCCATGAATATCTGGCCGAACTGGAAGATATTCCGGGTACGCGGATCTATACCGCTGCACGTGCCCGTCGTGGCTATCATATCAACCAGTTCGCAATGAGCCTGATGACCGAGGATAATCGCGCCCGCTTCCGCGCTGACGAACGCGCTTATCTGGACGAGTGGCCGATCGACGAAGCGGCCAAGCAGGCGTTGCTGCGGCGCGATTACAATGCGTTGCTCGACATGGGCGGCAATATTTATTTTCTCTCCAAGCTGTTTTCGACCGACGGCATCAGTTTTGCTGAGGCCGTGTCCACGATGACCGACATGAGTTTCCCGGAATATCGCGACATGATGCTGCGGGGCGGGCGTTCGGCGGAGGGCAATCGCTCCATCAAGGGAGGCTATTGAGATGGCAAGGATCACCGCAGGCGTGGGATCAAGCCATGTGCCCCTGCTGGGCGTGGCAGTCGATCAGGGGAAGACGGGGGACGATTATTTCGGTCCGATCTTCCAGGGCTATGAATGGACCAAGCGATGGGAACAGGAGCAGAAGCCGGACGTCGTCATCCTGGTCTTCAACGACCATGCCACCGCTTTCGACATGAAGATCGTTCCGACATTCGCCATCGGATGTGGCGAGCGGTACAAGCCGGCGGATGAAGGGTGGGGGCCGCGTCCTGTTCCTGATGTGGAGGGGCATGCCGACCTTGCCTGGCACATCGCCCAAAGCCTGATCCTGGAGGAATTCGACATGACCATCATCAACGAGATGGATGTGGACCATGGCCTGACCGTGCCGATGTCGATGATGTTCGGGACGCCAGACCGCTGGCCGGTGCAGGTCATCCCCTTCGCCGTCAACGTCGTCACCTATCCGGTGCCGACCGGCAATCGTTGCTGGGCCATCGGTGAAGCGATCCGCCGTGCAGTAGAAAGCTTTCCAGAGGATCTGAACGTGCAGATATGGGGCACCGGGGGCATGAGCCATCAGCTTCAGGGGCCGCGCGCAGGCCTGCTCAATCGCGAATGGGACAATCGGTTCATGGACGCGCTGATCGGCGACAGCGACGCGGCGCGCCTGATTCCGCACATCGAATATCTGCGCGAAACGGGATCGGAAGGTATCGAAATGGTGATGTGGCTCATCATGCGCGGCGCTCTGGGCAAAGAAACGCGATGCCTGCACCGCCATTATCATATCCCGTGCAGCAATACTGCAATCGGCCATCTGGTGCTGGAACCTGTCGGGATGGGCTGACGATCATGCGCGGAATCATCCGGCCAGCGTAGGCGCTTGCGAGAGTGCAATGCTGTTGTTCACGGGCGATACGCAGATTAAGGCTGGTTCCTTGCATGACCGTTTCGTCCGCATGGGCGCGGGCTGGCTCTTTTCCGAAAGGAGGGGGCAGCCTGAGATTCTGACCAGGAGTTCGCCGATCCATGAATGGTTCCACGCCATCCACTGTCAAATCGGCGATGCGCACCATCGACATATTGGAATATGTCGTCGCGCGGCCAGCCGGCGTCGTTGCGCAGGAGATTTCCGCAGGGCTATCCATCCCCGTCAGCAGCCTGTCCTATCTGCTGGCGACGCTGGCGGAGCGTGAGTATCTAGCGCGCGATGGACGGCGCTATCTGCCCGGTGCCGCGCTGGAGCGACTAAGGGCCCCAAGGGGATCGTTGTCGCTGGCCGACCGCGTCCGGTCGCTGGTCAAGTCCCTGCGGCTGCAGACCAACGAGACAGCGTCCTTTTTCGTCCGCAATGGTTGGGAGCTGGAGGCGATCGCCACGGAAACGGCGGAACAATCGCTGCGCTATTCGATAAGTGTGGGCACGCGCACGCCGATGCATTGTCTTGCGGCGGGCAAGGCGATACTCGCATGGCTATCCGATGAGGAACTGGCCAACTATTTCGAGCAGGTTCCCCTCAAAGCGTTCACCTCCAGCAGCATCACGGACGCGGCAGTCCTGCGCGCCGAACTCGCGGAGATCCGCAGCACGGGGATAGGCCGCACCCGGGAAGAATATACGCCAGGCATTCACGGTCTGGGGATGGCGGTGGTGATAGATGGCCAAGTGGTCGGTGCCTTCGCCGTGGCGATTCCCACGCCTCGCCTTAACGGGGAGCTGGAGGCCCATGCGGTCGCCAAGTTGCAACAGGCAGTCGGGCTTTTCGCGACGGCTTGAACGCCTGCTCCGTAGTTTTTCCGAAACGATGCCCTGCAAGAAAAAGGGGTGGGGAACGACTTTTCTCGTTCACCGCCCCATCTCGACAGTGCAGTCGGGTATCTCAGCTCATCTTGGTGCGCCAGCCGTCGGCATAATTGTCGCGCGCCACTTCCGAATAGGGAACCGATGACACGGTCGCCTTGATAGGCGTCTGGACATGGGATTCGACGGTGGGTTTGGACGTGCCGCCGTCCGGTTCGCCCCAGAGCAGCGTGACTTCGGTGCCTGGCGCGGCATGTTCGGCATCGACCATCGCCAGCGCGAGGAAGCGGCCCGCATTCACGGTGTAGCCGATCCAGGTCGACACGCCGACCGTCTTGCCGTCCTTCTGCACGGCATCATAGGGATGCATGCAATAGACTGCGCTCGGAAACTCCATGAACTTGGCCTTGTCGCCGGTTTGCAGCATGGAGCTGAACACCCGCACGACATCTTCATTGTCGAGTGCCAGCGTGACCTTTTGCCGATGCGGCTGGTCCTTGACCTTTTCCAGTGCTTCGCGACCGATGAAATCATGGTCGAACTTGACCATGATGCCATAGCCCAGCTCCCATGGGTTGAGATAATAATCCTCGATATTGTCGGATACGAAGCTGCCGCCCAGTGAGCACATGCCTTCATAGGAGCGGGCACCGAGCCAGGCGCGGAAATCCTTTGTGCCTTCGCCGGTATAGACGGCCGGGAGCGGGGAAGGAATCCAGCCCGATTCCAGCGTGTTCGACGGATAGGTCCGACCGCCGCACAGCGTCAGCCCGTCGTCCTTACCTGCTTCGATCAGGGCGTTGCGGACTGTGTCATAATCCTTCCAGGGGCCGAACAGTTCGTAACCCGGCTGGCCCGCCATGCCGTGGCGCAGCGCGCGGACTTCGACGCCAGCAATGGTGATCGGTGCCATGTAGAAGAATTTGAGGTCGGGCGGGGTCTGACCCATCGCCTTGCCCAGCAGGGTCATCGCGTTCGGTCCCTGCAACTGGAAGCGGTAGTTGCGACGATAGCCCTGCTGATCGAGCGGGCGAGCGGCAGTGCGTTCGTCACGCTCTACCTTGACGTCCCATTTGCCGGTCGATGCCCAATATTCCACCCATTCGATGGAGGGCGCGCGACCAACCAGCTCGAACTTCTCTTCCTCCAGATAGAAGAGGATCACGTCGCCGATCACATAGCCTTCGGGCGTGACTGGCGCGAACTGCTTGGCGCGGTTGGGGACGAAGCCCTTGAAGCTGTTAGGGGCCAGATAAGCCAGCATGTCGAAAGCCCCCGGGCCGGTGACGAGCAGGTCGGCCATGTGGAAGCTCTGATTGAAGAGCACGGCGCTTTCGGCCCATGCGCGCTGTTCGTCGCGCCAGTTGCTGTATTCGGGCGGCACGCCCGGATAGGCGTTTGGGCCGGTCTGCTGGTTGCGCAGGAACTCGACGATATCTCCCTTTTCGTCGAGCAGTTGCTGAAGACTTTTATCACTCATTATCAAGCACCTTTCAGTTTTGCTTGGTGGAGTTCCGTGGGCGTGAGGCGCTGGGGCCAGCGTTCAGATACGCCTGGCATCAACTTCATGTCCATGAATATTTCATCTATACGAAGTTATTCTTATGCGCTAGGGCTAATCGCACAACAGGAGGAGGGACCGTGAACAAGCCCGTCATTCACCCGAACTGGGATCGTCCGGCCCTCAACATGGTCGACGGCTACTCGATCGAAATGACTGCGAAGGACGTTGAGTCGTTGCGCGCAGCCGCGCCTGCGATGGCTCCCGAAACGCCTGTGGCCGTCACGTTCCTGCCCGGTGAAACGCTGTCCGCCCGGCTGGACGCGATCAAGCTGGTGCGCGCGCGGGGCTTTGAACCCATGCCGCATTTTTCCGCACGGCGGATCGCGTCGGCAGCGGAGTTCGAGGAGTATCTGGCCGCCGCCACGGCGCAGGCGGGGGTGAAGCGCTGTTTTGTCATTGCCGGCGACCCATCAGAACCCGAAGGCCCCTTTTTCGACAGCAGCGCCCTGATCGGTAGCGGCGCGTTCGAGCGGATGGGCGTGACCGCCATCGGCATCGGCGGTCATCCTGAAGGGCATCCGAACATGACGGAAGAGCAATGCTGGTCCGTGCTGGAAGCCAAATGTGTCGAAATCGAAGGGCGCGGCATGGCACCGCTGATCGTGACGCAATTTGCCTTCGACGGAGAACGCGTGCTGGAATGGCTGCGCGCGCTGCGGGGCAGGGGCATCGACGCGCCCGTGCGGATCGGGGTGCCGGGGCCTGCGGGCATCAAGACGCTCATGCGCTTTGCCGCCCGTTGCGGCGTAGGGGCATCTGCCGCCGTCCTTGCCAAATATGGCATCTCCATCACGCAGCTGTTCGGGTCGATGGGGCCGGACAGACTGGTGGCGAGCCTGGCGCACGGGATCGGCCCGGATCATGGCCGGGTCCGGCTGCACTTCTATCCATTCGGCGGGCTGGAAAAGACCATCGCCTGGATAAACGGATATGAAGAGCGGCCCTGACGCCAGGGCCGGAACCGGCATTTGCCATGAAACATAATCGGTCGAGCGCGACGCAGCTCCATCGTCCCGACCAAGCAAGGAAGTCTTCCATGACCGAAATCTGTACCCTGCGCCTACAATGCGTCGATCGGCCCGGACTGGTGGCGAAGGTGGCGGGCTATCTGGCCGAACGGGGGTGCAATATCGTCGACGCACAGCAGTTCGACGATCCCCTGAACGACCTTTTCTTCATGCGGGTCGCCTTTCGTTCTGGCGATGGCCAGACGCTGGACATGTTGCGGGGGGGATTTGCACCCATCGCGCGCGCCTGCGATATGGAATGGACCTTGCGCGACCGCGCACAGCCCAAGAAGGTCGTGCTGATGGTCTCCAAATTCGACCATTGCCTGGGCGACCTTCTCTATCGCAGCCGCATCGGCGAATTGCCGATGGATATCGTCGCCATCATCTCCAACCACCCGCGCGAGGGTCTGCACACTTCCTTGATCGGTGATCTTCCCTACCATTTCTTCCCGATCACAAAGGACACCAAGCCGCAGCAGGAAGCGCGGATCAAGCAGGTCGTGACCGAGACCGGTGCGGAACTGATCGTCCTTGCCCGCTATATGCAGATACTCTCGGACGATCTGTCGGCGTTCCTGTCGGGTCGCTGCATCAATATCCATCACAGCTTCCTGCCCGGATTCAAGGGTGCCAAGCCCTATCATCAGGCGCATGAGCGCGGGGTCAAGATGATCGGCGCGACGGCCCATTATGTGACCGCCGACCTCGACGAAGGGCCGATCATCCATCAGGACGTCGAACCGATCAGTCATGCCGACGCGCCTGAGGAACTGGTTCGCAAGGGGCGCGACATCGAGCGCCGCGTGCTGGCGGAGGCCGTCCGCCTTCATCTCGACGACCGGGTATTCCTCAACCACAGGCGCACCGTCGTTTTTCGGGGATAGGGCATATGAGCGAAATGATCGATGGGCGCAGGATCGCGCGCGCGGTGTCGGCGGAAACCGCCGGGATGGTCACGCAACTCAAGGCGCGCGGCATAGCACCGGCGCTGGCCGTCGTGCTGGTGGGCGACGACCCGGCCAGCGACGTCTATGTCCGGCGCAAGATCGGCGAATGCCGCAAGGTGGGCATTCGGTCGATCGAGAGGCGATTGTCGGAGGAATGCGACGAACAGAGCCTGCTTACCCTGATTGATGCGCTGAACGAGGACCAGAGCGTGCATGGCATCCTGGTCCAACTGCCCTTGCCCGCTGGCATCGACAGCATGAAGATATTGGACCGCATTTCGCCGGAAAAGGACGTCGATGGTTTCCACCCGGTCAATGTAGGTCGTCTGTCGACCGGCACAGGGGGCCTGGTTCCCTGCACGCCGCTTGGCATCATGCTGCTGCTCGACACCGTGATCGAGGACTATCGCGGGCTGAACGTCGTCGTGATCGGGAAATCGAACATCGTCGGCAAGCCGGTGGCGATGCTGTTGCTGGAGCGGGAGGCGACCGTGACGGTCACGCATATCGAGACGCGCAGCCTGCCCGACATCGCGCGCGGTGCCGATGTGATTGTCGCGGCGGCAGGCGCGCCGCATCTGGTGCGCGGCTATTGGGTCAAGCCCGGCGCGATCGTCATCGACGTCGGCATCACGCGCGTGGTGGAGCATGACGGGACCACCAGGCTGGTGGGTGATTGCGCGACGCATGAACTGGGGCATGCGCGCGCCGTCACGCCCGTGCCCGGAGGTGTAGGCCCGATGACGATCGCATGCCTGTTGAAGAACACAGCAATCGCGGCGGAGAGGCAGGCATGAGTACCCCCCATCATAATAGCGAGACGCGCGTCAGGGTACGCGAGCTGCCGCTGCTGGCAGACATCGGCATCAACCCGGACGAGATCGGCAGGCGGCAGCCACTGGTGATAACGGTAGAATTGCTGCTGGATGCGCAAAGCGTGTCGATGATCGGCGACACGATCGATTACCGGCGAATAGCCGCCGCGGCAGAAGCGCTGGCGCAGGTGCACATACCCCTTATCGAGACATTCGCCCATCAACTGGGCGGCATATGCGTGGGTTGGGGCGGTGTGGTTGAGGCTTGCGTGAATATCGACAAGCCTTTCGCGCTGACCAGGGGGCTGGCCGGGGTCGAGGTCACGGTCCGGCGCTGACCGTGGCGCTGGCTGCGACATCTGCGCAGCGGGCGCGTCGGGGGGAATCTGCAACACAGGGTAAACCCTGCCCCATGAACGACGTTCGCCCCCTGGCGGCGCAATCGCATGGCTGGTTCGGTGAGGGACTGGGCTGCGCGGCCAACGAGACGGAGGATGTTGCCATCGCCCTTAGAGCGTCGGCGGCACGGGGTGCGCCTTGTGCCCTGATCGACGATCAGCAGCGCGGCGAAGCTATATTGTTCACCGAACCCTCACGCATTTTCACGACCCACGCCCCCCAGCGATTGCCCGCGCTTCTGAGTGAAATGCGCCGGGCGATGGCGGATGGCGCTACACTGGTCGGCTTATTGTCCTATCGGGCGGGGGAGGTATTTGACGCCATGGCCGCCCGCTCATCGTCCCTGCCGCCGGGCGCGACTTCCGCTCCGCTACTCTGGTTCGCGACCTTTGCGCAGCAGCACGCTTTCGCGACGCGTCGGGGCGGGGACAGTATTGCGCTCGCGCCTCTGCGCCCCGCGATCGGGCGCGCTCGCTATGAGGATATGGTGAGGCAGGCGCTCAAACATATCAGGGGCGGCGACCTGTATCAGGTCAACCTGACCTTTCCGGCGACAATCGACATTGATGACCCGATTGCCTTCTACGGCTGCGTGCGAGAGCGCGCGCGTGCTCCGTTCGGCGCGTTCATTCAGACAGGGGACCGCCATATCCTGTCCTTCTCGCCCGAATTGTTTTTCCATATGCGGCATGGGCAAATCGAGGCGCGCCCGATGAAGGGTACGGCGCGGCGCGGCTGCAATGCCACGGCAGACCGCAAAAACGCGCGGCAACTATCGACGAGCAGCAAGGATCGCGCCGAAAATCTCATGATCGTCGATCTGTTGCGCAACGACATGTCACGTGTCTGCGTCCCCGGCAGCGTCAAGGTTCCTCGACTGTTTGACCTGGAACCCTATCCCGGCGTCTGGCAGATGACCTCTACTATCGCTGGCCGACTGCGAGCGGGAATTGACAGCTTGGCGGTGCTAGAAGCGATGTTTCCGTGCGGATCGATCACTGGAGCGCCCAAGATCATGGCGACCAGGGTCATTGCCGAACTGGAGGGTTTCGACCGGGGCGTCTACACCGGATCTATTGGCATGATGAGTGCCGAACGCGCCGCTTTCAACGTCGCCATCCGTACCGCCGACCATAGCGGGGGCAAAGGCCGGATCGATTTGGGGGCTGGCATCGTCGCGGACAGCCGCCCGCGCGCGGAATGGATGGAATGCCTTGCCAAGGCACGGTTCCTGCTACCGCGATAGACATCCGCAATGACCGATGGGCCGGAGCTATCCCGGCACTATCCGGCGGCGACCTGTTCGGCGGCGAGCCTCTCATCGATGATGCGTCGGCCCAGGGCCAGGCCGTTGTCGGCGATGATGAAGGCCATCTTGTCGTCCGGGCTGCGATTCACTTCATCCTGTTGCGCTTCGATCATCAGCCGGTCTTCCTCGAACCCTTCGGCGATGCGCGCGGCCAGTTTGCGCGTGAAATCGCGGTCCTCAATGTTGAAATTATGGGCGTAGCTCCAGAAAAAGTGGCTGTTCTGCTCATTCTCCGGCGTCACGATCTGGGTCGCGCGGAATTGCATCGCCTTGTCAACGCGCTGTCCTTCGGGCGCGCCGCTGCCAGCGGGCGCGCTGCCAGAATCCATCAGGAACACGTTGCCCGGAATATGCAGTTCATAAATGTGCCAGCGATCGACTGGCCCTTCGAACGTGCCGAACCCGTTAAGGTAGGGCGCGATGCCCGGCTCTCCCAGATACCAGCGGGTCAGCCGCACGGTGTCGCCATTGCGTTCGACCTTCGGGCGGATGTGGGCGATGCTGGCCGATCCGCCCAGCGTGTTTTCATGCACATAGGTCAGGTGCGAAAAGTCGAGCAGATTGTCGAGGATCAGGCGATAGTCGGCCTTGTAATGGATATAGGCTGGGATGGACGCCCAGGCCGGATCATCCTGATAATGACAGTCGGGGATCAGGCTGGCGTCGGCCTTTGCCGGGTCGCCCATCCAGATCCAGACCTGTTTATACCGTTCCACCGTGGGATAGCTGCGGACATCCGTGTTGGGGCTGACGCCCTTGCGGCCCGGTTCTTCCACGCACTTCCCGTCCGCGTCGAACACCAGTCCGTGATACATGCAGCGCACGCAATCGCCCTCGCGCCGACCCATCGACAGAGGCGCGAAGCGGTGGCTGCATCGGTCTCGAATGGCGGCGATGCTGCCGCTGGTCGTACGAAAGAACAGGATATTGTCGCCCAGCAGCCGACGCGACATCATGGATGTCGTATCCAGTTCATGGCTCCAGGCCCCCACATACCACGCGTCGCGAATGAACATTCCGTCTCTCCATTTTCGTTGCCCCCTCATGGCATCGGATGACCGGCGCGGCGCGAGCGGAATGTGAAAAGTTTTGGCCATTTTCTCAAAAGCGGGATAGCTTCCGATCTGTGCGCCCGACCTCATCGCCTCCCTATTATTTCATCTACGGGCAGCATATCCGGGATATCGACCCGCGCTTCATTCATGTCGAAAGGGTCAGCGATCGAGGGACGCTGCATCACGGCAATGTGGAGCCGCATGTCCATCCCCATCTGCACCAGCTTTCCTACTGGTTGCAGGGAGAAGGTCGCTTCACCGTCGATGGCGCGCCGCACGATCTGGTGCCGGACACGCTGACATGGATGCCCGCCAGCGTCGTCCACGGGTTCACGGCGGACCCGGCGGCCGACGCCATCGTGCTCAGCCTGTCGCATGATTTCCTGTCGAATATCCTCAGCCACATTGATGCCCCGCCGGTCGAAGCCCTGGCCCGGACGCCGCTCGTCACGAAAATCCCCGCCGAACTTGCGGTGCGCGTGCGGGAGATGTTTCTGGAACTGGAGCGTGAGCATCGATTCCCTTCCTGGGGCCTGAAGCATGTCGTGAGTGCACAGGTGCAGCTCGTCATGGTCATGGTTGCCCGGCTGATCGAAGTGGACCGGCCCGGACGGGTCGCACCTCCGAAGGCGGCGGCGTTGTTCTCCCGCTTCCTGAGCCTGCTCGACCGACGCTTTCGGGATTGCCGCACGGTCGATGCCTATGTGGAGGTGCTCGGAACTACCCCCTATCTGCTCAACCGCGCGTGTCGCGAAGGAGCGGGCCAGAATGCGTCCGAGGTGATCCGGGGACGTCTCCTTCTGGAGGCAAAGCGGCTGCTTCACTATACCGCCCTCAATTCAGGAGACGTCGCCTTCGCGCTCGGCTTCAACGATCCGGCGCATTTCGGCAGGGCGTTCCGTGCCGAAACCGGGCTGTCCCCGGCGCGCTGGCGGGCGCAACAGCGCAGGCTGGCCGACGCGGACGAAGGTTGACCCGGCCCTTGCACCTCCCTCTGGACGGCAATAGATTATCATGATAAATATTATGCCTATTGGCCTGGGAGATGCCCTGCATGAACGATGACGACCGCTGCCTGCTGGAACGACGCAAGAAGGTGCTGGGAACCGGCACGCCGCTTTTTTACGACCAGCCGCTGCATCTGGTCCGGGGTGAAGGGGCGTGGGTGTTCGATGCGCAAGGGCGGCGCTATCTCGACGTCTATAATAACGTGCCGCATGTCGGCCATTGCCACCCCCATGTGGTGGAGGCGGCGTCGCGGCAACTGGCGACGCTCAACATCAATACGCGCTATCTGCACGATAATGTCGTCGATTATGCCGAAAGGCTGACCGCGACCACCGACTATGATCAGGCGGGCGTGTTCTTTACCTGCACCGGCACCGAATCGAACGAACTGGCGTTGCGTATCGCCCGGCACGTCACAGGCGGCACCGGCATCATCGCCAGCAGTTTCAATTATCATGGCAATTCGGCGGTGTTGGCGTCGATCTGCACTGCCTTTCCAGTGCCGGAAGCCTTCCCCGATTTCGCGCGACTGGTGCAGGTGCCCGACCCCTATCGCCACCGGCAGGGCCGCACCGACGTCGATCTGGCCAGCCATTATCTGGATGAAGCGCGCGTCGCGATCGCGTCGTTGCAGGCAGGCGGCGTCAAGTTGGCGGCGTTGCTGATCGACCCGTCCTTCGCGAACGAAGGGTTGCCGGAATATGTGCCCGGCTATCTTGCCGGACTGGTGGAGATGGTGCGCGCGGCTGGCGGCATCGTCATTGCGGACGAAGTGCAGTCAGGTTTTGGTCGCACCGGCGCAGCGATGTGGGCGCACCAGTATCACGGGGTCGTGCCGGACATCATCACCACCGGCAAGCCGATGGGTAATGGCTTCCCGATCGGCAGCGTCATGTCGACTTATGACGTGATCGACGAATTCGGCAGGAGTGCGAATTACTTCAATACCTTTGGCGGCAATCCCGTCGCGACCGCCGCTGGCGCCGCCGTGCTGGACGTTATCGAGACTGAAGGACTGATCGCCAATGCGGCGCGCGTCGGGGCCTATGTCGGCGAGCGGATGACGGGATTGATGGCGCGGCATGAGATCATCGGCAATGTCCGCTGCCGCGGCATGTTCTTCGGGCTGGAACTGGTTGCGGATCGCGCGACGAAGGAACCGTCACCCCTGGCTGGAAGGGTCGTCAACGCGATGAAAGACAAGGGTGTTTTGCTCAGCCGCATCGGCCCGTTCGACAACATCCTGAAAATGCGCCCGTCCATGGTGTTTACCTGCGAAGAGGCGGACATCCTCTTGGCCGCGCTTGACGAAACATTGAAAGAAGTAGCCTGCTGATGTCCGCATCCATCGACACATTTTATCTCCAGACCCCCGACGCACAGGTCGCCGCGCTCCAGCAAATGGCGGAAGCGGCGCTGGCGCAGTGGCCCGGCACCTTCACCGGGCTGGTTCCAGTGAAATATCGCGAAAATGCAGTGTTTTCCGTGTTTCGCGACGACGGACGCCGTTTTGCCGTGCGTATTCACCGGCATGGCTATCACAGCAGCGCCGCGCTGCGTTCGGAACTGGTGTGGATGCGGGCGCTGGCCGATGCGGGTGTCGGTGCGCCTGCCGCCGCGCCCAGTCATATGGGCGAAGCGCTGGTCACAGTTACGCATCCGGCCGTGCCTGAGCCGCGTCAGGTCGATTTCCTCGAATGGTTGCCGGGAACGCCCATCGGATCGGCGGACGATGGGCTGGCGCTTACTGGAGAAGAAGCGATCGCAGCGATGGAGAAAGTCGGTGCGCTCGCAGGGCGTGTGCACAATCATTCGCGCATGTGGACAGGTGCAGGGACAATGGCGCGCCATGCCTGGGACGAGGACGGGCTGATCGGGCCGGAGCCGTTCTGGGGCCAGTTCTGGAAAATGCCCGGCCTGAAGGAAGCGCAGGTCGCGCTGCTGCAACGGGCGCGGGCGCAGGCTGCGGCTGACCTTTCCGCATTCGGCAAGGATGGCGACCGATACGGCCTGATCCACGCCGATTTCGTGCCGGAAAATATGTTGTTCGACGGTGAGCGGGTCAATCTGATCGACTTCGACGATTGCGGCTTTGGCTGGCATATGTTCGAACTGGCCACAGCCTTGTTTTTCCTGGGCCATCAGAGCGACTATGAGCCGCTGACACAGGCGCTGCTGCGCGGTTATCGCCAGCAGCGCGACTTGCCCCCGGAGCATGAGGCGCTGCTGCCACTCTTCCTGTTCCTGCGCGGAACCACCTATCTCGGCTGGACCCAGACACGCTATGAGACTGAAGCGGCACAAACACAGGGGCCGATGATCATCGAACGAACCTGCGCTCTGGCGGAGCGCTATCTGAAGGCAGGGGCGCCCGCAACGGTCGATCACGGCTAAAGAGATGCAAAGGGCAGGGTGCCGACATCGACGATGCCGCCGCCGCCATCGACGCTCAGCACGGTTCCTGTGATGAAGGAGGCATCGTCGGACGCGAGAAAAGCGATGGCCGCTGCCATTTCGTCGGGCCGGGCCATGCGCCGCAATGGGTAGATGCTGGTCAATTTGTCTTGAAGCTGCTGGGCGTCGATCCCCTTTTCCTGCGCGATATTTTCGATCTCGCGCAGCGCAAGTTCGGTGAGGGTCCAGCCGGGGCACATCGCATTGCAGCGGATATTTTCCGGCCCATAATCAAATGCGATCGACCGATTGAGGCCCAGGATCCCTGCTTTCGACGCGCAATAGGCCGCATAGTGCGGCGCGCCGACGAGGCCAGCGACCGATGAGACCAGTATGATCGCACCCCCACCGCGCGCCCGCATCGCAGGAATGGCGCTCCGTGCGGCCATCATCGCGCCATCCAGATTGACCTCAAATACGCGATTCCAGTCCTGCAGGGATATGCTCTCCACCGAACCGAACTGGTCGACGCCTGCGCTCACGACCAGAATGTCTAGGCCACCAAATGCATCGCCTGCGCGGGCGACCGCTCGCTCTATGTCGGCCAGGCAGGTCGTATCGCCAACCACCGCGACGCCGCTACATTCCGTGGCAACGTGCAGGAGCGGTGCTTCCCGACGTCCGAAGAGAAGGACTTTGCCACCCTCGCTGGCGATGCGTCGGGCGGCCGCAGCACCGATCCCGCTGCCTCCGCCCGTTATCAGCGCAACTTTGCCGTCGAACCTTTTCATGGTCATGCTCCCTGTTCCCGAAGGATTGGCGATCCGGGTAATATTTTTGTTGAGTAACTTATCATGATAAGTTACTCAACATGGAGGGGTCGGATATGCAAAGGCCGACCCATCGAAGCATATCATTATCATAATAATAAAATAGGGCTATCAGTCTGAATATAGGGGGTCAAAATGAGGACAATGTCTGCACTGTGGTTGAAGTCGGCGTCGTTGGTCGCATTATCGATCGCCAGTCACCCCGTATTCGCGCAGGATGCCCCTGCATCTGCTAGTGCCGGTCCGTCGCCGACTGTGCCCACAGAAAGTGACAATCCCTTCGGCGAAATCATCGTCACCGCCCAGAAGCGCGCGCAGAGCCTGCGCGACGTTCCGGTGTCGATCTCCGCCTATTCCGGCGACCAGCTCAAGAAGCTGGGCATCACCAATACCACTGAAATCACGCAGCAAATTCCGGCGATGCACATTAATGCCTGGTCGCCCAACGTGACGATCTTCAACCTGCGCGGCATTTCTCAGAATAACTTCACCGATTATCTGGAAGCGCCCGTCGCCGTTTATACCGACAATGCCTATATGGGGTCGATCAACGGCATCAGTGGCCAGTTGTTCGATATCGAGCGGGTGGAGGTGCTGCGTGGTCCGCAAGGCACGTTGTTCGGGCGCAATGCGACGGGCGGCGTCGTCCATTATCTCAGCCACGCCGCCACCGACCGCGACCTGAACGGTTACGTCGAGGGCAGTTATGGTCGCTTTGAACAAAGATCGCTGGAAGGAGCGATTGGCGGCCAGATTGTCGAGGGATGGCGTGCGCGCTTGTCGATGCGGCGTGCGCTGGGCGGCAATTATATCAAGGCGAAGGATACCGACGCGGCCAATGGCCTGGTCAGTTCGGGGCAGGATGTCGGTGGCCAGAACGCCTTTTCCCTGCGCGCGACGACGCAGATCGACGTCACGCCCGACCTGATGGTGGAACTATGGTACAAATATTCGCGCGATCATGAGGTGCCGACCGGTGCCTACTCGTTCGAAAATTGCGTGTTCGAAGCGAACGGCTATTGCCGCGTCAATGCGGCCGGTCTCACCAACGGACCCGGCGGCGTCATCAACGGGATCACCGGGGCGAAGGCGTCGCCCTATGACAATTTCTCCGGCACGGCGGGCCATCTCAACCGCCGCGTCCATATCGGCCAGGCCAACGTCACCTGGAAGCTGGGCGAGGTCGAGCTGACGTCGATCACCAATTACACCACGCTCAAGAAAGATTATCTGGAGGATGGCGACGGTTTGCCGATCGAAGTCATCGTTTTTGGCACGGCGGCGAAATATGACCAGATATCTCAGGAACTGCGCCTGTCCGGTGGTTCCGGCCCGGTCAAATGGCAGGTCGGCGGCTATTATCTCGACATGCGGACCAAGGGGACGATGACGACGATCGGCGCGCCCGTGATCGGCAACGCCATCGATCTCAACGGTGCCGCCAACGCGCCTCAAGTCCTGGAGCGCTATTCGCTGATCTCTAAAAACTGGTCCATCTTCGGGCAGGGTGAGTATCAGATGACCCCCGAGTTATCGCTGATCGCGGGGTTGCGCTATTCCAAGGACAGCAAGTCCATGGATTATGTCTCGACGCTTAGCGACATCGGCTTTCCCGACCAGACGCTGGCGACGGACGAGGCATTTTCAAGCCAGAGGCCCGGTGCGAACCGCATAAGTCATGGCGACTATGCGGCGCGCGTGTCGCTCAATTACAAGCCCAACCGCGACATGTTGATCTTCGCTTCCTATAATCGCGGTATCAAGGGCGGCAACTGGACGCTCGCCCCGACCGTGACGGTGGACCTGTTCCAGCATAAGCCTGAAACGCTGCACAGTTTCGAACTCGGCGCGAAGCTGTCGACCCCCGACCAGAAACTGCGCGTGAATGCCACGCTGTTCCACTATATTTACGAAGATTATCAGGCGTTCGCGATGATCGGCGGAACGCCGCAAGTGTCGAACAGCGACGCGCTCGCCACCGGGGCGGAAATCGAAGTGACCTGGCAGCCGGTCGAGCATCTCAACATGATGCTGGGCGGCAGTTGGGAAACGTCCAAGGTCAAGACGGTCCGCGCGGCGGGCGAACAGATTGGGCCGGAACTGTTCCCCGGCGCGCCCGATGCGCAATATTGCACCAACATTGGCGGCGCGTTCCGCTGCGTCTTTCCCGACGCCACCGTCAAGGACGCGCAGTTCCCGAACGCGCCCCGGTTCAGCCTGAACTACCTTGTCCGCTATGATTTCGACGTGGGGGCGGGAACGGGCGCGGTGCAGGTCGATGGCGCGTGGTACGACAAGCAATTTCTGGAGGTCACCAATGCGCAGTCTTCGATCCAGCGCGCCTATAATGTGACGAACATGTCGCTGAGCTGGACCGATCCGAGCAAGCGGTTCGATCTGTCGCTATGGGGCAAGAACGTCTTTGGCGAACAATATCGCGCCTACACCCTCAATCTCGGCATCCTTGGGACGACTTCCTATTATGCGCCGCCGGCCAGCTATGGCGCGACGGTGCGGGTTTCCCTGTGATGAGGCGCAACAGGGCGCATCCCGACGATCCTCTGGCCATCGCCAGTTTCGTTCTGCTGGGAACGATCGGTGTCCTGTCCTTCATCGTGCAGCCCGCGCTGGTGCAGGGCTTCGTTACGCAGCTTCATTTGACCGAAACGCAGGCCGTCGACCTTGCGGGGATAGAGATGTCCGCCGTTGCGCTGATGACCGTCGTATTGGCGTTCGTCGGCAATCGGGTCGACTGGCGCTTGCTGACCATTGGATGCCTGCTGGTCGCGGGCGCGGGCAATTTCGCGTCGGCGCTCTCGGCGGGAGGCAGCGGCTTTGGCGCGGCGCGCTTTCTCGCCGGGCTGGGCGAGGGCGGCGTCATCAGCCTGAGTTTCTGCTTCGTCGGCCTGACGCGGCGCACCGACCGTAATCTGGCCTATTATCTCGTCATCCTGCTTACCTATGGTGCGCTTGGCGTCTGGCAAGCGCCGATGTTGTTCGACACGATCGGCCTCAAGGGCATATTCCTGATCTTCACGGCCGTGACGTTGCTTTCCATCGCCTGCGCGCCCTTCCTGCCACGTTCATCCGAAGGCAAGCATCAGCAGGAAGCCCATTCGGCCCTGCGCCCACCGGTGCTGCTGATGATCACGGCGCTGACCGGCGTTCTGGTCTATAATCTGGCGCAGGGCATTGCGTGGGCCAATCTGTTCCTGATCGGTATCGCCGCTGGCCTTCGGGAGCAGAATGTCGCCGACGCCCTGTTCATTTCGCAAGTCGTGGCAGTAGGCGGCGCGCTCGCCGCTATCGTGCTGGCCGAACGGATTGGGCGGATGCATGTGTTCACGGTCGGCATATTGGGCGGCGTCCTGTGTATCGGCATGCTGATCGGCAAGCCTGGTGCCATCACCTTCCTCATCGCGGTATGCGGCTTCAACTTCCTCTGGAACATGGTCCAGCCCTTCATCCTGGGGGCCGTTAACGAGATGGACGGCAAAGGCCTGATGATGCGCGCGGCCGTCGCCGTGCAGATGATCGGCCTGGGGGGAGGGCCGATCATTTCGGGTCGGTTGATCGGCGGCGGCAATTTCACCGGCGTCGAATGGGTCTGCATTGGCTGCTTCGTGCTCAGCTTCATCCTGCTGGTTCTGCCGCTGCAACGGCGGCATGTCACCGTCATCCATCCCCATGGCGCGTTCGCCGATGCTAGAGCACGCTGCGTTAAATCTGACGCTGGATGCGCGCTCTAATTGTTTGTTGTCGCATCGTTTTTTGCGGAAAACCGGTTCCCACTTTTCCGCACGATGCTCTAGCTGACGCGCGGGGATTATGTGCTCCTGCCTACGCAGGAGTACGCCAGGGGGTCAAACCGGGAAGATGGCGTTGATCTGGCCCGTCCCCGAAGACGGGAAATAGGGCGTCACGATTTCGGCCTTGCCCGTATAATCCGCGCCGCCCAGCACGCCCATCATCATGGCGGTGTCGTGCATGAAGCCTTCGCCATGGCATTTGCTGGCATAGTCCTGAAGCATCCCGGCAAAGCCGCGCCAGTCGCCCGTTTCCCACATCTGCACAGCGCGCTGGTCGACCGCTTCGAGCAATGGGCTCCAGATCTTGTTCATATACTCCTCGGACTCGCCATTCTGGGCGAAGCGGTGCGACAGCGACCCGCTGGCGAGGAAGGCGACATTGCCGTCATAGTCGCGTTCCACCGCTTCGCGCATGGCGCGGCCCAGCGTCATGGAATCTTCCAGCGCATGCACCATGCAGAGCGCCGAGACGGACACCGCGCGGAAATGCTGGTCGGGGTTCATGTAGCGCAGCGGCACCAGCGTCCCATATTCCGGCTCCAGCGACGCGACCTGATGCGCGCGCGCATGCACACCCGCGCGGGTCGCTGCCGCCGCCAGCAACTCGCCCAGCGTGGGGTTGCCGTCGCAGGCATAGGGCATGTCCTTGATGAAATGCGGCAACTCGCCCGAGGTGTAGACGCCCTCCCACCGCGCCGAGCAATTCACATGATAGCCCGAATTGACCAGCCAGTGTGTGTCGAACACGACCAGCGTATCGACGCCCAGGTCGCGGCACCGTTGGCTGATGATGCGATGCCCCTCGATCGCGGCCTCGCGACAGCCCTTGTGCGGTCCGTCCAGTTCCGACAGATACATTGACGGTACGTGGGTGATCTTTGCCACCAGTGAAACCTTGCCCATCGCGGCAAACTCCTTGTCTTGCATTCCGTGGAGCGGCCTTGGCCGCAAACGCGACTATCTCCTGACCTCGTCGAGCAGGGCCTTGCCCCCCTTGACCAGCAAACCGATGTCCGTGCCCGCCGCGACGAAGGCATAGCCCTGCTCACAGCACTGGCGCGCATGTTGGGGCGACAGGGCGAATATGCCCGCCGGCTTGCCCGCCGCGCGAATGATGGCAAATGCCCGTGCGACGGCGGCCTGCACCTCCGCATGGCCCGCGTCGCCCAGATGGCCGAGCGAGGCGGCCAGATCGCCGGGGCCGATAAAGATCGCATCGATGCCGGGCGTGGCGGCGATCGCGTGGGCTTCGGCCAGCGCCGCGGCGCTTTCGATCTGGACGATCACCGTCACCCCGTCCGCCGCTTTGGCCAGATAGTCCGGCGTCAGACCGAAACCGGCGGCACGGCTGGTCCCGCTCGCGACGCCCCTAACGCCTTCAGGCGCATAGCGGGTGGCGGCGACGGCAGCGGCGGCTTGTTCGGCGGTGTCGACCATCGGGATCAGCAGGGTACGGAAACCGATGTCGAGATATTGCTTGATGATGACCGAATCATTGGCGGGCACCCGCGCGATCGGTTCCGGCCCGTGCTGCTCGACCGCCTGCAACTGGCGGAGCAGCGTCTGGGCGGTGTTGGGCGAATGTTCGCCATCGAACAGCAGCCAGTCGAAGCCCAGCCGGGCGCAGATGTCAGCGGTATAGTTGTTGGCCAGCGCCTGCCACAGTCCGATCAGGGGCTTTCCTTTGGCCAGCCTTTGTTTGAACGGGATCATGTAAACCTCACCGAAATACATCCTAACGAGCCATAATCTACATGGAAGCAGTCGCCCGCGCGCGCGAACACCGGCGCGGTGAAGCTGCCCCCAAGGATGATCTGCCCCGGTTCCAGTCCTTCGCTATGGGGGGCGAGCTTGTTGGCGAGCCAGGCAGGGCCGTTGGCGGGATGATTGAGCACCGCCGCCGCAACGCCCGATTCCTCGATGACGCCGTTGCGATAGAGCAGGGCCGATACCCAGCGCAGGTCGATCGCGTCGGGCTTCACCGGCCGCCCGCCAAGGACGATGCCCGCATTGGCCGCATTGTCGGAAATCGTATCGAACACCTTGCGCGTGACGCCGGTCGCCCGGTCGATGCGTTCGATGCGCGCATCGATAATCTCTATCGCCGGGACGATATAGTCGGTCGCGTTCAAGACGTCGTACAAGGTGACGCCCGGTCCCTTGAGCGGGTGTTTCAGGATGAAGGCCAGTTCGACCTCGACGCGCGGCTCGATGAAGCGGTCGATAGGAATGTCATGGCCGTCGAGGAACAGCATGTCGTCCAGCAGGGTGCCGAAATCCGGTTCGGTCACGTTGGACGACCGCTGCATCGCCCGGCTGGTCAGGCCGATCTTGTGGCCAATGACCTTGCGCCCTCCAGCCAGTTTTTTGCCCACCCAGGCCCGGCTGACAGCGTAGCCGTCGTCCAGCGTCATGTCCGGATATTCCAGCGAAAAATGGCCGATCTGCGCGCGTGTGCGCTCCGCTTCGTCGAGGCGGGCGGCCAGCGTTTCGATGATGTCGGTGGGAAGTGGCATCAGTCCGCCTTTTTCAAACGATGGTGAATGCTATTGGCCTTCCAGCCCTCGGCCTCCTCCACATACATGGACAGCGCGAGCGGGCGCTGGGCGAACAGCGGCTCCAGAAAGCTGTGTATCGCTGCGAACAGGGCATCGAAATAGGTCTGGCGGAATTCGGCGGAGCGCCCAACGCCCATCTTGACGTTGATATTGACGAAGGCATCGTCAGGCCCCTTGCCATCGGCGATGACATAATGGTCGAGCCTGACGCCGCGTACGCGGATGCCGCCCACCGGAAACACGCCGCCCGCTTCTTCCCGCATATGGCGGGCGATGAGTGCCAGCAGCGCGTCGAGATCAAGGGCATCCTCGACATTGGCGGTATATTCGACCGTAGCGTGCGCCATATGTCCCCCTTCAACCCGCGACCAGATGATTGACCAGGCGACCTACGCCCTCCACTTCGGTTACGACCCGGTCGCCGGGCGCACAGAAATGGACGCCCTGCGGCGTGCCGGTCAGGATCATGTCGCCCGGCATCAACGTGCTGTGGCATGATAGATAGGCGACGAGTTCAGCGACGGACATGATCATGTCGGCAGTCGTGCCGTCCTGCACCAGTGCGTCGTTGACGCGGGTCGTGATCCTGAGCGCCTGTGGGTCAGGCACGTCGGCTGCATCGACGATCCACGGGCCGATCGGGGTGGTCGCATCGCGGTTTTTCACCCGTGCGTTGGGCCGGTAGTAATTTTCCAGATATTCCCGGATCGCATAGTCATTGGCGACGGTATAGCCAGCGACATAGCCAAGCGCCTCGGTGCTTGTCACGTTGCGAGCCGGTCGACCGATCACCGCCACCAGCTCGCATTCCGGGTGCATCTGGTTGCCGTCTGCGGGGCGGGGCGTGTCGCCTTCATGGCCGACGAAACAATTGCCGCCCTTCATGAAGATCAGCGGCGTCGCCAGTTTGGGCGCGAACCCCAGTTCCTTGTTATGGTCGGCGAAATTCAGGCCCAGCGCATAGGTCGCCGCGCCAGGCGTCACCGGGGGCAACCATGATGCCCCATCGGCGGGGATAATGCCGCCGTCGGGCAGGATCAGGCTCTGCTCGTCGGTGGAAACGCTGACCCAGATGTCCCGCCCGCGATGATAGATACGTGCGCGCTTCATCGTGCTGTCTCCTCAACCCGCGCGACGGCGGCCTTAAACCCTACCGCCTCCGCGCGCAGCGTGACGCGCGCACTCACCTGCGGCGCGTCGCCGGGCAGGCCGACCAGCAGCACGTCCCCGGCGCGCAACGTCAGAAACGCCGATATGTCGGCGATCAGTTGGCCGGGCGATCGGGCCAGCCGCTCTAGCGACCAACTGTGGGCTGCCTGCCCGTCGATCACGGTCGTGATCTGGTCGGCCAGCGCGGGCGATCCCCAATCCCCCATGACCAGGAACGTGTCGGCATTGCGTTGCGCGACTGCGGGCCGGTAATAATCGGCCTGCGGATAGGTGATGTCGATAGCGAGCGCGGCAGCGCCGACGCACCCCATCGCCTGCTCAGGACTGACGCCTGTCGCATCCCGCGCGATCAGCAGCGCAAGCGTGGCCGCCGCTATGGCAGGCTGGCCCGGTTTCAGCCGCACCGTGCCGTGCGACACTGTGCTCGCCGGTTTCATATAGACGACGGGCGCTGCCGGCGGGGCGAGATAGGGCCTTTCCTGGAACGCGGGTGCCAACCGGGCAAGTTCCCTGCTGTCGTTGAGGATGACGCCATAGATATGGCCGTTGCAGATCATCGACTTGTCCTCTTGCGACCACTGTTTAACGCGATAAATGGTTGTGCCCGAATCAATCGGGCTGGTGTTCGAGGGGAATGCGCGTGGCAAAGGCCAAGACCGGGATGACCCGCTATTCCGAATCTCTTGCGGGCACGCTGCTGGCGGCGCGCGAAGCGGTGATGGCACCGATCCGCCCCATCTTGCGGGAAGCGAACGTCACCGAACAGCAATGGCGCGTGCTGCGCGTGCTGGCCGAAGTCGATGAACTGGACGCTAGCAGCATCGCCAAGGAAGCGTTGCTCTACGCCCCCACCGTCACCCGCATCCTGCGCGAACTGGTGGATCGCCAATGGGTTGTGCGCCGCATCGATCCCAATGATGGCCGCCGGTCGGTCATTTCGATTTCGGACGAAGGGCAGCGACTGGTGCAGGGGACCGCGACCCACACTCTGCCCATGTTGTCTGCTTATGGCGAAGTCTTTGGCGAGCAGCGGTTGCGCGATTTTATTGCAGAAGCGCGCGCCCTCGCCAAGGCCCTCGAACGCTTCGCACCGGACCGCTAAGAATCGGCTCGTCACAGCGCGACCGTCATCGTCTTGAGTTCAAGATAGTCGTCCAGCCCATGGCGTGATCCTTCGCGGCCGAGGCCGGACATTTTTATTCCGCCGAAGGGCGCGACTTCGGTCGAGATCGCCCCCGTGTTGATGCCCACCATGCCGACTTCGAGAGCTTCGCCCATCCGCCAGCTGCGCGCCAGATCGCGGGTGAAGACATAGGCGGCGAGGCCATCGGGTGCCGCGTTCGCCAGCGCGATCACCTCTGTCTCTTTGGTGAAGCGCACGACCGGCGCGACCGGGCCGAAAATCTCCTCCTCCAGCAACCGCATGCCCGGCGCTGCGCCGGACAGGATCACCGGCGGTACGAACCGGCCCGTGGGCGATCGCTGCGGCCCGACCGGGACGGCACCCTTGGCTTTCGCGTCCTCGATCAATGCCGTCACCTTTGCAACCGCCGCGTCGTCCACCAACGGCCCAATCTTCGTATCGGGCGCGTCGCCGGGGCCGATGGTCAGCGCTGCGGCCGCTGCCGCGAACGCTTCGACGAAGCGGTCGTGGATTCCGTCTTGCACGTAGAAGCGATTGGCGCAGACGCAGGTCTGGCCGCCGTTGCGGAATTTCGCGATTATCGCGCCTTCGACTGCCGCCGCGATATCCGCATCATCGAAGATGATGAAAGGCGCGTTTCCACCCAGTTCGAGGCTGAGCTTCTTCACCGTCGGCGCGCATTGCGCATAGAGGAGCGCGCCGGTGCGGGTCGATCCGGTGAAGCTGAGCTTGCGTACCACCGGGCTGGCCGTCAGCACCCCGCCGACCGCCATCGGATCGCCGGTCACTATGTTGATGACGCCCGCCGAAATCCCCGCTGCCAGAGCCAGCGCGCCTAGCGCTAAGGCGGTCAGCGGGGTCTGTTCGGCGGGTTTTATCACGATGGTGCATCCGGCGGCGAGCGCTGGGGCGAGCTTGCGCGTGATCATCGCCGCCGGGAAGTTCCAGGGCGTGATCGCGGCGACCACGCCGACGGGCTGCTTGATGACCATGATGCGGCGATCGGCCTGCGTCGCGGGAATGACCTCCCCATAGGCGCGCATCGCTTCGGCGGCGAACCAGCTGATGAAGCTGGCAGCATAGCCGATCTCGCCGCGTGCTTCGGCCAGCGGCTTGCCCTGTTCGGTCGTCAATATGCGCGCTAGTTCCTCGCGATGCGCCAGGACAAGATCGTGATAGCGCATGAGAGCCTCGGCGCGCGCGGACGCGGGCAGGGCGGCCCAGCCCGGCAGGGCGCGCGCGGCGGCATCGACGGCCTCCTGCGTTTCGCCCGCGCCCATGGCGGGCACGCGCGCGACCAGCCTGTCGTCGGCGGGATTATGGACGTCGAGCCATTGTTCGCCCGTGCGCCATTGCCCGTCGATCAGGCAGGCGTCGGGCCGAAGGTCGATTGCGCTCACTTTATGCCCAGCCGCTGTGTCTTGTGTGTGCCGCGCGCCAGGGCGACATTCTTCGTCTCCATGTAGAAATCGAAGCTCCAGTCGCCACCATCGCGCCCGATTCCGCTCGCCTTCACGCCGCCGAAGGGAGTGGGGAGGTGGCGGACATTTTCGCTGTTCACCCACACCATGCCGACGTCCAGCGCGTCGGACACCCGCAGCGCGCGGGCAAGGTCGCTGGTCCAAAGATATCCCGCCAGGCCATATTCCACGTCATTGGCCTTTGCGATGGCGTCGGCTTCGTCATCGAAGGGGATTGCCGTCAGCACCGGGCCGAAAATCTCCTCGCGCGCGATGCGCATCGTCTGCTCGGCGTTGGTGAACAGCGTGGGCTGGAAGAAGAAGCCCTGCGCGCCGTCCACCGGAGCGCCGCCAGCCGCAATCGTCGCGCCTTCTTGCGCGGCGATCCCGGCATAGCTCGCCACCTTGGCGAAATGACGGGGGTGGATCAATGGGCCTACCTCCGTCTCCGGGTCGAACGGGTCGCCAACCTTGAGAGCCTTCACCCGCTGCGTCATCCTGGCCACGAACGCGTCGTAGATATCGCGCTGAACCAATAGCCGCGACGAGGATGTGCAGCGCTGACCGTTGAGCGAATAGATCATGAACATCGCGGCATCGACCGCGCCGTCCAGATCGGCGTCGTTGAACACGATGCAGGGATTCTTGCCGCCCAGTTCGAAATGCACCCGTTTCAGCGTCTGCGCGCCCTGGCGCATGATGGCGCTGCCGGTCGAGGATTCGCCGACGAAGGCGATGGCTTTGATATCGGGATGCTCGGTCAGGCGGCGGCCCGTGGTTTCGCCCAGCCCGTTGACGGCGTTGAACACGCCCGCAGGCAGTCCCGCCTCGGTGCCGATTTCCACCAGCAACCGCGCCGAATAGGGCGACCATTCGGCAGGCTTGTGCACCACCGTGCATCCCGCCGCCAGCGCGGGCGCGATCTTCCAGGTGGACAGCATGAAGGGCGTGTTCCACGGCGTGATGACCGCGACCGGGCCGATCGGCTTGCGCGTGGTATAGTTGAGATGATCGGGGGTGGACAGCGACTGCCCGTCGGCGGCGGCGGGCGCGCGATTGGCGAAGAAGCGGAAATTCTCCGCCCCGCGCAGCGCCGCCTTGGACATGAAGCGCCAGCATTGACCGGCGTCCAGACATTCGACCGCTGCGATTTCGTCGGCGCGCGCGACGATCAGGTCGGCCATGCGGTTGAGTATCCTGCGCCGCTCCTCCGCCGGGGTCGCGGCCCAGCCGGGAAAGGCGTCGCGTGCGGCGGCCACCGCCGCCTCCAGCTGCGCCTCGGTCGCGTCGGCGCATTGGCCGAGCACGCCGCCCGTCCCCGGTTCAAGGACGTCGAAGACCGCCCCTTCGCCCGCGACCGGCTTGCCCGAAATGAAATGCCCCAATGGGGCGGCGGTGAAACGGTCGATGGTGGCAATCGCAAGCGCGCGCTTGTCGGTCATGGTCAAACTCCGAATAAATGGCGGGGGCCGCGTCAGTCGTGCAGGACGCGCAGGGACAGAAATTCGCTGAGGCCGTGCGGCCCGAACTCGACGCCAAAGCCGGATGCCTTGACCCCGCCAAAAGGCGTGTCGGGACGGATGGCACCATGTTTGTTGACCCATGCTGTGCCGCATTCCAGTTGCAGCGCCAGATCGCGGGCACGCGCGATGTCGGACGACCAGATCGATCCGCCCAG
The DNA here is from genome assembly GCA_965653535.1 of uncultured Sphingobium sp. Classification (GTDB taxonomy): domain Bacteria; phylum Pseudomonadota; class Alphaproteobacteria; order Sphingomonadales; family Sphingomonadaceae; genus Sphingobium. The sequence goes on from CBFHAG010000006.1 coordinate 79,096, forward strand.
GCCGACATCGACGGCATTGGCCGCAGCGATTGCTTCGCCGACATCGGTGTAGCGGATGATCGGCAGGGCAGGGCCGAACTGTTCCTCGTCCACCAGCGCCATGCCGGGCTTTGCGTCCGCCACCAGGGTGACGGGATAGAACAGGCCGTCGCCGGGCATCGGACTGCCGCCGGTCAGGATGCGCGCGCCACTTGCCCGCGCTTCGTCCACCAACCGGACGACCTTCTGGAACTGCATTTCATTTTGCAGCGGACCCAGTATGCTGTCCTCTTCCGTACCGGGACCGGCCTTGACGGTAGCGGCATAGGCGACCAGCGCATCGCACACCGCGTCATAGATGCTGTCATGGACGAACACGCGCTTCAACGCCGCGCAGGTCTGTCCATTGTTGATGAACGCGCCCCAGAACAGCCCTTCGGCAATCGCCGCGGGATCGACATCGGGCAGGACGATGGCTGCGTCATTGCCGCCCAGTTCCAGCGTCAGGCGTTTCACGGTCGGCGCGGCGCTTGCCATCACCTTTCGACCGGTGGCGGTGGACCCAGTGAAGCAGACCTTGGCGACGTCGGGATGCGAGGTCAGGATGGCACCAAGCGCGTCCGGCCCGGCGACGGCGTTCAGGACGCCGGGCGGCAGTGCGTCCTGGAGCAGTTCCACCAGCTTGAGCGTCGTGAGCGGCGTGAAGGGCGAAGGCTTGATGACGACGGTATTGCCCGCGCGAATCGCGGGCATGATCTGCCAGATTGCGATCATCAGCGGCCAGTTCCACGGGGTGATCGCCGCGACGACGCCCAGTGGGCGACGATGGATCGCGATATGGGCAGCCTCGTCGTCCTGAACATATTCAACCGGCAGCGACAGGGTGGCCGTGTGCCGCGTCCATGCGGCTGCGCCGCCGACTTCGAACCGGGCACCCATGCCGTTGAGCGGCTTGCCCTGTTCGGCGGTGAGCAACTGGGCGAGGGCTTCGGCATGTTCCTCGATAATGTCGGCGCAGCGCGAAACCGCCGCCTGCCGGTCGGCATCTGACGCGGCCGCCCAGTCGGCAAAGGCAGCGCGCGCCGCCGCAATCGCCCGGTCGCAAGCCGCCGCGTCAGCCGTCGCGACGTCGCCCGCCGACCCGCCGGTGGCGGGATTGGTCACGGTGGAGAGCGTTTCGCCATACTCCGCCAACCCTGCAATGATCGCGCCCGCATATGTCATTTGCGCCCATCCTCTCTTCGATACTGGCCGCATATAACTTATCATGATAAGTTGTTCAAGCCTTGTCGAAGCGGGCATATTGTGCGTGATGCGGACAAACTACATTGCCGAAAGCGAGGGCATGACATGGTGCATCGAAGACCGCCGAGCGCACCGCCGGTTCCGACCATCCGGGCGGTCAGCGTGCAGCGTTTGGTCGAGCGGATCGACAGCGACGATGAAAATGTCGCCGCGCTGCTCGAACGCCATGATGTCGCACTTGCCGGATTGATCGACCCCTATGCGATCATGCCGCTCGCCCGCTATGTCACCCTGCTGGAGGCGGCGGCGGAGTTGCTCGGTGCGCCGCATCTGGGCGCTGAAATGGGAAGCTGTTTCCGGCCTGCCGATATCGGCCCGACCGGGCTGATCTTTTCGCTGTCGGGCACGTTGGGCGACGCGTTCGCGCGCATGGATCGCTATCTGCCCGCCTTTCAGACATCGACGTCTTCCGGCCTGCTGAACGCGGGGGATGATGTGTTGTGGGCCTACCGCATCCACGACCCGCGCATCTGGCCCCGGCGGCAGGACGCCGAATATGCGGTGATGGCGACCTGCGAATTGATCCGCAGCTGCCTGACGTCCCGCTGGTGGCCGATCGAAGTGCATTTCGAACATTCCGCGCCTGCCGATCCGGGGCCATTGCGGCGCCTGTTTCGCGCGCCGGTGTTGTTCGATCAGCCTACCAATGGGCTGCTGTTGTCCCGTCAGGATGTCGATCGGGTCAACCGCGTCGAAGATCGCGACCTGTTGCAGGTTCTGGAACGGCACGTCACCGAATTGCTCCAAGTGCATCTGGCGCAAGAGACGTTTGCCGGGCGCGTGGCATGGCTGATCGCCATGTATCTCGACAAGCGACCGATCACGTTGGATGGGATGGCCGCAGCGCTGGGCGTGCCGCCGCGCAGCCTGCAACGCCGTCTGGCGGAGGAGGGGACCTCGCTCCGGCAATTGCTGCGCGATCATCGCACGCGGCTGACCGACGCGCGTTTGGGGGAGGGGACGCGCGATGTGGCGGGGCTGGTCCAGGCGCTGGGCTATTCGGAACGGTCGGTCCTGTCGCGTGCCTATCGTGGCTGGACGGGTCGCCCGTTGATCCGGGGGCGCAAGGCCGCGCGCAACGGGTAAGGAACGGACCGGTCGTCAGTGTGTAGGCTCGCTGGCGCATTCTGTCCTATTGTTGTCGTAACCTGCAATATCATTGACCGCATTTCCGCGTCAGATTTCCTGTCGAACAACAGGGAGACGGTCGATGGGGGAGGAAATGCGGCGGCTGGACGCCCTCAATTATTACACGGCCACCAAAAAATATGATCTCCAGTTTCCACGACTGGTGGAAGATATCGATGTCGATATCGTCGTGATCGGCGGTGGCTTTTCGGGCATCAACACCGCGCTTGAACTGGCCGAGAAGGGCTATAGCAGCATCGCCGTGCTGGAAGCGCGCCATCTGGGCTATGGCGGCACGGGCCGTAACGGCGGGCAAGTGATGGCGGGCATCGGCCACGACATCAACAAGGTGGCGCGGCACATCGGCAAGGAAGGGCTGGAAACGCTGTTCGAGATTGCCAGCCTGGGCGCGGGCATCCTGCGCGGGCGGGCGGAAAAATACGGCATCGATGCCGACGTTCAGCGCGGCTATGCCTATCTCGCCTATAACCAGCGGCAGTTGAAGACATTGCGCGGCTGGGCCGACGAATTTCGCGCTGCCGATCCCGGCGAGGATATCGAGCTGCTGGTCGGTAAGGACGTCCAGCAGGTCATCGGATCGGACGTGTTCGCCGGCGCGATCAAACATATGGGCGGCGGTCATGTCCATTCGCTCAACCTGCTGCTCGGCGAAGCCAAGGCGCTGACCGGTCTTGGCGCGCGGATATTCGAGAACAGCCCCGTGATCAGCGTCGAATATGGTGACCGTATCACCGTGCGGACCAATGCCGGGAGCGTGCGGGCGTCCAAGCTGCTATGGGCCTGCGACAGCTTTCTGGCCGGGCTGGAGCCTGAAATCTATGGCAAGACGATCAACACCTATGCCTATCAGATCGCGACGGAGCCGCTGCCGGAAGAGTTGATCCAGCGCATCAGCCCGATCCGGGGTGCCTATAGCGATATAAGGCCGGTGATAGATTATTATCGGGTCACGGCCGACAACCGGCTTCTGTACGGGTCGGCCACTCAAATCATCGAATATTTCCCGTCGGACATCGCCGCCTGGACCCGGTCGCTGATGCTCAAGACTTTTCCCTACCTCCAACATGTGAAGATCGATCATGCCTGGGGCGGGCCGATGGCGTGCAGCGCCAATCTCTTCCCGCAGATCGGTACTTTGTCCGGTCGTCCCAACGCTTTTTATGTGCAGGGCTATTCCGGCTTTGGCGTCACCCCGTCGCACATCGTCTGCAAGGTGCTGGCCGAGGGCATGAGCGAAGGCTCCGCCCGCTATGACCTCATGTCTTCGATCCCGCATATGCGGGTGCTGGGCAAGGACGGTTTGCGGCGGGGCATGATGTCCGCCGCAAAGAGCTGGCACCAGCTTACCGGTTATTTCAACGGCCGCCGCTGATCGGCGGAACAGAGGAGAAAATCATGTTTCCCGTACATTCCAACACCGTGCCCGAACTCGACGCGTGGGGCACCGTGGCTGATCTTGGCTCCGAAATTCTCGACGGTCCCGGTCTCTGTTTCGGCAAGATGGTCCATGGTGATCCCGCTGCGCCCGTGTCATGCGGCTATTTTGCGACGGTAAAGGGCAGGTTTCGCATGACCTATCCCTTTTCCGAACATTCGTTTGTGGTCGAAGGGAACGTCACGCTGACCGACGAACGCACCGGCCAAGCCACGACCTACGGCCCGGGCGACGGCTGGTTCGTCGAAAAGGGCACGCCTGTCCTCTGGGAAATTCACAGCGATCGTTTCACCAAACATTATGTGGCGATCATGTGAGTGGTGGTATCTGGGGCCGCAGCCGACGGCTGTCGGCCCCTCCCAGAATTCGGGAACCTGTATCCAGATGAGTGTGCATCGACGCGCAGCCGTGGCGTTGATATGACCGTGCCATGATTGAAAACAGCGCGGATCACGGATTGAAGAGAGCAACTACGGCCCCAGCGGGCGCTGCCACGCGAAGCGTAGGTCGCCCGCGCCGGCTTACCTTGTCGCAAATCCTGGATGCCGCGATCGGATTGGGGCTTAGCGACCTGAAGATGAGCGCATTGGCTGACCGCCTGAATGTGCGGGTCGCCGTTCTCTACACCTACACCAGTGGCCGCGCTGAATTGGTGCGGCTCGCCGCCCAGCGCGCGTCGGGCACCGCTGCTTTCCCGGAAGATACGGGTCAGTCATGGCGGGACTATGCGCTTCAATATGCCGAAGCGCATTATAAGCTGGTGGTTGAGGGGCAGCTTGTCTCCATCCTGCTCAACGGTGATCTCAGCCCGTCGGCCAAGGTGGACAGCGCCGAGCAGTGGCTACAGGGCATGCTGCGGCGTGGCTTTTCGGCCTCCGCTGCGCTGGACCTGTTGCGCGCAATCGACGTCATCGTCCTGGGGGGAGCGGTTCTTGCAGCTTATGCCCAGGCGATTGCGGGCGATGAGGCGCGACATCGCGATCTGGTGCGTGCTTCGGTAGACCGGCGCTCCGCCGAAGATCTGCCCAACCTGTCCCGGCATGCGGAATTGTTCGCCGCGTCGGCAGCGCCAGCGTGGAGAAATGCGTTGGCATTGCTTCTCAACGGGGTAGTTGACCCAGGGAATGCCCGCCCGCACCCCTCGGAACGATAAGCGAATATAAGTTCGGAAAATATTGCGATCGGTCGAGCGATACGTTAAACTCGCGACGCGCACCGAAGCCATAAGCGGGTGCATCCAAATTCATGAGAGGACAGTCATGCCGACGGATATCGCTTCCACATTTCTGCCGGTGGCACCGCCGGTCATCGTCGATAATCTCTACACAGAAGATCAACATCGGCGAATGTTGGACGTCGCCCGTCGTGAAGGTCCCTGGGAACTGATCCTCGCGCAATATTTCTCTTCGCCGGAAGAGGTGATCGCCACCTCCACCGGCACGGTGCCGGAGGGATTCAAGCCCACCTGGGACATGTTCATGAACCCGGTGTTTCGCGGTTACTTCGCCAAGGATGGCGTCAATCATTTCCCGGAACTGGACGATTGCTTCTATAATCCGAAGTTTCTCAATCTTGTTCGCGACTATTGGCAGACGCCCTATGTCGAGTGCGATCAATTGATGTTCAACCTGCAGGGGCCATCCCAGGCAGGCGGAGCGCCGCATGTGGACGGGACCCATTTTCGCGGTCTTTATGCGAACAACGCGCCGATATGGCTGCTCAACATCATGGCAAAGTCAGGACTTTTCCGCCGCTGGCAGGCGAAGAAGGCGCAGGTCATCGCCTGGTACTATCAGGGCGCGATCGGTGGCGGCTTTCACTATTGGCCCCAGGGGCCACGGGAAAATCCGGTAAGCCTGGAGGCCCCGATGTGGGGGCGTGGCGTGGTCGTCGAAAATGAAATGATGTTCCACACGGCGCAAGGCTGCGGCCCGGTTGACCAGCGCCGACCCGCCGGCCTTGCGATAAACTCGACCATTTCCGCCGATCCAGCGGTATCGAGCGGCTGGCGGATCATGACCGGCGACGATGTCGTGGCTACGATTCCCGAAAATGAGTTCCGCCTGCTCATCCATTGGGGCGCGCAGGTCTATAGCGACTTGACGGAACTGAAGCTGCATCGTGACCATAGTGATGACATTACCGTCGATATGGCGCTCAACATTTTAGTGAGCGATCTGCGTGCACGGGGCGAGATTTTCGAGATGCCAACCGACCCGGTGCGAGATACGAATTTCATCACTCTGCTCACGCGCGTATATGATATCGGCAAGCCGAAAAATGTGCCGGAGGATCCGGTCGCGCCGAAGCTGGTCGCCTGACGGACATCGGATCAGCAACCTTGAAGAGCGCGGCCCGCCTGAACGGGGGCGGCAAATGGCCGTGAACAGGTTTCAGTCCACTCAAGTATGGTCGCGCGGCCTCCCATCCCATTCAACAACATCCCGGAGCCTTGTATGGCAACTTTAAGCTTCGCCTTCACCAAGATCGTCGTTGCCGATCTGGATGCATCCGAACAATTTTACAGCCGGACGCTGGGTCTTGAGCGACTGGCCTATATCGAGTTTGGCGAAGGTCCGGGACAATTGCAGGAGGTTATCCTCGCCGTACCGGGCGGCGCTTCGGGCGGCGCACAGCTCAACCTGGTCCGCTACCCCAACAAGCCGATGTCAGCGCCTAGTGAAACAGTGATCGGCTTCATGGTTGATGACGTCGATGAGACCGTCGCCAAGATGAGCGACGCCGGTGCCAGGATCACGGTGCCTGTCCTGGAAATGCCGGACCATCGCCTCAAGCTCGCCTATGTCACCGACATTGACGGGCATATCATCGAACTCATCCAGACATTGTAGGACGGCCCAACGGTGGCGTTCGCAAGTCCTCTCGCCTAAGGAATCCCCAAGCTGTCCCTATAGCCTAGAACTCACGCAAGATTTCGCGCAATGTGGTGCCGCTATATTCGGTGCGAACCGCACCGGCCTTCTGCAAGGCAGGGACAACGCCGTTGAGCAGGTCGGGGAGCTGGCGGTTATAGCCCGATCCTTCGATCAGGAAGCCGTCGCCGCCGACCTCATCCATGACCGCCATCATCTTGTCCGCGACCTGCTGCGCCGTGCCGCTGAATCTCCCCCTGTTTCCGCCCTTGCCTGATGAGAACATATCCCTGAGGGATTTGCCTTCCTCTCGTCCGGCCTTCTTCAGATGTTCGAGCGCGCTGGTATGCCCGCCCGCAACAATGTCCTGCGGCACAGGGACGTCGAGATCATAGAGTGAAAAGTCCACGTCCAGCGAAGACGAGGCCATGACGATATTATGTTCGAACGCCGCCTGCTTTTCGGCTTCGGTCATCTCTTCAGGCTCCGCGCCTTCAGGAAGGATGTTGACGGGGGTGAGGAAGATGACCTTGATATCGTCCGGGTTGCGGCCCTGCGCTTCGGCGCGTCGCCGAATATCGTCGCGATAGGCTTTCATCCCAGCGACGCCGCCGGTCATCATGCCCAGAACGACTTCCGCATTTTTGGACGAAAATTCGCGACCGCGCTCCGACGCACCGGCCTGGCACAGGACAGGATAGCCCTGCGGCGACCGCATGGTGTTCAGCGGGCCGCGCGAGCGAAAATGCTGGCCTTCGAAATCCACGGTGCGGACCTTGTTATGATCGACATAGACGCCGGTTTCCGTGTTGGCGACCAGTGCGCCTTCTTCCCAGGAATCCCACAGCTTCTTGACCAGTTCGACATATTCGTCCGCAATGTCGTAGCGGACCGTGGGCGGCAGCAGCTTGTCCATGCCAAAATTCAGGGCCGCATTCTTCTCACTGGACGTGACCATGTTCCAGCCAGCGCGCCCGCGGGTCAGGGAATCGACGGTCGAAAGTAGTCGGGCCAGCAGATAGGGCGGGTAGAATGTGGTGGACGCAGTCGCGACCAGGCCGATGTGCGACGTTTCCTGGGCCATGACTGGCAGCAATGGGATGGGATCATGCTTGGGCGCCAAGGTCGCATTCTTCAGATCCAGCTCCATGGAGCCTGCATATCTGTCACCGACGATCAGCGTATCTTCGAAAAAGATGAAGTCGAACTTCGCCGCTTCCAGCATCTTGGCGAGTTGCTTGTGGTAGGAACCGTCGACCCAGTCCGATCCGAACTCCTTGCCGTCGCCCGGCCATGACGTGGCTCCAAACTTCGTAAAATAACCGAGGTGGAATTTCGTGTGCGCCATGCGCGAACCTTTCTTCATCCACTTGGAATGCGGTTATCATGTGGATCAAGGCCGCTTGCATGTCGTTTGCAAAGACGTTGCAAGGATTTCCATCAGTGCGGAACTCAAGCCTGAGCAGTAATAGCGATCACGAAGCGCTAACGGCCATTTGCCCTGCTGATCGTTCGCGCCAAAGCGCTCTTGCCGCAAATAGCCAGTGCGCCGCAGCCCAGACGAACATGACCGTGAACGCTGTGAGCGCCATGCGCAACCCGGCGGATGGATCGCCCAGGGCCGCGCCGAACCAGTCGCTCATAAGGCCCCCAATTAATGGTCCTGTAGAAATTCCGATCAGATTGGCGGCGACGATGCGCACGGCAGCGGCTCGGGCGCGTGTGGCGACAGGCGACAAATTCTGCGTCAACGCGATAGCCGGAGCTGTCCAGAAGGAGCCGAAGATAGTTGGGAAGATCAAAAGCGCCATCGCCAGTCGGCCATTTTCGACCTGGAATACCGCGAAATAAAGCGGAATGCATAGAAGCAGGCCGATAATAGGCAGCCACAGCATCCGCTCCATCCCGTCACGGCCAAAACGAGAAGCCTGCCAGCCACCGAACAACGTCCCGATCACCCCGCCTGCTCCAGCGATAAGGCCCATGCCCGGCCCGACTTCCGACAGCGGCATTCCGTGCGATCGGATCAGGTAGGACGGCACCCAGGCCATGATTCCTGCTTCGACAAAGGCGGTGACGGCGGTTGCGAGGATGACGTGCACAAAGGACGCTCGCCGCAACAATGTCTTGAGGGCCGATACGAACGGGACCGTAGGCACGCCTTTCGCGGCTCTATCGCGAGCGTCCTCCATGGCACCGCGCATCGGCTCGCGCGCAAACAGCCAGAAGAGGACTGCCGCCAGTACGCCCGGCGCACCAGCCACGAACAGGGCCATGCGCCAACTGGAATATTCGGCGACGAGACCGCCGATCGACAGGCCCGCCATAACCCCGAACGGGACGCCGATAGAGAATATCCCGAGCGCGCGGGGGCGCTCGGCGGCGGGATATAGATCCGAAATCAATGCGTGGGCGGTGGGCGTAAAGCCTGATTCTGCCAGGCCCACGCCCATGCGCGCCATAAAAAACTGAAAATAGCCGCGCGACAGGCCGCCGACCGCTGTCATGACGCTCCAGACGGCAAGCAATCCGGCAAGCAGGCGCACGCGATTGATGCCGCGATCGACGATCTGTGCGATGGGAACGCCCATGATGGTATAGAAAAAGCCGAATGCCGCGCCGGTCAACAGCCCCAACTGCCAGTCCTGAAGCTGGAATTCCGCCTTAATCGGTTCCTGTAGGATCACGATGATCTGACGGTCGAGATAATTGAGCATGTAAATGAAGCACAGCATGAAAAGCATCGCCCGCCGTCGGGACGATGAAATTGCAGGCCTGTCGCCTTGCTGTACGTCATCGCTAACGCTTGGAGAAACGAGGTCGAGGGCCGCTGGTCTATTTTGCATCATCATCTTCCCGTTGCAGCGATTATGCGGTCACGCTGCTACCTCACCCACTTTCCCCTCATCATGCTGGTCGGATTGCAGCCGCCCGATAGGTCCGACAGGTGGATGCCCGACAAGCGCGACGCGCTTCATGACCCGTCGAGTATCGAAATCGGCAATGGCGCAATGCTGCGCCGTGCGGTTGTCCCAAAAAGCAACGTCCCCGACATTCCAGCGGAAGCGAACAAGAAATTCCGGGCGCTTGATATGGTTGAGCAGGAAATCAAGCAGCATCCTGCTTTCTTCCTGAGATACGCCCACAATCTCAGTCGTCCAGTTGGCATTGACGTTCAGCGCCCTGCGTCCGCTTTCGGGATGTACTTCTACGAGTGGATGGATAGCCGTGGGCCAGCTGTGCAATCTATCGCCCATCATTTCACGCATGCCTTGGCTGCGCGCAGCCAGTGGTCGGATCGAATGAAGCGCAAAGAGCCCGTCGATCAACGTACGAATCGGCGCCGACAGGGCCTCATAAGCTGCAACCGAGCTGGCCCAGCAGGTGTCACCACCCAAATCCGGTCGGACCATGCACTGAAGTAGCGATCCCAAGGGAGGAGCCTCCAGATAAGTGCGGTCGCGATGCCAATATTCGGCGCCGCCGCCCTTAGCCGACATTGCCTCCATCCAAAGGACTTCGGGATTGGCGGAGGGTTCAGGCTGGATCTCCGAAATATCGAGCGTGCCGAAATAGCGGCCAACGCGCATATGTTCTTCTTCCGACAAAGGCTTCTGGTCACGGAAGAATACGACATAATTGTCGTTCAGCGCCTGCTTTATGGCGGCGACGACGGCTGGCTGCAACGCGGCGGATAAGTCCACACCGTGAATTTCGGCACCGATAGCGCCCGTCAACCTGACGATCTCGATCATGATTTAAGTCCCTATCGTTATTCAGGCCGCGGTCAGCGCCGCGCCGGGCGCGACGACATGGCCGGGCATGGCATCGGTCAGTTTTCCATCCATCACGATGGGCACGCCATTGACGATGGTGGCTTTGATACCGGTGCCCAGCGCCTTCCATCGGCCGATGTTGCCGGGCAGATCGTGCACGAATTCCTTGCGCCATGGACCGATAGTTTCGGGATCAAAGATCATGATGTCGGCCCAACCGCCGATTTGCAGCGTCCCACGGTCGCTGAATCCCAGCAATGCCGCAGGTATCTGGGTGATCTGGCGTATGCCTTCCTCCAGCGTCCAGCGCTTGCGGTCGAGCACCCAGGATCGCAGAAAATAGGAACTCCAATCCGAACCGTCGTCCTTGTGAAGGTGCGCGCCTCCGTCGGACACGCCGACGATCATGTTGGGATGACCTTGCGAGACATCGACGGCGGCAGCCCATTCGGGACTTTCGGTTCGCCAGCGGAAGGTTGTGCGCAAATCCTCATCAAGCGCGAGGTCGAGCATCGCGTCCATCGGCGCGATGTTTCGTTCCTTGGCCAGCGCGGCGACAGATTGGCCTTCGATGTGACGGTTACGATCTTCCGCGACCTGCACGATGTAGACGTCGCTCCATGCCGGGGCGGGCAGGGTGGTCCCCTTCGCGGGGTCCTGGTTGCAGTTTTCCACGGATGTGCGGACGCGATCGCGCCACGCGGGATCCTTCAACGCTGCCCTTCGTGCATCATCGGGCAAATGGAGCAGTTCGTGAAAGGCAAAGCAGGCCTTATAATGTCCGTTGTTCGGCCCGATCTCCAGCGTCCGGTCGAATGGACGGCTCATCAGCAGCGAATAGACCGGCGTACCCCGCGCCGTCGCTTCGTCCAGAAAGTCCGCGGCCTCGTCCCATCCGGCTGTCGGTGCATCCACCTTGCTTCGCCCGCCAATGCCCTGGACGATGACCGGCAGGCCCGAAACAGCGCCTATTTCCAGCAGGAGGTCATAGTCCTCCTGGATCATCCCTCCGATCGCGCTTGCGGGTAAGTAGCAGATCGTACCCGGTCGGGTACGGCCCGCGGCCTGGGACAGGGCGATGAGCTCCTGACGCCCGGCCGCGCGCGAAGGCACGGGTCGTCCTTTGATATCGAGATGCGTCGGCGCGGCGGAGGAAGAAAGCCCTGCCGCGCCCGCGGCTATCGCCTCATCTACAACGGCCTGCATCGCCGTGATTTCATCCGGTGTCGCTTCGCGATCATATGCGCCTTCGCCCATGACCCAGCGTCGTATGTTGGAGTGCCCGACATAGCAGGCAAAATTGACGCCCAGCTTGCCCTTGAGTGAAGCGAGATATTCCGGGAATGTCTCAAAATCGTCCCATGGCACGCCGCTCAAGGCGATCGGGTCCATATCTTCCACGCTGGCAAAGATGTCGGTCAGAAATTCCCGGTCATCCTTGCGTACAGGCGCGGCAGAAAAGCCGCAGTTTCCGGCAAGAACCGTAGTCACTCCATGAAAGCAGGACATGGTGGCGTAAGGATCGAAGGTGATCTGCGGGTCATAATGGGTGTGCGGATCGACGATGCCGGGCGCGACTATCATGCCCGCGGCATCGATTTCCTCCAGAGCCGAAGCAGCGCCCAAATGTCCCAGCGCGGCGACGCGACCATTTTTGATGCCGACGTCGATCCTGCGGCGGGGCAACCCCGTGCCATCCACCACCAAACCCCCGCGAATGATAAGGTCGAATATGCCGCAGGCATTATCGGCGACATGTCCATCCCGCACGGGTACTGCTAAATCCACCATCGCGTGCTTACCCTCTCATTAAAGCACCCTAATGTTGCTTTATTGGCGGCAGTCCTCTGTCATCCGGTCGATACTGCACATCAACGGGAAACGAATGGATCTTTATCCGCTACAACTTCGATAATATTTGCCGATATCCAGCAGTCGGTCCGGCTAATCCGCTGATATTCCGCATAGGTGGAAATTTTTGCGCTTCTGCCGGAAGTGGGCTCATCCCGTTGCCAGGCGGCGCGCAGCCGCTGCCCAAGCCTCCCGCCCAATTTGTATGCATTCGCCCAGCATCTATCCGATCACCAACGGGATAGTGATCCCGCCGGAGGGCGAGCGGTTCGTCATCAAATATATTCCCGGCTTTCCGCGCAACTTGGCCATCATGCGCGACCTGTCGTCCTATCAGGCAGAGGGTCAACGAGGATCGCGGGCCGGTAGAGAAGGCCGCCAACCAGCTTGCGGCCAGCCCGGCCAATCCCGATTCCATCGTGGAATATCGGAATGCCCTGATGGCATTTCTCGACAAGCACCGGACGGATGCCGATTCCGCGCTGATCGGAAAATATCAGAGCGATCTTGATGCGCTGCCGCACCGATGAGGGGGTGGTCGTTTGAACCCGCTCTGACGGAGCGAAGAACGATCATCCCAAAATTGCTCGGTTACGCCGCGCTGCTTGCCACAGCCCCGGTGGCCATGCTGGCCCGTTGGGGACGCCGAACGAATATCGGGCCTTGGGCGTCAACGCCGTCGATTACGATGGCCCGATTTCGGTGCTGATCTTCGCGGTGCCGACCCTGCTCGTCTATGGCGTTGCCGCCGTGATATTCCTGCGCCGCTGGAAGCGGCTCCGCTTTCTTCTCCCCGGCTTCCTCTTCCATCCTTTCCATAGCCTTACGATCCGCCTCGTCGACAAATTCGCAGGCCAGCAGCGTCTTACCCTTCAGCGCGTCGCCCTCCCGCGCGACGATGGAAATCAGCCCCATCTCCTTCAGGCCTTGTTGGTCGTCCGGCAACAAGCGGGAGAAGCCCTTGGACGAGGTGCCCAGCAAATGGCTCGTCTCGGGCGTCAGTTCGTAGCGCCTGGCAAGCTGGTCGGCGACATCCCCGTTCACCAGCACGCCGACGGTCATGCTGCCGAACACGACATCCTGCGTAGTGAAGCCATCCCGCTCGATCGGCGCGGGGAGGTGGTAGATGGCCCCCCCCAGAGAAGATTGGTCGGGCGTGGTGAGCTTTTCTGCGGCTTCGTAGAGGGCCGTTGCATGATCGATCGAATAGGGGGGCTGGCAGAGGGCGGCGTCGAAGAACGCCGATAAGGGTGGCGCATTTTCCGCCAGAGCGGGTGTGGCGAGCGCGGCCAGCAGGAAAGCGGGCGCGAGATGCAGAGGGAATAGACGAATCAACATGACGGTAAACTGCCCGGCGGTCGCCCCCCGATCAAGCGGCACGGCGACAGCCGGTCGTCACAGGGCCAGGGACCATGTCTGGCCAACAAGATCTTGACCGAAGGAATGATGCGGGGCTTCATCCACCAGCACGAAACCGGCACGTTCGTAGATGCTGCGGGCAGCGACCAGCACGCTATTCGTCCATAGATCGAGCCGCTTATACCCTACATCCCGCGCGCGCGGGATGTAGGTGGCGACCAGCATCTTGCCCACGCCCGCGCCCTGCGCATCCGCCCGATCACCCGATCGAGCGTTGTGAGAGCCAGTCCCACCGCCAGGAATGTGACGAGGAGGATCGCAATGTTTCTGATTAGGATTCCTGCATCCAGAGCGGCCGCATCGAGAAAATGATAGGCGTACCAGCCGTCGAAAGCGCCGCGGATCAAGGCATAGAAGCAATAAACCCCCGGAAGCACCAGCATCCAGGGGACGTCGCGGATTCGCAACTGCCCGTGTGGCCGCAAAATCCAGAACAAGAGGAAAAGCCCTGGCATCAGGTCGTGCAGTCCGTGATCGGCGATGAGTTGCCAACCCTGAGGATTCCAGATCGATCGCAACGCAACCGAATAAACCAGCGCGCCAATAGTCATTGCGGTTGCGACGGCAAGCTCGGTGCGTGGATCGTTCATCCCGGTTCGCAGAGTGGGCCGCAGCGCAGCACTGCCCATCACCAGCACGGCCATGATGTTCATGATGATCGTGAAGAAGCCGAAGTATCGCCAGAGTATATCGGCCACGATTGCGCCGCCCGCGCTCATGGACTGCACGAGCAGCCAGAGTTGCAGGGCAAGCATCGCTGCCCCGATCACGGCACCTGTCCAGGCGATCAATCGGGCGATACGGAACCGCGGGTTCGAGGTTACAGCACCTGTCATCTCCAGAGGATGAAATCGAGGCGTGGTGTTGTCAAACAGCTTTGATGCGCAATTGTTGCAGGCATGACCAGGCAATGGCAAAACCACGCCGCTTGACGAGGCGTCGACGAAATTGCGGGACAGCACCCCGCGTTATTGTTGGGGGTGATCCTGTTGCCGTTTTGGATACAAGCAGCTCTATGGGGAGGCGTTGCCGGATCGGCCCTGCTTCTGGGCGCGCTCATCGGACTGTTCGCACCGATCCGCCCGCGTCTGATCGCCGCCATCATGGCCTTTGGTGCCGGAGTCCTGATTTCCGCACTTTCCTTCGAACTGATCCTTGAAGCCTGGAAGACCGATGGCGCGCTTCCCACTGCCACTGGCTTTCTCGGCGGTGCCTTGATGTTCACGCTTGGGAATCTCGCGCTGGCGCGCCGTGGCGCAAAGCACCGCAAAAGGTCGGGCGGACAGATCGATGAAGCTCAGACCAGTGGGACGGCGCTTGCGCTGGGCGCTCTTCTCGACGGCATCCCCGAATCCATCGTCATCGGCGTCAGCCTGCTGGCGGGTGAGGGCGTCGGCCTCGTCGCCGTCATTGCCGTGTTCCTGTCCAATATTCCAGAAGGACTGGCGAGCGCGACCGGTATGCGTCAGGCCGGCTATGGGACCGGATCGGTGCTGGCGCTTTGGGGCGGGATTGCGCTTGCTTCTGCCGCTGCAGCCGGTCTTGGCTGCTATGTGCTTACCCTTGAAAACACGACCAGCATCGCCTTCATCCAGGCGCTGGCGGCTGGCGCGATCCTGGCGATGGTCATCGACACCATGGTCCCGGAAGCCTTTGCTGAAACCCATGATTTCTCGGGGCTGATTGCCGTGACTGGTTTTCTCGCGGCGTTCCTTTTGTCTCAATGGTGATGGAAGGAAGGCTGCTGACTTCCCCAGGATCCGCATTGAATGAAAAGGGTTCGTAACAATCGCGCGAGGTGATAAGCAAAGCGTCCTAAATATGAGGGGATAGCCATGAAATCGGGGACTTTCCTTTTTCCCGCCGCATGCTTGAGTTTTGCTTGCGTGCCGATAGCGGCGATGGGCCAGGCAACGATCCAGCCCGTGCCTGGACAGGGTGCCACGACGAAGCCGACACCTGTGAGACCGGTGCCGGTGCCCAGCCCGCAGTCTGGCCGTCCTGAAACCCAGCCTCCGCGCCCACAACCACCTCGTCCCCAACCACCCCGGCCTCCGCGCCCACCGGTCGTGGTCAACCCTGGCTGGTCCACGGCGGTGCTCTACTCCGGGCCAAGATGGCAGGGGCATTATCTGACGGTGCGGCATGCGATCCCTGATCTGCGACACTATGGCTTCGACAATCGCGCCGCGAGCTTGCGGGCGACGGGGCGTTGGCAGCTGTGCTCAAGAACGCGCTATCGCGGTCATTGCATCACGGTGCATGGCAACCGACGAGCACTCGGCCGGGTCATCGGTGAAGTATCGTCTATCCGTTTCCTCGGTCGCTGACACTATCCGTGAAGGGCCGATCCATCGAGGTGGGTCGGCCGCATGCAAATCCCGTCGGCGCATCATGAGCACATAGCGCCGACGCAGTGGGGAGGAGAAACGAGATGAAAGCTGTCCTGTTCGTATCGCCGCTTGCCGCTCTCGCACTTGCGGGCTGCGTCACCAATCATATCCCTGCGGCGCCGGTCAGTCAGTATGGCTGTTCCGATGGCACGAGGCTCAGCGTGCGGTTGCTTGGCGATCGGGCCCGGGTATCGGTCAACGGTGCACGCGCCATTGTGCTGCCCGTCATGGGTTCCGACGGCACCACCTTTTCCAATGGCCGCCAGACCCTGACCATTCGCCAAGGCCAGCTGTCCTGGGGACTCGGCCGCGCCATGCCCGTGCCGTGCCGGGGTGGCTGAGCAAAGGCAGTTCCCGCCGGATGACGATGTGTCAGGGAGTTTCGACGCCGACTTCCGGTTTGAAGATGCACAGGACGACTATGCCCAGCAAGGCCGAGATGATGGAACCGAGCAGGACGCCGATCTTGGTCTCGTCGATGAGGTGCGGGCTGGCGAACGCCAGGTTGCCGATGAAGAGGCTCATGGTGAATCCGATGCCGCAGAGTGCGGACACGCCGTAGAGCTGCCCCAGGGACGCATATTTGGGCATGTCGGCCCAGCCGAGGCGGATGATCGCCAGCGCGGTCAGGAAAATCCCGACCTGTTTGCCAATGAAGAGACCGAGGGCGACGCCGAGCGGAACCGGATCGAGAATGGCGGCTGGCGTGATACCGGCGAATGACAGGCCGGCATTGGCGAAACCGAATAGCGGTACGATGAGGAAAGCCACCGGCTTGTGCAGTGCTTGCTCCAGCCGATGCAGCGGCGAAGTCGGATCGTCGATGCTGCCTGGCTTTCGGCGCAGGGGGATGACCATCGCCAGGGCGACACCCGCCAGCGTGGCATGGATCCCGGACTCGAAGACCAGATACCAGAGGATCACACCGCCAAGCAGATAGGGCCACAGGGCGGTGATCTTCAGCCGGTTCAACAGGAACAGAACCGCCAGAACGCCGAGAGCAGCCAGGAGCATGCTGATGTGCAAATGGGCGGTGTAGAAGAGCGCGATGATCACGATCGCCGCCAGATCGTCCATGATGGCGATGGCGGTGAGGAAGATCTTTAAAGAGCTTGGAACACGGTTGCCCAACAACGCCAGGACGCCCAGTGCAAAAGCGATATCGGTCGCCGATGGGATGGCCCAGCCGCTACGGCTGTCGGCATTGCCGGCGTTGAAGGCCAGATAGATCAGTGCAGGGACGATCACGCCGCCAAGCGCCGCAATGCCGGGCAGGATTACGCGTGAAGGGCGCGATAGCTGGCCGTCGAGTACCTCGCGCTTGATCTCGAGGCCCACCAACAGGAAGAACACCGCCATCAGGCCGTCGTTTATCCAGTGCAATACGCTCTCGTCGAGATGGACGGGCCCGACTGTGAAGCCGAAATGAGCCCCGAGGGCGCCAAAATAGCTACCGGCAAGCGGCGAGTTGGCCACGATCAACGCCAGTGCTGCGGCTGCCATCAGCACATATCCGCCCGCGGTTTCCTGATCGAGAAAGTCGCGGAACGCCGAGAAGGGGCGGACATGCCGGCTAGAGGATCGTGTCGTACTGATCTCGCTTCTCCTGTGATAGTCGCGCCAACGATCCCGGCTAGAGATCAGTTTCGCAAGAACCGTGCAAGCCAAGCTTCAAGAGACGCAGCGGAAATTGTTGCCCGATCAATCTCACAAAGGAAGATCGAGGCGGAGGCAAATGTTGAAGCAAATGACTGTGGCGATGCTCGGTATCGCTATTGTGGCGGGATCAGCGTCGGCATTGGCCGCGGCGCCGACGGCGAACGCTAGGAACGAAGCCGCCAGCCAAGGCGATCGAGGACCGTGTCGAGGGGGAACCGGTCGATTAAAATGCAGCCGATACGCTTGGTTGAGTACCTCCGTCAACAATGCTACGCCTTGATGATACAGCGGATTTTCGAGTCCGTCATCGATTGGAGCGCGACGCAACACACATAGGGGGGAAACCATGCCGATATGGAAACGCTGTCTGGCTGAGTTGTTCGGCACATTCTGGCTTGTGTTGGGTGGCTGTGGCAGTGCCGTTCTCGCAGCGGGGTTCCCAGACCTGGGTATCGGTTTTTCAGGTGTCGCTCTGGCGTTCGGACTGACCGTACTCACCATGGCCTTTGCGATAGGGCATATTTCGGGGTGCCATCTCAATCCAGCGGTCACCATCGGCCTGTGGGCAGGCAAGCGCTTTGCGGCAAAGGACATCGCGCCCTATGTTATCGCGCAAGTCGTCGGTGCCGTCATTGCTGCGGCTGTCCTCTATTGCATCGCTAGCGGCAAGGCCGGGTTCGCGCTCGCGCCCAATGGCCTTGCCGTCAACGGCTATGGCAGTCAGTCGCCCGATGGCTATAACCTGACATCCGGCCTGATCACCGAGATCGTGCTGACCTTCGGGTTCCTGATCGTCATCCTGGGCGCGACCGATACGCGCGCACCAGCCGGGTTCGCACCCATTGCCATCGGCCTGGCCCTGACTCTCATCCACCTGATCAGCATCCCGGTGACCAACACATCGGTCAATCCCGCGCGCAGCACCGGGCCTGCGCTGCTCGTCGGGGGGATCGCGCTTCAGCAGCTTTGGCTGTTCTGGGTGGCACCGATCGTGGGTGCACTGTTCGCTGGCGTCGCTTATCGCGGGGTTGCCGGGGATCCGCCAGCTTAGCAACGCTGGCGCTTTGACGCCATTTCTCACGTGGGGGGCTCAACACGAAACAGAGAAAATAAGACATGCGCAAATACCAGCCCCTCTTTGTCTTTTTGCGCCGCTGGAAGAACAAGCATGCCGAGCCTGCCCTCGAACTGAGCTTTGCCGAGATCGAGCGGATCATCAACGCCTTGTTACCCAATAGCGCCGCCGTCGCCGACTGGTGGCGCAACGAGCCAAGTGGTGAACGAACAGGTCCTCAAAGCCGGGCATGGATCGAGGCCGGATTTGACGCCCACCCCATGGTGACGTCTGAGCGCGTGCGCTTTCGTCGGCGGCATCGGGGGGAAAAGGGAAGAGACGAAAATCTGAGGCAAGTGACTTAGTAGGAGAAAATGTATGGAATATGGTTTTCTCGGCTGGATCGTAGTCGGCTTGATAGCGGGCGTGCTCGCCAAATGGGTCATGCCAGGAAAAGACCCCGGCGGCATTTTCGTGACAATCCTTATCGGCATTGCCGGCGGCCTGATTGGCGGCTTCGTCAGCAGCACACTCGGATTGGGTGGCCACGGTAATCTGGTGAACATCCTGATTGCCACCGCTGGCGCCGTTCTGCTCCTGTGGCTCTATCGGGTCATCAAAGTCCGAAGTGCTTGACGACAAGAGCGCGCGTCATTTTTCCGGCGCAAAGTCGGTATCTGAGCGGTGATGATTGTTCATTTTGCAATTGCGAAATGAAGCGTAATCGATGGATGTCCGCGTCGGAATAGTCCCGAAACCCGCCGGATCGCCTTACCGGCGCGGGTATCAATTCTATTTGTTCATAGTGGCGTATCATCCGCTGTGAAACGCTGCTGGCCTTTGATGCTGCGCCGATGTTCATAGTGACGTTCGGTTCAAGCGGAGTGCATTGGTGATGACGCTGACTGAGGAAAGCGCCATGGCGGCGGCGGCAATGATTGGCGACAGGAGAACGCCGAAAATCGGATAGAGAACGCCAGCGGCGACGGGCACGCCTGCCGCGTTGTAGATAAAGGCAAAGAACAGATTCTGCCGGATGTTGGACATGGTAGCCTCACTGAGGCGACGTGCCCGCACGATCCCGTTCAAGTCGCCTTTGAGCAGCGTGACGCCAGCGCTTTCGATCGCCACGTCGGTCCCAGAACCCATGGCAATGCCGACATCGGCGGCGGCCAGCGCGGGCGCATCATTAACGCCATCGCCCGCCATGGCGACGATACGGCCTTCACCCTTCAACCGTTCGACCACCGCGCTTTTTTGATCGGGAAGCACTTCAGCCTCGACCTCATCGATCCCCAGGGTTCTCGCAACCGTACTTGCGGTCGTGTGGTTGTCGCCCGTGAGCATCACCACCCGGATGCCTTCCGCGCGGAGCGCGGCGATCGCGGCGCTGGTGGTGTCCTTGATCGGATCGGCGATCGCGAGAACGCCCGCCAATTGGTCATCGACACCGACGAAGATAGCCGTTGCACCGTCCTCGCGCAGTGCGTCCGCACGGTTCGCCAGCGGGCTCGTCTCGATGCCGCTTTCGGCGAGGAAGCGACCATTGCCCAATCGGATCTGTTTGCCTTCGACGGTGCCCACGGCGCCCTTGCCTGTGGGAGAGTCGAAATTTGCAACCTCGGGAATGGCGATGTTTCGGGCATTGGCGGCGGCGACAACAGCAAGCGCCAGCGGATGCTCGGACGCGCGTTCGACCCCGGACGCAAGCCGCAGCACATCCTGTTCTTCAAAGCCGGACGCGGCGACGATCGCCGTGACACTGGGCTTGCCCTCCGTCAGCGTCCCGGTCTTGTCGACGATCAGCGTGTCGATCTTCTCCATCCGTTCGAGAGCCTCGGCGTTCTTGATGAGAACACCCAGTCCGGCTCCGCGACCGATCCCGACCATGATTGACATGGGGGTCGCCAATCCAAGAGCGCATGGGCAGGCGATGATGAGGACCGCAACGGCCGCGATGAGACCGTGCGCAAGACGCGGGTCGGGGCCGAAACCGGCCCAGGCGATGAAGGCCAGCGCAGCGACAAGCAGGACAGCCGGCACAAACCAGCCTGCGACCTGATCGGCAAGACGCTGGATGGGCGCGCGCGATCGTTGGGCCTCGGCAACCATCTGCACGATCCGCGCGAGCATCGTATCGCGGCCAACCTTTTCGGCACGGATCACCAGGGCGCCGCTCTGGTTGAGCGTGCCGCCGATAACGGTGGCTCCGATCGTCTTGGAAACCGGCATGGATTCGCCTGTCACCATGGACTCGTCGAGCGACGAACGGCCTTCTTCGACGGTGCCATCGACCGGCACCTTCTCACCGGGGCGGACGCGCAGCCGATCTCCTACAGACACCAGGTCGAGCGATATTTCTTCGTCATTGCCATTGGCATCGATCCGACGCGCGGTTTTCGGCGCAAGGTTGAGCAGCGCCTTGATAGCGCCCGAGGTCCGCTCGCGCGCGCGCAGTTCCAAGACTTGCCCCAGCAGAACCAGCACGGTGATGACCGCGGCCGCCTCGAAATAGACCGCGACCGAACCATCGGCTGCGCGGAACGCGACCGGGAATATTCCGGGAACCAGGGTCGCCACGACGCTATAGGCCCAGGCGACGCCCGTGCCCATGGCGATCAGTGTGAACATGTTGAGCTTGCGCGTTCGAACCGAAATCCACCCGCGTTCGAAGAAGGGAAATCCTGCCCACAGCACAACCGGGGTTGCCAGCGCCAACTGGACCCAGCCCGACACGACGGGCGATAACAGATGGTGAAGCGCGGGGATGAGGTGGCCGCCCATTTCGAGCACGAACACCGGCAAGGTCAACGCAAGGCCGATCCAGAAGCGACGGGTCATGTCGACCAGTTCAGCGCTCGGCCCCGTATCCGCGCTCACTATTTCGGGTTCAAGCGCCATGCCGCATATGGGGCACGCGCCAGGATGGTCCTGCCGCACCTCCGGGTGCATGGGACAGGTCCAGATGGTGCCTTCGGGCACTGCTTCTTGCTGAGTTGAGCGATCATTCAGATAGCGTTCCGGATCGGCGACAAATTTGGATCGGCAACCGGTGCTGCAAAAATGATAATCATGGCTGATATGGGTGGCGTGATGGGACGTCGCCGCTGGATCTACCGTCATTCCGCAAACCGGATCGATCACCGTTGCAGCGCCCTTGTCCTTGCCGCCCGCGCAGCTGTGGGCGTGAGCATGGCTCGTGGATTTGAACTCGGGCACTGCACGTCTCCTTGTTGACGTTCCCTATCTGGGGTCTGACATCATGTCAGGGTCAAGGGCTCTGTTGAATATTTTTGCACGAATTGCTTTCACATCGCCGATGCCGGTGGTGCCAACAGTCCGAGCCAGGCAACCAGCGCGAGGATCGCGATGGCACAGCTGCTTTCGATCAAGAGGCTCCGCCGCAGCGACCGGACCGCAGAGGAGCCGTCGCCCACTTTCAACGCCGCTGCGAGCGCCGGGGTCAGGAAGAAGCGGTTGTCAGCCGCCAGCAAGAGCATCGCGCCAAAAAGCAGCAATTTCCCAGGAGCAGTAAGCCATAGAGGCTGTGAAGAGCATGTCCGGCATGGGTTTTACCTGACCTTGAACGTGTAGCTGCCCTGGATGCGATGCGTGTCGGTGGACACGACATGGTAATCGACCTTGTAGGTTCCGGTCGACAACGGCCCGGCGAAAGTCGCAACAAGGGTCTTGCCGTCAGCGGCAAGTGCGGCCTTGACGCCGTTGATCTTCATCGGTCCCATCTTCATGCCGGGCATCTCGGTCATGGTCAGATCGATGCCCGAAAATTGCGCGAGAAGGGCTTCGGTAAAGGCGAGCTGGATCTTCGTCGGGGCGGCAACGGTTGCTTCGGCGGCGGGCAGTGCAGTCGCCAGCTTGGGGTGCGCATAGGCGGCAGTAGCTACGAAGGCCGAAGACGCCATGGCGACCGCAAAGACTGATTTACGAAACATCGATTTCTCCATTGGCGGCGGTACTGCCGACAAAAGCAATTACGCACACCAGAGAGCGGCCCCTCATCGATGCAACTGTATTTCTTTGGACCCGATCCATCCAACTGTCCGCCGGGCCGTGATCATCAATGATTTTTGCATCCCGTGAGGGATGAGGACGGCCCGTGCGTATGACCAAATGGATGGGTGCGAAATCGCCGCTCGTCCAAAAGCTTTTGCTGGGAAGGATGCGATGACAGATTCCAGAGCAACAGGATTGAGGCGGCATTTTCCGAGCGGCCCGATCATTGCCGTTGCGGCGCTTGCGGTTGGCGCGATTGGCGGCGCGGTGGTGTATGCCGGAGCCTATGATATCGGTGCCGACGCGCCGCACAGCAAACCTGTCTATTGGATGATCGACCAATTGCGGGATCGCTCGATTGCTGTCCGATCACGCAACATCGTCGTCCCAGCTAACCTGATGGACCTGAAGCGCCTCCAGAGCGGAGCCGGACTCTACACGGAGATGTGCAGCGGCTGTCACCTCGCACCGGGCATGGAAAAGACCGAGATCAGCCAGGGGTTGTATCCTAGCGCGCCGGAACTCTTCCGCACCCCCCGACACTCGGCGAAGGAGCAGTTCTGGATCATCAAGCACGGGGTCAAGCTGACAGCCATGCCGACATGGGGCAAGACGCACAGTGACGAGCTGATCTGGGATATGGTGGCCTTTGTGCGGCAATTGCCCAAGATGTCGGCTGCGCAATATCAAGCCGCCATCGCCAGCGCGCCCGAGGATCATGACGCAATGATGAAGGACATGCCCGGCATGACGAAACCGACGCCCTAGATCGCCCTGAATCGAAGTGCGCGGGTGCATCGGCCCGCGACCGCGCCAAGGCAGGCACCCGATTTTCAGCTTGCTGCCGAGCGGCGCAAGATAGGGTAGGATAGTAAAGGCGCCGAAGGACGAGAGTGAACGATTGGGAATATGTTATGAATACAGACCTTGATGGACTCTTGAGCCG
Organism: uncultured Sphingobium sp.; assembly: GCA_965653535.1. GTDB lineage: Bacteria > Pseudomonadota > Alphaproteobacteria > Sphingomonadales > Sphingomonadaceae > Sphingobium. The sequence continues at coordinate 102,949 of CBFHAG010000006.1, forward strand.
CCTACGCACCGAGCCTGTTCATCCTGGGCTTGCAGGCCTGGAGGAGGCCGTCTTCAAACGTCTTGCAGCGCGGCCGCAAGTGTCGGTGGGCGCGCAATTGAGAGTGGGCATGGCCGCAGCCTTTGTCGCGGTGCTGTTGGGCGTCGCCAGCAACGGTCTGACGTCGCCTGCTGAGGCATCTGCCACCTTATCCCCTTTCGGCCCTTCCAATCCGCTTGCGCCTTCGACGCTGCTTGCAGGTCCACGATGAAAGCCAGGTTGTTTCTGCTGATCGCGCTTGTCGCGTTCCTTGCGGCCATCGTCGGTGTGTGGCTTGGTCGCCATTTCTTCCCGCAGCATGCTGCTGCGGGTGTCGAGTTGCATGATGTCTTGCACGGCAAGCTCGATCTGGATGAGCGGCAGAAACGCGAGATCGATCTTCTCGAGAAGCGGTTTGCCGTGCGCCGCCAAGCACTGGAGCTTGAACTGAGGGCTGACAATGCGCGTCTTGCCGATGCAATTGAAGCCGAACATGGAAACGGCCCACAGGTCGCCGCAGCCGTCGATCGGTCGCATCAGGCGATGGGCGAGCTGCAAAAGGAAACGCTCGGCCATATCTTCGCTATGCGCCAGATTCTTCGCCCGGATCAGGCGAAGACCTTCGACCAGGCGGTGGTCCATGCACTCACCGACGATGTGCGGTGAGCCTCGACTTCAAGGCGTTTTCGGACGGTGAACTGGCCGCGTTGACCCTCAGTGGACGGCAAGCGGCATTCGCCGAAATCCTGCACCGGCATCAGACGCCGATCTTTCGTCTGGTCCGCGGGCTGGTTGGCAATGCGGAAGACGCGCTCGATCTCACCCAGGACTGTTTCGTGTCCGCCTTTGGTCATCTGCGGAAATATGATGGGGACCGCCCCCTGCGCGCCTGGCTTTCGCGGATCGCGATCAACAAATGCCGTGATTGGCGGCGTCGGCAAAAAGTTCGGCAGTTTTTTACCTTGAGTGCGGCGACATCCGAACAGGAATGGGAAGTTATCCCCGATGATAGCCCGTCGGCCCATGACGACGCCGCAGGGAAACTGGAGTTGCAACGCTTGAACGCGGCAATGGCCACCCTCTCTGCGCCGTTGCGGGAAGTGCTTTTGCTGCGGACCGTCGAGGGGATGACGCAGGCGGAAACTGCGGCCGCTCTCTCGATCAGCGGCAAGGCTGTCGAAACCCGATTGTACCGCGCGCGGACGCAGCTTGCGGAAATTTTGGCGGAACGATGAGGGGGCAGTCTTCTTCATGCGTAAGGCTGAGAGAGTGCAGCGGACAAGGAGGCTCCCCGAGCCGGGGCCGCCGAATGAAACAAGGGAGATTGCATGACCCCGGTATTGACCCGCCGCGATATGATCCGCGGCGCTACGCTCGCCGGAGGGGGCCTCGCCTTTTCGGCCTGGATGCCGACATGGGCTCAGCCAGTCTCCGCAGGCATCGTCAAACCGCTTCCCATGGTTTCGGGCAACGACATAGCCCTGACGATCGCCCGGCAGACGATGATGATCGATGGCCGAAAAATGCAGGCGATTGGAGTCAACGGAACCGTTCCGGCGCCCTTGGTTCGCCTGCGCGAGGGCCAGACTGTTCGCCTTCATGTGACCAACGATCTCGATGAGGATAGCTCGATCCATTGGCATGGCGTGCTTGTCCCGCCGCAATTTGACGGCGTGCCGGGTGTCTCATTTCCCGGCATTCGGCCCAAATCCACGTTCGTCTATGAGTTCCCCGTCATCCAGAACGGCACCTATTGGTATCACAGCCATTCGGGTTTTCAGGAGCAGCTCGGCCACTATGGCCCGATCGTGATCGATCCTGCGGGTGTCGATCCGGTCCAGTATGATCGCGAGCATGTCATCGTGCTCGCTGACCATAGCACGATTTCGCCCGAAGCGATCTTCCGGCGAATGAAAGTGGACCCCGGCCATTTCAACTTCCAGCGCCAGACGCTTGCTGGGCTGCTTTCCGGGCGCGACCAGACGCTCAAGGATCGCCTCGACTGGGGCAAGATGCGGATGGACCCGACCGATATTTCCGACGCCACGGGGCCGGCTTACACCTACATTATCAATGGCTATGGGCCGCGCGACAATTGGATGGCGCTTTTTAAGCCGGGAGAGCGGGTCAGGCTGCGCTTTATCAATGCCTCCGCCATGACGACCTTCAATATGCGGATACCCGGGCTTCCGCTTGTCGTGGTGCAGGCTGACGGTCAGAATGTGCGGCCCGTCACTGTCGATGAGTTCCAGATCGGCGTGGCAGAAACCTACGACGTGATTGTCACCCCGCCCGATGATCGCGCCTATACGCTGGTCGGCGAAGCCATCGACCGTTCGGGCATGGCGCGCGCCACGCTCGCGCCGCGTGCTGGCATGACGGCCGAAGTGCCACCACTGCGTAAGCGCCCGCTTGCCACGATGAAGGACATGGGAATGGATCATTCCAACACGGCAGGCATGGCCGCAGGTGGCGACGCGATGACCGGCATGAACCATGGCGCCATGGGTGGCCAGCAAGCCGGGATGCCGGGGATGGACATGGGCTCCATGGAGATGGGGCCGATGAACATGCGCGACTTTTCCAAGGCGCCGCAGGTTAAGAGAGGACCGGGCGTCCAGACGATCTCTCCCATGCCCATGGATCGTACCGGAGAACCCGGCCAGGGCCTCGAGAATGTCGGCCACAAAGTACTTGTCTACAAGGATTTGATGGCACTGGAGCGCAACCCCGACGTGCGGGCACCAAGTCGCAGCCTCGACATTCATCTGACCGGCAACATGGAGCGCTTCATGTGGTCGTTCGACGGCGAGAAGATGTCCGATGTCCATGAGCCGATCCCGTTCATCGAAGGCGAGCGGGTTCGGATCAACCTCATCAATGACAGCATGATGGGCCACCCGATCCACATTCATGGCCATTTCTTTGAACTGGTCACGGGGCATGGGGACCATGCGCCGCGCAAGCACACCGTCATCGTCCAACCCGGTGGCAAGGTGACATGGGACTTTACCGCCGATGCGGTTGGCGACTGGGCGTTCCACTGCCACCTTCTCTACCATATGCACGCCGGAATGATGCGCGTCGTGAGCGTCCGTCCGAAAGGAGAGGCGGCATGAAGCGTAGTTTGACAGCACTGTTTTCCGGCTCGGCGATGTTGCTCGCTATGCCGCCGACCGCTCAGGCTCAGTCGATGCAGGGTATGGACCATTCCAGCATGCCCGGCATGGCCATGCCGACGAAAAAAACCACGCCCACGAAGTCCGCAAAAAAGCCGACTCCTAGGAAGCCTGCGCCAAAGAAGGCCGTGCCAAAGCAAGTGGCGCCCCCAAAACCCGCACCCAGCCACAATATGGAAGGCATGGATCATAGCGCCATGCCGGGCATGGATATGTCTGGCGATCATACCGGTCACGACATGGGTGCCATGCCCGGCATGGAAATGACCGGAACCGCTCTTCCGGCGGGAAATGCCCCAGCCCCCAAGCCGCCGATGGATCACTATGCCGACAGGCAGTTCCCGTCCGCCGAGATGGCACGGTCCCGCATGGACATGATGCACGAACAGGGTGGGCAATCCTTCTCGCAGGTGATGTTCAATCTTGCCGAGGTCCAGGTCCGACAGGGTCGTGACGGGTATCGCTGGGATGGCGAGGCCTGGTTTGGAGGGGACATCAATCGCCTGACGATCAAGTCCGAAGGGGAGGGCGTCTTCAGGCAGGGGATTGAAAGCGCCGAAGTCCAGGCGCTCTACAGCCGCGCCATCGGACCCTATTTCAATCTACAGGCAGGCGTTCGGCATGATTTTCAGCCTTCGCCGTCCCGCACCTATGCGACCATCGGCTTCGAGGGACTTGCGCCTTACTGGTTCGAAGTCGAGGGCGCAGCCTTCCTGTCGGACAAGGGCGATGTCCTCGGCCGCCTCGAAGGCTATTACGACCAGCGACTGACGCAGCGGCTCGTTCTCCAGCCCCGCGTGGAACTCAATCTTTCCGCGCAGGACACCCCTGAAAATCGTATCGGGTCCGGCCTCGTCGACGCAGAATTGGGGCTGCGCCTTCGCTACGAGATCACGCGCCAGTTCGCGCCCTATATCGGTGTTTCCTATGAAGCCAAGACTGGGCGGACGGCGGGCTATGCGCGCGCCGACGGCGAAGATCCAACCACGACGAGCCTCGTTGCCGGCGTGCGTATTTGGTTCTGATCGGAATTAGGACGTCATCAGCCGATGTTCCTTTTTCCATGAGGGATCATCGGCACTCGCGCGTAATATTAGTGAGAGCCGCGATGGCCCTGGCGGACAAACCGTCTTTGCCCGTCATGGTGGATGAGGATGTAATTGCTCTGCAACCAGAAGCGGCCTAAGAAGTAACGACTGTGAAACGGGTGCTGCATCTCTTTCTCCTGCTGGGAGCGCTGGTCGGCCTGATGGGCCAGGTGGCTGCCTATGCGTCTGTCGCGGTCCCAGTCGCCGCGCCGATGGTAATGTCGGGGATGAGCGCAGACTGCATGAAGGCGATGGCTCAGGAGCAGCAGCCTTCGGGCAAGCCCTGCAAGGGGCTGACGCTCGACTGCATCGCATCGATGGGTTGCGTCGTTCCGATGGTTCTTCGCGACGCGCCGCCCGTCCCGGCATCTCCGGTGCCCCACCAGGCCATGGCATTCTGGACCACGACGACGATCTTGCATGGCAGTGATCTGACCCCCGAGCCTGAACCGCCGACCATCCTTGGCTGATCGACCGCAGCCGTAAGGCTGGTGGCTTCCGTGCGCCCTTAGCGCAAGCGAACCCCGCCGGACCTGCGGCTATCCAACGATTATTTGCCAAGGATTCGTATCATGAAAACGCTCAAAATCGCCGCTGCCATTATTGCGGCTTCTGCCTCTACTTTCACTTTCGCGCCTGCGTTCGCGCAAGAGGGCGCTTCCGGCACGGGTCATTATGAATGGCGCTCAGCGCCTCAATATGGCCCCCGCGCGCCTATGCAAGCGCCCAAGCGGGTATGGGTTCCAGACCAAGCCCAGATGGCGAACTGCAAGTGCGACATGATGAAGATGAGCCCTGCAGACTGTATGAAGGAGATGCATGGCATGATGTCTCCCTCCAGCACCTCGGTCGGCTAGACGCAGGTTCTGGCCGCCAGAGGTCGCATAGACGACTAGGCCAGCAGTGGCGGCGGGATGCCCCTTCCTGCCGCCACTGACATGCCTGGCCATCATGTGCCATGTTGGCCTGACCCTCCGATCAGGAGTTCTTCATGCGTCTATTCTATTGTGCGCCGCTGCTCGCGGTGATTTCCGGCATTGCGTTCGCCGGTCCGCTCACTTTCGATGCGGCGCTTCGCCAGGCGAAGCATGACGCGCCATCCATTCGGGCGAAAACGCTCGGAGCCGATGCCGCGCGGTCGGCGCGTGCAGCAGCGGGCGCTTTGCCCGATCCCAAGCTCGACGTTGGTGTCGAGAGCTTTCCGATCTCGGGACCGCTCGCGTTCGAGCCGCAGCGTGACGATTTCACCATGGCACGGGTCGGCATGTCCCAGGACATTCCCAATCTCGCCAAACGCCATGCCCAGCAGGCGCGGGCCGATAGCGACATCAAAGCGGCCGAGGCCGATACAGCCGTCGAGGCCCGTACCGTCGAGGTCGGCACCGCGCTGGCCTGGATCAATCTCGCCTATGCCGAGCGCAGGCTTGTCGCGCTTGACGATGTGCTGTCCAGCCTCACGCAGGTCGTGAGAACGACGCCCAGCGCGATTGCCTCCGGCAATGCCCGTCCGGCGCAGACGCTTGTCGGCCAGCAGGCGGTCGCCGCGATGCAGGACCGCCGCAGTGAACTGGTCTCGAACGTGGTGCGGTCACGTGCGGCACTGACCCGCTGGACCGGCGATCCCGCGCCGGATATCGCAGGGCCAATCCCGGATTTTGCAATAGATGCGGCAGTCCTGCGTGCGGGCCTCGATCAGCATCCCGGCATAAAGATGATCGAAGCTCAGGTTGGGCAAGCCGATGCCGATGTGCGCGTGGCCAGCGCTGGTCGGCGATCGGACCTTGGGGTGAATCTCGCCTATCAGCGCCGCGATCCCCGTTTCGGCGATTATGTCTCTGCCGGGGTAACGGTCAGCCTGCCATTCTTCACCCGCAATCGCCAGAATGCCGGGATCGCCGAAGCCCAGGCCAATGCCGGGCGAGCGCTGGCTGAACGCGAGGCGGCGCGGCGTGCGCTTGCCGCTGACCTCGATGCCGAGCTTGCCGATCATGTCATGCACCATGAGCAGTGGATGCGAGCCAGGGACACGCTCCAGCCACTCGCCGAGCAGCGCGTGAAGCTCGAAACCGCCAGCTACGGCGCTGGACGCGCCAGCCTTGTGGATGTCGCCGATGCCTATGCCGCGCTCGCCGATGCGACCATCACGACCCTTGACCGCCAAGCCCTGGTCGCCGCCGACGGCGCACGACTGACCTTCACTTACCGGAGCGAAAATCGATGAGCCAGGTTACGATTGCTCGTGGGTGGCTTTTTGGCGCGGCGGCTGCTCTTGTCCTTGCCGCTGGCGGTATAGGCTTCACCCTGGCTGACAGGCAGGGTGCAGAGGAGGGCGAAGCTGCAAAGCCCCCGGCGCGCAAGGTTCTTTATTGGTACGATCCGATGATACCGGCGGAGCATTATGACGGCCCGGGTCTTTCCTCGATGGGGATGCAGACCATTCCGCGCTACGCCGACGAAGAGGGAACCGGAACAGCATCGCCCGGCATTTCGGTTGATGCGTTCGCGGCCCAGGCGCTTGGCCTGCGAACCGCTACCGTCCGGCGCGGGGAACTGGCGAGCAGCCTCACCGCCACGGGCACGATCGATTTCAATCAGCGTGATGTTGCGGTCGTACAGGCCCGCGCGGGCGGGTTTGTGAACCGGGTCTATGCGCGGGCACCGGGCGATGTGATCGGCGGCGGCGCGCCGCTTGCCGATATACTGGTGCCTGAATGGGCGGGAGCGCAGACCGAGTTTCTGGCGGTACGGCGCACCGGAAACGCGGTATTGATACAGGCTGCGCGCCAACGCCTGACATTGCTCGGCATGCCCGTCAGCATGATTGCGTCGGTTGAACGCAGTGGCCGGACCCGTAATGTCATCACCATCTCAACACCCGTCGGCGGCGTCATCAAGACGCTCGGCATCCGTGCCGGCATGACGGTGAGCGCCGGTCAGACCCTTGCGGAAGTCAATGGCCTCGGCACGGTCTGGCTCAATGCCGCCGTTCCTGAAGCGGTCGCGGGACCGCTGCGGCCAGGTCAGAGCGTGCAGGCAACGCTGGCGGCTTTTCCGGGAGAAATCTTGACTGGCCGGGTATCGGCCGTGTTGCCCGAGACGCAGACCGACAGCCGGACGCTGACCGTCCGGATCGAGCTGCCCAATCGCGGCGGCCGCCTGCGGCCAGGCATGTTTGCCACTGTCTCGTTCGGGGGAAGCACGCAACCGGCGCTGCTGGTGCCCTCCGAAGCGCTGATCCGCACCGGCAAGCGGACACTGGTGATGCTCGCGCTCGCCAAGGGGCGCTACCGGCCTGCCGAGGTGCAGCCCGGACGCGAGTCCGGCAGCGACACCGAGATCCTCGCGGGGCTTAGCGAAGGCGAGAAGATCGTCGCATCGGGACAGTTCCTGATCGATTCCGAAGCGAGCCTTTCCGGTATCCAGGCCAGACCGATCGGTAGCGCCGCGTCGGCGGTGGCTGCCAAGCCCGCCGCGACAGCCTCGCTCTACGAGACTGTCGGCAAGATCGAACAGATCACGGCCAAGTCGGTGACGCTCAGCCATGATGCCGTCCCTGCGATTGGCTGGCCGGCGATGACCATGACCTTCCAGCTTTCCGACCCGAAGATCGCACGCGGCCTGAAGACTGGCGATCGCGTGCGCTTCGGCTTCGATCGGCCGCCTGCCGGCCCGATCGTGCGTCGCATGGCGAAGGTGGCGGGTCAGTGATCGCCCATCTTATCCGCTGGTCGGTCAGGAACCGCTTCTTCGTGCTGATCGGGATGCTCGCGCTGGTCGGCGCGGGCCTCTGGGCGGTGCGGTCGACCCCGATCGACGCGCTCCCTGATCTCTCCGATGTCCAGGTCGTGATCCGCACCTCCTATCCAGGACAGGCGCCGCAGATCGTCGAGAACCAGGTCACATATCCGCTGACCACCACCATGTTGTCGGTGCCCGGCGCCAAGACGGTCAGGGGCTATTCCTTCTTCGGCGACAGTTTCGTCTATGTGATCTTCGAGGACGGAACCGATCTCTATTGGGCACGCAGCCGCGTGCTGGAATATCTCAATCAGGTCCAGGGGCGGTTGCCGGCCAGTGCCCGCAGCGCGCTTGGACCGGACGCGACGGGCGTGGGCTGGGTCTATGAATATGCGCTGGTCGATCGCACCGGACAGCACGATCTCGCGCAGCTTCGCGGCCTTCAGGACTGGTTCCTTCGCTATGAGCTGAAGACCGTGCCCGGCGTTGCCGAGGTCGCGAGCATCGGCGGCATGGTCAAGCAATATCAGGTGCTGCTCGATCCGGTGAAGCTGGCCGCCTATGGAATCACCCACGCGCAGGCTGTCGAGGCCATTCAAAAGGCCAACCAGGAATCGGGCGGCTCGGTTCTGGAGATGGCCGAGGCCGAATATATGGTTCGCGCTTCGGGCTATCTGAAGACGCTCGACGATTTCCGGGCAATTCCATTGCGAACCGCCGCCGGTGGCGTGCCAGTGACCCTTGGCGACGTCGCCACGATCCAGATCGGCCCGGAAATGCGCCGCGGTATTGCCGAGTTGGACGGGGAGGGCGAAGTCGCGGGCGGTGTCGTCATCCTGCGGTCGGGCAAGAATGCCCGTGAGACGATCGCGGGTGTGAAGGACAAGCTGGCCGCGCTGAAGGCGAGCCTGCCCAAGGGTGTCGAACTGGTCACGGTCTATGACCGCTCGCAGCTCATCGATCGTGCGGTGGAGAACCTCACGCACAAGCTGATCGAGGAGTTCATCGTCGTCGCCATCGTCTGCGGGCTGTTCCTGTGGCATGTTCGCTCCGCGCTGGTGGCGATACTGACGTTGCCGCTTGGCGTGCTCGCCGCGTTCGTCGTGATGCAGCTTCAGGGGGTCAACGCCAACATCATGTCCCTGGGCGGTATCGCCATCGCCATTGGGGCGATGGTCGATGCGGCGGTGGTCATGATCGAGAATGCCCACAAGAAGATCGAGCGCTGGGAGCAGGATCATCCCGGCAAGCATCTCGAGGGCGAGATGCGCTGGGTCGTGATAACCGAGGCCGCTGCCGAGGTGGGGCCTGCGCTGTTTTTCAGCCTGCTCATCATCACGCTGTCGTTCGTACCGGTGTTCACGCTGGAAGCTCAGGAAGGGCGGCTGTTCGCGCCGCTAGCCTTTACCAAGACCTATGCGATGGCAGCGGCCGCCATCCTTTCTGTAACCCTGGTGCCGATCCTGATGGGCTGGTTGATCCGGGGGCGCATCCCCGCCGAACAGGCGAACCCGGTCAACCGTTGGCTCACCAACATCTATCGCCCCGCGCTCGACTGGACGATGCAGAAACCGAAAACGGTCCTGCTGATCGCCGCACTCGTTTTCGCAACGACAGCCTGGCCTCTGACGCGCCTTGGCGGCGAGTTCATGCCTAACCTAGATGAAGGCGACCTCCTCTATATGCCCTCGGCTTTGCCGGGCCTCTCGGCGGCGAAGGCGTCTGTGCTGCTCCAACAGACCGACCGGCTCATCAAGTCCGTTCCCGAAGTGCAAAGCGTGTTTGGCAAGGCCGGGCGGGCGGAGACCGCGACGGACCCGGCACCGCTGGAGATGTTCGAGACGACGATCCAGTTCAAACCTCGCGACCAGTGGCGGCCGGGCATGACCCCCGACAACCTGGTTGAAGAACTTGATCGCACCGTGAAGCTGCCTGGTCTCGCCAATGTCTGGGTGCCGCCGATCCGCAACCGGATCGACATGCTCGCGACCGGCATCAAGAGCCCGATCGGCGTCAAGGTGTCCGGTGGCAATCTCGCCCAGCTCGACCGGATCGCCCATGATGTCGAGGCAGTGGCGAAGACGGTGCCAGGGGTCAGTTCGGCGCTGGCCGAGCGACTGACCGGCGGACGCTATGTCGATATCGACATCGATCGTGCCACGGCCGCGCGGTACGGCCTCAATATTACCGACGTTCAGGCCATCGTTTCAGGCGCAATTGGTGGCGAGACGATCGGCGAGACCGTTGAAGGGCTGGCGCGCTACCCGATCAACGTGCGCTATCCGCGCGAACTGCGTGACAGCCTTGAAAGCTTGCGCACGCTGCCTGTCCTGACCCCCTCGGGCCAGCAGATCACCCTTGGCACGGTAGCAACCGTTTCGATCGCGGAAGGCCCTCCCATGCTCAAGACCGAGAATGCCAGGCCATCGACCTGGGTCTACATCGACGTGCGAGACCGCGATCTGGCCTCGGTCGTCGGCGATCTGCAGCGCGCCGTTGCCAGGCAGGTCAAGCTCTCGCCGGGCGTCAGCATCGCCTATTCCGGTCAGTTCGAATATCTTGCACGCGCGGTCGACAAATTGAAGCTGGTCGTACCCGCGACGCTGCTCATCATTTTCGTGCTGCTTTACATGATCTTCGGACGGTTCGACGAAGCGGCGCTCATCATGGGAACGCTGCCGTTCGCGCTGACCGGCGGTTTCTGGATTCTCTATCTGCTCGGTTTCCACCAGTCGGTCGCAACCGGTGTGGGGTTCATCGCGCTCGCGGGTGTTTCGGCCGAGTTCGGCGTTGTGATGTTGATCTATCTGAAAAACGCCCTTGATGAGCATGGCACCGATCCCGACTCCCCCCAGGTCGAGGCGGCGGTGCGCGAAGGCGCGCTGCTCCGCGTCCGGCCCAAGGCGATGACGGTGGCGGTGATCCTTGCAGGCTTGCTGCCGATCCTACTCGGTTCCGGTGCCGGTTCCGAAGTCATGAGCCGGATCGCTGCTCCCATGATCGGCGGCATGCTCACCGCGCCGTTGCTGTCGATGTTCGTCCTTCCCGCCGCCTATCTGCTGCTCCGGCGGCCGAGGGCAAAATCCATCGTTCAACCCGTTTCACCATGAAGGAGACTATCATGAAGCATGCACGACTGACCATTGCCCTCGGCCTCGCCGCGCTGACTGCCGCTTGCGGCAAGAAGGCGGAGACGCCGGTTACGGTCGAGACCAACCAGGCGGCACCCGCCGTTCAAGCCATGAACAACGACATGGGCAATATGGCGATGGCGCCTGCGCCGATCATGGCCAAGGGTCATGGCACGATCACTGCGATCGACAAGGCCGCAGGCACGATCACACTCGCTCATGGCGCGATCCCGGAAGTCAAATGGCCCGCGATGACGATGGCCTTCAAGGCTGCCCCTGCGATCATAGATGCCGCGAAGGTGGGCGAGAAAGTCGATTTCGATCTCATATTGACCGGCAACGAGGGCGAAGTGACCGCGATCCACAAGCAATAATCAATGAAGCTGGCGCTGCGCCTCAATCGCGCGGTGCCAGCGCTTCGACGATCCGGCACTGCGATATGGTGCCGCCTTTGCATGAATCGATCAGAACGGAAAGCTCGCGGCGCAAAGCGGTCAGATCGGCAAGTTTGCGATCGATCTCGGCGAGATGTTCGTTCGCCAGCACATCGACGGAACCACAATCGCGGCTTGCGTCGCTGGCGAGATCGAGCAGGTCGTGGACCTGATCGAGCGTGAAGCCCAAATCGCGCGCGCGCCGAATGAATGACAGACGCGCCAGATGCGCCTTGCCGTAGCTGCGATAGTTGGCGCCATCCCGCGCTGGAGCAGGGAGCAGTCCGATCTTCTCATAATAGCGAACCGTCTCGACGTTGGTGGCGGTCGCTGCTGCCATTTCACCGATTTTCATTGCTTGACCCTGTGGTTGCTACAGGGTGCATATAGGTGCTCGACTCAGGAAAGGCGAGAAGACGTGGCCGGTTGCGGATCATGCTGTGCAGAGACAAAGCGCATCGAGGACGGTCGATGGCGCCGCGTGCTGTGGATTGCGTTGGCGATCAATCTCGCGATGTTCGCGGGCGAGATCGTTGCGGGAATCGCTGCGGGATCGCGATCCCTTCAAGCCGATGCACTGGATTTTCTTGGGGATTCCGCCAATTATGCGATCAGCCTCGGCGTTGCGGGCATGGCTCTGCGCTGGCGTTCACGCGCAGCTTTGGTCAAGGGGGGGACGATCCTGGCCTTCGGCCTCTATGTTCTGGGCACGACAATCCTTGCCACGTTCGGAGGTAGGATTCCACATGCTGAAACCATGGGGATCGTCGGGGTTATCGCGCTGGTCGCCAATGGAGGCGTCGCGCTCTTGCTCTATCGCTATCGGAGCGGCGATGCGAACATGCGTTCGGTCTGGATCTGCTCGCGCAACGACGCAATCGGCAACCTCGCTGTGATGCTTGCTGCCGCTGGCGTCATCGGTACGGGCACGGCTTGGCCCGATCTTGCCGTGGCGCTGGTCATGGCGATATTGAGCATCTGGGGTGGCTATCAGATCATAATCCAAGCGTGGATAGAACTTCACGCCAAACCAGCAAAACAGAGTCGCTCGCAACCTTCTCTAGCATCTCTGCACTAATTTCTGCGAAGTGATGGCCCCGGGTTTCCATTGAGAATTGACCCGGATGAGCGCTGGTTATGTGCCGGCTTGAAGGGGCAGGGGCATGCGGGCAAAAACGGACATGGCACGTCGTTTCGGGTGGCAGAACGTCGCGCAAAATGCAGCAAAATAAATCAGTCTTGATGAGTGGCCGCTGCGTCAGTCCGATAGACGATATGGATCTTGTGGACTTGTAACGGCTTTGTGCCGGCCACTTGAGAGTTTAGGCTCGTTCAAGGA
>CBFHAG010000007.1:0-102977 GCA_965653535.1 uncultured Sphingobium sp.
CCCCGCCCCCCCCCGCCGGCGGGAGGGGGGAGATAGAGTAAATGGTATCCCATTCCGGCCTTCTTACCGTCATGGAACGCGCAGCCCGCAAGGCTGGCTCGAAACTGCGCCGCGACTTTGGCGAAGTCGAACATCTGCAGGTGTCCCGCAAGGGACCGGCGGACTTTGTGTCCAAGGCTGATCAGCAGGCGGAACGGACCCTGGTCGAAGAATTGCAGAAGGCGCGCCCGGACTGGGGCTTCCTGTTGGAAGAGGGCGGGGTGATCGAGGGTGATCCCAACAAGCCGCGCTGGATCATCGATCCGCTGGATGGCACCAGCAATTTCCTGCACGGCATCCCGCATTTCGCGATCTCCATCGCGGTTGAGGAGCCGTTGTACGGTGCCCAAAAGCGAGAAGTGACGACGGGCCTGATCTATCAGCCGTTTACTGATGAAAGCTATTGGGCGGAAAAAAACCGTGGGGCGTGGCGTCACGACCAGCGGCTGCGTGTGTCGGCTCGCCGGGACCTAGGCGATTGCCTGATCGCGACCGGCATCCCCTTCATGGGCCATGGGGACATGGCGCAGTGGGCGCGCATCTTCGGCGCGGTCGCGCCTTCGGTGGCGGGCATCCGTCGGTTCGGTGCGGCGTCGCTTGACCTCGCCCATGTCGCGTCGGGCCGTTATGATGGTTTCTGGGAAAGCGGGCTTCAACCTTGGGATGTCGCGGCCGGGCTGTTGCTGGTCCGCGAAGCGGGCGGTTTCGCTACCGATTTCAGGGGCGGCGACCAGCCGATTGAGCGCCGTGAAGTGATCGCGGGCAACGACGCGATCCACAGCAAATTACACAAACTTGTGGCTGGGGCGCTGCGCTGATCTCCATATTGTTGCTGCGTTCAAATAGCAAATTGTTGCGAGTCATTCTCATGCTTCCGGGCCTTGCTTCGCTTATGCGGCAGGCCTAAAGCGCGCCCATAGTCATCTCGCCCAGGGGATTTCGTTGGTCGATCTAGCCCAATATCTGCCGATCCTGATTTTCCTCGGGATCGCCTTGCTGCTTTCGGGTGCATTCGTGTTCCTGCCGATGCTGGTTGGCCGCCTAACCGGCGCGCATAAGCCAGATCCGGCTAAGCTCAGCGAATATGAATGTGGCTTCCCGGCCTTTGAAGAGCCGCGCAGCCAGTTCGACGTGCGCTTTTATCTCGTCGCGATCCTGTTCATCATCTTCGACCTGGAAGCGGCGTTCCTCTTCCCTTGGGCGGTCAGCCTTGACCAGATCGGCTGGGCCGGTTGGGCGACAATGATGATCTTCATAGCGGAACTGGTGCTTGGCCTCGTCTATGCGTGGAAGAAGGGAGCCCTCGATTGGGAGTAGAACTTGACCGTCCCATCCCCGGCACCCTGCCGCCAGTGGGAACGCAGCCCGACCAGAATTTCTTCAACGCACTGAACGGCGAAGTCAGTGATAAGGGTTTCCTGGTCACATCGACAGAGGAACTGTTCCAGTGGGCGCGTACAGGCTCGCTGTGGTGGATGACCTTTGGCCTGGCCTGCTGCGCTGTGGAGATGATCCACGCGAACATGCCGCGTTACGACATGGAACGCTTCGGTGCCGCGCCGCGCGCGTCTCCGCGCCAGTCGGACGTGATGATCGTCGCGGGCACGCTCTGCAACAAGATGGCGCCTGCGCTTCGCAAGGTCTACGACCAGATGTCGGAGCCGAAATATGTCATCTCCATGGGCAGCTGCGCCAATGGCGGCGGCTACTATCATTATAGCTATTCGGTCGTGCGCGGCTGTGACCGGATCGTGCCGGTCGATATCTATGTACCCGGCTGCCCGCCGACCGCCGAAGCGCTGCTTTATGGCGTGATGCAGCTGCAGCGGAAGATCCGCCGGATCGGGACGATTGAGCGCTGATATGGGTCATTCTGCACCGAAGATCGTAACGGCCCCCGGCCTGGCGGAAGAAATCGCCGCCATTTTGGGTCCTATGCTGATCGAAACCGTCGATCATGCCGACGAACTGAGCTTCACGGTCGTTCGCGAACAGCTGGCCGACGCGTTGCTGCTGCTGCGAGATCATGCGCAATATCAGCAGTTGATGGAGATTGCGGGCGTCGATTATCCCGACCGGCCCGAACGCTTTGAGGTTTGTTATCACCTGCTGTCTCTCACGCGGAATCACCGCGTTCGGGTGAAGGTATCGACCGACGAAGATGCGCCGGTTCCCACCGTCACGCACATCTGGCCGGTCGCTGGCTGGCTGGAACGTGAAGTGTTCGACATGTACGGCGTGATCTTCGCGGGCAACCAGGACCTGCGCCGCATCCTGACCGACTATGGGTTCAAGGGGCATCCGCAGCGCAAGGACTTCCCGCTGACCGGCTATGTCGAAATGTGGTACAGCGAAGAAGACAAGCGCGTGGTCTATAAGCCCGTTCGCCTCGCGCAGGATTTCCGCAGCTTCGACTTCATGAGTCCATGGGAAGGCGCGCAATATGTGCTGCCCGGCGATGAAAAGGCGCCCCAGGCTCCCGGCGCGCCATCTCCCGCCCCAGCGTCGCCGCCTCCCGCCGCGACGCCCAAGGGCCAGCCTCCCGCCGCGACGCCCAAGGTGACGGAAAAGTCCGAAGACACTGGCGCAGGCGAACCGGCCAACAGCAAGGGCGCGGAAAAGTCGCCCAACGCCCCGGTAAAGCCCGAACAGCATACTGACGAAGGCAAAGGTGCCGCCAAGCCCGAGGACAAAGCCTGATGTCCACCTATCTCGAAGAAATGGATCACAAGACCAGCGCGGCAGATCCCACGCTGGGCGATACCGAGATTCAGAATTACACGATCAACTTCGGCCCGCAGCATCCGGCGGCGCACGGCGTTTTGCGTCTCGTCATGGAACTGGACGGCGAGATTGTGGAGCGGTGCGATCCGCATGTCGGCCTGCTGCATCGCGGCACTGAAAAGCTGATCGAGTATAAGACCTACCTGCAGGCGCTGCCCTATTTCGACCGGCTCGATTATTGTTCGCCCCTCAGCATGGAGCACAGCTATGTGCTGGCGATCGAAAAGCTGCTGAACCTGGAAGTGCCGATCCGCGCGCAATATCTGCGCGTGTTCTTTGCCGAACTGACCCGCATCAGCAACCATATGCTGAATCTGGGTTCGCATGTCATGGACGTCGGTGCGATGACGCCAAACCTGTGGCTGTTCGAAATTCGCGAAGACTGCATGAATTTCTATGAGCGGGCTTCGGGCGCGCGCATGCATGCTGCCTGGTTCCGCCCTGGCGGCGTGCATCAGGACGTGCCGCTCAAGTTGCTGACAGATATTGCGGATTGGCTCGACACGCGCCTCCCGCGCCTGTTCGAAGATGCAATCAGCCTTGTCGCGGACAACCGTATTTTCAAACAGCGCAACGTCGATATCGCCGTCGTGAGCAAGGAAGACGCGCTCAAATGGGGCTTTTCGGGTCCCATGATCCGTGGGTCCGGCATCCCCTGGGACCTCCGCAAATCGCAGCCCTATGATGTCTATGACCGCATGGAGTTTGACGTCCCGGTCGGCACCAACTTCGATTGCTATGACCGCTTCATGGTCCGTGTCGAGGAAGTGCGCCAGTCGGCCCGCATCATGAAGCAGTGCCTGCAACAGATGCCCGAAGGACCGGTTGCTAGCTTCGACCGCAAGGTGGTGCCGCCCCCGCGTGGCGAGATGAAGCGTTCGATGGAAGCGCTGATCCACCACTTTAAACTCTATACCGAAGGCTTCCACGTCCCGGCGGGCGAGGTTTATGTGGCGACCGAAAGCCCCAAGGGCGAATTCGGCGTCTATCTGGTCGCGGATGGCAGCAATAAACCCTATCGCTGCAAGATCCGTCCGACGGCTTTCTCGCACCTGCAGGCGATGGATTTCATGATGAAGGGCCACATGCTGGCCGACACCACCGCCGTCCTTGGTGCGATGGACATCGTGTTCGGAGAATGTGACCGCTAATGGCTGACGCAGTTCATATCCCTGACGAAGCGGAAACGCGCGCGCGCTGGGGCGCGTTTGCGTGGACGGCTGAAAATGCCGAGCAGGCGAAGAAGGTCATCGCCCGCTATCCCGCTGGCCGTCAGCAGTCGGCGGTGATGCCGTTGCTCGATTTGGCCCAGCGGCAGGTGGGGGCGGAAACGCAGACCAATGGCTGGCTGCCGGTGCCGGTGATGGAATATATCGCTGACCAGCTCGAAATGCCGTACATGCGCGTTTACGAGGTCGCGACCTTCTACACCATGTACAATCTGGCACCCGTCGGTCGCTATCATGTGCAGGTCTGCGGTACGACGCCCTGCATGTTGCGCGGATCGGATGACGTTTTCTCGGCCTGCAAGAACAAGGGCCTGGTCAAGGGCGGCACGACGCCTGACGGCCTGTTCACCCTGACCGAGGTCGAGTGTCTGGGGGCATGCGCCAATGCGCCGATGGTCCAGATCAACGACGATAATTTCGAAGACCTGACCTATGACAGCATGAGCGCGATCCTCGATGATCTCGCCGCTGGCAAGCAGCCCAAGATCGGGCCGCAGATCGAGCGTCAGACGAGCTGTCCAGAAGGCGGCCCGACGACGCTCAAGGAAATGGTTGGCGAAAATCACGATTACAGGGGGCAGTGGTAATGAGCGCCGTCATCGCACCGCTGGCCGACAAGGACCGCATCTTCACCAACGTCTATGGCTTCCAGGATTGGGGCATCGACGCGGCTATCAAGCGCGGCGATTGGGATAATACCAAGGCGCTGCTGGAAATCGGCCAGGACGAGATCATCGAACGCATCAAGGCGTCCGGCCTGCGCGGTCGTGGCGGCGCAGGCTTCCCGACCGGCATGAAGTGGAGCTTCATGCCCAAGGAAAGCAAGGACGGTCGTCCAAGCTTCCTCGTCATCAACGCTGACGAATCCGAGCCGGGATCGTGCAAGGACCGAGAGATCATCCGCCATGATCCCCACAAGCTGATCGAAGGCGCGCTGATTGCCGGTTTCGCGATGCGCGCGCGGGCCGCCTATATCTACATTCGCGGCGAATTTATCTATGAGGCAAAGGTACTCTTCGCCGCCGTCGAACAAGCCTACGAGAAAGGCTTCCTCGGCAAGAATGCCTGCGGGTCGGGCTATGATTTCGACGTCTTCGTCCATCGCGGCGCGGGCGCATACATCTGCGGCGAGGAAACCGCGCAGATCGAAAGTTTGGAAGGCAAGAAGGGCCAGCCGCGCCTGAAGCCGCCTTTCCCGGCGGGCGCGGGGCTTTATGGCTGCCCCACCACGGTGAACAATGTGGAATCGATCGCGGTCGCGCCGACGATCCTGCGCCGTGGCTCCGAATGGTTCTCCAGCTTCGGGCGGGAGAATAACAAGGGCACCAAGCTCTTCCAGATCAGCGGCCATGTGAACAAGCCCTGCGTCGTCGAGGAATCGATGGGCATCAGCTTTAAGGAACTGATCGATCGGCATTGCGGCGGCATTCGCGGCGGCTGGGACAATCTGCTGGCGGTGATCCCCGGCGGTTCCTCGGTCCCGCTGGTTCCGGCGGCGCAGATTATGGATGCGCCGATGGACTTTGACGGGCTGAAAGGCGTCGGCTCGGGCCTCGGCACCGCCGCCGTCATCGTCATGGACAAGTCGACCGACATCGTCCGCGCGATCAGCCGTCTCTCCTACTTCTACAAGCATGAAAGCTGCGGCCAGTGCACACCGTGCCGCGAAGGCACCGGCTGGATGTGGCGCGTGATGGAGCGGCTGCGGTCGGGCGAAGCCGAGATTGGCGAAATCGACATGCTGCACGAAGTCACCAAGCAGGTTGAGGGCCACACCATCTGCGCGCTCGGCGACGCGGCGGCCTGGCCGATCCAGGGCCTGATCCGGCACTTCCGCCCTGAGATCGAGCGGCGGATTAACGAACGCGGCACGCCCGTTATGGAGGCGGCGGAGTGATGGGCTATCGATATGCCCTGGCATTCGCTTCGTTGGCTCTGTTGGCTGGCGGAATGGGAAAGGCGGAAGTCAGTCAGGACAGCTTTGGGCGTAGCGTGGCAGAGTGCGCCGTAAATAAGGATGCTGAAATAGCGCGCCAGTATGTTGTTACATTGCCGCAATATGAAACTTCCAAGAACCAGCGAGATTATCGCAGGCTTTTACAGAAATGCATTCCAGACGACGCAAAGATCAAATTTAATGGCTTCGCTTTGGCATATGAGATTGCCAAAGTCATTGTGGAGCGGTCCCCAGATAGTAAAAGCTTGGATTTTAGCAAAATGGCCGAGCTTGAAAGGCCTATTTTGCCTGTTTTGGTTAGGTCAGCCAAAGGGAAGGAGCAGTTGGGTCGTGAGTTCGAATCCTTTGTAGCGATATCGAATTTTGGCGAGTGTGTTGTCCGCTCTGCACCTTCCCAAGCTATAGCGTTTGTGAAGAATGAGACAGATGCCGACATGCGAGAGAAAGCTGATTTGCAGTTGGCTTTAGATGGATGTTTGGCGGGGGAAACCGTGAAGTTGAATCGGGAGCTTGTAAGGGGTTCCTTGGCCTTCGCATACGTCCGGCTCGCTAAGGAAGCAGAGCGAGGTGCTCAGTAATGCCTAAAGTCAAAGTAGATGGCGTAGAACTCGAAGTCCCGGCAGGCGCGACGGTCCTGCAGGCGTGCGAGATGGCGGGGAAGGAAATTCCGCGTTTCTGCTATCATGAGCGGCTGAGCATCGCGGGCAATTGCCGCATGTGTCTGGTCGAGGTGAAGCCCGGGCCGCCCAAGCCGCAGGCAAGCTGTGCGCTGCCGGCTGCGGACAATCAGGAAATCTTCACCCAGACTGAGATGGTAAAGAAGGCGCGCGAAGGGGTGATGGAGTTTCTCCTCATCAACCACCCGCTCGACTGCCCGATCTGCGATCAGGGCGGCGAATGCGACTTGCAGGACCAATCGGTGGCCTATGGCCGTGGCGGCAGCCGCTTTGAGGAAAACAAGCGCGCCGTCACCGAAAAATATATGGGGCCGATCGTCAAGACGGTCATGACCCGCTGCATCCAATGCACCCGCTGCGTGCGCTTTGCCGAGGAAGTCGCAGGCGTGCCGGAAATCGGCGCCATCGGGCGCGGCGAAAATATGCAGATCACCACCTATCTGGAGCATGCCGCGAAAAGCGAGCTGTCGGGCAATGTGGTCGATCTCTGCCCCGTCGGCGCGCTGACGTCGAAACCCTATGCGTTCGAAGCGCGTCCGTGGGAGCTGCGCAAGACGTCGGCGATCGACGTGATGGATGCGGTTGGCACCAACATCCGGCTCGACAGCCGTGGCCGTCAGGTGCTGCGCGCCGTGCCGCGCATCAATGATGATGTGAACGAGGAGTGGGCGAGCGACAAGACCCGGCACAATGTCGATGGTCTGGTGCGCAAGCGGCTCGACAAGCCCTATGTCCGCAAGGACGGAAAGCTGGTTCCGGCGACCTGGAACGAGGCTTTCGCGGCGATCGCCGCGGTCCAGCATGGCGGTAGCGTCGCCGCGCTGGCCGGCGACCTGCTGGATTGCGAGACGATGTTCGCGGGCAAAGCGCTGGTCGAAAAGCTGGGCGGCACGATGCTGGAAGGGCGTCAGACCGGGCTTGCCTATGACGTGTCCAGCCTGTCCGCAGTGAATTTCAACACCACCCTCAACGGTATCGAGACTGCGGACGTGATCCTGCTGGTCGGCACCAACCTGCGCTGGGAAGCGCCGCTGGTGAACACCCGTATCCGCAAGGCGATCAAGAAGGGTGCGAAGGTCTTTGCGGTCGGGCCGCAGGTCGATCTCACCTACAAGGTCGATTGGCTCGGCAATGATGCGTCGCTGCTGGCCAAGTTACCCGAAGCGGTGGTCGAGGCATTCGGCAAGGCGGCGCGGCCAGCGATGATCGTCGGTGGCGGCGTGCTGGCGAAGGATGGCGCGCATGGCGATACGCTGGCGCTGGTCGAAACGCTGGGCCTCGTGAAAGAAGGTTGGAACGGCTATAACGTCCTGCACTTTGCGGCGGCGCGCATGGGTGGGCTGATGCTCGGCTATGCTGTTGATGGCGGCATCAAGGCAGTGGCTGCGGCCAAGCCCAAGCTGCTTTTCTCGCTGGGCGCGGACGAGGTTGATTATTCGGCCTTCCCGGACAGTTTCAAGGTCTATGTCGGCCATCATGGCGACAAGGGCGCACATGCGGCAGACGTGATCCTGCCGGGCGCGAGCTATGCCGAGAAGGCGGGCACCTACGTCAATCTGGAAGGCCGGGTGCAGCGCGGCGAAAAGGCCGTGTTCGCGCCGGGCGACGCCCGCGAGGACTGGTCGATCCTGCGCGCACTTTCCGAAGTGCTGGGCGCGACGCTACCCTTCGACAATTTCGGACAGCTGCGGGCCGAAATGGCGAAGGCTGTTCCGGCGCTCGGCGTCGAAGGGCTGGCCAATTACGCATGGTCGATCCCCAAGCTGCCAACCGGCGCGATCGGTGAATTGGCTTCACCGATCAAGGATTTCTACCTCACCAACGCCATCTGCCGCGCCAGCCCGACGATGCAGCAATGCTCGGCTGAGCTGATCCATGGTGAGAGCTTCGCGGAGGCGGCGGAATGATGATTTTCACTCGTGCTCCTGCGAAGGCAGGAGCCCAGTCCCGCGCACCCATCTGGGCTCCGGCCTGCGCCGGAGCACGTTGCTCTGTTAATGCCGGGGGCGCCAAGTGACCGCATTCTTCCATAATCTCGGCATGCCCTTCAATGGCGCCTGGCTGCTGGCCACGGTCATCGGCATCCTGTTGATCGCCTTGCCGCTGATGCTGGCGGTGGCGATGATCATCTATGCCGACCGCAAGATTTGGGCCGCCATGGCCCTGCGCCGCGGTCCCAATGTCGTCGGTCCCTTCGGCCTGCTTCAGTCCTTCGCGGACGGGCTCAAGGTGTTTCTGCAGGAAACGATCATCCCGTCGGCGGCGAACAAGACGCTGTTCATTATCGCGCCGATCATCACCTTCACCGTGGCGCTGATGGCCTGGGCGGTGGTGCCGTTCGATGTTGGCGTGGTGCTGGCGGACATCAATGTCGGCCTGCTCTACATCCTCGCGATCAGTTCGCTGGGCGTTTACGGCATCGTGCTGGCGGGCTGGGCGTCCAACTCAAAATATCCCTTCTACTCTGCGATCCGCGCCAGCGCGCAGATGATCAGCTATGAAGTCTCCATCGGCTTCATCATCATCACCGTTGTCTTGTGGGCAGGCAGCTTCAACCTGACCGCCATCGTTGAAAGCCAGAAGGGCTACTATGGCTTCCTGAACGGCAATGGTTTCAACCCGCTGCTCTTCCCCATGGCGATCATGTTCCTGATTTCAGCCCTGGCGGAAACGGCACGCGCGCCGTTCGATCTGACCGAAGCGGAATCCGAACTGGTCGCTGGCTACCAGACCGAATATTCGTCCATGGCCTTCGCGCTCTATTGGCTTGGCGAATATGCGAACGTCATCCTCATGTGCGCGCTGAACGCGATCCTTTTCTGGGGTGGTTATCTGCCGCCGATCGACTGGGCACCGCTTTATTATGTGCCCGGTATCATCTGGCTGTTCGCCAAGATCCTGTTTTTCTTCTTCGTCTTCTCCTGGATAAAGGCGACCGTGCCGCGCTACCGCTATGACCAGCTAATGCGGCTGGGCTGGAAGGTGTTTCTGCCGGTTTCGCTCTTCTTCGTCTTCCTGGTTTCGGGTTTCCTGATGTTTACGCGCTACGGAGGCGTGCAATGAGCCTCAGTTACTACATCAAATCTTTCACCCTCTGGGAGTTTGTGAAGGCGCATGCCCTGACCTTGAAATATTTTTTCAAGGCCAAGGCGACGATCAACTATCCCTATGAGAAGAACCCGATTTCACCGCGGTTCCGGGGCGAGCATGCATTGCGTCGCTATCCCAATGGGGAAGAACGCTGCATCGCGTGCAAGCTGTGCGAAGCCGTCTGCCCGGCGCAGGCGATCACCATCGAAGCGCAGCCCCGTGACGATGGCAGCCGCCGCACGACGCGCTACGACATCGACATGACCAAGTGCATCTATTGCGGTTTCTGTCAGGAAGCCTGCCCGGTGGATGCGATTGTCGAAGGCCCCAACTTCGAGTTTTCGACCGAAACCCGTGAGGAGCTGATCTACGACAAGGCCAAGCTCCTTGAAAATGGCGACAAGTGGGAGCGCGCGCTCGCCGCTAACCTTGCCGCCGATGCGCCCTATCGGTAATGGGCGCGGTGATTCAAAAATGTCCCGTTCGGGCTGAGCTTATCGACGCCTCGCACTTCTTTTCAGAAAGTGGAGCCTTTCGACAGGCGCAGGGCAAACGGATGATAGGGGGCCAGATAGTCTCGTGATCCACATTCTCGCCTTTTATCTGTTCGCCACGCTGGTGGTGTGCAGCGGCGCGCTGACGATCCTGTCGCGCAATCCGGTCCATTCGGTCCTGTGGCTGATCATGGCGTTCTTCAACGCGGCTGGCCTCATGGTCCTGCTGGGTGCCGAGTTCATCGCGATGCTGCTCATCATCGTCTATGTGGGCGCGGTCGCCGTGCTGTTCCTGTTCGTGGTCATGATGCTCGACATCGATTTCGCTGAGCTGCGGGCCGGTTTCGTGGATTATCTGCCGTTCGGCATGCTGATCGCGCTGGTGCTGCTGGCCGAAATCGTGCTGGGCATCGGCATCTGGAGCGCTGGGCCGATCGAGCTTGCCCAGCGTGCCGCGCCGGTGAACCCGGAAATGTCGAATATCCAGGCGATCGGGGCGCTGCTCTATACGCGTTACATCTTCCTGTTCGAAGCGGCGGGCATCGTCCTGCTGGTGGCGATGATCGGCGCAATCGTGCTGACGCATCGAGCGCGCGGCGGCGTGAAGGGCCAGAACATCGCCCGCCAGAACCGCCGCCGTCCGCAGGATGCCGTGCGCAACGTCAATCAGCCCATCGGGCAGGGGGTGCAGCTGTGATCGGCCTTCAGCATTATATGGTGGTCAGCGCCATCCTGTTCGTGATGGGGGTGCTGGGCATCTTCATCAATCGCAAGAATGTCATCATCATATTGATGGCGATCGAACTGATTTTGCTGAGCGTGAACATCAACCTTGTCGCCTTCAGCGCCTTTCTGGGCGATCTGGTGGGCCAGGTGTTCAGCATGTTCGTGCTGACCGTCGCGGCGGGTGAGGCGGCCATCGGCCTTGCCATCCTCGTCATCTATTTCCGTGGTCGCGGCACCATTGCCGTCGATGATGTCAACCGGATGAAGGGCTAAAGCTCGATGATCCAGCTTATCGTCCTTCTCCCGCTCATCGCGGCTGTCATCGCCGGTCTTGGCAACAAGGCGCTGGGGAATCTGCCAGCGAAAATTCTCACAACCGGTGCATTGTTCATCAGTTGCGCGCTTAGCTGGCCGATCTTCATCAGCTTCCTGACCGGCCATGCTGAACCTTATGTCGTGCCGGCCTTCACCTGGATTCAGTCAGGCAGCTTCGATGCCCAATGGGCGCTGCGCGTTGATGCGATGACGGCAGTCATGCTGGTGGTCATCACCAGCGTGTCGAGCCTCGTCCACCTCTATAGCTGGGGCTATATGGAGGAGGAGCCGGATCAGCCGCGCTTCTTCGCTTATCTGTCGCTCTTCACCTTCGCGATGCTGATGCTGGTGACGGCGAACAATCTGTTGCAGATGTTCTTCGGCTGGGAAGGCGTGGGCCTTGCCTCCTATCTGCTGATCGGATTCTGGTTCCGCAAGCCGAGTGCCAATGCCGCGGCGATCAAGGCGTTCGTCGTCAACCGCGTTGGCGACCTTGGCTTCATGCTTGGCATTTTCGGCACCTATCTGGTGTTCAACACCATTTCGATCCCGGAAATCCTGGAAGCTGCGCCGTCCATGGCCGGTTCCACCATCGGCTTTCTTGGCTATCGGTTCGACACGATGACCGTGCTCTGCCTGCTGCTGTTCATCGGCGCGATGGGCAAGTCGGCACAGCTTGGTCTCCACACCTGGTTGCCGGACGCCATGGAAGGCCCGACCCCAGTGTCGGCGTTGATCCACGCGGCGACCATGGTGACGGCGGGCGTGTTCATGGTGTGCCGCCTGTCGCCGATGTTTGAGGTTTCACAGACGGCTTTGGGCTTCGTGACCTTCATCGGTGCCGCGACATGTCTGTTCGCGGCGACGGTCGGCACGGTGCAGAACGACATCAAGCGTGTGATTGCCTATTCGACCTGTTCGCAGCTGGGATATATGTTCTTTGCGGCGGGTGTCGGCGCTTATGGCGCGGCAATGTTCCACCTCTTCACCCATGCCTTTTTCAAGGCGCTGCTGTTTCTGGGCGCGGGATCGGTCATCCATGCGATGCACCATGAACAGGACATGCGCTATTATGGCGGCCTGCGGAAGGAGATCCCGATCACCTTCTGGACGATGACGCTGGGGACGTTGGCTATCACGGGCGTCGGGTTGCCGCTCGCAGGGATCGGCTTTGCGGGCTTCTATTCAAAAGACGGCATTTTGGAAGCTGCCTATGCTTCGGGCGGCGCGGGCATTGGAGCATTCCTGGTCGGCGTGTTCGCGGCGCTGCTCACCAGCTTCTACAGCTGGCGCCTTGTCTTCCTGACCTTCTTCGGCAAGCCGCGCTGGGCCGCTTCGGAGCATATCCAGCACGCCATCCACGGCCATCATGAATCGCCTGAGGAAGAGACCGAGCATGACGGGCATGGCGCGCATGACGATCATGGTCCTGCCGTAACCGGCACGGGCGGCTATCATCCGCACGAAAGCCCCTGGGTGATGCTGATCCCGCTGATTATGTTGAGCCTGGGCGCAGTATTTGCGGGCTTCCTCTTCCATGACCAGTTTATCGGGGCCGAAGGCGGCGTCGAATTCTGGAAGGGCGCTTTGGCGTTCGACAGCCATCTGATGCATGCGGCGCATGAAGTGCCAGTATGGGTCAAGTTCGCGCCATTCACGGTGATGCTGACCGGCTTTGCCATCGCGTGGCTGAGCTACATCAAGAATACCGACTGGCCGCGACGCTTCGTTGCCGAGTTCCGGGTTCTCCACCAGTTCCTGCTCAACAAATGGTATTTTGACGAGCTGTATCACTTCCTGTTCGTCAAGCCTGCCTTCGCCATCGGCCGCTTCTTCTGGAAATTCGGTGACGTCGGCTTCATCGACCGCTTCGGACCCAATGGGTTGGCGGCGCTGGTCGTGCAGGGCAATAAAGTCACCCGTCGGCTTCAGTCCGGCTACCTATACACTTACGCGCTGGTGATGCTGATCGGGCTCGCCGCGGCCGCAACCTGGGCGATGACACGATAATGGACGGCTTCCCCATTCTTTCGCTGATGATGGCCGTGCCGATGGCGGGGGCCATCGCCTGTCTCTATTCGGGTGCCAACCAGGCACGCTGGATCGCTCTGCTGGCGACACTGGCCAATCTGGTGCTGGGCGCGTTGCTTTGGGCGAATTTCGACCAGTCGGCAGGCGCTGCGCAGTGGCAGTTTCAGGAATATGCGCCGATCTTCGGTCGCTTTTCCTGGGCGTTGGGGATCGACGGCATTGCGCTCGTCCTGATCATGCTGACCGTGTTCCTGATGCCGATCTGCATCGGGGCCAGCTGGGAAGCCATTCAGAAGCGGGTCGGCGAATATATGGCGGCCTTCCTGTTCATGGAGGTGCTGATGATCGGCGTCTTCACGGCGCAGGATCTCTACCTCTTTTACGTGATGTTCGAAGCGGGCCTCATTCCGATGTATCTCATCATCGGCATCTGGGGCGGCGCGGATCGCATCTACGCCAGCTACAAATTCTTCCTCTACACTTTGTTCGGCTCGGTGCTGATGCTGATCGCGATGATGTGGATGGTGCATGACGCCGGCACCACCGATATCCCGACGCTGATGGCCTATAATTTCGACCCGCAAGTCCAGATTTGGCTGTTCCTGGCCTTCTTCGCCAGCTTTGCGGTCAAGATGCCGATGTGGCCGGTCCACACCTGGCTGCCCGACGCGCACGTGCAGGCACCGACCGCCGGGTCCGTTATCCTGGCGGGCGTGCTGCTGAAGATGGGCGGCTATGGCTTCATCCGCTTCTCGCTGCCGATGTTCCCTGAAGCGTCGGCGCAGCTGGCCTGGCTGATCTGGGGCCTGTCGATGGTCGCGGTGGTTTATACCAGTCTCGTCGCGCTCGTGCAGACGGACATGAAGAAGCTGATTGCCTATTCGTCCGTCGCCCACATGGCGATCGTGACTGTGGGGCTGTTCGCCTTCAACCAGGCGGGTATCGAAGGCGCGATGATGGTGATGCTGGGTCACGGCCTTGTGTCGGGTGCGCTGTTCCTGTGCGTCGGCGTCATCTACGACCGTCTGCACACGCGTGAAATCAACCGCTATGGCGGCCTGTCGATCAACATGCCCAAATATGCGGTGCTGTTCCTGCTGTTCACCATGGCGTCGGTCGGACTGCCGGGGACCAGCAATTTCGTCGGCGAGTTCCTGGCCTTGATGGGCATATATCAGGTGTCGAGCTGGGTGGCGCTGGTCTGCACCACCGGCATCATCCTGGGCGCTGCCTACATGCTCTATCTGTATCGCCGTATCGCTTATGGTGAGCAGAAGAATGCCGATGCCGCCGCGATGCCCGACCTGTCAGTGCGCGAAATGGCCCTGCTGGCACCCATCGCCGCCGCCGTGTTGTGGATGGGCGTCTACCCGGAAAGCTTCCTTGCGCCGATGCGTTCCGACATTCGCGCGCTAGAGGCCCGCATCGCATCAGCTGCTCCGGCGGGAGATTCCAGGCTCAAAATGGGTCCTGCCATTCCACCGGCTGATGCTCACCACATGGAAGACCATGCCGCCATGCCGCATGAACAAGCGTCGGGGGAGGCGCACTGATGATTGATTCCGCTTCCCTTCTGGCGGTCATGCCGGAACTCATCCTGACGGCAGGCGGTCTGGTGCTGCTTCTGATCGCGGCTTATGGCGGTGACGCCACTGCCCGCCTCGTCAACTGGCTGTCGGTGCTGACGTTGCTGGTCGCCGGGCTGACGCTGTCGGTATCCGTGGCAAACGGGCCGATCGCCTTTGATGGACTGGTTCAGGCCGATACCTTCTCCGTCTTTGCCAAGGCGTTGATCTACGCGGCTGCTGCTGCCGCGATCCTGCTGGCACCGCGTTATTTCATTGCCGACGGTGTGCTGCGGCCTGAATATCCGATTCTGATCCTGTTCAGCAGCATCGGCATGGGCATGATGGTATCGGCAGGCGATTTGCTGACCCTCTATGTTGGGCTGGAGATGCAGAGCCTCGCCGCCTATGTGCTGGCCAGCTTCATGCGGCAGGATGAACGATCATCCGAAGCAGGGCTTAAATATTTCGTGCTGGGATCGTTGGCGAGCGGCATCCTGCTTTATGGCACGTCGCTTCTCTACGGCTTTACCGGCACCACCAGCTTTGCAGGCATCGCAATCGCCTTGGGTGATGGCGTGTCGAAGGGCGAACTGTTCGGGATGGTATTCCTGCTGGCGGGACTCGCGTTCAAGATGAGCGCGGTGCCATTCCACATGTGGACGCCCGACGTTTACGAAGGCGCACCCACGCCCGTCACAACCTTTTTCGGCAGCGCGCCCAAGGTGGCCGCCATGGCGCTGACCATTCGGGTGGCGATTGAAGCGCTGGGTCCGGCCGGGCTCGACTGGCAGCAAATCGTAATTTTCGTTGCGCTCGCCTCGATCATCTTCGGTGCGGTCGCAGCGATCGGCCAGACCAATATCAAGCGCCTGATGGCCTATTCGTCGATCAACAATGTCGGCTTTGCGCTGATCGGCCTGGCCGCTGCCACGCCCGCTGGTGTGGCCGCGACGATGAGCTATATGGCCATCTATGTGGTGATGACGATCGGTGGATTTGCCTGCATCCTGCAAATGCGTGATGCCGACGGCCGTCCGGTCGAAAGCATCGCCAGCCTTGCCGGGCTGTCGCAGTCGCGCAAGGGGCTGGCGGCTGCGCTGGCGATCTTCATGTTCTCCATGGCCGGTATCCCCCCGCTCTTCGGCTTCTGGGCGAAGTTCCTGGTATTCGACGCGGCGGTGGCTTCGGGACTGACCGCGCTGGCTGCTGTTGGCATTGCTGCATCCGTGATCGGCGCATTCTATTATCTGAAGATCATCAAGACGATGTATTTCGACGAACCCGCCGCCGCCTATGAAGCGCGTGGCGGCATGGTCGAAAATATCATCCTGACCGCCTGTGCCGTGGTGATGCTGATCGGCTACCTCCTAAACCCCGCGCTCGATCAGGCCAGCGCTGCGGCTGCGGCGTCGTTGTTCTGACCGATATTCGTTTCGTAAAGGAAACCGGCTCCACCAACGCCGACATGCTGGCGTTGGTGGAGCAGGGCGTCGCGGAAGGCACTTGGCTGCGCGCGGCGCGTCAGACAGGTGGCCGTGGGCGGATGGGCCGGTCCTGGGAAAGCCCCGAGGGCAATCTTCACTGTTCGACCCTGGTCCGGCTCCGGCCCGGCGATCCGCCGCCTCATAGTCTGGCGCTGTTGGCAGCCAACGCCGTTCATGCGCTGGTGGCTCCCTTGTGCGAAGGGCAGGCCAGGATCAAATGGCCCAACGATGTGCTGGTCGACGGCGCGAAGATCGCCGGCATCCTGCTGGAGCGGTCAGGCGACGCGGTCGTGGTGGGGATCGGCGTCAATGTCGCCGGACATCCAGCTAACCTTGATCGCCCGGTGACAAGCCTGTCGGCGCAGAAGGCGGGAGAGGCGGACGCTGGCCAGCTGCTGGAGCGTCTGGCCGAACTATTCACACACTGGCTGGCCATCTGGCGCGCGCAAGGGCTGGACCCGGTGCTCACCCATTGGCTGCTCAATGCCCATCCGACCGGCACGCCGATGCGCGTCGCACAGCCCGATGGACAGGTGATCGAAGGATCGTTCGATACGCTCGACCGCCAGGGCATGCTGATCCTCCGCTTGGCGAATGGCGAAGCGCGTGCCATTCATGCGGGCGATATATTTCTCATCTGAATCCGGGGACCGCCCATGCTTCTCGCGATCGACGCGGGCAACACCAATGTTGTTTTTGCACTGCTGGATGGGCGGGATATCCGCGCGCGCTGGCGTATCGCGACCGATCCGCGCCGAACGGCCGATGAATATGCCGTATGGCTCAACCAGCTTCTGATGCTGGAAGGCTATTCGATCAGCGACGTCGGCGCGGTCATCATCGCGACCGTGGTGCCGCGGGCGCTGCACAACCTTCAGGTTCTAGCCGAAAAATATTTCAAGGTGACCGCCGTGATAGCGGGACAGGCCCCGGTCGAATGGGGCATCGAACTGGACGTGGCAGAGCCAGCGTCAGTGGGCGCGGACCGGGTTGTCAACGCGATCGCGGCGCACCATCTGTATGAAGGCGACCTCATCGTCATCGATTTCGGAACGGCGACGACTTTTGACGTGGTCGATTATCAGGGAAGCTATAAGGGCGGCATCATCGCGCCGGGTATCAACCTGTCTCTCGACGCGCTGGTCACCGCCGCCGCCAAATTGCCCAAGATCGCGATTGCACCGCCAGAGAACCGATCGGTTATCGGTCGGACGACGGAAGCGCAGATGCACATTGGAGTGTTTTGGGGCTATGTGGCGATGATGGAAGGGTTGGTCGTGCGGATACGGGCCGAAATCGCCCGTCCGGCCAAAGTAATTTCGACGGGCGGCCTCGCCGCTCTTTTTGATGAGAATAGCGATATTTTCGATGCGATCGCGCCGGACCTGACGATTATGGGGCTGGCGCTGTTGCACGAACGGAGTTTGAAAAACTAATGACACCTGGAAATGAGCTGCTCTTCCTGGCCCTGGGCGGGTCGGGAGAGATCGGCATGAACGTCAATCTTTACGGCTGCCAGGGCAAATGGGTGATGGTCGATCTGGGCCTCACCTTTGCCGACCCGGCCTATCCCGGCGTCGACTTGATCCTGCCAGACCTCACCTTTATCGAGGAACGGCGGGAGGATCTGCTCGGCATCGTCCTGACGCATGGGCATGAAGATCATATCGGCGCCTTGCCCTATCTGGCGGCGGACCTGGGTGTGCCCCTTTACGCCACGCCCTTCACGGCGGGCCTGATCCGGCTGAAGCTGGAGGAAGAAGGCCTCAGCCGGGAGGTCAAGCTCCACGTCATCGAAAATGAGGGCAGCTTTGCCCTGGGGCCCTTCGGTTTCCGTTATGTCCCGCTGGCGCATTCGATTCCAGAAGGCAACGCCGTGCTGATCGACACGCCTTATGGGCGTATATTCCATACAGGCGACTGGAAACTGGATGAAAGGCCGCTGCTGGGCCAGCCTTCGACGCCGGAGGAATTGACGGCGATCGGCGACGAAGGCGTGCTGGCGCTGGTATGCGACAGCACCAATGTCTTCAATGCAGAGGCGAGCGGTTCCGAAGGCGACGTGCGTGAAGGGCTGATGCAGACCATCGCAGCAGCCAAGGGGCGCGTGCTGGTCACGACCTTTGCGTCCAACGCGGCGCGTTTGCAGACCTTGGGTGAGGTTGCGAACGCGGTCGGGCGCAAGCTGTGCGTGGCGGGACGGTCGCTGGACCGCATCATCTCGACGGCCAAGGCGGCTGGCTATCTCAAGGATTTTCCGCCCACCGTCGATTGGGACGACGTCATGGCGTTGCCCCATAATGAAGTGATGATCATCGCCACGGGCGGCCAGGGGGAAGCGCGCGCGGCGCTGTCGCGCATTGCGTTCGACAGCCACCCGATCAAGCTGAGCACCGGTGACACGGTCGTATTTTCATCCAAACAGATCCCGGGAAATGAAATCGCCATCGGCCGCATCCAAAACGCCCTTGCCACTAAGGGAATCCTGATGGTCACCGACCGCCAGGCAGAGGTGCATGTATCCGGGCATCCGGGGCGACCCGAGCTGGAGGCGATGTATCGCTGGGTAAGGCCGCAGATACTGTTGCCGGTGCATGGAGAACGGCGACACATGGCTGAGCAGGCGCGGTTGGGCCTTGCGAGTGGTGTTCCGCATGCAGTGGTGCAATCCAACGGCGACCTGCTGCGTTTGGCACCCAATGGTCCTGAGATCATCGGACAGGAATCGACGGGAAGGCTAGTGCTGGATGGCGACGTCATCTTGCCTGCTGACGGAACGACGATGAACGAGCGGCGCAAATTGGCCCTACATGGGCAGATCAGCGTCGCCGTGGCGTTGGATAGCAAGGGCAGGGTGTTCGGGACGCCAGCCCTCAAGACGCAGGGCGTGCCGGTGGAAGAGGACAAGGCTGCGTTTCTGAAGGAAGCTGCCGAGGAAGCGGCTGCTGCCGTCGCCAAGGGACAGCAGGATGAAGAGGCACTTCGCGAGCGGGTCAGGTTGGCGGTGCGGCGTACGGCCACGCGCTGGACCGGCAAGAAGCCCGTGGTGGACGTGCTGCTCATTCGGCCCTAAGCCCGCTCCATGAACTGGTATGCTATTCTCGCCATTTATGTGCTGTTCTGGGTGATTTGCGCCTTTGTCGTGCTGCCCTTTGGTATCAGGACGCCGGATGAAACCGGCGAAGTGATGCTGAAAGGGCAGGCGGACAGCGCGCCCAGCAATTTCCGCCCCGGCGCGGTCGCCCTGCGCGCGACCATCCTGTCGGCGGTGCTCTTCGGCCTCTATTATGCCAATTATGTCGAAGGCTGGGTTACGCTGGATCGGTTCGTAAACCCCTCCTGATTTCGGCGCTGCGTTGCTGGCGCTCACCGGCACGCAAAGATCATCTTACTACTGACGCAACCGCTCGATAGCCTGGGCAAGAGCGACATATAGCTTGCCCATGTCGGACGACAGGATAGCGACGCCCAGCGCGTTGCCGTCCCGCGCCGACAGGATGATCCGCAACATCGATTCGAAATCATGGATGTACCGGTTCACATGATCCTGAAACTCCAGGTCATTGTCATAATGCAGCGCGATTTCGCGGGATTCACCCGCGTCGAGCAGCCTCACGGCGCGGCGGGTAAACACGCCCCGGTCGCCCTTGAGGTAGGACGACCATGCTGAATCCGTCACGTCGTTGGACAATATCTTTGTGACATCGATAGCGGTGCTGTTGAGCGATTCGATTAGCAGCGCGGCGCGGCGGCTGAAATGATCTCGATCCCGCTCTTCCGACGCGCGTTCGGCCTCGTCAATTCGCGATTGTACCGTGGCGCTCGCGTCGGCGATGGTCAGCAACTGGCGAGTCAGGCGATCGGATGCCTGATGGGCGGCCTTGACCGCCTCCTCGGCGACACGCGCCACCATCTCAATTTGGGCAGTCACCTTGTCGTCGATGGCGCGCCGCAGCGCCTCCTCGCTGGCATCGGCAAGCGATTGCGCTGCGTCCGGGATCGCCCGGCCCAGTGCCTGGCGCGCGCGCTCTGCCGCCTGATCGGCGGTGTCCTTGACCCGGAGCAACGCGGTCACCAGCAACGGCCCGGCACCCTCGGTTATGCGCGTCGCATCCTGATGCGCGTTGTCGAGCGCGGTGCGCAGCTTTTCCACCAGCTCGCGATTGGCCTCCACGCCGCTCTGCGTGCTTTCGAGCCATTCGGTAAGTCGACGGCCCTGACCGCGCAGCAGCTCTTCCGCTTCATGCGCGCGACCGGTCAATGATTCCGAAATCGCCTCCAACCGTTCCAGTTCAGGGGCCGCGCTCTCCAGCAGCGTGCGGCTGCTTTCGATCCGTGTGTCGAAGCGCTGCAACGCCGCCGGGAAGGTTTCGTCCAACTCGCGGACGCTCGAATCGAGCGCTACCAGCAGCGTTTCGGCAGAGCCGATCAGCTTTTCGGCGGTCACGCCTCCAGCCGCCAGCGAACTGTCTATTCTTTGTGTCTCTGCCGTCAGGCGGCTGAGCGCGTCTGTCAGCCGTTCGTTGCGAGACAGGGCGGCGTCTTCGAGCGCGGCAAAGCGGGCCTGGGCGCTTTCAATGGATTCGCCCAATGTCGCCTGCAGTCCCGCGACGAGCGTTTTTTGGCCATCGACCAGATCGTTGATCTGGTGGAGACGGCCCTCGATCTCGCCCATATGGTCGGCCAGGCCGGACACGGTTTCATCGCTGATGCTGTCGATGCTGGAGCGCGAACGGACGATAAGGGCATCGACAGCTTCCGCCTGTCGGACAAGGCCATCATCCGTTGCCGCCATCCCCTCGCGTGCACGGGCAAGCGCTGCATCGACACGGTCACGAAACTCCGCCTCGATCCTTTCGGCGTCCTGGGCCAGCGTGGCCACGGCGTTCTGGCTGGTCGAGGAGATGCCCGCCTGCGCGGTTTCGACCAGCGAGCGGAGCGCGCCTGCCTGCGTTGTCAGGTCCTGATCGGCGCTCGCCATGACGTCGCGGGCATGCGCCAGCGCGGCTTCCAGCCTCTGCCGGACATCGGCCTCCGCCGATTCCAGCTTCTCCGTCAGCAATGCCGCGGCAGCCTGCGTGGTTTCAGCCAGATTGTCCCTGGTCCGCCCCATCAATCCGTCGAGCATCGCCGACTTCTGTTCGAGGTCCTGCCAGCCTTCTTCCATCGCCTTGCGCGCGCTTTGCGCCGTGGCATCGATTCGCCCGGATGCGACATCGGCCAGGCCATTGACCTCTTCGCTGGCGGAGTGGGTCGCTTCGCGCAACTGCGTGAGCTGGGTCGACAGGCTCTTGGTCGCCGACAGGGTCCGCGCGCGTGCGTCGTCCGACAGTTCGCCGATCGCGTGCAGGCGGGCTTCGAGCATGTCGATCCGTTCGGCGAGCGCGTGGCCATTATCGTTGATCTGGGCGGCCATGCGGATGGCGCGCTCCTCAAGGTCGGGCATGGACGCGATCAGGGCGTCCATCTTGGCGGCCAGGGCAGCGCCAGCGCGCTCGGCGGCCTCTGCCTTTTCCGTCGTGCTGTGTGCCCGGCTGGCGATGAGTTCCGCAGAGGCTTCCATATTGCTGCTGGCGGCTGCGCCATAGCTGTCGAGCAGTTCCGCCTGGTCCTGCATCGCTTGTCGCGCGCTGTTCAACTGTCCGTTGATCCGCGCCAGCCGTAGCTCCAGCATTTCCGCTTCGGTGCGCAGGGCGCGGGCCGTGTTCAGGTAGCGGCGCGATTCGGCGCGACTGTTCCGGGTAAGCACCAGATAGCAAACGCCCAGCAGCACGATGGGCACCAATATCGTCGCAACGATGCCGGGCCACGCCGCTGGACCGACTCGCCATTGTCCCGAAATGACGGTGGCCCAGCCCGCAAAGCCTAGCCACAGCAGGGCGATGGCCGCAAATGCCAGCCCGGTTTGCAGGGCGGCGCGCTCATCCTTTGCGCTGGCCTCGCTTTCCGCTTCAAGGTCCTGGAGGGCCTGCCTTGATTGCAGATCATCCCCCACCTGCGACTCGCTTGCGGTCGCGATGCTCTTGTTTCGCCAGAATTCGACGATTGTGCTGCCCCCGGTCATGGACCCATCCTATCATCTTTTCAGCGCAACAAAATGCCCTGTTACCAAAACTTAACGCAAGCCCGATAGCGTTGGCCTCATGTCCTATGATCCTGGCGCCCTGGATGCCGCACTTGCCGCGGCTGTCGGCGAAGATATCGCACTGATCGCAGACCTGCGGGTGGCGTTCATGGAAAGCGCCGACCGGCAACTGGATCTGCTGTGCCGTGCCCGTTGCGACGCGAATTGGGAACTGGCCGCTTGGCGGCTGAAGGGGCTGGCGGCCAGTTTCGGGCTGACCAGCCTGATGGCGATAGCCGATGAAGCAGCCAGCAGCGCGCCGGGCGATCCCCGCATTTTGCGTCAAATACGCATGACGCTGGACCGGCTTCGCCACGGCTGACGCGCAAGCGCGCTTGCGCGAACGGCTCCTCCTTGCGAAAAGGCGGGCCTCACAAAAACGGGTCGGTTCCATCGCAGCATGACATTTGCGGCCATTCTCAGCGCCAGCCGGACTTCTGGCGACTCCAGCGGATCGTTGCGCGCCAGCCTGCTGTTCGCCGGTCAGACGCTGGTCGAATATCAGGCGCGGCAGGCGGCGCGGGCGGGCGCGGACAGGATCATGATCCTGGTCAGCGTGATAACGCCCGCCTTGTCCCAGGCCGTCGACCGGCTGAGCGCGGACGGCATTCCCGTCGCTCTCGTCCGCGACATGGTGTCGATGGTCCGGGATGCGCCGCGCGATGCGGATGTCCTTCTGGTCGCGGACGGCATCATCGTCGCGCAAAGCCATTTCGAAGCGATCGCCGAACAGGAAGGCAACGCCCTGCTGGTGACGGACGACAGCCGCGCCAGCGCGCCGTTTGAGCGGATCGACGCCGGTCAGCGTTGGGCCGGTCTGGCGCGAATCAGTCCCGACCTGTTGTTCGGAACGCTTGATATGATCGGCGATTGGGACCTGTCGCTGACCTTGGTTCGGGCGGCCGTGCAGAGCGGCGCGCGACGCGTAACCGCGCCGCAGGACGATCTGCTCACCGGCCGGGTCGCCCTGGTCGAAACGCAGGCGCAAGCGGACGTCGCGGCGCAAAGCGCCATGTCGTCGGGATCGCGCACGGCGCGGGGAAGGGGCGGGGCTGAACATTATCTGCTTTCGCCGCTGGCCCGGCTGGCAAGCCCCGCGCTTATGCGGACGCAGGTCCCCGCGACGCAGGTGCGGATTGCCGGGATGGCGCTGGGCGGGATCGCGCTGGTGCCAGTGGAATTGCTCTGGCCCGCGACTGGATTCTTCCTGTTGTTGCTGGCGTTGTTGCTGACGGAAATCGCGGACCGTCTGGATGAGCTGGCGTTGCGATTGCCGCCGGGCGGGTGGACGGCCTTTGTT
Organism: uncultured Sphingobium sp.; assembly: GCA_965653535.1. Classification (GTDB taxonomy): domain Bacteria; phylum Pseudomonadota; class Alphaproteobacteria; order Sphingomonadales; family Sphingomonadaceae; genus Sphingobium. Next base: position 23,819 of record CBFHAG010000007.1, read on the forward strand.
GCGCCCTTCTTTGCGGTAGGCGGCATTTCGCTGGCGGGAGCGGGCGTGCTCGCGACATGTCTCGCGCTGCTGCTTGCGATCATTCAGGTCGCCGACCGGTGGCGCAGGACAGGCGCGGCCCGACCGTGGATGATCTTTACGCCTGCCAGCGCCCTGCTGCTCCTGCTGTTGACCACGCTGGTAGGCGCATTTTCGCTGGGGTTTGTCCTTTCCATGCTGTGCGCGATCGCGTCGGTGGGCGGCATCATCCTGCTGAAACGCGACTGAAAAATTTCCTGCTTAGGGTTTAGTGCATTTTAAGGACGCGTGGCTATGCTGCCCGGCATGAGCGCCTTTTCGTTCCCTTCCGGGCCGACGGTGACGGACATTTGGCCCATGGCGCGAGTCATGGCGGGCATGTCCGCTGTTCCTGTTGGCCATGCCATTGATCTGGCGCTTTTCTTTCCCGATGCGGATAGAGAGCGGCATGACGCCCTGATGGCGGAAACCCGTCGGCATCTGGGCGGATGCCTGACCGGGATAGAATCCGCCTTGCGAATCGCGCTGAGTGACCGGCCGGAGATCACCGCCGTGCTGGCTCAACAGGTGGGCGCTATCTGCTGGCCGACCCTATGCGCACAGCCAACATTGCTAGGTCCGGCGTTGCTTGCCCATATGCAGATACGCGCGGGCGTCACGCTGATGCTGCGGCAGTTCGGTCAGCCCGACGGGCAGTTTGATGAAGCGGAAGCGGACTCCCTGCTGTGCACTGGCGACCCTGCCGTCAACGAAACGCTGGCGGCACTGGCCGTGGCGGAAGGGCGCTGGCTCGCCGTAGGGGCGGAGGATGAGCCGATGTCGGCTGATCTGCCGGTGGAGCATTACGCGGAACTGCTATGGACAGCCGCCGCCTGCATGGCCGCGGTCGTCCAACGTGCCGGAACCAACGATGCCGAATCGATCCTGCCCTTGTTTGAAAAGGCGGGTCGCACGCTGCTGGCGACGCATGATGAGGCGAAGGGGCCGATCGCCACTGCCGCGCGCCTGGTGCGCCAATTGGGCGAACGTGCCGATGCCGCCGATCTTTTGGGCGCAGCCCTGGGCCAGCGCCGCTTCCTTCTGTTCGCGGCGCTCGCGGCGCGACGGTTACGGATGGATTGCACCCATGTTGCCGACATCATGGTGCTGGGTCCGATAGGCGAACTAGCGGCTCTGTGTCGCGCTTTGGGCGGATCGGATGTGGATTACCGGCTTTTGTTGCTGGCCCTGCGACCGGTGCGACCGTCGCTTTCGGACGCCGCCATCTTAAGCGAGGCGGATCGCTATCAGGCGTTGACCGAAGCGCAGGCCGACGCAGCAGTGAACGCGCTTCGGGTGCCTGCCGCGTTGCGAGCCAAATTTGATCATCTTAGCCGGGTCGCTTTACGATGAATATGTCCGCTCATCCGACCGTCGTGCGCGCGATGGTGGCGGCCAACGGCCTGCTGCTCAGCGCCGACCCGCCACTATTGGCGCTACAGCGAGAGGCCGGGGCGGATGTCGGGGCGCTGCTCGCGATCCCGCAGCTTGCGGGGATCGTGCGGCTGTCCCTGCGTTTGGGCGTCACCGTGTCCCGGCCGGTCACTGCCGCAGCGGAACGGGGCGACATCGACATGTGGGTGCGGGCCAAGCCGGAAGCGGACGGCGTGCAGATTAGCGTCATCGAATGGAGCGAGCGGCCCGCCGCCATCATGCCCGTCGACAATGTCCGGCGTGAAGCCGACATCGCCGCCGTCGCGGAGGGGTGGACCTGGCAGATCGATACCCAGCTGCAGTTCCAGATGGTGCTGGAGGGGGCAGGACAGGAAAGCGCCTTGCCCACAACCCAGCCGACGCCGGGTAGCCGCTTCACCAGCTATTTCCAGCTTCAGCCGGATGAGGATGGCGACCTCGCTATCCTGCGGGGCTTTGCGCAGCGGCGCGCCTTCCGGGATCAGATCGCCACTTTGATAGCGGAACCGGAACGGCAGTTCAGCCTGTCTGGCTTCCCCATGTTCGACATTGCAGGTCAGCTTTTGGGCTATCGCGGAAAGGCTTTTCCGGTCGATCGCGCCATCCTTGCACCGCATGTCCCGCCAGCGCCGGGCGTCATCATCTATCCCGCTGAGTTCGGCAGACGCTTGGATCGTTCGCTGCGCCAGCCCCTGGGCAGGATTATCGCCAACGCAGATTCCATCAACGCTCAGGTCGATGGACCGCTGCGCCCGGACTATGCCGGCTATGCTACCGACATCGCCGCGGCGGGACGGCACCTGATGGCCCTGATCGACGACCTGGCCGACCTGCAGGCGATCGATCGACTGGACTTCACCGTGGCGACCGAGGATGTGGACCTAGCCGATATCGGACGGCGCGCCGCAGGCCTGTTCGTCGTCAAGGCGCTGGATCGTCAAATCCGGTTGATCGCGCCGGAAGCCCCCCAATCAGCGGTGGCCAGCGGCGAGTTCCGACGCGCCTTGCAGATATTGATGAACCTGGTCGGCAACGCCGTCAGATATAGCCCGGACGGCACGGAAGTCCGCATCGACACCGGCGTGGAAGACGGTCGGGCATGGATCGCCGTGCTGGATCAGGGCGCTGGCGTACCCGCCGACAGCCGCGAACGCATCTTCAACAAGTTCGAACGACTGGGCCGCAGCGATCCGGGCGGAAGCGGCCTCGGCCTCTACATCTCCCGCAGGCTGGCGCGCGCAATGGGCGGCGATATCGAAGTGGACGACGCCCCGGGCGGCGGCGCGCGCTTCACCTTGTTCCTACCGCTTGGGGGCTGAGGCGTCCCGGCTTTTCCGCCCGATCATCCGAAACCTATCATTCCAGACCCGACCATTTGCGGCCAAAAAGAATTACGTGCTCCTGCGCAGGCAGGAGCCCAGTCCCGCCATATGAACTGGACTCCTGCCTGCGCAGGAGCACGATAGTCTCTCAATCCGGGGCGCCTCCAGACGGCGAAGCTGACAGAGCGCGCGCGACCAGTCGCGGAAGTTTAGTGCGCGATGAATGGGCGGCAGAGATATGGCCGATAGGCGAATGACAGGTTCAGAGCGAATATGCAGGGAAATCTGCCGTTCGCATCGCGTCCGATCGGTCTGGATGATCGTCGAACCGCATAACAGCCAATTGCAAGCAAAGCACTTGGCGCTCGGTAAAAGCTATGGCTATACAGCAAGTATGGAAACCGCTGAATTTGGCATAGGTGTATACACTGCCCCGGAGGCTGCCCGCATGTTGGGGATGAGCCCTGCCACGCTGCGGCGGTGGCTCCTTGGCTATGCACATGATGGTCGTTCAGAGGAAGCCCTGTGGCGCCCGCAATATGCGCTTGACGAAGACGGCGTTCTACTCGGATTTCGCGACCTTATTGAAGCGAGAATTGTCTACGCACTGCGCGAGAAGCGTATCGGCCTCCCTACGATCAGGAAGTGCATCGAACGAGCCCGAAAGATTGTGGGCGACGAGCGCCCATTTTCGACACAACAGTTCAAGACCGATGGAAAGACAATCTTTCTCGAGATCACCCGCAACCTCGACGAGCCAGTTTTCATCGATCTGCGCAAGAGCCAAGGTGTTTTCAAAAGGGTAGTCGAGCCAAGCTTACAGGATTTGGATTTTGGCCCGACTGGTGCGGAGCGCTGGTGGTTACTGCATGGCAAGAAGACTGTCGTGGCAGATCCAACCCGCTCATTCGGCCAACCGATCTTGGCTGACTATGGGATCTCCACTGCCCGGGTTGTTGAGATTGTCGAGGCGGAAGGTTCGGTGGATCGCGCAGCAAAGGTCTACGAGATTAAACCACGTGTGATCCGTGATGCCATTGCCTACGAGGTCAGCATCGGCAATCGCAAAGCTGCGTGAAGCTCCTAGTCGACAACAACCTGCCTCCACGCCTCGCCCGAGGGCTCGGCGCGTTCTTTGATGACGAGCATGTCATCATCCACATCAAGGACAAGTTTGGAAGAGGTAACCTCTCCGACGAAGATTGGATCAAGATGCTCGGGCAGGAAGGGCGCTGGTGCGTGCTGACTGGAGATCGCAATATTGCAAAGAAGCGTCCGTCTCGACAGTTATTCTTAGCCTCCGGCCTGATCGGCTTCTTCCTATCACCATCGGTTGCCAGATGGTCGATGGAGCGTACTGCAGCACGACTTCTGACGCTGTGGCCATCCCTCGTCAATCTATCGGAAACGGTGAGCTCAGGCTGCTATGAGATCACCGCAACAGGGGAACGATTGCGCGGGTTCTGATATCCAACGCGCGAATGTCCGCTTCCAAGCGCAGAGAAATTGCAGGCGAATGACCGCAACTGGCGCGAAGCGGGCGCAGAGCGTCGTCATTTCAAATGACTGCTAATCACCCATGGCGGTAATTCGCCCCCCAATAGCGCCGCGTGAAACCGGACGCCGACACGCATTCCAAATGCCCAGCCCCTCAAAAAAACGGCGCCCCGAAGGCGCCGTTTCCTTATCTCTTCAATCCGACCGGCTCAGCGCTGGCTGACCGGCACATAGTCCCGCTCTGCCGGGCCGGTATACAGCTGGCGCGGGCGGCCGATCTTCTGCGCTGGGTCAGAGATCATTTCGTTCCACTGGGCCACCCAGCCCACGGTGCGGGCCAGGGCGAACAGCACGGTGAACATCTCGGTCGGGAAGCCGATGGCGGACAGGATCACGCCCGAATAGAAGTCGACGTTCGGGTACAGCTTCTTTTCGATGAAATAGGGATCGTTGAGGGCGATCTGCTCCAGTTCCTTGGCGACGTCGAAGATCGGGTCGCTGACGCCCAGCTTGGCCAGAACGTCCTTCGCGGTCTTCTGCATGACGGTCGCGCGCGGATCGTAATTTTTATAAACGCGGTGGCCAAAGCCCATCAGGCGGAACGGATCATCCTTGTTCTTGGCGCGGGCGATATATTCCGGGATGCGGTCGACTGTGCCGATTTCACGCAGCATGTTGAGCGCGGCTTCGTTCGCGCCGCCATGCGCGGGACCCCACAGGCACGCGATACCGGCCGCGATGCAGGCGAAGGGGTTGGCCCCCGACGAACCGGCCAGGCGGACGGTCGAAGTCGACGCATTCTGCTCATGATCGGCGTGCAGGATGAAAATCTTGTCCATCGCGTCCACGACGACCGGATCGGGCTCATATTCCTCGGCCGGGACCGAAAAGGTCATGCGCAGGAAATTGGCCGTGTAGCTCAGGTCGTTGCGCGGATAGACGAAGGGCTGACCCACCGAATATTTATAAGCCATCGCCGCGATGGTCGGCATCTTGGCGATCAGCCGGTGGCTGGCGATCTTGCGCTGCTTGGGATCGCTGATGTCCGTCGAGTCATGGTAGAAGGCCGACAGCGCGCCGACCACGCCGCACATGATCGCCATCGGATGCGCGTCACGGCGGAAACCGCGATAGAATGTGGTCAGCTGCTCATTCACCATGGTGTGGAGCGTGATGGTGCGGGTGAAGTCTTCCAGCTCGGTCTTGGAAGGCAGTTCGCCGTTCAGCAGCAGGTAGCTGACTTCCATGAAGCTGGACTGTTCGGCCAGCTGGTCGATCGGATAACCGCGATGCAGCAGGATGCCTGCGTCGCCGTCAATGTAGGTGAGGCCGGAATCGCAGCTCGCCGTGGACGTGAAACCGGGATCATAGGTGAACATGCCGGTGTTGGCGTAAAGCTTGCGAACGTCGACGACCTTGGGGCCGACCGAGCCACTCAATATGCCGTATTCCTTGGTATCGCCGTTAACGGTCAAAGTGGCGCTGTTATCCGACATCATGTTCTCCTCAATTGCTGCGGCCAACCGATGCGTGCCCGACATCGTTCAGCCGCTTTAAGCTCTCCACTTTCCCAAGCAGGAAAAGGACATCAAAAATGCCCGGCGAGACCGTACGACCGGTCAGCGCCGCACGCAGAGGCTGAGCAACCTTGCCCAGTCCCAGATCGGCTTCCTCCGCCACGCGACGTATCGCTTCTTCGATCGCTTCGATCGTCCAGTCATGGACGGAACCAAGAGCGTCGGCTGTCTTGCCCAGCAGCGCGCGCGCCGAGTCGTCTAGCAGAGCCAGCGCCTTCTCGTCAAAATCCAGCGGGCAACTTTTGAACAAAAATTCCGCACCCTCGGCAATTTCGTTAAGCGTCTTCGCCCGCGGCTTGAGCGACGGCATGGCCTGGGCCAGCACTTCGCTCGCTCCGGACGGCAACTGCGCAAGCCCCAGCCGCGCGGCAATGCGCGGCGCGGTTAGGGCCGCCAGCCGCGCATCATCCGCTTCCCGAAGATAATGAGCGTTAAGATTCTCCAGCTTCTTGATGTCAAACCGGGAAGGCGACCGGCCCACGCCAGAAACATCAAACAATTCGATGGATCGTTCACGGGAAATGATTTCCTCATCCCCATGCCCCCAGCCCAGCCGCAGAAGATAATTGAGCACCGCTTCAGGCAGCATCCCCATTTCGTCACGATAGGCGTCCACACCCAGCGCGCCGTGACGCTTCGAAAGTTTTGCGCCATCCGACCCGTGGATCAGCGGGATGTGGGCGTAGACAGGCTCTTCCCAACCCATCGCCTTGATGATGCCAAGTTGACGGAAGGCATTGTTGAGATGGTCGTCGCCGCGGATCACATGGGTCACGCCCATATCATTGTCATCCACGACCACGGCCAACATATAGGTGGGCGTGCCGTCGGAACGCAGTAGGATCATGTCATCCAGTTCTGCATTCTGCACGACGACGCGGCCCTGAACGGCATCCTCGATCACCGTTTCGCCTTCGCGGGGAGCCTTCAGACGAATGACATAAGGCGCGTTCGTTGGCGCATCGGACGGATCGCGGTCACGCCAGCGGCCGTCGTAGCGCATGGGCTGCTTCGCGGCCCGTTGCTGCTCACGCAGTTCGGCCAGTTCTTCCGTCGTTGCGTAGCAGCGATAGGCGTCGCCCTGTGCCAACAGCTGATTGGCTACTTCGGCATGGCGGGCCGATCGCTCGAACTGGAATATGGCAGGCTCGTCGCCGCCCAGCCCCAGCCATTCCAAGCCGTCAAAAATTGCCGCGACAGCTTCCTCGGTCGATCGGGCGCGATCCGTATCTTCGACACGCAGCAGGAACTTGCCGCCATGGTGACGGGCGAACAGCCAGTTGAAAAGCGCGGTGCGCGCGCCGCCAATATGAAGGAACCCGGTGGGCGACGGTGCGAAACGGGTTACGACCTGCTTGTTCAAACCCGTTGCACTCACCACGAAATTCCCTGACATGCGCCTTGCTCATTCATGAACGCGACGCCCCCTAGCATGGCTTTTGAGCCACGACAAACCTCCGTTGGCGGGAGCATCCGTCAAGCGGGCTTGGGCCTTTTCGCCCATCTGGAAAAAGGATTGGAGCATGAACGGGAGCAACTCGCCCTGTGGGTTCCTGTTGCGATCGGTATAGGCATTGTCGCCTGGTTTATATTGTCCAACCGACTGGAATGGCTTGGCTTTTGTTGTGTGTCCCTTGCGTTGGCGAGTGTTGGAATGGCGATGCCGACGGGAGGGCGGCTGCAGCAGATCTTTGTTCTGGGTGGCGTGTTGGCATGTGCTGGCTGCGTGCTCGTCTGGAGCAAGGCGGTCGCTTTGGGAACGCCACCCCTGGCGCGACCTGCTTTCGTGGAAGTGACGGGTGAAGTGAAGGCCGTGAACGTGATTCCCGCCCAGAAGATGAGTCGCATATTGCTGCAACCCATCGAAGCGCCCGCCTTGCCCAGGCTGGTCCGCGTGAACATTGACGAAGGCGATACGCCCCAAAATGTAGGGGAGGGAGCCATCATCCGCTTTCGCGTGCGATTGATGCCACCCGCTGCGGCCAGCCTGCCGGGAGGATATGATTTCGCGCGCCGTGCCTATTTCCAGGGCATCGGTGCTACGGGGCGGGCGCTGAAGCCAGTGACAGTGCTTCGGCCCTCAACACGGGAGCCGCCGCTGCGGGCACGCTTGTTCACACATATTAACGGACGCATCAGCGGACCGGGGGCGGGTATCGCGGCGGCGCTCGCCACCGGGGATCAAGGTGCAATTGCGGACGCAGATGCGGAGGCCATGCGGAACAGCGGCCTGGCTCATTTGCTTTCCATCAGCGGCCTGCATGTAACCGCGCTGGTCGGCGCGGTGATCTTTCTGTTGATGCGATTGATGGCGCTCAGCCGACGCGCGGCGCTCGACTGGCCGTTGATGTTGATCGCTGCGGCTGGCGGGGCGCTGGTGGGAATCGGCTATACGTTGCTGACCGGGGCGGAAGTGCCGACGGTGCGGTCGTGCGTGGCGGCATTGCTGGTATTGGGCGGCCTCGCTCTGGGGCGGGATGCGATCACCCTGCGCCTGGTGGCGGCAGGAGCCGTGATGGTGCTGATCTTTTGGCCCGAAGCGTTGGTGGGGCCAAGTTTCCAAATGAGCTTCGCCGCAGTGGTTGCGCTGGTGGCATTGGGCGAGCATCCGAGATTTCGCGCCTTCGCGGCGGCACGAGATGAGGGGATGTTGCCGCGACTGGCGCGAAGCCTTGGTGCCATGCTGCTGACGGGTTTTGCCATAGAACTGATACTAGCGCCGATCGCGCTGCTGCATTTTCACAAGGCGGGGATGCTTGGTGCCTTTGCCAATCTATTGGCCATCCCATTGACCACGTTCGTCGTTATGCCCCTGGAAGCATTGGCTTTGCTGCTGGACGTCGTGGGCGCTGGCGCTCCTTTCTGGTGGCTTACCGGACGTGCGCTCGATCTGTTGCTGATCATCGCTCATGGCGTTTCGGCGAACCCTTGGGCGGTGGTGATGACCCCCACGATGTCGGTCGGCATATTCGCTACCATCATCATGGGCGGGCTATGGTGTCTGTTGTGGCGGGGCCGTTGGCGCTGGGCCGGGCTGTTTCCTGTCATCATCGGCGCTGCCGCCATGCTGACGGTTTCGCCACCCGAAATATTGATTACTGGCGATGGCCGACATGTTGCCATGCGCTCATCGAGTGGAGAAATGGTCCTTCTGCGTGCGCGTGCGGGAGATTATGTGCGTGACATGATGGCAGAAAGCGCTGGCTTTGGCGGCATCATGGGAAGCTTGGCCGATTTACCGGAAGCACGTTGCTCAACAGATTTGTGTGCGGTGCGGCTGGAGGGCGGCGGGCGAGCGTGGCGATTGCTCCTCACGCGGAGCGACGTATCGGTGGATAGATCCGTGTTTGAACGGGACTGCGCCAGCGCCGACATCGTGGTGGCCGATCGCAGCCTGCCGCCCTGGTGCCGACCGCGCTGGCTGAAAGTAGATCGGCGGCTGCTGGCGCGGACCGGAGGGCTGGCCATCGACCTGGACCAGGGTCTGGTGCGCAGCACGAAGATGCCCGGTGATGCCCATCCCTGGATCGTCCAGTCGGCCAGAAGTCGACAGCCAAGGCCCGGCGGTCAGTTATAGCGTCGTAAAAGACCGGCCAGCTTGCCCTGAATTCGTACCTGACGGGGGTCATATACCTGGGGTTCATAAGCCGCGTTGGCTGGGTCAAGCCGCACCTTGGGACCGTCGCGATGGAAATATTTGAGCGTTGCCTCGATCTCATCGATCAGCGCGACGACAATCTGCCCTTCGCGCGCCACTTCGGTACGCTGTATCAGCGCGAAATCACCGTCCAATATCCCTGCCTCGGCCATCGAATCGCCCGAAACCTCCAGCGCATAATGATCGCCTGATCCTAGCAGGGCGGCGGGGACGGACAGCATGTTTTGCCCCTCCAGCGCTTCGATCGGCACGCCCGCAGCGATGCGGCCATGCAGCGGAATGTCGATCACATCGTTGGCCGCTACCGGTGCCTTCGCAACGAGTTGGGGTTTGGAAGGGGCTGCCTTTGGCGCGCGATGCATGGCTTCAGGCAGCTTCAAAACTTCCAGCGCGCGCGCCCTGTTCGGCAGCCGCCGAATGAAGCCACGTTCCTCAAGCGCGTTGATGAGCCTGTGGATACCGGATTTGGATCGCAGGTCGAGCGCTTCCTTCATTTCCTCAAACGAAGGAGAGACCCCTCCTTCGTCCAACCGGTTCTGAATGAAGCCGAGCAATTCCTGTTGTTTTGGCGTCAGCATGCCTGCTTGTCCTCCATGGAACGGATAGGGAACGCATAGGAAACGTAAGGGGCCAAGTCAAGCGGCCAACCGTTAAGCGTAACGAAAGGAACAGAGTGGTCCGGCAGCCGTTTCATGGCAGCCTTCTATAAAGGCGTGAATAGGAGAGAGAGATGGCAAACCAGAATAATCAGGGCGGTGATCAGCGCCGCCAACAGGGTGGCGACCGTTCCAGTGAGGGCGGGCGTCAGCAACAACAAGAGAACCGCCAGGGCCAGATGGGCGAGGGCCGCGGCAAGAATAAGAGCGGTCAGGACAAGCAACAACGCTGAACTATCGCTCATTCTATGAAGGAGGGGCCGCATCGCGGCCCCTTTTTTCATGAGAGGGGAAGGATGGTCACCTGCTCGCCCGCGACTGCTGGTGGCGATGCTGCGGGACGCACGATCAGGCAGTCGGCTTGGGCAAGGGCGACGGTCGCGGCGCTGTCTTGCGAAGTCATGCATACCACGCCCGCATCGTCGTGATAGGCGCGCAAATAATCATCGCGCTCTCCCGTCGCGGGAAGCGAGGCGGCAAGGCTTGCTGTAGAAATGCGGGGAAACGGGTTGGCCGCACCCGCCATGTGCCGGACCAGCGGCAACAGGAACAGGGTGGCCGTGACAAAGGCTGAAACCGGATTGCCCGGCAGCCCAAGAAAAACCGCGCCCCCCAGTGTGCCTGCCATCAGTGGCTTGCCGGGGCGCATGCGGATTTTCCAGAAATCCAGCTTGCCGCCAGCACGGGCGAATGCCGAGCGCACAAAGTCATGATCGCCCACGGACGCACCGCCCGTCGACAGGATGATGTCGGCCCCAGCGGCGCGTTCCAGCGCTTTGGTCATCGCCTCCAGACTGTCGGGCACGATCCCCATGTCCACGACGTCGCAGGGTAGGCTGTTGAGCATTGCAGCGATCATCGGCGCGTTTGAGGAAGGCAGGGAGCCTGGCGGTGTCGGCTCGCCAGGCGGAACTAACTCATTTCCCGTGGAGATCAATGCAACCCGCAGGCGGGCGCCAACCCCAAGCGCCCCGTGGCCGCCCAGCACGGCAAGCGCGATCTGTGCTGTACCTAAAGCCGTTCCCGCCGCCAGCAAGCGCTGCCCGGCCTGGAAGTCGGACCCGGCCATTCGCACGTTGCGGCCCATCGTGAGCGCCGGTCCTTTGGGACGCAGCCCATCACCGGCGACGACCGCATCCTCTTGAATGAGCACTGTGTCCGCGCCTTCCGGCAGCGGGGCACCGGTGAAGATGCGGCAGCTTTGCCCAGGCAAAAGGGGTGGGGGAAGAGCGCCGCCAGCCGTGCTTTCCGCCGTTATATCCCAGGGTCCCGGCCATTCGGCGGCGCGGATGGCGTAGCCGTCCATTGCCGAAAGGTCTGCCCAGGGCTGGCTGCGCAAGGCCGCGACGTCGGTGGCAAGCCAGCGGCCCGCGCAATCGGATATGGGCAATTGCTCAGCGGGAAGCCGAGAGGCCAGCGCAAGCAACCGGGCCTGAGCCTCCGCGACCGGCAGCAGGGTCAAGGCGCGCGCCAGTCGCCCGACTTGCCGCCGGTCTTGGTCAGCAGGCGGACGCCGCTTATGACCATGGCCTTGTCGATCGCCTTGGCCATGTCGTAGATCGTCAGCAGGGCGGTTGAGGCAGCCGTCAGCGCCTCCATCTCCACACCCGTCTGGCCGGCGGTTTTCGCCGTTGCTTTGACAGTGACGCCTAATGTTTCAAGGTCGAAATCTATGGTGACCGATGTCAGCGCGATGGGATGGCAGAGCGGGATGAGGTCAGCCGTGCGCTTGGCGGCCATGATGCCCGCCACCCGTGCCACGGCGAGCACGTCGCCTTTCTTGACGAGGCCCTGGGCGATCGCGATCGCCGCTTCTTCGCTCATCGCGATATGCCCGGTGGCCACTGCCTCACGGGACGTAACTGCCTTGGCCGAGACGTCGACCATCCGCGCCGATCCGTCATCGCCCAGATGGGTGAGCCCGTTCATGCGCCGGTGAGCAGCGCACGGGTCGCCGCCTCCACATCCGTCTGGCGCATCAGCGATTCGCCGACGAGGAAACAGCGCACGCCATGGTCCGACATGGCGACCAGGTCTGCGTGACTGCCAAGTCCGCTTTCCGCGACGAAGGTGTAGCCTTCTGGAGCCTGGCCGACCAGCTCATAGGTCCGGGCGAAATCGACGCTGAAGTCGCGCAGGTCACGATTATTGACCCCGATGAGGCGGGACCGCAGCTTTATCGCCCGTTCCAGTTCATGGGCGTCGTGAACTTCGATCAGGGCGTCCATGCCCAGACCCAGCGCGGCGTCTTCAATTTCCGCCATCTGCACCTCGTCGAGTGCCGCAACGATGATGAGGATGGCGTCCGCGCCCAGCGACCGGCTTTCAAGTACCTGCCAGGGATCGACCAGAAAATCTTTGCGCAACACGGGTAGGGAGCAGGCCGAACGGGCGGCAATCAGATAATCATCATGCCCCTGAAAATAAGGCTCGTCTGTGAGGACCGAGAGGCAGGCGGCACCAGCGGCGGCATAGGACCGGGCGTGAGCGGGCGGATCGAAATCGGGACGGATCAGACCCTTGGACGGGCTTGCCTTCTTGACCTCGGCGATGAGGCCGAAACCGACGCGCGAAGCAGCGTCCAGCGCCTTTCGAAAGCCGCGTGGCGGGGTTTGCCCAGCGGCGCGGGATTGTAGGTCCGCCACGGTCGTCGCGGCCTTCCGGCGGGCCACTTCCTCTAGCTTCGTCTCGCAGATTTCGATCAGCTTGTTCGTCATTTATATGCAATCCAGCAATTGAGCAGGGCATTGGCAAGCCCGCGATCGATCGTTTCGGCGGCTTCTTCCACGCCTTCGCGAAGGTTTGGCACGGCGTCGGCGACCATAAGGGCGGCGGCGGCGTTCAGCAGCACGGCATCGCGATAGGGACCCGGCTCCCCCTGTAGCAGGGTGCGAAGCGCCGCCGCATTATGGGCCGGGTCGCCGCCCCTGATTGCATCGACCGGATGGGTCGAAAGACCGAGTTCGGCGGCGGTGATGCGGTGCATCGCGATCAGGCTGTGGCCCTTTACCTCCGCCATGTCGTTGCCCCCTGCCAGCGACAGTTCATCCAGGCCTTCGTCCCCGGAAATGACCAAGGCCCTATCGACGCCCAGTTCCGCCAGCGCTTCGGCATAAATCGGGACGTAGGCTGGCCGGGCGATTCCGACCAGCTGGCGGCGCACACGGGCGGGATTGGCGAGGGGACCCATCAGGTTGAAGATGGTGCGTTCGCCGATCGCCTTGCGGATAGGGGCCAGCCGTTTGAGCGCGGGATGGTAATTTTGCGCGAAGAGGAAGCAGATGCCAAGGTCGGCCAGCGTCGCTTCGGCGGTCTGGGCGGCTCGGTCGAGGTTAAGGCCAAGCGCTTCCAGTGTGTCGGCTGCCCCAGCCTTGGAGGAAGCGGCGCGATTGCCATGTTTGGCGACGGGGACGCCAGCGGCCGCGACCACCAGGCTGACCGCCGTGGATACGTTCAGCGTATGATGACCGTCACCGCCAGTGCCGCACACGTCGATTGCGCCTTTGGGGGCGTTGACGGAAATCATGCGCGCTCGCATCGCTCGTGCGGCTGCGGCGATTTCCACGGCGGTTTCGCCGCGCCGCGCCATGGTGACGAGGAAGTCCGCGATCTGCGCTTCGGAAAGGTCGCCGTCGAACAGCAGGTCGAAGGCGGCGGCAGCCTCATCGACGCTTAGCGGCGCTGCGGGGTCGGGCAGGCGGGTCATGGCCGTGCCTTAATCATGCTGCCGCGCTGGAGTCGAGAGTGGGATGGAGGAAAGACCATGATATCGCGGCAGTGGGGCTTATAGAAACGCGAAATTCAGGCCGCGACGCGTCCTCGAACCGGGATGCCCGCGATCCGCAGAAAGTTGGCCAGCATGTCATGCCCATATTCCGTCGCGATGCTTTCGGGGTGGAACTGTACCGAGTGGATCGGCAGGCTTTCGTGGCGGAAGCCCATGACCGACCCGTCGTCGCTGGTTGCATTGACGATAAGGCATTCCGGGATGTCCTCCACGATCAGCGAGTGATAGCGGGTCGCGGTGAAAGGGGACGGCAGTCCTTCGAACAGGCCGGTGCCGTCATGGGTCACCGGGGATGTCTTTCCATGCATCAGCCCGCCGCGCACGACATGGCCGCCGAAATGCTGGCCGATAGCCTGATGGCCCAGGCACACGCCCAGCAACGGCGCGCCAGCGTCGGCGCAGGCGGCGACCAGGTCCAGGCTGACCCCGGCCTCATTAGGCGTGCAGGGACCGGGCGACAGCAGGAAGGCGCTGGCCCCGCTGGATAGCGCCTGGCCCGTGGAGATGGCGTCGTTGCGCACGACTTCGACCTCTGCCCCCAGTTCCATCAGATAATGGACGAGGTTCCAGGTGAAGCTGTCATAATTGTCGATGACGAGGATCATGGGACCAGGGCTATAATGCGCCAGGCGCGCCGGGCCAATCGGAATCGGCAGAGCTGTGAACCTGCCAGCCGCCCGTGCGTTCGCTATCCGAAATAAACCGAAGGGAAGGATGGCATGAAACGCTATGCATATGGCTGGATAACGGCTCTATTCTTTCTTGTTTCGATCGCGCTGCACTGGCTGTTCGGCTGGTGGGCCTATGTGGATGACGCGCATTCCCACGGGCAAGCGCCGGAACTGGCGGCCTATGCCATAGAGATGGGGCGCGACACTTTTGAAAACTGGCAATCGGAGTTTCTGCAACTGATCTGGCAGGTCGTGGGACTGGCTTATTTTCTCTACGTCGGTTCCCCGGCGTCAAAGGAGAATGACGACCGGCTTGAGGCCAAGGTCGATGAGCTGCTGAAGATGACCGGGGGCAAGGACGCAGAAGAGCTGATCGGCGAGATTGATCGGCGTTATCTGCGGACCAGCGGACATGCCAAGCCCCATGCCCATGATCTAGGATATGAATGACCGGGGCTTTCCGACCTGAAATGAAGCGGCATTTGCCGGTGGACGGAACCGAGCGTCGTTTCAGCCGCTTCATGATCAGATTGTTCACGAGGAGGACATGCCATGGCCAAGGCCGAATTTACCGATGCGATCGCTCTGTTGAAAGCCGACCACCGCAAGGTGGAGGATTTGTTCGAGCAGTTTGAGAAAGCCAGAAGCAGCGGGCGTAAACAGGACATCGCCCACCAGATCTGCACCGAACTGAAAATCCACACCATGATCGAGGAAGAGATCTTTTATCCCGCGTTCCGGGGCAAGATAGAGGATGACACGCTGGACGAGGCCTATGTGGAGCATGACGGGGCTAAGGTGCTGGTGAACGATATCGAAGCCGGGTCGCCCGAAGATGATTTCTATGACGCCAAGGTCACGGTGCTGTCGGAAGAGATCAAGCACCACGTCAAGGAAGAGGAACGGCAGTCCGACGGCATGTTTGCCCAGTGCCGCAAGACGGATGTCGATCTGGTGGAATTGCGCGACCGGATGCTCGCTCGCAAAGAGAAACTGATGGCGCAGGCGCAGGCAGCCGGGTTGCCCATAGCAGAGCCAAGGGCCGTCCATCTGATCGCCGCCTGACCACGGAGGTTGAAAAGCCCCGCGGATTATCCCATATGCCCAAGTGCCGGGTTCGCCCGGCTATGGTGATAAATCGTGTCGTGTAATAGGCGCAGCGGACCCGGGGGCAGTACCCGGCGGCTCCACCATTTATCCCGCATCTGCGGGGTGATTGACGGGGCCGAACTAGGATCGACGTGTGTTGAAAGGCGATGTCTTCACCCGGCCTGAGTAAGCCGTAAAAATGTTCAAAACACGTAAGTGCCAACGATAACGAGGCTCTTGCTCTTGCTGCGTAATTGATGGCCTCACGGCCTGACATTACCCAAATAGAACGCGGTTGAACCCACCGGGCAACAGAAGGGAATTCAGCGGCTGCCGGAGGGGCCGGGCAACAGAACCCTCCGGACCTTTTTCTTTCAGATCAGCAAACTGAGCCAAGCGAAGCCAAGGCCGTGGCGCAGGGCGTCGATGCCGGTATTTTCGCCGCGCGACTCGGTGGGGAAAAGATTTTTCAGTTCGATTGCACTTTTATGACAGTTTGAAGAAAAAACCATAAACCGCTGAAATATAACAAGAGAAAATGCTTTTGTGACGGTCTGTAGCGACTTGCTCCGTTGTCACCGAAGTGAAATAATCCTGACTATATTAGAAAGTTTTGTCAGGAGAGATGCGATGATCAAGCTGGTGGCGGTTTTGGGGGTTGCGGTCGCATCCATGGCTCCGGTGGCGGCCTGGGCCACAGCTGACGAAGTCGTAGTGGTCGGCGTTCCCGACGGCGGGCTGGCCGCAGCATCGATCATGTCCCGCGATTATGAAAGTGCGGCGCGCCGTCTTGCGGCTCCCCGACCGGATGAGGCGAATGATCCGGCGCGGTTGATCAATCTGGGGAATGCCTATGTGGGCCTCGGCCGCATGCAGGACGCTCACAAGGCATATCGTTCCGCGCGATTTGCGCCTGAAATGACGCTGATACTCGCCAACGGCCAGGAATCGTCTTCGCGTGACATCGCCCGCGTTGCCATCGGGCGGTTGGAGACCAGCTACGCGATGCGTTGATCCTGCTGTCTTAAATTCCTTTTGGGGGGCGTCGTCCGGTGGACGGCGCCCTTTTCCATGTCAGTTCCGATTCATCGAACTGAAAAAATAGTCTTCGAACTGTCATTTTACCGTCGCCAATTCGTCACGGAAGCAAAACGTGCCTGTCATCTGCCGCGCCTAGCTGCTGCACCGGAGGGCGACAGGGGGCGTTGTCCGATTCGAGATCCCCTTCGCTCCGCGTTCCAACAACAGCCGGAAAATTCCGGAGCGGAGACGACATGGCCAAGATTAATCGCATTCACACCATATTGATGGCGGGCGTCGCCTGCGCGGCGCTGAGCGCTTGCGGCGCGGACGACATCGCTTCGCCGGGCGAAGGCGCGGTCGTTATCCCGGCACCTACGCCGACTCCTACTCCCGGAACACCGACCCCGACGCCGGGCGTCGTGACTCCGGCGGCGGATTGTCCGACCATCGCGGGCGCCGACCAGCTGACTGACCTTGGCACCATTTCCAACGGCACGAGCAGCTGGCGAAATTGCGGCTTCCCCGCGCGCTTTAACAGCTCGACGGCGATCCCCAAGACGGCGGGCGTGCTCTATTCCATGCCGGGTCGTGTCGATGTCGGCACCGATCAGGGCGCAGCAAGCACTAACACCGACGTAACCCTGACCATCGATCCGGGCGTGGTGATCTTCGCTGGCACCGGCAATACATTCCTGGCGGTCAATCGCGGCAACAAGATCAACGCCGTTGGCACCGCTTCCCAGCCGATCATCTTTACCAGCCGTGAAAATGTGCTGGGCACCGCGACCGATCAGTCGTCGGGCCAGTGGGGTGGTGTCGTGCTGTTGGGCCGCGCGAAGATCACCGACTGTCTGGCGCCCGCCGCTGCCGCAGGCACAACGGCATGCGAGCGTGACACGGAAGGCGCGAGCGGCGCGCTATATGGTGGCGCCAACGACGCCGACAATTCGGGTCGGATGAGCTATGTCCAGATCCGCTATTCGGGCTTTGTCCTGTCGGGCGGCAGCGAATTGCAGGGCCTGACCCCGTCGGGTGTCGGCAGCGGCACGCAGATCGACCATATCCAGGTCCATAACAGCTCGGACGATGGCATTGAAACTTTTGGCGGCACGCCCAATTTCCGCCGTCTGGTCCTGACCGGCAATGAAGACGATAATTTCGATTCCGACGTCGGTTATCGCGGCACGGTGCAATATGTCATCAGCGCCCAGCGCGGCGGCAACGACATTGGCGACGGCTTCCTGGAAACCGACTCCAACGGCGGTTCGGCCGCGAATAATGGCGAGGACGCGCTGCCCCGCCAATATCTGAAGATGGCCAATTTCACCTACATCCATCGGTCGACGACGGGCAGCAATGGTTCGGCCATGCTGCTGCGCGGCGGCGCGGACCTGACGCTGGTCAACGGCCTGATCGTCGCGCCGACCAACAGCTGCCTGCGCATCGACAGCACAACCACGGTGCGCGATGCCGACCCGGCGCTGCAGGATGCTGGCAAGCCCCGTTATATTTCGGTGGCGATGCAGTGCAACAGCACGCCTTACAAGGGCAGCCGTGGCGTGGATGCAGCGGCGGTCCAGTCGATTTTCGAAGCCGGGCCGAACAGCACGATCAGCTATAATCCGTCGCTGACCAGCCTGTTCATCAACGGCGCGACCGAAACCGCCCTGACGGCCACCGATCCCAAGACGGTCGACGCGGCGTTCGACACCACCAACTATGTCGGCGCGGTGAAGGACAGCAGCGACAATTGGTATGCCGGTTGGACCTGCAATTCCGTAACGGCGAGCTTTGGTTCCGCCAGCGGCGACTGCACGGCTATCCCGACGACCTGATCGACTGACCTCAACAGGGGCGGGGGAGCGTTGGATCGACGCTTCCCCGCCTTGTTTGCACAAGAATTTTCCCAAGGGGGACTTTAAGCCATGTCGAAGCCGCTCAGCCTGGCGCGCATGCTCCTGATTTCAACCGCGCTGTCCGCTCCGGCGGCGATGGCGCAGACCACGGCCGATGCCGCTCCGACAGTCGGCGTTCCGACCGCATCGGAAGCAGCCGACGCACAGACCGGCAATGTGGACATTTCCGTCCCCGGTTCCGACATCATCGTGACCGGCCGCCGCACCAGCAACGTGTCGCAGGCCGCGCCGCAGGTGGTGAACGTGCTGTCCGCCGCCGACATCAAGCGCACGGGCGAAGGCGATATCGCCGGTTCGTTGCAGCGCGTGACCGGCCTGTCGGTCGTGTCCGGCGGATTTGTCTATGTTCGCGGCCTGGGCGACCGTTATTCGCTGGCGCTGCTCAATGGTTCACCCTTGCCCAGCCCCGAACCGTTGAAGCGGGTCGTGCCGTTGGACCTGTTCCCGACCAGCGTCATCGCATCGACCATGGTGCAAAAGAGCTTTTCAGCGAACTTTCCCGGTGAATTCGGCGGTGGCGTCATCAACCTGACGACCAAGGCGATCCCGGTTGAAAGCTTTCTGGAAGTCACGCTGGGCAGCTCGGCCAATACCGAAACTTCGGGCCAGTTGGGCTATACCCATTATGGCAGCAAGTCGGACTGGACCGGCTTTGACGACGGGACGCGCGACGTGCCGCCGTTGCTGAGCGATGCCATCGGCAGCGGTACGCCGTTTCCGAACATGCCGCGTGCCGACTTGCGCGCCATTGCGATGCAGTTCCAGAACGCCGATACTTCGGTGGTTCAGCGCACCAACAGCCTGCCGTTCAACTTTTCCGCGTCGCTGAATGGCGGCACCGCGGTCGATGTGGGCGATGATGGGCGTTTGGGGATATTGGCCACCGCTTCCTACAGCAACAAATGGCGCACGCGCGATACGTTGCAGCAGGCGTCGCTGGATGTCGGCGCGGGTGCAGGCAGGAACAACCAGCAGATCAGCACCGAAAATGAGGTGACGGTAAACGGCTTGCTGGGCGTCGGCCTGGAACTGGGCGACCAGAAGATGCGCTGGACCAACCTCTATATCCGCGACACGTTGAAGCGGAGCGCCATCGCCATCGGCCAGAATGACGGCCAGATTCAGGGGGCAGACTATCTGACCCAGCAGACGGGCTGGTACGAACGGCAGTTGATCGACACCCAGATGGTGGGCGAGTTCAAGCTGGGCGAGGCGATCAGCCTGGACGTGCGCGGCGGCTATGCCAATTCGCAGCGGGAAGCGCCCTATGAGCGTGAATTCATCTATGTCCGTACCAACCGCGACCTGGCGACCGACCCGGTGGGCGATCGCTTCGTCAACGCGCTGAACCGCCAGCGTGGCGATGCGTCGATCACCTTCAGCGACCTGAATGAGGATCTGTGGTCGGCGGGCTGGGACTTGAGCTACAAATTCTCACGCGATCTGTCGGCGACGATTGGCTATGCGTTCAGCGACACGAAGCGGACATCTTCCCGCTACGAGCTGCATTTCGATGCGACCAACCTGCCGGTGCCGGTGCAGCAGTTGCGCCCCGACTATCTGTTGTCAGATGCGTCGATCCAGCTGTTCGACATCAGCCTGCTGGAATTTTCGGGCAATTATCCGGTCTATGAAGCGGCGATGCGGACCCATGCGGGCTATGCTCAGGTCAAGGCGTCGGTGCTGCCGGGCGTTTCGTTCGATGCAGGGGTCCGGTATGAAAAGGGCCGACAGTCGGTCACGGGCATCGATGTCTATGACACAGGCGTGACGCCGTTCAACCAGATCCGCAAGGATTACTGGCTGCCCGCCGTGACGGTTACGGTCGGAGCGGCAAAGGGCCTGCAGTTCCGGGCCAGCGGGTCGAAGACCATCGCCCGTCCACAGTTCCGCGAGCTGATCGCGCAGCCCTATCTGGATACGGAGTCCAACCGCTTCTATCGCGGCAACCCATTCCTGCAGGACAGTGAATTGTGGAACGCCGACCTGCGCGCCGAATGGTATATGGGGCGTGACGAGCGGTTGATTGGCGCTGTTTTCTACAAGAAGATCAAGAACCCGATCGAAACCTTCACCACGATCACCGATACTTATGCCGTGACGACGAGCTTTGCCAACGCGCCCGAAGCACAGCTGTATGGCGCGGAGTTCGAGGCGCAGAAATATCTGCCGCTGGATCGGTGGACGGACTCGCCATTCCTGCAGAGCCGCCGCATCGTGCTGATCGGCAACTATACCTATACCCAGTCGAAGCTGAAGGTGAGCGCGGGCGATACGACCATCCCCTATAGCTACACCACAGGTCCTCTGCCCGCGGCGTCCGACTATTTCCAGGATGGCGCGCCGCTGACGGGTCAGTCGGATCATCTGGTGAATTTCCAGATCGGCCTGGAGGACACCGACAAGTTGTCGCAGCAGACCCTGTTGCTGACCTATGCCAGCCCGCGTGTCACCAGCCGTGGCCCCAACTTGCAGCCCGACATCAAGGAGAAGCCGGGCCTGACGCTGGACTTCGTCGCGCGGCAGGCGGTGCTGTTGCCCGGTGGGATCAACAGCGAATTCAAGTTTGAGGCGCGCAACATCACTGGCCGGAAATATCAGGAGTTCCAGGAAGCTGGCGGGAACAAGGTATTCTACAACCGCTACAAGATCGGAACGACGATTGCCGCTTCGATGACCGTTGCATTCTGACTTGATGAATGAAGTATAAACAAGCGGTCGATCCGTTGAGTGCGGGTCGGCCGTTTTGTCATGTCCGGGATTCGCGCGCTTTTCTTCGCTATGCTAGGTAGCCGCGCATGAGCGGAGGCAGGCCGGTGAACCAGGAAATCGAGCTGAAGCTGGAGCTGCCGCGCGAAGCGGTGGAGGCGTTTGAGCAGTCGTCGCTGATCCCCGATGCGGGCGAGCGGGCTGAATTGAGCGCGATCTATTTCGATACGCCAGACCGGCAATTGCGCGATCAGGGCTATAGCCTGCGTATCCGCCGATCCGGTGACAAGCGCATCCAGACGGTGAAAGCCGATCGCGGGGAAGGTGGCGGCGGCCTGTTCGCTCGCGGTGAATGGGAAATGCCGGTGGATGACGACCGGCCCGTCATCGACACGCGCACGCCGCTGGCGGCGGCACTGGGCGACGCGGCGGAATCGATCGAGCCAGCCTTCCATGTCGATGTGGAACGCCGGACCTGGATATTGGAGGAACAGTCCGGGCGGGCCGAAATGGTTCTGGACAAAGGCTTTATCCGGGCGGGCGAGCGCGAAGCACCGATCTGTGAGATTGAGCTGGAGTTGAAGGCGGGTGACCCATCCGTATTGTTTGCGCTGGCGCGGCGGATCGAGGGGGTCGCGCCTGTCCGGCTGGGCGTCGCCGCGAAGGCCGAACGGGGCTATCGCCTGCTGGACGCCGCGCCCGCTTCGTTCAAGGCGGAGCCTGTGGACTTGAAGCCGGGCAGCGACCCCGGCCAGGCGTTCAAGAGCATCGCGCGCGCTTGTGTGCGGCATTATCGGCTGAATGAAGGGCTGCTGATCGATCATTATGATCCCCAGGCACTGCATCAGGCGCGGGTGGCGATCAGGCGTCTTCGGTCGGCGCTGACGCTGTTCAGGCCGATACTTGAGGCGCAGCAGGCGGCTCGCTTTCAGGATGAATTGCGCTGGCTGGCCCAGCTGATGGGTGAAGCGCGTGACCTGGATGTGTTGGTGGAAGAGGTTGATCCGGGCGACCTGCACGAACAAATTGGAGCCGTTCGCGACCGCGTGCATGCCGATGTGCTGGAGGCGCTGGGTTCGCGCCGTGTGCGGGGACTGATGATCGACCTTGCGGAATGGTTGACGCTGGACGCCGCGCGGGAATCAGATAGCGGATCGGCGGATGCGTTCGCGGCGGATCGGTTGCAGCATGTCTACCGATGGGTGGTGAAGCATGGCCGCCATATGACCAAATTGGATGACGAACATCGGCACGCCGTCCGCAAGAAGGCGAAGAAGCTGCGCTACGCTTCGGAATTTTTCGCGGGTCTGTTCAGTGAGACGAAGAAGAACCGCAAACGCCACGCCAATTTCATCGATGCACTGGAAGCATTGCAGGACAAATTGGGTGCGCTGAATGACAGGGTGAGCGGGCCGGAGCTGTTGAAGCACCACGGTTTCGACATGAGCAAGCAGCCCGATGCATTCGGTGGCAAGGGCAGGAAAAAGTTGATCGCCGGGGCCGCCAAGGCGCAGGCCGATCTGGCTGACGCTACCCCTTTCTGGAGTTGAAACCTCAGGCCCAGGGGCGTTCGCGATACCATTTGGTGATGATGTGCTTGACGCCACTGCGCACCTTCATGCCGTGGTGCATGCTGGCGTCATTGCAACGTCCAGTGTCGCTGCGATTATTCCATGCGAGCAGCTTCCCGGTTTCGGGCTGCACCGTCTTGCCGATCTTCACAAAGCGGGTCGCTCCCCCAGCGCCCGGCTGGTTGAGATAGACCATCAGCGTCCAGGTGCGGTTGCCCGCTACTGAGCAGTAGTGTGGATAATCCGCGCCGTGGGGATCGAAAAAGTCAGTGTGTGCCTTGAATTCCTGGCCCACGATATAGCGCTGCCCCTGGATCGGTTCGCCATAAGCCGGATCGATCCCGGCGAAAGTGGCCAGCCTGGCGTCAATCTGCGCCACGAAAGGGTCCGACATGTCGAGGTCGCAGGTTTCGCTGGTGCGGAAAACATTGTCGCCATTGGCGTCGGCGATGGTGGAAGGACGCCGCCTGTTTTCGATCCGGTCGATCAAAGCCGCGCATTCTGTCGGGGACAGGAAATCGCGCTGAATGAAGAGCATCAGGTCGCGGCTGGGGACACGTTGGACGCGCGGATGGGCCGCGATCCGGGCGGGGTTGGCGTCGGACGCTGTCGGAGAAAGATCGGGGGACATGGAGGGTCCGTCATAGGAAGAAAATGATGGAAAAGCAGCGTCACGCTATCGCTCGGCGCTGGAAAAGCAAGCATCGTCGCTCGCCAATTGCGCCTGTCACATTCGCGTCACATGACTGTCATTCAACGGTAAGAACAATTTTCTAGCAGGCATGGGTAGCAAGGGGGACGAGCAGGTTCATGCGGGTGCCATTCGCCGACAATATAGGGGGTTGGGGCCATCGCCTGAAACCTGTCGACTGGTTTTCTGTGGCGGAGAAGCTGCTGCTGGTGCTTGTTGCGCTGCAATGTGCAAGGCTGGTGCTGGCCGTGCTGACGCCGGTTGGCAGCTTTGGTCCCTGGGCGGGACGGCAGGCGCAATTCCCCAGCCTCGAAGCGCGGCAGGCGCTATTTTCCAGCTTTGATCCGTTCAATCGCGGCGTCCCGGCGCAGGCGGCCAATGGGGGTGTCGTCACCTCTCTGGCGCTGAAGGTCTATGGCATCCGCCTGAATGAAGGATCGGGGCTGGGCTCTGCGATCGTGGCTGGTCCTGATGATGTGCAGAACAGTTATGCGATAGGCGATGAGATCATGCCGGGCGTCGTGCTGAAAGGCGTGGCATTCGATCATATCATAATCGACCGGGGCGGGGCGGAGGAGCAGGTGTTCCTGGACCAGTCCCAACCCGCACCGACTGCTCCCGCCCCTGGATCGGCGGATGGCGAACGCCCGGCCAGCGTGGCGGGGATCGACAATCCGGGCGCGGATGGCCTGAAGAGGGACATCGGTTTCACGCCCCGTTTGCAGAATGGGCGCGTCACCGGATTTATCCTGTCCGCGAAGGGGCCGTCTTTCCAGAATGCCGGTTTCCAGCCCGGCGATGTCGTCACCCAGATTGATGGCCAGCCGGTGGGTTCGGCCAGCGACCTTCAGGCGCTGCAAGGCAAGATCATGCCGGGCGCGCGTATTTCCCTTATCGTAGAACGGGGTGCCAGCCTCGCTACGATCAACCTGATCCTGCAAGGCCAATGAACAGAAAATTCCTTATTTCCGCCGCCGTCGCCCTGGCGCTGGCCGCACCGATCACACCGCCCGCAATGGCGCAGCAGACATTGAACGTGCGGGATGCCGACATTCGCGCCTTTATTCAGGATGCTGCGCGCGTCACCGGGCGCACCTTTATCATCGACAATCGCGTGCAGGGGAAGGTGTCGGTCGTGACCGACCGGCCACTATCGCGATCGGAATATTTCGAGATTTTCCTGTCCACACTGCGTGCCAATGGGCTGGTCGCCGTGCCGGGGCCGGGCGGTGCCTATCGCATCCAGCCCGCCGATGGCGCGGCCGGGCAGCCGGGCGCCGTCGGGCAAGGGGGCAACCGTAACCAGTTTGTGACGGAAGTTTTCCGCCTGCGCTCCATCGATGCGGCAAGCACGCTGGAAACGCTGCGTCCGCTGGTCAGCAAAGACGGATCGGTGACCGCCAACCGCGCTGGCAACAGTGTGGTCGTGGCGGATTATGCGGACAATATCGGGCGCATCCGGCAGGTGATCGCGCGCATCGACCGCGACACGGCGGCGACCCAGACGGTGCAGCTGCGCAACGCGGGCGCGCGCGAGATTGCGACGTCGCTCCAGGCGCTGGTGCAGAGCGGCAGTGGTGATGGGGCCGTGCGCGCGGCGACGATCGTGCCGATCGATAGCAGCAATGCGGTGGCCATCCGGGGCGATACCGGGACGGTCACGCGGTTGGCGCAGATGGCGCGCGACCTTGACCGGCAGGCGGCGAGCGGGACCGAGATACGTGTCTACTGGCTGGAACATGCTGATGCTGAAAAGCTGCTGCCGGTGTTGCAGCAGCTGGTCGGGCAATCCACGGGCCAGCCGGTGACGGCGTCCATGCCCGCAGGTGGCCAGGGATCCGCTGTAGCTGCGCCCGCTGCCTCCGTCGGTATTTCGGGTGGCGGGTCCGGCGGCAACGGGATTTCCACGCGGGGTCCCGCCGTCGTCACGCGCTATGAGGGTGCGAACGCCATCATCGTCGCCGCGAACAGCGATGTGCAGCGCATGTTGGGCGAAACGATCCGCCAGATCGACACCCGGCGCGAACAAGTGCTGGTGGAAGCGATCATCGTAGAGATCAGCGATGCCGCCGCCAGGAAGTTGGGCGTGCAGTTCCTGATCGGCAGCACCAAGACGGGCTTTGCCGCGACGAATTATTCCAACGCTTCACCCAATTTGCTGACGATCGCAGGCGCAATCGGGGCGAACGAGCTAGGCAAGACGACAACGACCGTCGTCAATGGCGGCGTGACGACGACCACCACTACGACGGAGAATAGCGCGCTCGCCGGGACATTGCAGCAGGCGGCTGTCGACAGTCTGATGAACGCGACCGGCGGATTTGGCGGGGTCGCGACCCGGCTGGGCAGCAACGGCATCTTTGGCGCGATCATCAATGCGGTAAAGTCGGACACGGACAGCAATATCCTGTCCACGCCATCCGTCATGACGATGGACAATCAAAAGGCGTCGATCCTGGTCGGGCAGCAGGTGCCGATCACCACCGGTGAGGCGCTGAGTCAGAATTTCGACAACCAGTTCCGTACCGTCCAGCGACAGGATGTGGGCATCAAGCTGGAGGTGAAGCCGCAGATCAACACGGGCGGCGCGATCAAGCTGTTCCTGCATCAGGAAGTGTCCAGCGTCGCTGGGCCGGTCAGTAACAATAATAGCGACCTCATCATCAACAAGCGCGAAATCGAGACGATGGTGACGGTGGACGATGGCGAGATATTGGCGCTGGGCGGCCTATTGGACGATAATGAGCGCAAGACGATCGAGCGCATTCCGCTGCTGTCCGACATTCCGGGGCTGGGCGAACTGTTCAAGTCACGCAGCAAGAGCCGGACGAAAACCAACCTGATGGTCTTTATCCGTCCGACGATCCTGCGGTCGAAGGAGGATGCGCAAAAGCTGACGCAGCAACGCTATGGCTATGTGCGGGGCATGCAGTTGGCGCGCAACCCGGATGCCGAACCGGGCATCGATGAATTGGTGCGCGACTATATGGCCGCGACGCCGCCCGCCCCGATGCAGCCGGGCGATGCGGTGGTGGAGCCTGGCGTTGCGGCTCCGGCTCCGGCGCAGGTGATCGAGCCGACGATGCGGCAGTCGAGCGGCGTGGTGCGGCCGGTGGATGTTCCGGCGAGTGGGGGGAAGCAGTGATGCTTCGCCACCTCTTCCCGTTCGCCCTGAGCCTGTCGAAGGGCGTCACTTCGATTCAAAAAAGAACGGGGCTTCAAAATAGAGCAGGGCTTCGACAGGCTCAGCCCGAACGGAGGTTAGGGTGAAAGGAGCCGAAATCGACATCAATGCCGCCCCCCGTGCTGTCGATATACCCTATGTCTTTGCACGCAAACATGGCGTCGTGATGCTGCAGCTCGAAGGCGATCGCCTTACTATCGCGGTGCGGGAGGGCAGCGACCCGCGCGTCTTGCTGGAAGTCCGGCGGCATCTGGCGCGCGGTTTCGACGTGCGCTTTGTCGATGCGGCGCAGTTCGACCGGCATTTGTCCGACCATTATGCGATGGAGGGCAGCGCCGCCGCCATGGCAGGGTCGCTGGACGTGGGCGCGGATGAGCTGGACATATTGGCTGCGGATATTCCTACCGCCGACGATTTGCTCGACAGCGCGGACGATGCGCCCGCGATCCGCCTGATCAACGGCATCATCGCCGAAGCGGCGCGTCAGGGCGTGTCGGATATTCATATCGAACCCTATGAGACGGGCCTGATCGTGCGGATGCGCGTTGACGGCGTGCTGCGCGAAACGTTGCGCATGCCGCCGCATGTCGCGCCGGTGGTCGTCAGCCGCATCAAGGTGATGGCGCGGCTCGACATTGCCGAGCGGCGCGTGCCGCAGGATGGCCGCATTGGCCTGACGCTGGGCGGCAAGCTGTTGGACGTGCGCGTATCCACCTTGCCGAGCCGGGCGGGCGAGCGTGTGGTGCTGCGCATATTGGACAAGGAAAATGCGGGCATGAACCTGGACCTGCTGGGCATGGCAGGGGCGGCGGACCGTATATTCCGGGAGGGATTGCATGAACCGAACGGGATTATTCTGGTTACCGGGCCTACCGGGTCGGGGAAGACGACGACGCTCTATGCTGGGCTTCGCACGCTGAATGATGGGTCGCGCAACATATTGACGGTCGAGGACCCGGTTGAATATGCGATGGAAGGGGTTGGCCAGACGCAGGTGAATGCGAAGGTCGGCCTGACGTTCGCGGCGGGGCTGCGTGCCATCCTGCGGCAGGACCCGGACGTGGTAATGGTTGGCGAGATCCGCGACCGTGAAACGGCGGAGATCGCGGTGCAGGCGTCGCTGACGGGCCATCTGGTGCTGTCGACCGTGCACACCAACGACGCGGTGGGTGCGATCACGCGGATGCGGGACATGCGGGTCGAGCCGTTCCTGCTGGCTTCGACCCTGCGCGCGGTGATCGCCCAGCGGCTGGTGCGGCGGCTGTGCCAGCATTGCCGCGAGCCGGTGCAGGCGGACAAGTCGGCCAGCGCGCTGCTGGGTTTCGACCCAGGCACCATCATCTATCGCGCGCGCGGATGCGAGGAGTGCAATGGCACGGGCTATAAGGGACGGATCGGCGTGTTCGAGGCGATCCGCGTGGATGACACCATTCGCCGCCTGATCAACGATGGCGGCGATGAATCCCTGATCGCCCGCCACGCTTTCCTGAATGCGCCCAATCTGGGTTCGGCGGCTCGCGCGTTGGTGCGCGATGGGCAGACCACGGCGGAAGAAGCGATCCGCGTATCGCGGCGCGATGCCGCCGAGGTGGAAACCATCGGCGATGGCTGAGTTCGATTATATCGCGATCGACCCGGCGGGGAAGGAGCGCAAGGGGTCGGTCAAGGCCGGGACGATCGATGACGCCCGCGCGCGGCTGGACGCGCGCAAGCTGTTCGTCGTGCGGCTGGAAGCGGGCGCGGTCGAGGTGGCGCGCAAGCGGGCCGGGCTGTCGCTGCGCGCGCCCCGGCTGTCGGCGAAGGAACTGACGCTGTTTACCCGCCAATTGGCTACGCTGATCGAGGTCAGCCCGCTGGAAGAGGCGCTGCGGACCATCGGGCGGCAGAGCGAACTGGGGCATGTCCAGGCCATTGTCGGCAAGGTGCATTCGGGCGTGATGGAAGGCCGCAGGCTGGCCGACGCGCTGGGTGCGGAGCCGAAGAGCTTTCCGCCGCTCTATCGCGCGATGATTTCGGCGGGCGAAAGTTCAGGCAGCCTGCCCACGATCATGGAGCGACTGTCCGACCTGATGGAACGACAGGCAGTGATCCGGTCCAAGGTGCTGACCGCTATCGCCTATCCCAGCGTGCTGGCGGTCTTCGCCGTCGCCGTGGTCGCGGCGCTGATGATCTTTGTCGTGCCCAAGGTCGTGGAACAGTTCGACACGGTCGGGCAGGACCTGCCCTTGCTGACGCGGATGGTGATGGGGCTGTCGGCGTTTCTGGCCAATTATTGGTGGCTGCTGGGCATATTGATCGGCCTTTCCGCGATCGGTTTCTGGCGGGCGTTGAAGGTCGAGGGATTTCGTTATCGCTTCGACGGCATGATGCTGCGACTGCCTCTGCTGGGCCGCCTGATCCGCGACCTGCATGCTGCCCGGATGGCGCGGACGCTGTCTACCATGGTAGCGAGCCGCCTTCCCCTGATGGAGGGGTTGGTGCTCACCACCCAGACGGTGCACAATCGGGTGCTGCGGCAGGCTTCGGAAGAGATTGTCGAGGCCATTCGCGGTGGCGGGAGCCTGTCGGCGGCGCTGCGGCGGGCGGGCGTCTTTCCGCCGCTGCTGGTCTATCTGGCGGCGAGCGGCGAGAGTGCGGGGCGGCTCGACATGATGCTGGAACGGGCGGCTGACTATCTGGAGCGGGAGTTTGACAGCTTTACGTCCGCTGCGCTCGCCATGCTGGAACCGGTCATTATCATATTGATGGGCGGCATTGTCGCCGTCATCATCCTGTCCATCCTGCTGCCGATCCTGCAATTGCAGAGCCTTACGGGGGCCTGAAGGAGTTTTTATGTCTATTTTTATACCTGAACGCCCTGTGCTCCTGCGAGGGCAGGAGCCTGGTTCAGACGGCAGGACTGGACTCCTGCCTTCGCAGGAGCACGGTGGGGGTGAGCGCGGGGGGAAGGGTGAAGAGGGCTTCACCCTGGTCGAGTTGATGGTCGTCATCGTCATCATCGGGCTGCTGGCCACGATCGTCGCGATCAACGTCATTCCGGCCACCGATACGGCCCGCGTCGAAAAGGCGAAGGCGGATATTTCCACGATCGAGCAGGCGCTGGAGCAGTATCGGCTGGATAATTTGAGCTATCCTTCGCAAACCGACGGTTTGCAGGCGCTGATCAGCCCGCCGGCATCGCTCGCGCAGCCGCAGCGTTATCGTCGTGGCGGCTATATCAAGAAGCTGCCCGATGACCCGTGGGGCCGAGCCTATAGCTATGCGGTGCCGGGACAAAAGGGTGCGTTCGACATCAGTTCGCTGGGTGCCGATGGCCAGCCGGGCGGCGAGAGTGAAAATGCAGATATCTTTTCCAGCGCGCTTTGAAGCTTGTCCTGTTTGGTTCGAGCGTGACGGGAAGCGTTTCTCGACTTCGCTCGAAATGAACGGTGGGCGAGGCTTGACCCTTTGGCGACGATCCACCGAACACGGTTTCATTCCTTTGAGACGTTCCGCCGAACACGGCTTCACGTTGTTCGAACTGATGGTCGTCCTGACGATCATCGGCTTCATTTCGGCTGCCGTCGTTATCGCCATTCCCGATCCGCGTGGACGGGTGGTTGAGGATGCCGATCGCTTTGCCGCGCGCGTTGCTGCCGCGCGCGACGAAGCGGTCGTGACGTCCCGTCCCATGGGCGTGTGGGTTTCCGCATCGGGCTATGGCTTTCAGCGGCGCGAAGGGAACCAATGGGTGCCGGTGGAGGACAAGCCATTTGTCAGCGCAAACTGGAAGACCGGCACGCGCGCGCTGGTGGGTAAGGATGGGCGGCAGCAGATCGGCTTTGATGGAACGGGCCTGCCCACCGACCCCATGACCGTGACGCTGGCGCGTGAGGCGGAGCGGGTGGCGGTGACGGTGGACATGGCCGGGAAGGTCATGGTCGGTGGTTGAGGAAGAGTGGCTTGTGGGTCGAGATGGTTGTGCGGAAGTCGATGGACGGGAGCAGCGGCTTGGGCATGAATTGCCGCGCCGTCTGGACTGGGTTCCTGCCTGCGCAGGAACACAGCGGGGGGAGCGGGAAGCGGGGTTTACGCTGTTGGAGATGCTGGTTGCGCTGGCTGTGTTCAGCCTTGCCGCGCTGGCGCTCGTGCGGTTGCAGGGGGTGACGTTGCGGACGGCGGCGGACCTGGACAGCAAGGCGATGGGGCAGATCGTCGCGCGCAACCTGATGGTGGACATGCAGACCGACCCCGCGCCGCCTTCGCTGGGCACGCAAGAGGGTGAAATGGATAATGGGGGCCGTCGCTGGCGCTGGAACCGGGAGGTCAAGGCGATGGCCGACAAGCGGCTGTTGCAAGTGGACCTGGTGGTGGACGGGCAGGTTGGATCTTCGCCGGTCGTGCTGAGCTTTGTACGGGTGGTGCAGTGACGCGGGGCGCATCGGGCTGCTCGATTTCGATCGAAGCGAACGGAGGTCTGGCTAGGGATGGGCAGGGCGGCTTTACTCTCATTGAGTTGCTGGTCGCGCTGATGATCTTTGCCATGTTGGCGGCGGCGGGTGTGTTGTTGCTGGGGAACAGCGTGTCGGCGCAGGCGCAGATCAAGACGCGGCTGGATGATCTGGCGGCGGTGCAGCGTGCCGGTGGGGCGATGGCCGCCGATCTGGGGCAGGCGGTGCCGCGCATCAGCCGCACGGAAGCAGGGACGCTGGCCCCTGCTTTCTGGTCGCATCGAGAAGATGACGCCGTGCCGGTCATGCAGTTCGTGCGCGGTGGCTGGGACAATCTGGGCGACATGCCCCGGCCTTCGCTGCAGAAGGTCGAATATTGGGTGCGGCAGGGGCGGCTGGAACGGCGCACCTATGCGCAGGTCGATGGCGCTGCGGGCGATGAGCCTGCCGCTCTGCTGGACCATGTTGATGATGTGACGCTGCGTTTTCGCGATGCGCAGGGGGAATGGCGTGGCGAGTGGACGCCGACCCAGCCCGACCTGATGCCGCGCGCGGTGGAAATGACGGTGACGCGCACGGGCGAACCCCCTGTGACCCTGCGGTTCCTGGTGGGACCCGGCCCGGCCGAAAAGCCGGTGGTGGAAGGGGAGGCGGCCGTTGGTTGATGCTGGCAGGTCGAATGAACGGGGCGCGGCATTGCTGACGGTCCTGCTGCTGGTCGCCGTCATGGCGGTGGTCGCTTCGACGGCGCTTGAGCGGTTGGCGCTGGCAACGCGCATGACCGGCAATGGCGGATCGATCGATCAGGCGCGCGCCTTTGCCGATGCGGGCACGGAGATTGCGCGGATCAGGATCGGCGATCTGCTTGCGGCCAATCCGGGCAAGACGACGCTGGCGGGCAACTGGATGGGTACGGCGCAGCCCATTGCGGTCCCCGGTGGCATGGCGACCGCGCGGGTGACGGATGGCGGCAACTGTTTCAACCTGAACAGCGTGGTGGCGGGCGAGAATGAGGCGAACCTGAAAGTCCGCCCTGTCGGTATATCGCAATTTCAGGCGCTGTTGCAGGCGTTGGGCGTGGATGCGCGACAGGCGCAGGTGGCGGCGGCGTCGCTGGGTGACTGGATCGATACGGATGGCGTTCCGCAGCCCGGTGGTGCGGAAGATGGAAGCTATGCGCAAACGGCGCGGCCCTATCGCGCCGCCAACCGTTTCATGGTCGATCCCAGCGAATTGCGCGTGGTGGCCGGTGTGACGCCCGCCATCTACGATGTGGTGCGGCCCTGGATATGCGCATTACCCACGGCAGAGCTGTCGCCGATCAACATCAACACGCTGCTGCCGTCGCAGGCACCTTTGTTCGCGATGTTGTTGCAGGGACAGATCAGCGTCGCTCAGGCCCGCGACCTACTGGCTCGGCGGCCAGCGGAAGGTTACGGCAGCACGGTGCAATTTTGGGCACCATTGGCTAGCCAGGGGATCAATCCGCTGGAAGAAGTCGGGCAGCAGGTCAAATTGACGACAGGATTTTTCGGGGTGGAAGTGTCGGTGGACGTCGGGGGAACAGAGGTGGTCGAACAGGCGCTGGTCGATGCGCGGGAAAGCCCCGCCAGATTGATCCGTCGCAGTTGGGGATCGGGCGCATGATCGTCCGCGACGGGCTGATAGTCTTTCTGGCCGAACAGGGTGAACCGCTGTGGATGCGCGTGGCCGATGGCGCGGTCGTGCAGAAGGGGACGGGGGCGAACTGGCTGGCGGAGTGCGGATTGACCGCTTTGCCGTCCGGCACGGTGGTCATGCTGGTCCCGCCCGCCGCCCTGGTGACGCTGCACTGGTTTCGTCATCCCGACCTGCCGCCGCGTCAGGGCCGCGCCGCCGCGCGACTAGCGGCGATGGCGGCGGGGATCGTGCCTGCTGATCAGCTGTTTGCCGTCGCGAACCGTAATGAGGACCCCGCCCGCCCGCATATCGTCGGGGTGGCGGCGCGGGCGGACTTGCAGCACTGGCTGTTGTGGGCGCAGCATCATGGGCTGGACCCGGATGTCATCGTGCCTGCGGCCCTGCTGCTGCCTGCGCCCGCCGAGGGGTTCAGCCGGGGTGTGGTTGGCGGCGACATGGTGTTGCGGGGCGCGGATGTCGCGCTGCCCGGCGACATCGCCTTGGTCGAACTGGTCGGCGATGCGCCGGTGCATGATGTGACTGCCGAACAGGTGGCGGCCACGGCGATGGCCGCGCTGGCCGATCCGCCGCTGGACCTGCGCCAAGGTGATTTTGCCAAGCGGGTGCGGCGTTCGATCGACAAGCGGACGTTGGGCCGGATCATGCTGTGGAGCGGTTTGATCCTGATCGCCAGCCTGATGATCGCGGTGATCGGTATCGCGCGCGAGCATGGGGAGGCTGGCCGACTGGATGCGGAAAGCCTGGCGCTGGCGCGGGAGGTGGTGCCGGGAGCCGACAATCTGGACGCGGCGGAGGCCGAGATGGACCGGCGGCTGGCCGAGCGTGGTGCGGGGGCCTATGCCTTCACCGCGCCCGTCGCTGGGCTGCTGGCGGCGATCCAGGCCGAGCCGGGGGTGTCTTTGACCGCCTTGTCGCGCGACCCTGACGGCATGATCCGGGCGACGCTGGCGGCGGTTAAGTCGGATGAGATTAATCGTGTGCTGATCGCTTTGCAGGCGGCGGGATTCACCATAACGGCGACGCCTTCCCAGGATCCGGGCGGGCGGACTCTGGCGGACATTACGGTGCGGTCATGATGGAACGGATGAAAAGCCTGTGGGATGAACGGTCGCCCCGCGAACAGTGGATGCTGGGCATCATGGTCGCCATGCTGGCCGTGGTGATCCTGTGGATGGGCGTGTTGTGGCCGCTTCAGGCGGGGCAGCGGTCGGCGCATGATGCTTTGGCGCAGGCGACGGATCGCAATGCCGACATCAGGACGAAGGTGAAGCTGCTGAAGTCGCTGCCCCGGAATGCCGCGACCGGCGCTGCGGTGGCTCCGTTGGATCAGTTGATCGGACAGGCGGCGGGCGAGGCAGGGCTGACGCTGGAGCGTGCTCAGGCGCAAGGGGCGAACAGGATAGAGATCGCCATGGCGTCGGTGCGACCGGTTGCGCTGTTTTCCTGGTTGGCCGAGATTGAGGGGCAGGGGGTGCGGGTGGACACGATCAGCGCGCGGCCTTCGGCGACGGCGGGCAGTCTTTCGGTTCAGGCGGTGCTGGTGCGGGGATCGGGGCAATGATGGGCCTTCATCTGTCGCGCCGCGCGCGGCTGACGTTGATCCTGCTGTTCGCGTTGGGCTTCATCCTGTTCATGCCGATGCGAATCGCGCTGGGGCTTGCTGGGGTTGAGCGGGTTGGTGTCGCGGCACGGAATGTGACTGGCACGATCTGGAGCGGACGGGTCGACCAGTTGATGCTGGGGACGATGCCGCTTGGGTCGGTGCGAGCGGCGCTTTCCCCGGTGTCGCTGCTGATGGCGCGCGCGCGGTTTGATATAAGGAGGCGCAGCGGCGCAGCGGACGATCTGAGCGGTGCGCTGACGGTTGGGTTCGGGCGGGCGGGCGTGGACGATGTGACGGGCGCGGTGCCGCTGGGGCGGACCTTCGCACCGCTGCCGATCGGTAGCCTGGTGATGGAGGATGTGAGCGCCTATTTCTCTGGCGAGCAATGCGGCCATGCCGAAGGGCGGGTGAGGGCCCAGATGGCCGGGCAGTTCCCCGGCCTGAACCTGAGCCAGGGGCTGTCGGGGACGGCGAGTTGCGATGGTGACGCGCTGCTGCTGTCGCTCGCCAGCCAGTCGGGCATGGAAAAACTGACGCTGAGGATTTGGCGGTCGGGCCGCTATGTGGCGGAGATGCGTGTGGAAACGGCGGATGCGATGCTGGCCGACGCGCTCGCCAAATCGGGATTTGCAGGCGTGGGTGGAGCGCGCGTGCTGAAGGTCGAAGGGACGCTGTGATCCATCCGCTTGCCGCCTGCCTGGGCGGGATCGCCGGGGCGATTGCAGGCAGCTTCCTGGCGACGCTGATCCTGCGCTGGCCGAAGGACCGGAGCGTGGTGCGGGGGCGTTCCGCCTGTGACGGATGCGGGCGGGTGCTGAGCGCCATCGACCTTGTGCCCATGCTGAGCGCGCTGGCGCAGCGTGGCCGCTGCCGGACCTGTGGAGCGGCGATCGATCCGTTGCATGGGCGGGTGGAAGCCGGGTGCGCCATCATCGGCGCGCTGGCGCTGGGCCTTGCGCCGGGGCTGGTGGGGGCGGGATGGGCGTTGTTCGGATGGCTGCTGCTGGTGCTGGCGGTGCTCGACTGGCGGCATTTCTGGCTGCCCGACGCGCTGACCCTGCCGCTCGCGTTCCTGGGACTGACGGTTGGGCTGTGGGTCACCGATCCGATGCTGACCGATCGGCTGATCGGGGCGGGGGCGGGCTATTTCAGCCTGCTGGCCGTAGCGACCGGCTATCGCCTGATGCGGGGACGCGAGGGGTTGGGGCTGGGCGATGCGAAGCTGTTGGGAGCGTTGGGCGCATGGTTCGGCTGGCAGGCGCTGCCATTCATATTGCTCGCGGCGTCCAGCCTGGGGTTGATGGCGGTGCTGGCCAGCCTGGCGCGGGGAAGGGCTGTGGACAGACAGACCCGTGTACCGCTGGGAACATGCCTCGCGGTGGCGGCGCTGCCGGGATGGTGGGTTTCGACGATGGTGGTTTGATCGCCCGTCGGTACAGAACCGGCAGGTCTGACTGTGGCAGGTTTTGCGGCAGATGCTTCTGCGGTGGAAAGAAGGATTGTGTTAGCGAGGCGCAAGGCTTAGGGCAGCGGTCCTGTCAGCGGCGGTAAAGATGCACAATCTCAAGACACTTCCTTCTGCGGAGCAGGAATGGGCTCCGCCTCGTTACTGCGTAGTCATCCCAACATTTGAAGAGCGAGACAACGTCCAACCGCTCTTCGCGAAGCTTGTGGCTGTCATGCCGGATCGCGGTTGGGAAGTCATATTCGTCGATGACGATTCGCGAGATGGTACGCCTGAGGCTATCTATCGGCTGATGGATCAGCATTTCAATGTTCGGCTCATCCGTCGCTTCGGTCGGCGAGGGCTATCTTCAGCAGCAGTCGAAGGAATGATGGCGACCGCTGCCCCGATCGTGGCGGTCATGGATGCGGATATGCAGCATGACGAGGAAGTCCTTCCCAAGCTGTTTCAATGCGTTGACGATGGAGCAGATGTAGCTCTTGGCACCCGATATGCCCAAGATGGTTCCCTTGGTTCCTGGACGCAGAGCAGAGCTTTGATCAGTCGCTTTGCCACCGCAGTTGCAGCTCGCGTCAACAAGAACCCTGTAACTGACCCGATGAGCGGATTTCTTGCCGTGCGGCGCGAACTGGTTGTGGATTTGATGCCGCGGCTTAGTCTTATCGGCTTCAAAATCCTGTTGGACATATTGATGTCCAGTCCAGGCAAGCTGAAGCTAACCGAGGTCCCTTATCATTTCCGTTGCCGAACGGCCGGCGAGAGCAAGCTGGACGTCAATGTCTCCATCGACTTCCTGTTGCTGCTCCTGGAAAAGAAAACCGGCCGTTTCATTCCCGCTCGCCTCTTCCTGTTCGCGGCGGTGGGTGGATCGGGTCTTTTTGTTCACTTGTTACTCCTGCGACTGATGCTATCCCTGAACGCAACTTTCGTCGTGGCTCAGTCCATTGCAGTGGCGGTTGCAATCGCGTCCAATTTCAGCCTGAACAATATTCTCACATATCGTGATCGTCAGCTGCGGGGATGGCGCATGCTGGGAGGCCTCCTGAGCTTTTACGCCGTGTGCGGGATCGGCGCGATTGCAAATGTCGGGGTCGCATCATTCCTTTATCTTGGAAATGAGCGTTGGTGGGTCGCCGGAATCGCCGGGGCGGTGATTGGTGCGGTGTGGAACTACGTAGCTTCCTCATTCTTCACGTGGCGCCGGAAGTGATTGACGAGTATCGCGCCGTTCGTTGGCGCAGTGAATGGCTCTGGCCAGCGCTACTGTTCATCGTCGTAGCGCTGGTTTCGCGTTCGCCCATGTTCGGCAATCCCGTCATTCACATAGACGAACAGTTTTACTTGCTCGTTGGGCAGCGCATGCATGCAGGAATGCTCCCTTATATCGATATATGGGACCGCAAGCCGATTGGCCTCTTCCTTATCTATTGGGCGAGTGCGCTGGGCGGCGGCGGCATTTATGCGTATCAATTAGCAGCATGTGCGGCTGCGGCGGCGACCGCATTCCTGGTCTATCGGATCGCTTTGCGTATTGCGGAGCCTGCTGGCGCAATGGTTGCCGGCGTCGGTTATCTGCTGTTCTTGCTGACTTTTCGTGGGGTCGGTGGCCAGTCACCGGTATTTTACAATTTGATCGTGGTTGCAGCTGTACTGGGCACGATGAGGGTTCTGGCGGGGCCGAAGGATGAATCCCTGCTCCTGAAGGGCATGGGCATCATGCTTTTGCTGGGGATCGCCATTCAGGTTAAATATTCGGTTGTTTTCGAAGGAATCTTCATAGGTCTCGCCTTGATGTGGCGATGCTGGCGGGAACGGGCAAGCTGGGCTGCGTTAGTGCTGCATGCGCTCGCCTGGGTCGCTTGCGCACTGCTGCCCACGGGCGCCGCGTTGGCCTATTATGCGTTTCTGGGAGAAGCCGGCACTTTCATCCACGCTAATTTCTTGTCTGTTTTCGGGCGAGAAGAGCCGCTTTGGGAGGGATGGCGACGCTTGGCGATAAGCGTCGCGTTGCTAACCCCATTCTGGATCGCTGCGGTCGTAGTCACGAGGAAAGCCTCGCTCGCAACTGGACGACTTCGAGCGGAGCTACTCTTCGTCCGCTTGTGGACGATTGCTGCGACGTTGGGCTATTTAATATTTGGCAGCTATTATGATCACTATGTCCTGCCTCTCTTGCCACCGCTTGCTATCTTAGCTGCGCCAGCGCTGGCACGACATGGCAAGTTCACTCTTCTTGCTCCGTTGCTGCTGTTGACAGGTGGAATTTCTG
Source organism: uncultured Sphingobium sp. (assembly GCA_965653535.1). Classification (GTDB taxonomy): domain Bacteria; phylum Pseudomonadota; class Alphaproteobacteria; order Sphingomonadales; family Sphingomonadaceae; genus Sphingobium. Next base: position 62,087 of record CBFHAG010000007.1, read on the forward strand.
GCGGAATAAAAGTCTATTCCGAGTTCAGGAAGGAAGGAAACCGGCAACAGGTCGAACATATATCATCGATCGTGGCCGAGCATCTGAATGGCGGATGCCTACATGTCTTCGAAGGACCACCCATAGTCTACTCCCTGACGGGGGCATGCATCAGCACGCGGTTCGTTTTCCCGAGCCATCTAAATCACCTTAAGGAAGCAAGCGCTTTGGGTGTGTCAGTTCCCAATGCGTTAAAAGAGATGTTGGCTCGGCGCCCGACCGTCATCATCGCCGACGCCGAAGCCAAGCCAAGCAGCAGCAATATGCTAACGAGGCAAATGCTATGGTCGGCCTTAGGCGACCACTACCGTCTTGTCGCACCTGCTCAGCTTGGACGACGAAAACTCCTGATCTTTGCCCTTAAATGATCCAGCTTGGAAGCTCCTCGTTTTGACGATGGTCGCGCTCGCCATTACCAGATGTCCACATGCAGAAATGGGCTGACCCTAATTCCATCCCGGCGGGAGCGGTCCTGTTCCTGTTCAATCATGATGCGACGCATCAGCTTGCGCATACTGCCGGGATTCTCCGCGCCCTTGCGAGCAGGCCTGTAGCCTTTCCGCTTGTCTGCGCATTCGGCACGCAGGCCATCGGGCAGGGCGTGCGGGAGATTGTGGGGGAGGAGGCCGCCTCGCGCATCATCTGGTTCGATCTGGGGCTGGGCCGGGTCGGGCCGGTCATGCGGATGGTCAACCGGATCGCTCCAACCGAGCGGATGGCGCGGCTGAGGCGTCATGCCGCCGCGCTGCGAAATGCGGCGGTGATTATCAGCCCGGAACGCACCTGCCTGCTGTTGAAGCGGGAGTGGAAGGGGGGCGGCCCCCAGTTCATCTTCATACCCCATGGCGCGGGCGACCGGTCCGTGACCTATCATCCCGCCATGGCGAATTTCGACGCGATGCTGGTGTCGGGGCAAAAGGTCGCCGATGAAATGCTGGGCCATGGGCTGGCGCGGCCCGATGCGATCGCGATCATCGGCTATCCGAAATTCGACCTGATCGACAAGGGCGCGCGCCCGTCCTTTTTCGGCGATGATCGGCCGACCTTCCTCTATAATCCCCATTTCGATCCCTATCTGTCGAGCTGGTATGCCCATGGCCATGCCATCATAAACTGGTTCGCGTTCGGTGCGGGGCGCGACTTCAACCTGATCTTCGCGCCGCACATCATGCTGTTCCGCAAGAAGCTGCATATCTCGCCGGAATATAGGGTGATGAAGCGGCGGCCCGATCTCGACCCGCGTTGGCGGGGCCTGCCCAATATCCACATCGACGTGGACAGCCAGCGTCTTTGCGACATGAGCTACACTTTGGGTTGCGACGCCTATATCGGCGATGTCAGCAGCCAGATTTACGAATTTCTCTACCGTCCGCGGCCCGCCTTCTTCATCGACACGCACAGCCGCTCGCGTGACGAGGGACTGCCCTATCTGTCATGGAGCGCCGGGGATGTGGTGCGGTCGGCGGAGGAGCTGTTCCCTCTTCTGCCTGCCTATCGCGAACGCGGCCTGCATTACCGCGCGCAGCAACAGTCGATTTTCGATTACACCATGTCGGCGGGTGCGGAGTCTTCGTCCGAGCGCGGCGCCCTGGCCATTTTGTCCTGGATGGGCGAGGGGCGCTTTCCATCCTGACGCTGCCGGAGGGTCATGGGGCGGGCCGTTTGAGGCAGGTGGTGAATATCGCCACCCATTGACGGGTTTCGATTACCCGGCAGGAAGCCTCGCGCAACGGGGTGATCCGGTCGAGTGAGGGCGTGATGCGGTGGGGTGGGGGCAGCGCCGCGCTGTAGCTGGCGGGCAGGATGCCGCTTTCCAGGAAATGCCGGTCGAAGATGAGGAGGTCGATATTCTGTCGGCGTACCTCCGATGCCAAGGCGGGCAGTTGCAGCTCGGCCATGGCCATGGAACTGCGCAGCAGCGCCTGGTGATCCCGATGATAGCGGCGGTGGTAGGGGATGTCATGCTCCGGCGTTGCCAGCACCGTTCGCCCAGTGCGTGCGGGCATGATGGCCAGGTCATCGTCGATCCCCGCGATGCGGGTGCCGCGCGGGGTGCTGGCGATCAGCGCCAGAAGATCGGGATTGGCCGGGCGGACCAGTCGCATCTTTGGCGTGGCGAAAGCGGCGATGCTTACCAGTGCGGCGATGGTGATGATCGCCATGCGGGCCATCGGGCGGGATCGGGCGAGGCGATCCATGCCGCGCGACCACCAGCCGCCGACCAGTAGGCCGAAAGCAAGGCTGCCCATCACCAGCAACACGGGCTGGCTGTAACGCGCCGGGAGATGGAAGGTGAAGGCCACCAGCGCGGCGAGGATGTAGCAGATCAGCGATGACAGCAGGCTGTAGGGCAGCAGTGGCCATGCCGTGGCGGCGTTGGGGCTGGCATCATTGCGGCGGCGGCGTCCGGCGAGCCATAGGGCGATGATGGGCAGCATGCTGAGCAAGGCGTTCAGGATCAGGCGCGGATCGCCATTGCCCTGGCAGTTGACGATGGCTGGCAGGAAGCCGATCCGCGCTGAGCAGAGCCAGGCGACGTCGCCATTGCGACCGACGATGCTGCTGCGGCCGTCGAAGGTCGCGAGACTGGGGATGTGGCGGGCTTCATCCAGCTTGAGGGTCGGTCCCCAGTCGGCAAGGCCTGCCTTGAACAACAGGCCCGACGCGACGACGATGACCCCCGCCACCGCCAGCATCGCCACCGACCGCCAGCGCAGCGTCCACGGCCAGCGCCAGTCCATAAGGTGCAGCGCGAAGATGCCCAGGCATGTGATCGCTGGGGCGGGGTAGATGAGGCTGGACAGCAGCAGGCCCGCCAGCGTCAAGCCATGGCGGCGGGTGGCCATGCCCAGCATCATCATCAGGATGAGAGGCGAAGCGAAGGCGCGGGGGGTGCCGGAAAAGATGGAGTCATTGTGCAGGATCGCGGCCATGACGCAGAGGACGGCGAACAGCTTGCGCGAACGATCGAGGGTGAAGCAACCGGCCAGCCGCCATGTGAGAATGGCGCTCGCCACGATCAGGGGGAGGGCGAGCAGGCTGGCGATCTGCACTGGTCCTATGCCCAGCGTATTCGCGCCATAGAGCAGCGCGCGATAGAGCGGTGGCGCGGCCTGCTGCCAATAGTCGGCCAGCAGGTCATGGGGCATGGCGGACGGGTTGCCGATCCTTGCGCCCCAGGTCAGAAACTGGCGAGCGTCGTCCGCCATCGTCCACGGCCCGGAGGCGAAGGCTTCCGCGCCGTAGCGCGCCATGGTCAGGACGATGAGGCCAACGAAAAGCGCCAGCCCAGCGTCAATCCGGCGTGTCGGCAACCGCAGCTCCCTGATTTCGACGATGCCAATAATCGCGCATGAACGGCGCGCCCGCTATGGCGGGAAGAATATAGCGAGAGGTCGCGAGCACACCCACCGCCGCTCCTGCCGCCGGTGACAGCCAGCCCTGATAAAGCTGGATGATGGCGGCGTCCCGGCTGCCGATGCCAGCCATGGTCAGCGGCACCAGGCCGGCGAGGATCGACAGGGTTGCGAATGCGAGGTTGTCGATCAACGGGACGGTCGCGTGCACCGCCTTGGTGAACAGCCAGAACTGGCACAGATGCGCGCCCCAGAGGGCAATGGAAAAGAGCAGCGTGGCGATCGCCCGTGTCCTGCGCGACCAGAACCAGTCGGTCATGGTCACCCATTCGTCCATGAACCCAGCCAGTTTCACCGAAACCTTGCGCGGCAGGCGGGCGATGATCCAGTCGAGGGACTTTCGAGCGAGCGGAAAGGGTGCCATCATCAGCGCCAGCAGCAGGAAAAGCCCGGCAACGGCTGCGGTAAACAGCCATAGCAGCCAATCAGTGCCTGCGGTCCAGAACAGCGCGAACATGCCCCACAGCAGCAGCGCGGCCATGTCCATCATCTTTTCAAACACGACGAGCGATACGGCGCGTCCTGCCGGGAAGCCGTATTTTTGCGCCAGGACCCAGCTTTTCGCGATATCGCCCATCTTGGACGGGAGGACGGCGTTGAGCGTCGATGCCGACAGGATCAGGCGCAACGACGCGCCGAACGGAATGGGCGAGCGGCTGAGCATGGCAAACCGGGTCGCGGTTGCAATGGTCAAGGGCACGGCGGCGAGCAGACTGGCGGCCAGCCACATCCGGTCCGCATCACGAAATACCGCCAACACGCGAGCGGCATCGACGCTCCGCCAGATGATGAATAATATGCCAAAGCTGATGGCGAGACTGAGCAGCTTGCGCATCAGGCCGCTCCGCTGCCGGGCAGGCGTCGTTCGATGATGAGCGGATCGGCATCGCCAAGCCGGGCGATGGCGGCGGTCAGGTCCTGCCAGGGTTGAATATGGTTCGCCTGCCAGACCCGCGCCATGATCGTGGTGGATGAGGTCTGGAACCCGGCAATGCCGATCTGCGCGACGCCGCGCCAACCATTGTCCGCGAAGATTTCATCGCGGACGGTCCAGCTTGCGCCATCCCAGCGCAGCGCGCGATGGAAACGGAACGGGGCGTCCCGTCGGCCTGTGACCAGGATCTTCTGGAGCAGCCGCCGGACCAAGTCGGGGAAGAAGCGGCCAAGAACGATCATGATACAACGCAGGATCACCGATTTGATCGGCGTCAACAATGTTGCCTTGGCCCAAGCCATCCGACCGATGACGGACAGGCCTTCGGGACCCTGGGCGATGTCATAATCGCCCGCCAGATGTTGCACGGCGGTCCTGCCATCATTGGTCTGTATTGATAGGCCGCTGTCGGCGATGGCCAGCCGATCGCTGTCGAACAGCTGGAATGCTCCGCCCTGACGCAGGCCGCAATATAGGGTCTGGCCCACCTTGCGGTCGACCAGCATCCCCGATCGCGGGAAATAGGCGGAGGGGGCGGGAGATGGGGCTGCGGGGCGGTCTTCGCGCCATTCCGACCAGCATAGTAGCCAGCTCCAGAGGTGATGGCCGATGATATGATCGTCGGAATAGCAGGGCGGGCCACCAGCCGCGAACAGCGCGGCGGCGCGATCGGTGACGGCCATCGCTTCGGGCATCCATTCGCCAGCGATTTCAAAGCCGTGCGGGAAGAAATTCTGCGTTCCCCGGCTGGTATAGGAGCCGCCGACCGTGCCGTCGGGATGCACGAAATGGGCGAAGAAATGGATCGCGCGCTCACAGGCGGGGCGCAGGCCAAGGTCGGGGCGGCGGCGGTCGCTTTCGGCCAGCAGCCCGATCGTCAGGCTGAGATAGCCCGGATCAGCGCCGCCATATTCGTCGAACCAGCCTTCCTCATCCTGCCAGGACAGCAGCCGCGCGGCGCGCTCGCGCAAGGGGGCTTCCCATTCGGGGCCTTCCAGCGCGGACATGCGGATGAGGTTGGCGACGATCAGCGCCTCATGATTGGACAGTCGGCCCGATTCCTGGTGGGTCGCCAGCCATTTCGCCCGTCGGCGGAAAAAGTCGCGGATTTCAGGATCGTCCTGGACCCCAATGATGGACGCGGCTTCCAGGCAGGCCAGCAGCGAGAAAGCCGCCGCGCCTGCTGCGCGTTCGAACGGATAATAATCGTCGCATGACCCGTCGGGATGCGCGGATCGGGCGGCGAAGCGGATGCCGGCTTCCACGAAATCCCGGATGGCAGGGGCCTGATGATAGGCATTGCCTGGTATGTCGAGCGACCAGGCGAGCGCGAGCGGATAGACGAATTCCTGGCTCATCCCGCACGGAAAATCGATCATCCGGTAGTGCCAGTAGATGCGGTCGAAACAGCCATAGGTCCGGCTGACCGGCGTCCGGTCCAGCAGTGTCAGGATCTTTGGAATCTCTCCCAGCGCATGCTGGGCCATCAAGTCGCGCGGAGATGCCGTCATAGGGCGCTGCCGTCTTTCATCACCTGGTGGGGCGCGGTGCGGTTGTCGCGCAGGCGCAGTTGCAAGTCATGCAGCATGCGCCGGTTGATCAGCAACTGTTCGCCCAGCAGCCCCGCGATCCACATGAGGCCCGCCAGCAGCAGCAGGCCAGCCGCAGCGACCAGGCTGGGAACATGCGCGCGCTCTGTCCCGCTGGCGAATAACGCCATCCAGCGGATCACCAGCCCGCCGCCGATGAGCAGCGGAGCAAGGCTGAGGTAGAAGAAGGTCATCCACGGCTTGTAGATGAAGAAGCTGCGCAGGATCGAACGGATCGATCGCAGGATATAATTGTGCATCGACCGCAACAGCCGCGACGGGCGCGTTTCGCCATTCACCCGGATCGGCACCGACGTGATGGGGATGTTGGACAGCCCCGCCTGGATGATCGATTCCAGCGTGTAGGTGTAGCCGTCGAAAATATTGATCTCCAACGCGGCGGTGCGGGAAATGGCGCGAAAGCCGCTGGGCGCGTCGTGAATGTCCGCCTTGGACACCCAGCGCACGACCTTTGTACCCAGTCGCTGGAGCTTGCGCTTGATCCAGGAAAAATGGGCGATGGTGGAAATTGGGCGATCGCCGATCACCAATTCGGCGCGCCGCTGCAAAATGGGCTGGATCAGGGCCGGTATATCGTCGGCATTATATTGATTGTCGGCGTCGGTGTTGACGATGATATCCGCGCCTTCGGCCAGGCAACGTTTCAGGCCCGCCATGAAGGCATAGGCCAACCCCCGGTTGATCGGCAGGTCAACGATATGATCGACGCCCAATTCCCGCGCCACTTCAACGGTGCGGTCGGTACTGCCATCGTTGATGATCAGCCATTCGACCTTGTCGATGCCCGGAATGTGCCGTGGTAGCGCTGCGAGTGCCGCGGGAAGCGATTCTTCTTCATTGAGGCAGGGAATTTGTATTATCAGCTTCATCGCGTCTCGCTCGTGCTTTTGCCGATTGAACCCATTGATGGGATTGAATATCGCGAAGCCGCATTTAGCCCTGTTTGTCAATCGGTGCTCCGTGACGCCGGAGGGATGCCGCCTTATCTGTTCGGGAGCCGCGACTTTTGAATTCACCCCTTTCCGTTGCGATCTACTTGTATGAACCCAGCGACGGCGGGCTGGATCGGGTCGCGATATTGCTGGCTAATTATTTGGCCGGGCAGGGCGTTCGCGCTGAATTGTGGATGGCCCGCACGGAAGGACCGTTGGCGTCGATGATCGATCCGGGCGTCGTGACCCGGCGGGTGGCGGCAATGTCGACCGTGCGAGGCGTGGCGATGCTGACGCAGTTGCCGGTCCTGCGGGGGATGCTGCGGCGTCATCGTCCTGACATCATATTTTCAGCAGGAAATCAGAGCAATTTGCTCATCGCCTGCGCGGCTTTGGGAACGCGGGCGCGGGCGGTGGGCCGCATTTCCAACCCGATAGTCCGTCCCGGAACGCGGGGGCCGTCCGCATGGCTGCGCCGCAAGAGGTTCCAGCTTACCGCCTGGCTGAGTTGCAGGACGATCGTCATGGGCGGTGCCGACGCCGATCTGCTGGCGGGCGAATGCGGGGCGATCCGCCGGAAGGTCGCGCTTCTGCCGCGACCAACGGTGACACCTGTCCTGTGGCAGGCCGGAGAGCGGCGGGCGCTGGCGCGGTCGGGACCCCGGCGCGAGTTGCTGGCGGTTGGCCGTCTGGCTCCGCAAAAGGACCATCGCACGATGTTGGGGGCGCTTGCCCGGATTGACGGGCATGACTGGCGGCTGCGGGTGGCAGGGCAGGGGCCGCTGCTGGCCGTGCTCCAGCAGCAATGCCGGGAATTGGGGATTGCGGACCGGGTCGAGTTTCTAGGCTTCGTCGGCGATCCGGCGCAGTTGGCGGAGCTGTATGCCAGTTCCGAGCTGCTGCTCCAGTCGTCACGCTGGGAAGGGCTGACCGCCACGGCGATCGAGGCGCTGGCCTGCGGTTGTCAGCTGGTCATCACCGACTGCACGCCCAACCTGCGGGAGATCGTCGCCGATGCGGGACAGCATCCGATGGTCCCGGTCGGAGATGTGGCGGCGTTTGCGGAGGCGATCGACTGGACATTGTCCCGACAGGCCGACGCCGGCCGGGCGCGGAAGGCTGTCAGGGCCTATGCGGTGGATGAGGCGCTTGCCGCGCATCACCGGATGTTCGCGCAGCTTAAGGATTAGCGCTTCATCGCAGGTGAATGCGCACCGCCACAGCACGCAACAGGAAGCCTGCCAAAGTGGCGATCAGCACCGATGTTGCGGCACCGGACGCGCCCATGGGCGGCAGCAGGATTGCCAGGCAGGCGGCGAGAATGAAGACCTCTGTCACGCGGACCATGACCGTCAGCCTTTGGCGGTCGATCGTCATCAACAGGGGGTCAAAGCTAACGCCCGCCATTTCAATCGCCGCCGCGCCGCCTAGCAGCAGCAGCAATGGGTAGGCAGGCAGATAGGCCGGTCCCGACATCGTCGCCAGCAGCCATTCGCCCAGGATGAACAGCGCCAGCACGATGATGGTGGCGCTGAAGACGGTAAAGGCGCTGATCTTGCGCAGGAGCTGGCGCAGCTCGCTATGGCGGTCCGCCCCCGTTTCGCGCACATGGCTGCGGGTAGTTTCGGAAAAAATGGCGCGCGACATCAGTTGGGAAAAGGTCGTCATGGCATTGCCGAGCTGTGCGGCGAGCCGGTAATAGCCCGCTTCCGCCGCGCCGACGAACATCCCCAATATGAAGATCGGCAGGCTGTTGATTACCGTCACCAGGCTGAGGTTGATGTTGCTGGCCATCAGGAACGGCAGGATGCCGGGGAAATGCGCTTGCGCCCGGCGCGGCCCGACAAAGCGGATGCGCCCGACTTGGCTGCGACCGTGCCGGTAGGCGAGTATCCAGTAGGTTGTGGACACGACTATTTCCGACGTTGCCCATGCCATCAGAAAGCCAAGCGGCGTGGGCATTAGCCACCAAGCAGTCAACGCGCCCGCCATCCGCACGATCGGCATCATGCTTTCGGCCAGCGCCGCCGCCGCGAAACGATCCAGCAAGCGGAGCACGCCGACAGCCGTTGACCGCATCGCCAGCAGCACGACCGCTGCATAGCCAAAGCCCAGCCAGGCAATATCCGGCTGCCAGCCCAGATATGGTCCCAATCCAAAGGCTAGCAACGCCGCGACCCCCAGTCCCGCAACCGCGCTGAGCATGTCAATGGTCAGGGTCGATCCGACCAGCAGGCTCAACATGTCCCGCCGACCGTCGCGCAGGGGAACCTGCCCATATTTGACCACTGCCTGCCAGCTGTCGAAGGTGATGACGCGCGCGATAAATTGCGCCACGGCGATCACCAGGCTGAATATGCCGAAGCCTTCAGGGCCTAGCGTCCGGGTGGTGATGGCCAGATAGAAGAGGCTGAGCACCGCGCCCAGGCCCTTGCTGCCCAGCAGCCAGCCCGTGTTGCGGGCGATGTTCGCAAACGGTCCCTTGCTGGGCGTCGTTGGGATTGCCCCTGTCTTCGGTGTTCTGGCCATCCCGCCTATTCTCCGAACATGCGTGCGAAGCCAAGCGGAATCACTATATTCTGGGCAACATGGTCCGGCGCAGGGCGTCGCGCCATCCCGCCACCAGTGGAGCGCGCCGTTCGGCGGTCATGGATGGTTCGAAGCGGTCGCCGCTTGACCAGAGCTTTTCAATCTCCGGCAGGCCCGACCAGACCCCCGCCGCTAGCCCGGCAAGGAAAGCCGCACCGCGTGCCGTACTTTCCAGATCGGAGGGGCGTTCGACGGACAGCTCCAAAAGGTCTGCCAGGAACCCGCACAGCCAGTCGTTCGCGGCCATGCCGCCATCCACGCGCATTACCGCCGGGCGCACGCCTGAATCCGCCGTCATGGCGTTCAGCAAGTCCATGGTCTGATATCCGACCGCTTCCAGCGCCGCGCGGGCGAGGTGGGCCTGCGTCGCGCCAAGGGTCAGGCCGTAAATGGCACCGCGCGCGTCCGGGTCCCAATGCGGCGCGCCCAATCCTACAAAAGCGGGCACCATATAGACGCCATGGCTGTCGGGGACCTGTGTCGCCATGTCGTTGGTCTGGCTGGCATGGGTGATGACCCCAATGCCGTCGCGCAACCATTTCACCGCCGCGCCCGCGACAAAGATCGACCCTTCCAGCGCATAGCTGGTGCGTCCGTCCAGCCGATAGGCCGGGGTGGTGAGCAGCCGGTGGCGCGACGTGATGGCCTGGGCCCCGGTGTTCAGCAGCGCGAAGCAGCCGGTGCCATAGGTCGACTTGATCGATCCGGGTGAAAAGCAGGCCTGGCCGAACAGCGCCGCCTGCTGATCCCCCGCGATGCCGGTGATCGGGATCGCCCGACCGAACAGGTCGGGCGTCGTCGCGCCGTAGAGATGTGCATTGTCATGCACCGTTGGCAGGATCGCGGCGGGCACCCGTAGCAGGCGGCACATCTCTTCATCCCAACATTGGTCTCGAATGTTCCAGAGCAGGGTGCGCGATGCGTTGGTGACGTCGGTGGCGTGCACGGTTCCGCCCGTCAGCCGCCAGAGCAGGAAGCTGTCGATCGTTCCGAAGGCAAGCTCTCCACATTCGGCACGCGCCCGCGCGCCCGCTACATGATCCAGAATCCAGGCGACCTTCGTGCCGGAAAAATAGGGATCGAGCAGCAGCCCGGTGCGCGATCGCACCTCGTCTTCGGCACCACCCACCTTAAGCTGCGCGCAAAGATCGCTGGTTCGCCGGTCCTGCCAGACGATGGCGCGGTGAATGGGTTGACCGGTCTTGCGGTCCCAGATGACCGTTGTTTCGCGCTGGTTGGCGATGCCGATGGCGGCGACGCTTGCTGCCCCGCCCGGTGCCTGCGCCATGGCTTCGCGCGCCGTAGCGATCGTGTCGTGCCATATCTGCTCAGGATCATGTTCCACCCACCCGGCGGCAGGATAATGTTGCGGGAATTCCGATTGCGCCATGCCGACGCGGCGGGCATCGGCGTCGAACAGGATGCTGCGGCTGGATGTCGTGCCCTGATCGATCGCCAGGATGTGCTTGGCCTGCACGCGCCCCTCCGTCACTGACCTGCCCGTTGTTGCGCAGGGGACTACTTTCGGCTGCTTTTCTTTTCGCGTAAACCCCGGTCGATCAATCGATTGGGGAGGCACGGCAGAGCGTGGATGACTGTGACCTGCTGATCGTCGGCGGCGGGATCAATGGCGCAGGCATAGCGCGGGACGCCGCTGGCCGGGGCCTGAAGGTCATGTTGGTGGAGCAGCACGACCTTGCGTCCCATACCTCGTCCGCTTCCACCAAGCTGATCCATGGGGGCTTGCGTTATCTGGAATATGGCGAGTTCAGGCTGGTGCGGGAAGCGTTGGCGGAGCGCGAGCGGCTGTGGGCGATGGCGCCCCACATCATTTGGCCGCTGCGCTTCGTCATTCCGCAGACGCTGTCGCCCCGCCCGGCGTGGATGATGCGGATCGGCCTGTTCCTGTACGACCATATTGGCGGGCGGAAGAGGCTGCCGCCCACGCAGGCGATTGCGCTCGATCGCTCCCCCCTGGGCGCGGCTCTGGCGGACAGGCAGGGGCGGGGGTTTGTCTATTCGGACTGCTGGGTGGAGGACAGCCGCCTTGTTGTGCTGAACGCGCTCGACGCGGCGGAGCGGGGCGCGCAAGTGCACACCCACACGCGCTTCCTGTCCGCACGGCGCGAGGACGCGGCGTGGATCGCGACGATTTCGAATGCGGATGGATCGCGCGACGTTCGTGCGCGCGCGCTGGTGAATGCGGCGGGGCCATGGGTGGCCGACGTGATCGGTCGGGCCGCAGGAGCGCGTAGCGAACGCAGCGTGCGCCTGGTTAAAGGCAGCCATATCGTCGTGCCCCGCCTGTATGAGGGCGATCACGCCTATTTTCTTCAGAACCCCGACCGCCGGATCATGTTCGCCATACCCTATGAAGGGCATTTCACCCTTTTGGGCACGACCGAAGAGCCGTGGGAAGGGGAGGCGGGAACCGTCACGATCAGCGAGCGGGAAACGCGCTATTTGCTGGACGGCGCGAACCGTTACTTCAGGCGGCAGCTTGGCAAGGCCGATCTGGTGTGGAGCTATGCCGGTATCCGGCCGCTCTATGACGACGATGAAGGGAATACGTCGGCGGTGACGCGCGACTATGTGCTGGATGTCGATACGCGGGATGGCAGCGCGCCGATATTGAGCGTGTTCGGTGGCAAGATCACCACCTATCGCAGGCTGGCGGAGCAGGCGATGAAACGTCTGGCACCCTTCTTCCCGGAGGCTGGAGCCGCATGGACGGCGGGCGCGGCATTGCCGGGAGGAGATATGCCGGACGCTGACTTCGCACGCTTTGCCGAGGGGCTTTACGCTCGCTATCCCGGCCTTCCGCGCGCGCTCCTGTTCCGGCTCGCGCGCGCCTATGGCACGCGGGCAATGCGGCTGCTGGGGCAGGCGCGAAGCGTCGAGGACCTTGGCGAAAATCTGGGCGGCGGGCTTAGGGCCGCGGAACTGAATTATCTGCTATCCGTCGAATGGGCGCGGTCGGCCCAAGATATACTGTTCCGGCGGTCCAAACTGGGCCTGCATGTCCCGCAGGGGACCGCCGCGCGAATCGATGCCTATATTGCCGCGATCCGTTGAAGAACCAGCTGGCGGTATTCGGCTCTCCGATCCAGATGGAAGATATCTAGCCTACCCTATGCAAATACTATGGAGATAGCCGCTTCTCCATCTCGATAAGAAATGGCGACAGATAGTATCTGAACCCCCTCACCAATCGCTGCCGATCGGGCGGCAGGTATTTGGGGAATATCGGAATGACCAAAGCCGCGGCATTTGACCGTCCGCCCATCCTGCAGTTTCCGACAGCGCCCAGGGAAGGAGTGTGACGATGCAGGATCTGCTTTGGCTTGGCGCATTGGCCGGGCTGCTGGCCGCGACGCTGGCCTATGTCCAGCTGTGCGACCATGCGTGAGGGAGGCGGCGATGACGCTTGATTTTTCATTGGCCGCGCTCACCGCGATCGGCCTTCTTCTCTACCTGGTGGCGGTGCTCATTCGCCCCGAACGCTTCTGACGAGGAGCCTGGACCATGACTATCCAGGGCTGGATCCTGATATTCGCCTTCGTCGGCATATTGCTGGCGCTGACCAAGCCGATGGGCACCTGGCTGTTCGCGCTCTATGAAGGGCGCCGCACACCGCTTCATGCCGTGCTGGGACCGATCGAAACCGGCTTCTATAAGCTGTCCGGCATCAATCCCGACGAACAGCAGAGCTGGCGGCGTTACGCGGCGCATATGCTGCTTTTCAACTTCGCCGGGCTGATCTTTACCTATGCCGTGCTGCGGTTGCAGGGGCTGCTGCCGCTCAATGACCTCGGCTATTCGGGGATTAGCCCCGACGGCGCGTTCAACACCGCGATCAGCTTCACCACCAACACCAACTGGCAATGGTATTCGGGCGAGGCGGCCATGTCCAACCTCTCCCAGATGCTGGGGCTGACGCTGCACAATTTTCTGTCTGCGGCCACCGGCATCGCGCTCGCCTTCGCCTTCTTTCGCGGATTTGCCCGGCGCGAAGCCGCGAGCATCGGCAATTTCTGGGCGGACGTGACGCGCATCACCCTCTATCTGCTGCTACCGATCTGCCTGATTTATGGCATCTTTTTGATTGCTTCGGGCGTACCGCAGACCTTCGCCGCCTCTGTTGACGTGAGCACGCTGGAAGGCGGCAAGCAGATGCTGGCGCTTGGTCCGGTCGCCTCGCAGGAAGCGATCAAGATGCTGGGGACCAATGGCGGCGGCTTCTTCAACGCCAATTCGGCGCATCCGTTTGAAAACCCGACGGCGCTCACCAACCTTGTCCAGATGCTGTCCATATTCGTGATTGGCTTCGGCCTTACCTGGTGCTTCGGTAAGGCCGTGGGCAACACAAGGCAGGGCTGGGCGATAGTGTCGGCCATGACGTTTTTGTTCCTCCTGGGCGTGGCCGTCACTTACTGGCAGGAGGCGGCGGGCAATCCCGTTCTTCACGACCTTGGCGTTGCCGGTGGCAATATGGAGGGCAAGGAAGTCCGGTTCGGCATCGCCGCCTCCGCCCTTTTTGCGGTCGTTACCACGGCGGCGAGTTGCGGGGCGGTCAATGCCATGCATGACAGCTTTACCGCGCTGGGCGGCATGATCCCGTTGTTCAACATACAGTTGGGGGAAGTCGTCATTGGCGGCGTCGGTGCGGGCATCTACGGGTTCCTGCTGTTCGCCATCCTCGCCGTATTCGTCGCGGGGCTGATGGTCGGCAGGACACCGGAATATGTCGGCAAGAAGATCGAGGCGCGGGAGGTGAAACTGGCGGTGCTGGCCATCGCCATCCTGCCGCTTTGCATCCTTGGCCTGACGGCGGCGAGCGCGATATTGCCCGCAGGACTCGCCGGGCCGCTCAACAAGGGACCGCACGGCTTTACCGAAATCCTCTACGCCTACACCTCCGCCACCGGCAACAACGGGTCCGCCTTTGCCGGGCTGACGGCGGGCACGCCCTTCTACAACGCGCTGCTGGGCGTGGCGATGTGGCTGGGACGCTTCTTCGTCATCGTGCCGATGCTGGCGATCGCTGGCAGCCTCGCCGCCAAGAAACATACGCCCGAAAGCGCCGGATCCTTCCCCACGACCGGCGGCCTCTGGGTCGGGCTGCTTGTCGGGATCATCCTGATCGTGGGCGGCCTCACCTTCCTGCCGAGCCTCGTGCTCGGTCCCATCGCCGATCATCTCGCGATGATCCGCGGGCAACTTTTTTAAAAAGGGGGCGGCTAATGACTCGCGCAACCAGCAAATCCCTGTTCACGGCGGAATTGATCGCACCCGCGATCCGCGACGCCTTTCTCAAACTCCATCCCGGGCAATTGATCCGCAATCCGGTGCTGTTTGTGACGGGGATCGTCGCGTTGCTGTTGACCATCCTGCTCGTCTTCGGGACCGACACGCTGGGCATCGGCTTCAAGTTTCAACTCGTCATCTGGCTTTGGTTGACGGTGTTGTTCGGCACCTTTGCCGAGGCGCTGGCCGAAGGGCGGGGCAAGGCGCAGGCCGCCTCACTCCGCGCAACGAAGGCCGAACTGGTGGCCCGCCGCCTGAAGAACGGCCGCGCCGAAGAGATTTCCGCCAGCCAGCTGCGCGCGGGCGACATCGTGCTCGTCACTACCGGAGATCTGATCCCTGCGGACGGCGAAGTGGTTGAGGGCGTCGCCTCCGTCAACGAATCCGCAATCACGGGGGAGTCCGCGCCGGTGATCCGCGAGGCGGGTGGCGACCGTTCGGCCGTGACGGCGGGCACCCGCGTAATTTCCGATGAGATCAGGGTCAGGGTGACGGTGAATCCGGGTCAGGGCTTTCTCGACCGGATGATCGCCCTGATCGAGGGCGCGGAGCGGCAGAAGACGCCGAACGAGATCGCGCTGACCATCCTGCTGGTGGGCCTCACCATCATCTTCCTGATCGCGGTCGGCACGATTCCGGCCTTTGCCAGCTATGCCGGCGGTGCGATTCCCGTTGCGATCCTCGCGGCGCTGCTCATCACCCTCATCCCCACCACCATCGCCGCGCTGCTGTCGGCCATCGGCATTGCCGGAATGGACCGGCTGGTGCGCTTCAATGTGCTGGCCAAGTCGGGCCGGGCGGTCGAGGCGGCGGGCGATATCGATGTGCTGCTGCTCGACAAGACCGGGACGATCACCATCGGCGACCGGCAGGCGTCGGAATTTCGGAAGGTCGGCGACGCGCAACCGGCCCAGTTGGCCGAAGCCGCGCTGCTCGCCAGCCTGGCCGACGAGACCCCGGAGGGCCGCTCCATCGTGGTGCTGGCGCACGAAAAATTCGGCGTCGGGATAACGTCCCTGCCCGCAGGCGCGGAGGTGATCTCCTTCACAGCCCAGACCCGCATCTCCGGCGTGAAAATGGGCGGGACGCTGATCCAGAAGGGCGCGGTGGACTCGATCCTGAAGGCCAATCCCGGTCTGGATGAAACAGCCGCGGCGACGGAGCTGCGCCGCATCACCGACGAGATCGCCCGGGCGGGCATGACTCCGCTGGCGGTCGCGCGGGACGGCCAGCTGCTGGGAGCCATCGCGCTCAAGGACATCGTCAAGGCCGGCATCCGGGAGCGGTTCGCGGAGCTTCGCCGCATGGGCATCCGCACCGTGATGATCACCGGCGACAATCCGCTGACCGCCGCCGCGATCGCGGCCGAGGCCGGCGTGGACGATTTCCTGGCGCAGGCGACGCCGGAGGACAAGCTGGACCTTATCCGCAGGGAGCAGCAAGGCGGGAAGCTGGTGGCGATGTGCGGCGACGGCACCAACGACGCGCCCGCGCTCGCGCAAGCAGACGTCGGCGTTGCGATGAACACCGGCACGCAGGCCGCGCGCGAGGCAGGCAATATGGTGGACCTGGACAGTGATCCGACCAAGCTGATCGAGGTGGTGGGCCTGGGCAAGCAGATGCTGATGACGCGCGGCGCGCTCACCACCTTCTCGGTCGCCAATGACGTCGCCAAATATTTCGCAATCATCCCGGCGATGTTCGTCGCGCTCTATCCGGGCCTGGGGGTCCTCAACGTCATGGGCCTCTCCACGCCGCAAAGCGCGATCCTGTCCGCCATCATCTTCAACGCGCTCATCATCCCGCTGCTCGTGCCGCTGGCGCTCAGGGGCGTGACGTACCGGCCTATGGGCGCTGGCCCGCTGCTGGCGCGTAACCTTGCGATCTACGGCCTTGGCGGGCTGGTGGCACCGTTCATCGGCATCAAGATCATCGACATGATCGTCGGCGGCCTCGGCCTTGCATAAAGGAACATATGATGGGCAAGGATATTCTTTCTTCGCTGCGTCCGGCGATCGTCATGACGATCCTGTTCGCCATTCTGCTCGGGATCGCCTATCCTCTCGCCATGACGGGCATTGGACAAGTGATCTTCCCCCGCGCCGCCAATGGCAGCCTGATCCGCGACGACAGGGGCCAGGTGATCGGATCGGACGTGATCGGCCAGGCCTTCACCGCCGACCGCTATTTCCAGACGCGCCCTTCGGCGGCGGGCAAAGGCTATGACGGCCTTGCCTCCGCCGGTTCCAACCTCGGCCCGACTTCCCGGGCACTGGCGGATCGGGTGAAGGCAGATGTCGAAAAACGGCACGCCGAGGGCGTCACCGGACCGGTCCCGACCGATCTCGTCACCACCAGCGGATCGGGCCTCGATCCCGACCTGTCGCCTGCTTCCGCCATGGCGCAGGCGTCCCGCATTGCCCGCGTTCGGGGCCTGGACGAAAACCGGGTGCGCCATCTCGTCAGCCGCAATGTCGAGCGCCCGCGGCTGGGCTTTTTGGGCGAGGAGCGCGTCAATGTGCTGGCGCTGAACCGGCAGCTTGACCAGCTTGGCGGCGGCGCGCGTTGAACGAACGGGAACGGCCTGCCCCTGAAGTCTTTCTGCGCGCCGCCGCGCAGGAGGGGAGAGGCAGGTTGAAGATATTCCTTGGCGCGGCGCCCGGCGTCGGCAAGACCTATGAAATGCTGGTGCAGGGCGCTGCCCGGCAGAAAGCGGGCGTCGATGTCGTCATCGGCATTGTCGAAACGCACGGCCGTATCGAAACACAGGCGCTGACCCAGACGCTGGAAATCCTGCCGCGCAGCTCCATCGACTATCAGGGGCATGTCCTTACCGAGATGGACATCGACGGCCTGCTGGAGCGCCGGCCGGCGCTGGCGCTCGTCGACGAGCTGGCCCACACCAACGCGCCGGAAAGCCGCCATCCCAAACGCTGGCAGGATGTCGAGGAACTGCTCGACGCCGGGATCGACGTCTATTCGACGCTCAACATCCAGCATGTGGAGAGCCTGAACGACGTCGTCGCCTCCTTCACCCGCGTGCGCGTGCGGGAAACGGTGCCTGACGGCATCCTGGAGCAGGCCGAGATCGAAGTCGTGGACATCCCGCCAGCCGAACTGATCGAGCGGCTGAAGGAGGGGAAGGTCTATCTGCCGCAGGAGGCGACCCGCGCCCTTGCCCATTTCTTTTCCAAGACCAACCTGTCGGCGCTGCGCGAACTGGCGCTGCGCCGGGCCGCGCAGGCAGTCGACGTGCAAATGCTGGAGGATCTGCGGGCGCAGGCGCTTGGCGGGACCTGGGCCGGCAGCGAGCGGATATTGGTTGCCGTCAGCGAACTGCCCGGCGCGGAAACGCTGGTTCGCGCGGCCAAGCGCATCTCCGACGCCGCCCGCGCGCCGTGGAGCGCGGTCCATATCGAGACGCCCCGGGCGCAACATTTCGGCGAGGCGGAGATGCGCCGGATCGCGTCAGCGCTCAACCTGGCTTCCAGCCTGGGTGCGACGGTCGCCACCGTGCCCGCCCCTACCGTGGTCGAAGGTCTCAAAAGCTATGCCGATGAGGCCCGCGCCACCCAATTGGTTGTCGGCAAATCCATGCGGTCGCGCTGGTTCGAGTTTCGTCACGGCTCCATCGTCGACCGGCTGGTACGAGAGACGCCCGGCGTGGCGGTGCATGTCCTGCCGCTGGACGAGGCGCCCCCGGCGCTTCTGATTCGGAAACATTATCGCGGGCAGTGGGGCAGTCCGGCGGGCTACATCTGGACTACATTGCTGGTTGCCAGCGTGACGGCCATCGGATCGGGGCTTTTCCATATCCTGGATCTGGGGAATGTCGGCTTGCTCTACCTGCTGCCGGTGATGGTTGCCGCCAGTCTGTTTGGCCTGCGCACCGGGCTGTTTGCGGGCATAGCATCCAGCCTTGCCTATAATTTCTTCTTCCTGCCGCCCACGGGCACGCTGACGATCAGCAACCCGGAAAATGTCGTCTCCATCTTCGTGCTTCTGGGTGTCGCCATGGCCACCAGCCAGCTGACATCCCGCGTTCGCGCACAGGCTGACCTCGCCGCTTCCAGCGCGCGAACCAATGCCGCGCTCGCTGGTTATCTGCGACAACTGACCGCGCTCGGCGACCGGGAGGAAGTGGGGAGAACCGCCTGTCAGGAAATCGGCCGCTTGCTCAATCTCCGCGTGCTGATCCTGGAGCGCCATCGAACGGGTCTGGTTGTCCAGGCCGCGAGTGAGCCGGGCATCAACATCGAAACTATGGAACTGGCCGCGGGACAGTGGGTTCTGGACACCGGTCAGCCCGCCGGGCGCGGCACGGGCAGCCTCACGGCATCGGACTGGCAATTCCAGCCGTTGCGCGCGGGTGAGCGCATTCTCGCGGTCATGGGGCTTGCGCGCGACGATGGCGGCGATCCGATCCGATCGGATCAGCTTCCGCTGCTCACCAGCCTGCTGGATCAAACCTCGCTCGCTCTTGAACGGCTGCGCCTGGAAAGCGAGATGCGCGACGTCGAGAAGGTGCGCGAGCGCGATCGGCTCCGCGCCGCGCTGTTGTCATCTGTCAGCCATGACCTGCGCACGCCGCTGACGGCAGTTCTGGGCGCGGCGGCCGAACTGCGCAAGCGGAGTCACGATCCTCTCCTGGACACGATTGAAAGCGAGGCATTGCGCCTCAATCGCTTCGTGGCAAATCTGCTCGACATGGCGCGGGTAGAAGCCGGGGCGCTGCGCCTTCATGTCGAGCCCGTCGACCTGACCGATGCCGTGAGTAGCGCAGTCCATGACACGCGCCGCTCGCTCGAAGGGCATCCGATCCAGCTCGATGTTCCTCCCGACCTTCCGCTCGTCAATGTCGATGCCCAGCTTTTCCACCATTGCCTGCTCAATCTGCTGGACAATGCCGGTCGCTATGGCGATCCCGGAACAGCGATCACGATCGGCGCTGAACGCACCAGTAGCGAGCTAATCCTGTCAGTATTCGACGAAGGGCCCGGACTTCCCGCCGGTCAGGAGAAGGAGGTTTTCGAGACCTTCAAGCGATTGGAGGGGTCCGATCGGTCGGTCAGCGGCACCGGCCTTGGTCTTGCCATCGTGAAGGGCTTCGCCGAGGCGATGGGCATGAGCGTTGACGCCGGCAGACGCCCGGATGGCGAAGGTGCCCGGTTCAGCCTGCATTTTCCTGAAGCCCTTCTCACCCGCATGACGGAGCAGGATCAGCACATATGAGCAGCCAGCGGATTCTCGTCATCGACGACGAAGTGCATATCAGACGCCTTTTGCACGGTACGTTGACGCGGGCCAACTATGATGTGGTGGAGGCTGTCAATGCGGCTGAAGCACTGGATCAGGCCCGCCGGACCAGACCCGATGCCATCATCCTGGACCTCGGCCTGCCAGATCGGGACGGCCTGGAGATCATCCAGTTGCTCAAGTCCGCGGTGGCCGCACCCATCATCGTTGTTTCCGCACGCGAAGCCACCGAGCAGAAGGTCGCTGCGCTCGATCTGGGCGCACACGACTATGTCACCAAGCCCTTCGACAGCGAGGAAGTGCTTGCCCGCCTCCGTGCATCGTTGCGCGACCGCGTGGCTGCCCAGGGCGCCGCGCCTGTAGTCCGATCCGGCACGGTGGAAATCGACCTCGCCAATCGGCGCATCATGCGCGATGGCGAGGATGTGCATCTGACCCGCAAGGAGTTCGATGTCCTCACCCAACTGGCTCTGCATCCCGGACGCGTCGTGACTCACCAGCGAATTCTGGAAGCAGCCTGGCCGAACGATCATGATCGTCGGATCGACTATCTGCGGATCGTCGTGCGAAATTTGAGGCAGAAGCTGGAGAAGGACCCGGCGCGGCCGTCCATGATGATCAATGAACTCGGCGTCGGATATCGGCTGATGGCGGATTAAGGCCACGGCCTTTCGCCGAGACTTGCAGTACTTATGAAGATGCGATCAGTTTCTGATTTGACTGCCAGTTCCACGAAATAAGTTCATCCCATCGCTGAGCAGGCCAGTCGCCAGCGATTTCGGCCATGATGTCGGCGATGTAGGCCTGCGGTTCGAGGCCGTTGAGCTTGGCGCTCTCGATCACGGAGTACATGACCGATGCCGGTTTTGGCGTCGCCATCTTTGGCAGCTAGAGCATGATCCGATCATACCGGATCGGATCATGCTCTATTTTTCTTTTGCTTTCCGCATTTTCCGAGTCAGCAGATGAGTCCACCTGCTTCGGAAATGCTCTAAGTGCTTGAAAATCGTTGGTGACCCCTACGGGAATCGAACCCGTTCAGCAAGGGATTAGGGGGGATTGGAGGAGAAAGAAAATGGCGGAACTCTGCCATTTCACTTCCCGCTGATTCCCATGCAATCTCATCATACTCCCACGGATGCTCCCACGGGCCGTCATCAAAATGCGGTGGAGCAGGGGGTGTTTTGCAGGCCGGATGTGGATTTCACCTCCCGATACCGGCCCGATCTGGGGACTGTTCAGCTCACCGTTTGAGTGCGCGGCTGCTTTGCCCTCGGCCCTGCCAATGTGCCACGATCAAGCACCGCGAGGCGGGCTTCGAGGCGATCGCTCATGAGGAAACAGCCTTGCGCCTGGTTTTGGGCGGAGTTTTGCTGGAAAGCAGCGGACCCAGCGATGCGGCCAGATCATCCATTTCGATCGTGCCTGTGTCGATGGCGAGGGCGAGCGTCGATATCAATGGCTCCAGCGCCGCCATGACGAGATTGTCGCCATGCAGATGCGCCGGATAGACGAGCTCGTGCAGATTGTCGCGCCTGGTCTCGAGGTCCCCTTCATGGGAAATCGCCAGCGAGATCGCCAACACCTCGCTCTTGCGCAAGGGCAGGATGATGCCGAATCCGATATACCATGGGCCGAGATCGACGAAACGTCCGGCGATCACGATTTCGTCCCATTGGGCTGCCTGGGCCGCGAGCGCATTGTCCATGACATGGAGGGCGCGGCCGCCATCGAGCAGATCGCGCGCCAGGATGCCGCCCTGCCCATGTGGTTCCTCGATCGCAAGGATCGAGAAGACGGCTGCCGGCACGCGTGCTGCGATCAGCGATTTCAGCGGATCGCGCTTGACGGCAAGTTTGGGTACAATGCGGTCAATCGCCCGTTGCGTTACTGCACGCGCTCTGGGCTGCCCTTTGCGGGAAAACAGCGCCGTATCCGCGAGTATCTCCTCGATGCCAGGCACCGCCTCGTCAAGCGCGACCGAGTCCAGGACATCCTGGGCCAGAGCCCAATCCGCTTTCGAAAGCTTCTCGACGCAAAGCTGCAGGGTGTCGTTGAACGCCTTGCGTACCGCGGGATAACCGATCGCCGCGACGTCGATATCGCCCATTTTTACAAGCTTGGGATCCACTCGATATTTCCTCGTCAACGAAATGGCGCAGAAAGCAATTCGCCCGGAGTCATAAGGCCCCCTGAGTTCAAGTCACCGACGGGCGAACAGCGCGCGGAACAGACGCTCGCCTTCGGCAAGCCCTTGCTCGGTCAGCCCGACCGACTTCGTCTTGCGCGCCGGGTTCGAGATGAACCCGCGCTCGTGCAGCCGCTCCATGGCCTGCCAGTCGAAGCCTTTCCAGGCCGTGCCGGTAGTATCGAGGTTCAGCCACAAGAGCGCCAGCACCGCCTCGTCGATTCTGTCCCGGTCGGTATCCACGCGCGACTCCTTGTGGTTGCAGAATCCGGCGGTCGGTCCGTTCAAGCCTTGTGTCGTCCAGATGGCTTCTCAGATGTTCGCCAATATCGGGTCGCGTCCCGTTATGAGGCCGGCCCAAGTCCACTATGCTCCAGATCGACGATGCGAACCGCCATGCTTCCCGCAGGATCGAATGGGAGGTCGTCGAAGCCGAAACCGCGATAGAAGTCCCGGACATCGTCATCAAGCGGGTGCGTCAGTACGCAAAAGCAGCCGATTTCCCTGGCCACCCTAACCGATGTGGACAGCGCGTAGAACATCAGCGAGCGGGCGTAGCCGAGCCCGTGATGGCGACGATCAACGGCCAACTGCCCCAGCAGGATTGCCGGAACCGGGTCGGGCTGGTTGCGCTGCGCGGGCTTGGGCAAGAACGCGCGTTCAATCTGGGCGGTGGACAGACTGACATACCCGACGATGTCTCCGGAATTGGTATCGCAAATGACGCTGGTGCGCGATGTGCCGGCCGCCTGATTTCGCCATGCGTGGCGTTGGAACCACAGGTTCAGCGATTCTCGTCCACAATCGAAAGCGGTTCTGTCGTCCTCGACCGCAAGCGGCCGGGGCGGTGCTATTCCTGCCATGCAGGCCGCGTTGCCGATAGCTTTCGGAGTGCGGGGATGTTGCGGGCCGGCGCGTTCACCCAGGCCTCGAAACTCTCCCAGTGTTCCGCCGGGATCGTAACAGTACGGCGGTCGAGCATATCGATTTCGGCAGCTTCGATGGCCTTGCGACGGATGAAATCGCTCAGATTGGTGTGGGCGTGCTGAGCGGCCGCCTCGAGCAGGCTGCGCTCGCTCGGGCTGACTCGGACGCTGAGTACCGCGGGAGATGCTTTGACCATGGGGCTTCCTTCCAACAGCGTATGACAATAGCATACGCATCGTCGGCGTCAATCCCGATGGGCTTTGTGCCTACCTGTTGCTCGTGGCGGAGGACGGCTTCTCCGGCACCGACATCGAAGGAGTGCGCCGACGGTCTGCAGAATGCCCGTTGCACGATGTGGTGTCCTGGCTCAAACGAGCGACTACTACTCCCCCGTTTGGCTCCGGCCGTCGGGCGCGCGGCGGGCGAAAGCCCGCCGTTGCTCTGCGTGGCGCCAAATTTGCAGTTCCTTTGCCCGTCGATTGAATGAGTTCCATCACCGGTCGCTTGTGGCTGACCAGCGCCGCGATCCAGCCTGGTTGATGAGCAGCACTCGCCCGTTTCAAATTCGGACAAATGAATTATCGGCGAAAAGGTCTTTTTAATGCTGAGATGCTTAGTTAACCTTCGCGATAGGGGGCGAGTATGGATGATTTTCGCGAAGATGGGCTTGATGGCGGTAACGACACCGAGACAAAGGCAGATAGCCTGACGATTTCCGCAGATATTGCGGGTAGCTTTACCTATGCCTCTTATCAGAACGCCATTCCGGTCGTTCGCTCGATTGTAATCGAAAATCATACTGGCAGACACTTTAACAGTTGCTTGGTCGAGCTCTCGTCATCACCGTCCTTCCTTCGTCCTAAATCCTGGACGGTGGATCGTCTCGCTCCGGGCGACAACCTGTCGCTGAGCGATCGTAAGGTAGAACTCGACGCAGCCTATCTCGCAGGCCTTAACGAAGCTGAACGCGGCGAGATCACGCTGCGCCTCACCGCCAACGGAGAGGTTGTTGATGAACGCCATTTCCCCGTCAGGCTCCTGGCCCGCGATGAATGGGGCGGCGTCTCCGACATGGTTCAATTGTTGCCGGCGTTTGCAATGCCGAACGACCCGGCCATCGCGCGCATTCTTCGGGCGGCGGCGGAAAGGCTTGTGGCCAACGGGCACTCCGGCGGACTGGACGGCTATCAGTCCGGCGACCCGCAACGCGCCTATCTGCTCAGCGCCGCGATCTATTCCGCCATTGTCGGCCTAGCGCTGCACTATGCTGAACCACCTGCAAGCTTCGAGAGCCGAGGCCAAAAGGTGCGTCGCCCTGGCACCGTAGAAGAGGATCGCCTCGCCACGTGTCTCGACACCACGCTCCTATTCGCTGCAGCGTTCGAGGCCGCAGGGCTTCATCCAGTCCTGCTGATGTTCCAGGGTCACGCGGCGGTGGGCGTATGGCTTGTCAAACGCACTTTTGCCAACGCTATCGAAAACGATCAGATGGAGGTGCGCAAAGCCCTGGCGTCTCGCGAACTGATCGTGTTCGAAACGACTGGTGTTACCCATCGCCCTGCGATGGCGATGGAGGCTGCGCAGCAAGCCCTGGATCCTCGCATGAGCGAGGATGAGGCGGGCAACTTCGTGGCCGCGATCGACGTTCGGCGTGCGCGAAGCGGCGGGATTACACCACTTGCGTCGCACGAACCGCTACGGCGTGGCGCAACGGGCGACGTTGCTGACGAAGACTTGCCGAATGCGGACTTGTCCTTGCCCGATGCCCCAGCATTCAGCGAGCTGCCACCGGATGTCGTCGAAGAAAAGCCTACGACCGCAGCCGGCCGTGTCGACCGCTGGCAGAAAAAGCTGCTCGACCTGACACTCCGGAACCGCCTGCTCAACTTTCCGGTCACGAAGAAGACGATACCCTTCCTTTGTACCGACGTCGCTTATCTTGAAGACCGGCTAGCGAATGGCGCGGCGATCCGTCTAATCTCTCTTCCCGAACAGAACCCCTTGGGGGAGCGCGACGCGGGCCTTTATCGTGAAGTCCACGGCCGCGACATCCAACGTGGGTTCGCTGCGGAGGCGCTCCAGCGGGACGAGTTGCCTTCTCCGCTCGATGCGCGTCAGCTCGAAGCGCGCCTGATCGATCTCCATCGCCAGGTGCGGAATGACTTTGCTGAAGGCGGGGCCAACACGCTATTCCTTGCGGTCGGTTTTCTCCGCTGGAAGAAGAAGCCGGAAGATGAGCGCAGCTACCGCGCTCCCCTCCTGCTCGTCCCCGTGAAGTTGGAGAGGCGTAGCGCCAGCTCGTCGTTCACGCTCCGCTTTCACGAGGACGAACCGCGTTTCAATGCCACGCTCCTGCAATTCCTCGAGCGTGAGTTCGACCTCAAGCTATCGCAGTTCAGCGGCGAGCTGCCGGTGGACGACAGCGGGATCGACGTACCGCGCGTGCTGGCCATGGCGCGCCAGACCGTCCGCGACGTTCCAGGCATGGAGGTGCTGGACGAAACGGCGCTGTCGACCTTCTCCTTCGCCAAGTTCCTGATGTGGAAGGATCTGGTTGAACGGACCGATGCGCTGCGCGAAAACAGGGTCGTCCGGCATCTCATCGACACACCTGAGCAGGCCTTTTCGGCAGAAGGTTCCCCGTCTGCGTTTCGCGACGAAACCGAGCTCGACCGCGTCTATGCACCGGCCGACATCGTTTGCCTCCTGCCATCGGATTCATCGCAGACGGCCGCGAGCCTCGCCGCTGCCGAGGGTCGCGATTTCGTCATCGTCGGGCCGCCGGGGACGGGAAAGAGCCAGACCATCGCCAACATGATCGCCAATTGTCTGGCGGTAGGGAAGACGGTCCTGTTCGTTGCCGAAAAGACCGCGGCGCTCGATGTCGTCTATCGCCGGTTGCGCGAGCACGGCCTTGGCGACCACTGTATCGAACTGCATTCGAACAAGGCCGATCGGCGCCATTTCCTCGCACAGCTCAAGGCCGCTTGGGAAAATGGAGGCCGAACCGACGAGTCGCAATGGGTCGAGATCAACGAGCGGCTAAAGCTGCGGCGTGATGCGCTGAACGCCTATGTCGCGGCGCTGCACACGCGCTATCCCAACGGCTGGACACCCTATCTTGCGCTCGGCATCGCGCTGCAGGCGGCGCAAGCACCGGCGCCCGACCTCTCGTGGCGTGAACGCGATGCCCATGACGCGCAGGCGCTGACAGCGTTGGAGGATCTCGCGGCCGAGCTCGGTCAGGTCTTCGCCTCCATCGAGCGGCGTCCGGCGCTCGACCTGGTGGATCGCGAGGAGTGGAGTTCGGCTTGGCAGGCCGATGTGCTGGCCGCCGCTGCATCGCTACGCAATGCGGCCAACCTGCTCGTGAGTGCGCTCGCGGGCTTTCGCGCCAGTCTGGGGCTCAAGTCGCCGGAACGCTCGTCACTGGAAGAAATCGAGGCGTTGACTGGTTTGGCCGATGCGTTGGAACATGCTCGGGGACGCGACGTCACGATCGCGTTCGATCCCGAATTCGCGAAGTGTTCCGAGGAGCTGGCAATACTGACTGGCTCGATCCAAGCCTATCGCACCGCTGAATCCGTTCTGTCGGCAACCTTCGACCAGCAAGCCGTGCGCGACATCGATATCGCCGCACTGGATCGCCAATGGCGTGAGGCGAACGCGTCGTTCTGGCCGATGTCCGCCTTGGGCCGGCGTAAAGTCTCCAAACTGCTACAGAGCTACGCCGGTTCAGGTACGGCGCAGCCGGAGCAGGATCTGCAACAACTGCGTCTGATGCAGGAACAGCTCGCTGTGATCGACAAGACGGCCCTGACCGGCAAGCCGCTGCCGATCAACGGGCTCGACACCGATCCCGAAGCTGTCTCCGACATCCTTGAGCGCGCGCGGCGGCTTCGTACCGCGCTTCGTTTTCCGGACCGCAACCAGGAAGAGCTCCAGGCGATCGAGGGTACCGTCGCGAAAGCATTGCGCGAGGGCGACGATGATGATCTGCTCCGGCAGGCCGGCGGCAAGTTGTTGGCAGCAGCCCGCGGTTTCGACACCGCGCGCCGACAGTTTGGTGAGAACGCCGGGCGCGATGTTGCCTCGGCCGATCTAGGCGAGCTCGCGGATTTCCTCGACGCGCTTGTCGGCGCGCAGCACCTGCTTCGCGACTGGTCAGTTTGGTGCCGGGTGAGGGGCCGGGCACTCGCATTGGGGCTGGCATCCCTGGTAGAGCAGATCGAGATGGGAGTGGTCCCGGCCGATGAAGCGCGCGCCGCCTTTCGCTTGGGCTATGCGCGCTGGTGGCTGCCCGGCGTCCTTGACGGCGATCCGGTGCTCAGGGATTTTCGCCGTTTCCAACACGAGAACGCCATCGCCGAGTTTCGTGAGATCGACGATCTGGTGCGCTGGCACGCCAGCCGGCGCGTGATCGACGCGATCGCGCACGGGCTTCCCGCGGTCCAGAGCGTCCCGCGCAATTCGGAGCTGGGCCTGCTGCGGCACCAGATGGAACTGCAGCGACCCAGCCAGTCGATCCGCGACATGATCGGCAAGATGCCCGAGACATTCGCCAAGCTTGCTCCTTGCATGCTGATGTCGCCGCTGTCGATCGCGCAGTATTTTCCGACGAACCAGGCACTTTTTGACGTGGTCATCTTCGACGAGGCCTCGCAGATCACGACGTGGGATGCTGTCGGTGCGATTGCGCGCGGGCGGCAGACCATTATCGTCGGCGATCCGAAGCAGTTGCCACCAACCAACTTCTTCGGCCGCAACGAAGAGGAAGAGGACATCGCCGACCACGAAAAGGATCTGGAGAGCATCCTGGATGAGGCGAAGGCCTCGGGCATTCCGGTCCGTGATCTCAGATGGCACTATCGTAGTCGAAGCGAGTCGCTGATCGCCTTCTCCAACCACCACTACTACCAGAATCGCCTAGTCACTTTCCCATCGCCCAAGGTGGAAGACCGGGCGGTGCGGCTGCACAAGGTACCCGGCGGCGTCTACGATCGCGGCAAGAGCCGGACCAACCGGATCGAAGCGGAGGCCGTCGCCGATGAGGCCGTAAAGCGTATGAAGGACTGGCTGGCGCTGCCAGACAAGAGCCGCCCGACCCTTGGCATCATCACGTTCAACGCGCAGCAACAGTCACTTATCATGGATCTGCTCGACGCGGCCCGGCGGGCTGATCCGGATATCGAGTGGTTCTTTGCCGACGAGCGGGTGGAACCAACCATCGTCAAAAATCTGGAGAACGTGCAGGGCGACGAGCGAGACGTCATCCTTTTCTCGATCACGTTCTGGAAGGATGCCGCCGGGAAGCTGACGATGGATTTTGGCGCGCTCAACCGCGATGGCGGTGAGCGCCGTCTCAACGTCGCCGTCACCCGTGCCCGGCAGGAGTTGATCGTCTTCTCCGGCTTCACCGCGGACCAGATCGACCCCAGCCGCACGAAGGCGCTGGCCGTCCATCACCTGAAGATCTTCCTCGACTATGCCGAGCGGGGGGCGATCGCTCTGCCAGCGCAGGACTCAGGATCGCTTGGGGGCTTCGATTCGCCGTTCGAGCAAGCGGTTGCCGAGCAACTCGAGCGTCGTGGATGGATGATAGTCCCACAGGTCGGAATTTCTGGCTTCCGAATCGATCTTGGCATCCGTCATCCCGACCTCGCCGGCGCCTATCTGGCGGGCGTCGAGTGCGACGGCGCGTCCTATCACAGCGCCGCCACTGCGCGCGACCGCGACAAGGTGCGCGAGCAGGTGCTTACGGGCCTGGGCTGGAATATCCTGCGTGTTTGGTCGACCGACTGGTGGTTCGACGCTCAAGGCTGCGCGGACCGGTTGCATGTGGACCTGGAAGGCCTGCTGGAGAGCAGCAGGGCTCATCGCGCCGCGCAGGCGGGCAGTTCAGCCGAAGTTGGCGGTGCCACGCACTGGGACATGGGCCACGAAATCGAAGGGGTCGAGGAAATCCGCGACGACAGCGCGGCGGCACTGGAAGAACAAGCGCCGGTTCCGGCAGCCGTCGAACGGGAGCTGGTGTCTGTCGAGGTGCCGCACGCACCCCATGTTCTCGAAGAGCGCCAGACGGATCCGGCGCCGACGACGGCCGCTACTTCGCGCGCGCTTTACTGTATCACCGACTTGTCGGCCTTCCCGATCGCGCCCGAACGCTTCTACGAATTCGGCTACCGCGATATCCTCCGCGGAATGATCGAGGCCGTAATCGAGACGGAAAGTCCCTTGCGGACCGACATTTTGTGCCAGCGGATTGCCCGGGTTCATGGGTGGCTGCGGACGGGCGGCAAGATTCGAGAGCGGATCGAGCTCCACTTACGCGATTTCGACCGAACCGAGGAATCAAGCGGCGAATTCATCTGGAAGCAGGGCGCAGTTTCAGAAATTCAATCTTATCGCGCGCCCAGCGGCGAGGAAGCTCGCAGGGCGATCGGAGACATTCCGCTCGCAGAGCTCGCGTGGATCGTGATCGAGAACCCAGATCTCCTCGACGAGCCGGATCTAGCGCGCGAACTGGCGCGTCTGCTCGGCGTCGAGCGTCTGGCTGCCGCATCCCGCGCGCGGCTAGACGAGGCGATTGCCAAGGCCCGTGCAACGGCCGCCACCACTTCCCCGGAGTAACCATGTTTCGCTTCATTCATTCGAGCGACCTGCACCTGGGCAAACGTTTCGGCAATTTCTCCGGGGATCTGCCGAGCCGGTTGCGCGAGGCGCGCCACACCGTGATCGCCACGCTCGCACGACACGCTCGCGAGCGTGGGGCCGAGACGATCCTGCTGGCGGGCGACACATTCGACACCGAAACCCCCGCAGCTGACGTCCGCCGGCAGGCCTTGACCGAAATGGCGCACCATTCGACGATCCGGTGGGTGGTGCTTCCCGGCAACCACGATTCTCTGCAGGCGACTGAACTATGGGACAAGCTGGCCAGTGAGGCCCCGCCGAACGTGGTTCTGGCGACCCGGTCCGAGGCGATCGAGCTCGCGACGAATGTCGTTCTTCTGCCAGCCCCCTGCACGACGCGCCGTCCCGGTCGCGACCTGACCGAATGGATGGATGCCGCAGGCACGCCCGAAGGGGCGATCCGCATTGGTCTCGCCCATGGCGCGGTCCGTGATTTCTCGGAAGACACCATTGCATCGGAAGTCATCGCGCCGAACCGTGCGGAACGAGCGGGCCTGAGCTATCTGGCGCTTGGGGACTGGCATGGCGCCATGCGGGTCGACCCGCGCACATGGTACAGCGGAACGCCCGAACAAGACCGATTCAAGCATGATCGGCCCGGCGAAACGCTGCTTGTGAGCATCGCCGGCGGCTCCGCGTCACCCGAGGTGGAAGTCTTGGCGACCGCCAGCTTCGCCTGGCGGTCATTCGATCTCCATCTGCTCGATGGCGATGATCCCACGGCAGCGCTTGCGACCTTGCTGCCTGAGGTCCGAGATCGCCGTCAGACGCTGGCCCGAGTGATTGCGACCGGCCGCAGCCGCCTGGCGCTGCGTGCGATGCTAACCCGCGATATCGAGATTGCTGCACCCGACTTCGCATGGCTCGAACTCGACGACAGTAGCCTTGTGACCGAATGCGAAGTCGACGACCTGGACGCGATCGACCGCGGTGGAGCATTGCGCGAGGCTGCCAACGCCTTACTCACGGAAGCTCGCGACGAAAGTCGCTCGGCTGCTGAGCGCGACATCGCCAACGCGGCGCTGGCACGTCTGTATTCTTACGCCCAAACGGTGTCGCAGTGAGGATATCCGCTCTCCGTCTTTTCAACGTGAAGCGCTTCGCTGGTCGCGGCGTCGCCATCGAAGGGATCGGCGACGGTGTGAACGTACTCTGCGCCGCCAATGAATTCGGAAAGTCGACAAGCTTCGAAGCGTTGCATGCGCTGTTCTTCCAACCTCATTCGAGCACGGCCGGAGACGTGCGCGCCATCCGGCCCTACAGCGGCGGCAATCCGCTTATCGAGGCAGACGTCGCGACGGGCGAAGGCCGCTATCGGATCACCAAGCAATTCTACGGCGGACGATCCGCGCGGATCGTCGAACTGGACTCCGGACGGCTTCTCGCCCAGGCCGATGAAGCAGAGAATTTCATCGCGGAACTCATTAAGGGAGGCGCGGGCGGTCCAGCAGGACTGCTCTGGGTGCGGCAAGGGATCACGGGACTCGAAAAGCGCAGCCGAGCGGATGAGGAAAGCGAAAAACAGGTTCGCGCCAGCCTACTCGAATCCGTGCAGGGCGAGGTGGAAGCGGTGACCGGTGGACGCCGTATGGCCGAAATCATGGCCGCCGCGTCCGAAGCCTGTTCGTCGTTGGTGACCCCTACGGGCCGCGCCAAGGCGGGCGGGCGCTACGCCGCCGTGATCGAGGAGCGCGACAGTCTGGTATCGGAGGAGCAGCGATTATCCGGGGAGGTTGCCGCGCTGCGCGATGCGCTGGATCGGCGCGCGACGGCCATCCGGCGGCTAGCCGAGCTCGAAGTCGCTGAAGACCGAGAGGCTCGGCGCCTGGCGACGGAGACTGCCCAGATCGCCTTCGAGGCCGCGCGAACGCAGAATGATAAGCTCAAGGCCGCGCAAGCCGAACTAGACCTCGCCCGCGAGCGTTACGACAACGCGGCTCGCGACCAGCAAAGATTTCGCGACGCTTTGGACCAGGCGAAGGAGCTGCGTGAACAAGAACAAGCGACGGGTCGTCGGCGTGACGAAGCGGTGGGTCGGCGCCGCGCCACCGACGGGGCGATCGAGAAGGCGCGCACCGAGGTGGACTCTGCCGACGCCGACGAGGCCGCGGCGCGCGAATTGCTAGATCGCCTCGATGCTGCGGCTAAGGCGCGCGATGCCTCCGACCGCGTTGCCGGCCTTAGGGACCGCCTGCGCCAAGCGGAGGAGGTCCGGAAGGCGATCGAGGAAAATGAAGCGCAATTCGCGCAGGTGACAATACCTGTCGGCGCGATCGACGAGCTCGTCGGCCTGGACGTCGAAATAGCCAGAATCCGTGCGCTGCGCGATGCCGGGCGTCCATCCGTCACGATCACCTACGAGGAAGGGGGTGCCGGTCGTGTTACGATGGGTGGCGAACCGCTCGTCGATGGGGAAGAGCGCGGTTATGACGGACAGGCCCACCTACTAGCGCCGGGCATCGGCACGATCACGCTTCGGTCGAACCGGCCGGAAGAAGACGATGATCGCCTGGAACAGGTTGAGGAGAAGCGGCGGATACTGCTCGCGTCCATGGGGGTCGGCGATCTCGTCGCTGCGCGGGCACAGCAGGAACGGGCACAGCAATTTGAAGCCAAGGCACGAGAAGGTCGTGCGCAGATGGTCCTGCTGGCGCCCGATGGCCTAACCAAGCTACGAGAAGAAGTAGCAGCGCATGCTTTGGCGGAGGCAGAGCCGCTCGAAATCAATGCGGATCCGATCGAGGCCCAGTCGGCGTTTGATGCGGCGCGTCAGCGGCGGAAGCAGGCTAGTCAGGACCTGCGTGACCTCGAACCCCGTCGTGCGAGCGCGGAGGATGCCTTCGTTCAGGCGGAGACCGAGCTAGCCAAGGTCCAGGCCGAGGCGCAGCAGGTCACGGCGGTCCTCGGCCCTGAGGATGAACGAGAGCAGCGCGGGCGGGGCCTGACCGAGAGGCTCGTGCCGCTGGAGGAGCGGCTGGCAGAAACTGAGGCACAGGTGACGGAGCTTCTCGACACCGCCGTCGATATGGAATCCGTCGCAGCCGCGCTCAACCGGGCGCGCTCGGTCGAACAGGCCGTCGATACGGAAATCGGTCAGCTTCGCGAGACGCTGGCTGGCCTGAACGCGCAGATTCGCGCGCGGTCTGACGACGCGGTAGAAGAGAAGTGGCAGGAAACCCGGGACGCCTTAGCCGGAGCCGAGAGCCGCGTGGCCGCATTCGAGAGAGAAGTTTCGATCCTGCAGCGTTTGTCCAGCGCCCTGGATACTGCCCGATCGCAAGCCCGCGAACTCTATCTGAAGCCCGTCATGGCGGAATTGAAGCCGCTGCTGGGGCTCCTGTTCGACGACGTCTCGATTACCTTCGACGACAGGACGCTGTTACCCCAGACGATCTCGCGCAACGGCCTGGAAGAGGAGATAGATCGCCTCAGCGGCGGCATGCGGGAGCAGTTGTCCGTGCTCACCCGCCTGGCCTTCGCTCGCCTTCTTGCCCGCGATGGGCGCCCTGCGCCGGTCATACTGGACGATGCGCTCGTCTATTCGGATGATGACCGTATCGAAAAGATGTTCGACGCCCTTCATCGCCAGTCGCGGGATCAACAGATCATAGTCTTTTCTTGCCGACAGCGTGCTTTCCAGAGATTAGGCGGAAATATTCTTCAAATGACAGATTGGCAACCGTAGAATAATACTTTTTCGTAGAATAATACTTGTTGTTGCAGTGTCGATGTTTCAGGTAAGCCCGACGGCAGGGCGTGAAGCGCTGTGGCGTCCAACCCATGGCGGGATGATGCGGCAGGGTCTGTCGTCGCGAGATGACCAGGCCAGAAAAATGGGGGCCGTAGCCCCCACCTTATTTGGTGCAATCAAGTTGCTTGTTAACAACCAGACCTGCGATTTCTGAAGGCAATATATCGTCAGCATCCGCACTGGCTGTCAAGGGGTCAGAAATCGAGGTCCGATTGCAACTCACTCCGATTGACGGCGTGCCGCTGCCCCACTGGCACAGTGTCATGGTCAAAGCAACGCCTTTTAGTAGATAATCGGAGTGAAGGGATTGAGTTATGGTCTGTGATCTGGCAGGTGGTGATTGCCATGGGCGCTGCCGTGTCTGTGACTGGTGGGCCCGGAGGATCGAGCCAAGTGCTCGGTCCTCCCCTTGCGGGGGATAGAAGATGGCGACGCGGCTTGGATTGGACATCGGTACCAACAGCATCGGCTGGTGCCTTTTCGATGACGATAGGATCCGTGACATCGGCGTCCGCATCTTCTCGGACGGTCGCGATCCTAAATCGGGGGCGTCACTGGCGGTTGATCGGCGCGATGCACGGGCGATGCGGCGGCGGCGTGATCGCTATGTCCGCCGCCGCTCCGTGCTGCTTGAGGCGTTGATCGATACCGGCCTGATGCCAGCCGATGCACAGGACGCCAAGGTGCTGGCTGGTTGTGATCCCTATGCCTTGCGCGCGGCGGCGCTGGATGAAGCTCTAGCCCCGCACCAACTGGGCCGCATCCTGTTCCATCTCAACCAGCGGCGCGGCTTCAAGTCGAATCGCAAGGCCGAGCGCAAATCCGGCGATGACAAGGAAGGCGGCAAGATTGCAAGCGGCGCGAAGGCGCTCGATCTTGCGATGGGGGAAGCTGGCGCGCGCACTTATGGCGAATTCCTGGCGGGCAGGGAGCCGAAGCGTGTGCGGATGCGTGCCGAAGGCGACGGCTATGACTTCTATCCAGAGCGCCGCCATCTGGAGGCCGAGTTCACTGCCATCTGGGCTGCGCAAGCCGCGCATCATCTCGCTCTACTCACGGACGCCGTGCGTGACAGGTTGCACCGTATCATCTTTTTCCAGCGCCCGCTGAAAGAGCCGAAGGTCGGCGGTTGCACCTTTTTCAACGAAGAGCCGCGTCTGCCCAAGGCGCATCCGCTATTCCAGGAGCGGCGGTTGTATGAGGAGGTCAATCAGCTCGAAATCACGCGGGCGGGTGCGCCTTCGCGCAAGCTGACGCTGGATCAGCGCGACAGGATCATTCTCAAGCTTAAGTCGGCGAAAACCGCCAGCTTTTCGGGCCTGGCGAAACTGCTCAAGCTGGCCGATGGCGAGAGCTTCAATAAAGCTAGCGAAAATCGCACCGGCCTTGTCGGCGACGAAATCTTCGCCTCGTTCAGTGACAAGAAGTGCTTCGATACGCGCTGGGCGCATTTCGATCCGGGCGTGCAATGGGCGATCATCGAGGCGGTAGCCGAAGAGGAAGACCCGGTGCGCCTGCACGAATGGCTGATAGCGACGCATGGCGTAACTGCGCAGCAGGCCGAAGCCATTGGGCGGGTGCGTCTGCCCGATGGGCATGGACGGCTAGGCGAAACCGCGAGCCGGCTGATTTTGGACAAGCTCAAGACCGGATCGATCGATGGCCATCCACTCACCTACAACGAGGCAGTGGAAGCGGCACTCGGCAAATCGCACAGCGATTTTCGCACCGGGGAAATACTGGATGAGCTGCCCTACTACGGCGAACTGCTCTCCCGCGAAATTCCACCCGGCACGCTCGACCCGGACGACGACGATCAGACCCGCTGGGGCCGGATTACCAATCCCACCGTCCACATCGGCCTGAACCAACTCCGCCGCCTGCTGAATGCCATCATTCGCGTCCATGGCCGCCCCGATGAGATTGTCGTGGAACTGGCGCGCGAACTGAAGCTTAGCGAAAAGGAAAAGACTGACCACAACAAGAAGATCGGCGCGAATACCCGTGCGGCAGAGGCGCGCTCGAAGAAACTGCTCGAAAGCGATCAGCGTGATAGCGGCTCCAACCGGGCGCTGCTCAAATTGTGGGAAGACCTCAATCCGGAGAACCCGCTGGATCGTTGCTGCCCATTCTGCGGGCGGCATATCGGCCAGCTTGCACTGTTCAGTGATGAAACCGAGATTGAACACATCATTCCCTATTCCCGCTCGTTCGATGACAGCGCTGCGAACAAGGTCATCGCGCATCGTAGCTGCAACAGGGAAAAGGGGAATATGACCCCTTGGGAGCGATGGGGCGAGACTCCCAAATGGCCGATCATCGCCGAACAGATCGCCCGGCTCCACAAATCGAAGCAATGGCGCTTTGCCCCCGATGCCATGGAGCGCTTCGAGAAGGATGGCGGCTTCCTGGCGCGCCAATTGACCGATACGCAATATCTGTCGCGGATGGCACGAACCTATCTGTCGAGCCTTTATCCCGAGCGCCCTTCGGATCGATTGCCCGGTGAAGGCGTCAAGGGAGTGTATGTGATCCCCGGCCGGATGACGGCAATGCTAAGGCGGTTGTGGGGCCTCAACGAACTTCTGCCCGATCATAACTACGTTGAAAATCCGCACAGCGGTGCACCGAAGAACCGTCTCGATCATCGCCATCACGCGATCGACGCGGCCGTCGTGGCGGCAACGGATCGTGGCATGCTCAATCAGATTGCCAAGGCGGCAGGTCGTGCAGAGGATCAGAACCTCGACAAGCTGTTCGTCGATCTGCCCAAGCCTTGGGAAACCTTCCGCGAAAATCTGCGTGACGCTTTGGCCAGTGTGGTGGTCAGCCACAAGGCGGATCATGGTCGTCAGGGCAAGCTGGACCCTAAGCGCGACATTACCGCCGCGCGGTTGCACAACGATACCGCCTATGGGCTGACCGGCCTGACCAGCGACAGCGGCCTGCCGATCGTCGTCCACCGCGTGCCTTTGCTCAGCCTCAAGCCAGCGGACATCACCGATCCTGTCCGCATTCCGGACGCCGCGCTGCAACGGGCGCTGTGGGCGGCAACCGATGGGCTGTCTGGCAGGGACTTTGAAAAGGCGCTGATTGCGTTTTCGAAATCGCACCCGGTGTTCAAAGGCATTCGCCATGTGCGCGTGCGGGAAGCGCTTGGCGTGATCCCGATCTGGGACGCGACCGGTCGCGCCTACAAGGCGTATAAGGGCGATGCGAACGCCCGCTTCGACGTGTGGCGGATGCCGGATGGGAAATGGGCGTCAAGCTGGAAGAATAGGGATGGCAGGCAGCAATCAGGCATTGTCTCGATGTTTGAGGCGCACCAGTCCGATGGGGCGGAAAGGCGTCCGCATCCGGCGGCCAAGCGTGTGCTCAGCCTGCGGCAGAACGACCTGGTAGCCGTTGAGCCAAACGGGCAGGATCGCAAGATCATGCGCGTGGTCAAGTTCTCTGGCGGCGGTCAGATTACCTTCGCGGAACATCAGGAGGCCGGCCCACTGAAAGCAAGGGATGCAACGTCCAACGATATCGATCCGTTCAAATATTTCTATTCCTCGGCCGGGGGATTGCAAAAGGCGAAAGCTCGTCAGGTTCGGATCGATGAACTTGGTCGTATCTTTGATCCTGGGCCAAGGGAATAAGGTGCGTTAACCCGTCATTATTCATGATGTGCCAGCTTGCAGTCCCGAAAGGCTGGCCATGGATCGTATTGTGGATATTGCCACGGATGATCTCCATCTTTCCGTTTATCGCGGATTTCTTGTCGTCAGCCTTGATCGCCAGGAACAGGGGCGGGTAGCGCTCGATGATATTCAGGCGATCATCGTTCATGCCCATGGCGTAACCTGGACGACCAGTCTGGTCGTCGCGCTCGCCGAACGTGGCGCGATCATGGTGTTGTGTGCCGCCAACCATTCGCCAGTGGCCATTATCTCACCGATTGATGGACATCATGCCCAGGCGGCGAGGATGCGGGCGCAATGGGAGGCTCCGCGTCCTCTCTTCAAACAGCTCTGGCAGAAAATCGTCATCGCCAAGATTGCCATGCAGGCATCATTGCTTGCGGCGCAAGGTCGAGATGAAGCCAATGCGCTCCTGCTGATGGCGCGGCGCGTTCGTTCCGGTGATCCGGACAACCTGGAGGCGCAGGCCGCACGTAAATACTGGCCCGCGTTGATGGGGAGCGAATTCCGCCGCGATCAGGATGCCGATGGTGCCAATTCCCTGTTGAACTACGGCTATACCGTCATGCGATCCTGTGTCGCACGGTCGATTATCGGAGCGGGGCTGCACCCGGCCATTGGGCTGCACCACCATAACCGCCTTAACGGATTCGCGCTGGCTGACGATTTGGTCGAGCCGTTTCGTCCGCTGGTTGATGGGTTGGTCCGACGGATGACCAACGATGGCATCGACACCGTGACGTCCGAAGCAAAGCAACGTCTGGCGCGCCTGATCGGCCACGACTTGCGGCTGGGTGGGGCTGTCTCCCCCGTATCCGTGGCGACCCAGCGTCTAGCCCAATCACTTGCCCGGAGCTTCGAAGACCGCAAATCGGCGCTCGCCTTGTTCGACCCGCCCGACGCACTGAATTGGGCATCGCTTGGGCAACCGATGGTGCTCGAAGCATGAACCTGAGTGGATACCGGCTGATGTGGATATTCGTCATGTTCGACCTGCCCGTGGACACGAAAGAACGCGCGCGGGAAGCAACCAAATTCCGTGAGTTTCTGCTTGATGAGGGCTTCGAAATGAGCCAATTTTCGATCTATGCTCGGTTCTGCAATGGCAAAGAACACTATGAGACTTATCTTCGGCGAATCGAGGCTCATCTGCCCGAACGCGGGGAGATTCACGTGCTCAACTTTACCGACAAGCAGTATGAAAATATCATCCGCTTTTCGAGCCAGCGGCGTCAGCGGCAACGAAAAAACCCGGATCAGCTCGCCATGTTTTGATGATTCGCAGCATTTTTGCTATGACAGATGGGCGCTTTTCCAGTCTCAATTCAACTGGTTAGGCACCCATCCGTCATAGCATTTCAGAAATCGCGGTCCAGCTGCAACTGGTATGCCTCCAGGCTGTCCCGCAGGAGCGTCATAGCATTTCAGAAATCGCGGTCCAGCTGCAACAAAGATGCTGCCCGCCCATGGGAACAATCTTGTCATAGCATTTCAGAAATCGCGGTCCAGCTGCAACCTCGAAACGGCAGCGGCGGAATCGCCGTTCGTCATAGCATTTCAGAAATCGCGGTCCAGCTGCAACTTCTCCCGCATTGCATCTGGAATCTTGTAGGTCATAGCATTTCAGAAATCGCGGTCCAGCTGCAACAAAATGCCGATGTGGGCCAAACTGCTCGGCGTCATAGCATTTCAGAAATCGCGGTCCAGCTGCAACCGCGGGGCATTCCGATGCGGCGGACGCGGAGTCATAGCATTTCAGAAATCGCGGTCCAGCTGCAACCGCCATCTGGTCGTATCGTGCGAGTGGCTGGTCATAGCATTTCAGAAATCGCGGTCCAGCTGCAACCCACATAATCCATAGCTACTTACCCGATCTGTCATAGCATTTCAGAAATCGCGGTCCAGCTGCAACCAAGTGCTGCCCGATCCCCGGCGCGGAAAGGTCATAGCATTTCAGAAATCGCGGTCCAGCTGCAACTGCGAAAACGCTGTCCCGCTTTCTGTCCTAGTCATAGCATTTCAGAAATCGCGGTCCAGCTGCAACTTGCCGCCTCTATAACAGGTTTTGTGCGAGGTCATAGCATTTCAGAAATCGCGGTCCAGCTGCAACTGAATAGCGGGGGCACTGTCCTTGGCGTGTGATTTTGTCCGACCTTGTGCGGCTTACTTTCTGTGAACCCGATCATTGCAGAGCGGATGCGCGCAGTTACGCGCTGAAGCAATCAGGAATATACAATGAATCGAGGAAGGCCCGGGACGGGCGTGGAAGTTTTGAAAACATCAATTCGTGTCCGGCTTACCTACAAAGGAATTCAGCACACGATTAATCTGCGGGTCACGCCGACGCAGGCCAACATCAAAGCCGCCGAACGCCTTATGGGTCGCGTGCGACGGGAGATCGATCTCGATATTTTCGAATTCCAACGGCACTTCCCGCAATCGCAAGTGGCATTGCAGTCCAGTTTCGTGGCCTTCGCTGAAGCTTGGCTGGGCAGACTGGTTCTCGCGAAGGCGACGATGGAAGGTTACCGGAAGGCGATGCGCCATATCTGGATCCCCGCCTTCGGGAGCCGGCATCTCGCGCATATTAAGCCTTCCGAAATCCGTGAACTGATTTGCACTCGCGCCGAGGACGTATCGGCGCGGACGATCAACAACGACCTAATCCCGCTGCGGTCATTGTTTAGGGCGGCGATAGAGGACGGTTTGCTGGACCGCTCGCCCATGACGCCCATTCCCAACCTGAAAACCACGGATCATCTGCCCGATCCGTTCACCCGGGAAGAGATGGAAGCAATCCTGGATCATCTCCATGCCAATGCCCCTGAGCAGGCCTGGAACTGGTATGAGTTTGCCTTCGGGACCGGCATGCGACCGAGCGAGCAAATTGCGCTGCGCTGGGCCGATGTCGATTGGACCGGAAGGTCCGTCCGCGTCCAGCGCGCCAAGGTGCGAGCCGAGTTGAAATCGACCAAGACATATCAGGTTCGAGATGTGCTGCTGAGCGATCGGATGATCGCGGTGCTGGAAAGGCAGAAGGTACATAGCCTCGGCCATGGGCTGGACACGCCGATCTTTCTCAATCCGATCACCGGCCGACCATGGCCCGATGTCCAGGATCAGCGGAAGGTCTATTTCCAACCCGCGCTCGAGGCGCTGCAGATCCGCAAGCGCAATGCCTATTGCACGAGGGCGACGTTTGCCACCGCCGCGCTGATCGGCGGGGTCAATCCATCCTATATCGCGCGCCAGCTGGGGCACCGGAATGTCGGCGTCACCCACAAGCACTATGCACGGTGGATCGATGGCTCCGACTCCAGAAGGGAGGCGAAAAAGGTTGATCGGGTGTTTCGGAAAAGGGCCTGATATAGGCAGGCTTGACCTGCTACCCGTGGCGGGGAGGCAGGCCAAACTGAATTTTCCCACGATTTACCGAGGAAATCCGCCGCATTGCGGGAGGGTTTTTCCCAGCGGCTCAGAATAGACCTAGCAAAATCAGATACTTGCCTGGTGACCCCTACGGGAATCGAACCCGTGTTTCAGCCGTGAGAGGGCCGCGTCCT
>CBFHAG010000008.1:0-96401 GCA_965653535.1 uncultured Sphingobium sp.
ATCCCGACATGCTGGTTTCGTCCACCTATCAGCCGGTCGGCAAGGTGGAAAAGGCGGAAGGTGGCTTCTATTTGTCGGGCCGCTGGGGCTTTTCCTCCGGTTCGACGCATTGCGGCTGGGTCCTGCTGGGCGCGATCAACTTCGACACCAACGGCGGCCCGCCCGACATGCGCACCTTCCTGTTGCCGCGTCCCGACTATCAGGTGATCGAAGGCACCTGGGACACGTTCGGCCTGCAGGGCACGGGCAGTTTCGACATTGTCGTCGATCGCGTCTTCGTTCCCGAATATCGCACGCATAAGGCGAGCGACGGTTTCGCCTGCAAGAATCCGGGCCAGGAAATCAACACCGCGCCGCTTTACCGCATCCCCTGGGCGCAATTGTTCGTCCGTTCAGTATCGACCGCGGCATTCGGTGGCGCGCGCGCCGCGATCCAGGCGGGCATCGACATCATGAACAGCCGCGTGTCCAGCAACACCGGCAAGGCGGCGAAGGCTGATCCGGTGCTCCACGCCGCACTCGCCCGCGCCATCGCCGAAGTCAACGAGATGGAGCTGACGCACCGCGTCACCTTCAACGAATTGCTTGACTA
Source organism: uncultured Sphingobium sp. (assembly GCA_965653535.1). GTDB lineage: Bacteria > Pseudomonadota > Alphaproteobacteria > Sphingomonadales > Sphingomonadaceae > Sphingobium. The sequence continues at coordinate 593 of CBFHAG010000008.1, forward strand.
TGCCGAACGGAATGAACCGGTGCCGATGGAGCGCCGCGCCATGTTCGCCTACCAGTCGTCCAACGTCGTCCGCCGGATGGCGGACCTGATCGACGACATTGTGAAGCTGCTGGGCGGCCGGGCGGTCTATATGTCCAGCCCGATCCTCCAGCCCTGGCTCGACCTGCATGCCGCCCGCGCGCATGTCGCCAACGATCCGGGTAATCGCAACAGCGATGTGCTGGGCACGATGCAGGGCGAAGCGCCCGCCTTCACCTTCATCTAAGGGGCTTGCGCATGGCTAGCGAACTCTCCCGCAGGACGTATAGCGTCTCGGGCGGATATGATATCTCGGTCGCGGAACTGGGCCAGGGCCCCGTTATCGTGTTCATTCACGGCAGCGGCCCCGGCGCTTCGGGCGCGTCAAACTTCCGCCAGAACGCGCAGGTTTTCGCCGACGCGGGCTATCGGGTCATCCTGCCCGACCTGATCGGCTATGGCGCATCGTCCAAGCCTGAGGACATCGACTATACGCTCGACCTGTTCACCAGCACGCTGCACGAAGCGTTGCAGGCGCACGGCGTTGAAAAGGCGACGTTGGTCGGCAACTCGCTGGGCGGCGGCATCGCCCTTCAGATGGCGCTCGATCACCCGGAATTCATCGACCGCCTGATCCTGATGGCGCCGGGCTGCATCCACCCGCGCGAAGACTATTTCAAGATGCCGGGCATCGCCAGCATGGTCAGCTCGTTCGGCGGCCCCGACTTTAACGAGGATGAGCAGCGCCGCCTCATCACCAACCTGGTCTATGATCCGGTTCACGTCACCGACGCGCTGGTCAAGGAACGCTTCGCCGTCGCCCGGACCCAGCCCAAGGACGTGATCATGCGGATGCGCACGCCCGACCTGTCGTCGCGCCTGCATGAACTCAAAATGCCGATCCTGCTGTTCTGGGGCTATAATGAACGGTTCATGCCGCTGGAAGGCATCAACCTCATCCTGGAATCGTGCGAGGATGTGCGTTGCGTGACCTTCAACAAGGTCGGGCATTGGGTCCAGGTAGAGCGCGCCCAGGAATTCAACAGCTATTCGCTGGCCTTCCTGAATGGCTAGTGCGCCGCAGGTCATGGCCGATCCGGCGGATGTCGCCGCCGGTTTCCGTGGGGCGATGCGCCGGCTGGCGTCGGGCGTCGCCATCGTCGTGGGGCAGGGTGCCGACGCGCCCGTCGGCATGGCTGCGACGTCCATCACCTCGTTGACGATGGACCCGCCTGCCGTGCTCGTCTGCGTCAACCAGACGGCGGGGCTGCACGCCTGCCTTTCGCCGGGCTGCACGATCAGCGTCAACCTGCTGTCGCGGCATCAACGCGATGTGTCGTCGGCGTTCGGCGGCGCGGTCGCGCGGGAAGAACGGTTCGGCGTCGGGCAGTGGACCGATGACGCGCAGGGGCTTCCCATGCTGGAGGATGCACAGGCCAATCTGGCTTGCACCATCGACAGCATCATGCCCTATGGATCGCACAGCATCGTCGTCGCCCGCGTCAACGCGGTGCGACTGTCGGATGCGGTCGAGCCGCTGATCTACCAGGACGGAGCCTATTTGTGACCGATACCGTTGACCAGAGCCTGAACGACGGCCTCGCGCAGGAGCTTTATCAGGCGCTGCGGGATGGGCGCACGGTCGAACCGCTCATCGCCCGTCACCCCCACCTCACCATCGACGACGCCTATGCCATTTCGCTGGGCGCGCTGGAAAAGCGCAAGGCGGATGGCGAACGCGTGATCGGCAAGAAGATCGGCGTCACGTCGAAGGCGGTGCAGGACATGCTGGGCGTGCATCAGCCTGACTTCGGTTTCCTGACTGACCGCATGTTCGTGGAAGGCGACATCGATGTCGCGGCCAACGGCCTGATCCAGCCCCGCGCAGAGGCAGAGATCGGCTTCATCCTCAAGGATCAGCTGAAAGGGCCGGGCGTCACCGCCGATCAGGTCATCGCCGCCACGCAAGCGATCGTCCCCTGTTTCGAAATCGTCGACAGCCGCATCCAGGACTGGAAGATCGGCATCGTCGACACCGTCGCCGACAACGCGTCCTGCGGCGTCTATGTGCTGGGCGAAGCGCGGGCCGATCCGCGTGCCCACGACCTGCCCAACCTGCACGTCACCGTGACCAAGAACGGCCAGCCCCTGTCGGAAGGCTATGGCCACGCGGTGCAGGGTTCGCCCGCCGAAGCGGTGGCATGGCTCGCCAACACGCTGGGCGCTTATGGCGTTACCCTGGACGCTGGCGATGTGATATTGTCAGGCAGTCTGGTGCCGCTTGAACCGGCGCGCGCTGGTGATGTATTTGAAATGCAGCTGCACGGCGTTGGTGCCTGCACCGCGCGTTTCGTCTGATTTTTGTTTACGCGTCGCGGATTGCGATGCTTTGGGAGTAATTCATGACTGGCAAGGTCAAGGCAGCGATCATCGGATCGGGCAATATCGGCACCGACCTGATGGTGAAGATGGTCAAATATCCGCAGAATATGGAACTGGCGGTCGTGGTCGGCATCGACGAAGCGTCGGAAGGCCTAGCCATGGCGCGCGAACGCGGCGTCGCCACCACGCATGAAGGGCTGGAAGGCCTGCGCGCCATGCCGGAATATAAGGACATCGGCATCGTGTTCGACGCGACGTCGGCCTATGCGCACAAGGTCCATGACGCCGCCCTGCGCGCGGACGGCAAGCAGGTGGTGGATCTCACCCCCGCCGCCATCGGCCCCTACACCATCCCCACCGTCAATGGCGAAGCCAATCTCGACGCCGGTAACGTCAACATGGTGACATGCGGCGGCCAGGCAACGATCCCGATGGTCGCCGCCGTGTCCCAGGTCGCGACCGTCCACTATGCCGAAATCGTGGCGTCGGTTTCATCGCGCTCGGCAGGCCCCGGCACCCGCGCGAACATCGACGAGTTCACCCGCACCACCGCAGGCGCGATCGAAAAGGTCGGCGGCGCGGCGCAGGGCAAGGCGATCATCATCCTCAACCCCGCCGAACCGCCGATGATCATGCGCGACACCGTCTTCACTTTGTCGGAGGGCGCTGACGAAGAAACCATCCGCGCCTCGGTCGAAGCGATGGTGAAGAAGGTGCAGGCCTATGTCCCCGGCTACCGCCTGAAGCAGGAAGTGCAGTTCGAACGCTTCGGCGACAATAACAAGCTGACCATCCCCGGCCGTGGCCAGTTCACCGGCATCAAGACGATGGTCCTGCTCGAAGTGGAAGGCGCTGGCGATTACCTGCCCAGCTATTCGGGCAATCTCGACATCATGACCGCCGCTGCCAAGGCGACTGGCGAGCTGCTGGCGCAGCGCATTCTCGAAGGAAAGAAGGTGGCAGCATGAGCAGCGCCAAATTTAACGTGGAAGCCGGCCACAAGCTTTACATGCAGGACGTCACCCTGCGCGACGGCATGCACGCCATCCGCCACATGTATGGCATCGACCATGTGAAATCGATCGCCAAGGCGCTGGACGACGCGGGCGTGGACGCGATCGAAGTCGCGCATGGCGACGGCCTCAACGGTGCCAGCTTCAATTATGGCTTCGGCGCGCATACGGACTGGGAATGGCTGGAAGCCGTCGCTTCGGTCCTGACCAAATCGGTCCTCACCACCCTGATCCTGCCCGGCGTGGGCACGGTCGATGAACTGCGCCGCGCCTATGACATTGGCGTGCGTTCGGTCCGCGTCGCCACCCATTGCACCGAAGCAGACGTTTCGAAACAGCATATCGGCATCGCCCGCGACCTGGGCATGGACGTGTCCGGCTTCCTGATGATGAGCCACATGATCGACGCTGAAAAGCTCGCCGAACAGGCGGTGCTTATGGAAAGCTATGGCGCGGAGTGCGTCTATGTGACCGACAGCGGCGGCGCGCTCGACATGGACGGGGTTAAGTCTCGCCTGGAAGCCTATGACCGCGTGCTGAAGCCTGAAACCCAGCGCGGCATCCACGCCCACCACAACCTCTCGCTCGGCGTCGCGAACTCCATCGTCGCGGCACAGTGCGGCGCAGTGCGTATCGACGCCTCGCTCACCGGCATGGGCGCGGGCGCTGGCAATGCGCCGCTCGAAGTGTTCATCGCCGCCGCCGACCGCAAGGGCTGGAACCATGGCTGCGACGTCAATGCGCTGATGGACGCGGCGGAGGACCTCGTCCGTCCGTTGCAGGACCGCCCGGTCCGCGTCGATCGCGAAACCCTCGCGCTCGGCTATGCCGGGGTCTACTCCTCCTTCCTGCGTCACGCGGAAAAGGCGGCGGAAACCTACGGTCTCGACACCCGCACCATCCTGGTTGAACTGGGCCGTCGCAAGATGGTCGGCGGTCAGGAAGACATGATCGTCGACGTCGCACTCGACATGGTGAAGGCGCGCGAAGCCGCCGCCTGACACATTGCCTCAAGGTCGGGCGCGACCGCACAGGACCGCGCCCGACCATTCGCACCGACATAAGTGGGAGGAAGCGTGACCGCCAAGCCGCGTCTGTCGCTCGATCATATCACCGTAACCGACACCACCCCCGCGCAGCTTGCCCAATTGGCGGCGGCGACTGGCTGTTCGGGCATCTGCCCCTTCCTCCATTCGATGGAGGTCCTTCCGGCCATGCCGGAATATGACCTGATCCGCGATGCCGCCGCCCGCCGCGCCACCCGCGAAGTCCTTGCGGACACAGGCATCACCGTCGATCTCATCTACCCCTTCACCATGGCAGGCCGCACCGTGGTCGCCGACTTCGCCGCCGCGCTGGAAGCTGGCGCGGACCTTGGCGCGCCGCTCGCAAATGTCCTCTGCTATGATCGTGATCCGGCACGCCGCACTGAAAAGCTCGCCGAACTGGCCGATCTCGCCGCGTCCTTCGGCATCGGCCTCGCCATCGAATTCTACCCGCCTGCCCAGGTCCGCACCCTGGCGGAGGCACTGGCCGAAATCGACCGCACCGGTCGCGCTAATATCGGCGTCACCGCCGACCTGCTCCACATCGTGCGCGGCGGGGAATGGGACCAGAGCCTGCCGCTGCTGTCCGATCCGCGCGTTCGCATCGGCCAGATCGCCGATGGACCGGCGGACATGCCCGCCGACCAGATCGAATGGGAAGCGGGCATTCAACGGCTGCTGCCCGGCAAAGGCGCGTTCGACATCCCCGCCTTCCTCGCCGCCCTGAACCCCGACGTCCCGATCAGCGTCGAAGTGCCACAGCAGTCGGCACTCGAAGCGGGCGTCTCATCACTGGAGCGGGCACGCGCCGCCATCGACGCGACACTCGCCTATCGCTCCTGATAAGAACAATCATACCAGCGTGTTCCTGCGAAGGCAGGAACCCAGTCCCACCGTTCCCACTGGATTCCTGCCTTCGCAGGAACACGAAATGACATAAGAATACAGTCTAACAAAATATCGACAGGAGAGAGTGAAATGGCAGGACGGCTCGAAGGCAAGGTAGCGATAGTCACCGGCGCGGGCCGGGAAGGGAATATCGGCGTCGCCATCTGTGAATCCTATCTTCGTGAAGGCGCGCGCGTCGTCGCGACGGATTTCCGTGAAGAGGAAAAAGACGCCATCGTCGCCCGCATGGCAAAAGCGGGTCCCGCCGACGCCTTCCGCTACTTGCTGCACGACGTCACCAGCGAAGCCGACTGGGCGCGCGTCGCACAGGAAACGCAGGCCGCGTTCGGCGGCATCGACATATTGGTCAATAATGCGGGCATCGCCATCCATGCAGGCATCGAACATTGCTCGCTGGAGGATTTGCGCAAGGTGATGGCCGTCAATCACGACGCCCTGTTCCTTGGCATGAAGGCATGCCTGCCCGCGCTCAAGGACAGCGTGCATCGTTTCCCCGGCGGCGGCACCATCATCAACAATCTGTCGATGGCATCCTACATGCCGAACGCTCATAATATCGGCTATCACGCGTCCAAGGCGGCGGGCCGGATGCTCACCATGTGCGCCGCGCTCGAATTTGGCCCTGCCAAGGTCCGCGTCAATTCGGTCCATCCCGGCCTCACCATGACGCCGCTGATCCGCGAAGGCCTGGCCGACTATGTAAAGCTGGGCGCTTATGACAATGTCGAGGCGGCGGAAGCCAGCATCGCGGGCATGGGTCCGCTCGGCATCTCCAGCGACCCGGAAGATACCGCCCACGCCTTTGTCTATCTGGCGTCGGAGGAAGCGCGCTTCGTAACCGGCGCATCCATCTATCATGACGGCGCGATCGGCCTGCGTTACTGATCGGGAAGGGGAGGAAAATCGATGCGTGATTTAGTCGATCCGGCGCTGCTGCCCGGCCTTGATCTGATGCCGTCCCTCGACCTGGATGAGGCGTATCTGCCCGCCATTCGGGAAGGGATGGAACAGGCATCCGTGGCCATGCCTGAACCTGTGGGCACCGGTGTCCTGTGCCGGGATGAACATGTGCCCGCGCCGGACGGGCACGCCGTTCCCGTTCGCATCTACACGCCCGAAGGCACGGGGCCGTGGCCCGCCATCCTGCAAATCCATGGCGGCGGCTATATCGTCGGATCGGTAAGCACCGGCCATGGCATGATGATGACACTGGCGGCGTCCGTGGGGGCGGTGATCGTATCCGTGGACTACAGGCTGGCCCCCGAAACACCCGCGCCCGGATCAGTAGAGGATTGCTACGCCGCGTTGCTCTGGCTTGTCGAACGGTCGGCGCAACTGGGCATCGACCCCAGCCGGATCGCGGTGGCGGGCCAGAGCGCGGGCGGCGGGCTTGCCGCCGCGCTGACGCTGATGGCCCGTGACCGGGGCGGTCCCGCTATCGTGCATCAAAATCTGACCTATCCCATGCTGGACGACCGCACCTGCGTCACGCCCCAGCCGGATCATCTGGGCGCGTTCGTGTGGACGCCGCAGGCCAACAGCTTTGGCTGGCGCTGCCTGCTGGGACAGGAACCGGGCGGGGCCGATGTGCCACCCTATGCCGTGCCCGCGCGGGCTGCGGACCTGTCAGGATTGCCGCCCGCCTTCATCACCGTCGGTGCGCTGGACCTCTTTCTGGCGGAAGATCTGGACTATGCGCGCCGCCTGATCGAGGCCAAGGTGCCGACCGAATTGCACGTCTATCCGGGTGCCTATCACGGCTTCGACGTAATGGCCAACGCGCCCGTGTCCACACGCATGCAACACGACATGACCGCCGCCCTACGCCGCGCATTGCACGGCGATTAAGGCATTTTACTGAGCGAGCGAAATCGACCATTGTTGGTCATAGAGGATTACGTGCTCCTGCGCAGGCAGGAGCCCAGTCCCGCCGTATGAACTGGGCTCCTGCCTGCGCAGGAGCACGATAGTCCTTCAATCCAGGGCAGCCTCAGACGGCAAAGCTGACTGAACGCGCGCGACCAAAACTGGCCGTAGCCGTGCGGTGAGGCGTACCTGATAGCGGACGCCCCTGAGTTAGGCTAACCATCTGACATGGTGGGTGTAGCAGCGAATCCTGATAGCAAGTCAATTGTCATCCTTGGACACGGATTGACGATTACGGCAGATGCTGAATTGAGTCCTGGGATATTCGTTTCGTCAGATATCCCAAAGTTTGAGCTTGATGCGGCAGCAGCTGGCTGCCGCGATTTCAGGGATTACGCCGCTGCTCTACAAGGGAGCGAGATAGCAACCTTCGCGTTGCGCATTGAGCATGAGGAAGGTGGGAAAAGCCTAATCATCAAGGCTTGGAATGCGCTTTGGCTCTTTCATCTTTTGAGTATCGCGTGCCGGGCGCCCTGCTTCTCTCTATATTCGATCTGCGATGGTGGTGCGCCGTTGTTTTCGGCAGCCAGTCCCTCAGCCTTTGTTCGCCCTTTGGATAATATTCACGCTGCAACTTCTGCCCAGTTAGATTGGGCACGCCGATATGCGGAAACCTTCCAAGAATTGGTCCAAGTGCCGGAATTCAGCGCAGCAATACGATCTTACGGCAACGCCCACCTCCTCCCCGAACACGATATCCGTATCATGCTGCTGTGGGCGGGCATCGAAGGGCTGCTTTCGGCTGACGCGGAGTTAAGCCGCCGATTGGCACTCTACGCCGCACTCTTGTTGGATGGCTCGCCAGACGAGAAGGTTGAGTATTTCAACGAGGTAAGAAAGGCTTATGCCGTTCGGTCGCGCGCAGTGCATGGCGGCGGGCTGAAGAAAGCAAAGCTAGAAGAAGGCTATCGAACCGCCGGACGCATATTGATTGGGCTTATTGCAAAATGTGTTGAACTCGGTCGGGTTCCGTCTCCATCCGAACTTGATCGGCTCGCGGTATCATCCGTCGTTAGCTAGGCCTTAGCCATTTTTGGTCGGCTATCGCCACAGTCAAGCTTCAAAGCCGACCATCCGCAAACCACCCAAGTTGGTCGTTCAAGAGCAGCCGGGGCAGCAAAATCCGCCCCGGCCATCTTGTCCTTATTCAGCCCGCAGTTCAGCCAGTTCGTCCGCCGACAGCTTCAGGCTCGCGGCCTTCACGCTTTCCTCGATACGCGCGGGGCTGGACGCGCCAAAGATCGGGATCACCTGACCCGGCTGGTTGATCAGATAGGCCAGCACGACTTCCGCAACGGTGACGCCGTGGCGCTGGGCCACCGTCTTGGCAGCTTCAAAGCGGCCCTCGTTCGCCGGATTGTCGTAAAAGCCCGTCAGCGCTTCGGCGACTTCGCCCTTTTCCAGCATGCTGAAATAGCCACGGCTCTGCGCGCAATAGGGGATGATGGCGACGCCCGCATCCTTCAGCGCGCTGCCATGATCCTCGAAATACAGCTGGTAACCCTGCTGCATCGCATTGCCTTCGTTCGGCTTGGCCAGGCCCCAGAAAGGCTCGACCGCGGCAAAGCCGGTCTTGCCGTTCGCCTTGGCATAGGCATTGGCTTCCAGCACGCGGTCGGCGGTCCAGTTGGACGCGCCGAACCAGCGGATCTTGCCCGCCATCTTCTGCTCGTTCAGGAAATCGATCAGTTCGGCGACCGGCGTTTCCGCGTTATCCATGTGCAGCCAGTAGAGGTCGATCGTGTCGACGCCCAGATGGTCCAGGCTTTCATTTAGGTCGCTGGCGATGTCGGTGGGGTTCACGCGGTTGCGATAGTCGCCGACGCGCATGTCGAAAAAGCCGCCCTTGGTGGCGACGACGACATCGTCGCGCTTCTGCGTCTTCAGCCACCCGCCGATCGCGCGCTCGCTCGCGCCCTTGGGAGCGTCGGGCATCCAGTCGCCATAGGACCGGGCGGAATCGACGAAGTTGCCACCCAGCGCGGCGAACTTGTCCAGGATGGCGTTGGACCGGTCCTGGTCCAGGTTCCAGCCCAGCATGTTGGTGCCGTAGCACAGCTGGCTGACCTGCAGGTCGGTGTTGGCGAGCGTCACTTTCGAAAGCATGGCATTCTCCTGAATGGATAGGTCGACCCTTCCGTGGGAACGGTCTCGCTTTAGGGCGGGCACGGGGCCGCGCGGGCGATGTTTGGTGCATCGCTGGCCTCCCTATCCGTTACGCATTGCGACAGCGAAAGGGAAGAGGATTGTGCTGAATAGTCGCTAACCGACGCCCGACGGTGCGATGATTGCGCCCCGGACTCACCCTTGTCGGGGCGCAATCATGACATCTGGCGCTCGTTGATTCGGCGCGCTATGGTCCCGCGAAATTGAGAGGTGGGCAAGAATGCAGATACGAAGCGGGCGGACGATGACGCCGCCACCGCTGGATGCTCTGGACACGAGCATCATTGAAATTCTACGGACCAACGGGCGCGCCACCAACCAGGACGTCGCCAAACAATTGTCCGTCACCGCGGCCACCGTTTCCGCTCGCCTGCAAAAACTGGAAGACAGCCGCGCCATGCGGGTCGTCGCCGTCACCGATTTCACCGCGTTGGGCTACAACATCATCATCGCCGTGGGCGTCAAGATATGGGGTCGCAGCGCGCAGGATGTGGGGCGCGATCTTGCCGCCTTTCCCGAAGTGTTGAGCGTCAACATCATGAACGGGGCCAATGACCTGGAACTGATGGTCGCCCTGCACGACTTTTCGGAAATCCAGAACTTCCTCTACGATCATATCGCCGGGATCGAGGGGGTCGCGCATCTGGAATCCGGGATCGCCGTCGACATCGTCAAATATGAATTCAACGTGGCGCCGCTGTGAGCGGGGGAAGCTGGCAGCGCCTGGACGCGCTGGATCGCAAGATCGTCGAAAAACTGGGCCGCGATGCGCGCATTTCCAACCGCGCCATCGCCGCCGAACTGGGCGTGACCGAAGGGACGATCCGCACTCGGATCAAGCGGTTGCAGAATGAAGGGTTGATCCAGTTCACCGTGGTCAAGGACTTCCGCATGGCGGGGTCGCCCAACCTGTGCATGCTTGGCATCGACGCCGATCCGTCCTGCGTGTCGGACCTGGCGGAAACGATCCGGCAGATCCCCGAAATCAACTGCGTGGTGTTGATGCTGGGCCGGTTCAGCCTGCTCGCCATGGGCCTGTTCACCAATATCGAACAGTTGAACGAAATCGTCATCGACCAGATCCGCAGCTTGCCCGGCGTGCGCCGCGTGGAAACGTCGATATCGGTCCATAATCTGAAATATGACCCGACCATCGCCAAGATTACGTCGGGACCAAAGGTCGATAGAACCTGCGCCGATAGCTAAAGCTCCGCAAAAATCGTTAAACTGAAAACCCTCTCCTCCGTTCGCCCTGAGCTTGTCGAAGGGCTCTACTTCTTCAGGCTCCCAGCGTCCGAAGAAAAGAAAGGGACCTCAAACAGCCCGAACGGGCATTCCAGTGAACCACAGTCCCCTCTAACTCCCCAGCCACCACAGCACGGCGATCAGCGACCCCGAAGCCAGGGTCGTGGTCAACGTCACGGCCCATGCGCTCAACTCCATCGCCCACCGCCCGGCCTTGCCCGCCAGCACGAAACTGGACGCGCCGCACGGCATCGCCGCCATCAGGATCGCGGTCTTGGCCCAGAGCGGCGGCATGGGCGGCAGCATCATCACGAACCCGGCGGTGATCATCGGATGCACCCCCAGCTTCAGCACCAGCGACCGCCCGATCGGGGCCGGCGCGGCGTCTTCGCGGGGCAGGGCGATGAAAATGCCGATCGCCGTCAGCGCGCACGGCGCGGTCGCCTGCGCCAGCGTCTCCAGCAGCACGTCCAGCGGCCCACCCAACGGCAGTCGCAGGATCGACCACAGCACGCCCAGCACCGCCATCAGGATCAGCGCGTTGCGCGACACCGCGCGCGCCGCCAGCCTTAACCCCTTCATCGTGCGATGGCCGTGATTGGACGCCATTTCGCTCACCACCATGCTGATGGTGAAGATGACGGCGGAATAGATCAGCATGGCGACCGCCACCGGCCCGACTGCCCCCCTGCCGAATGTCAGCAGCGCAACGGGCAGACCGATGAAGCCGGTATTGCTGAAACAGCTGCACAGCCCCGCGATATTGGCTTCGCTGCTCGTCCGGCCCAGCCATTTTTCGATCCCGAAACCGATCGCATAGGTCACCAGCGCGCCGCCGGTCACGGCAATGAACATCGACGGCGCGGCCAGGTCGTCCGGGTCCATCTGCGCAATCGATCGAAAAGTCAGCACCGGCAGGGTGATGCCGATCACAAAGCGATTCAGCACTTCAAACGCGCGGTCGCCCAGCAAATTGGTGCGGCCGCAGCCATAGCCGAGCAGGATCAGACCGAAGACAGGCACCAGCGCGCCCAATATCGTCATTGCCATGGAAAGATCGTCACCGCTGAAGGAAGGCTGCGGGCCGCTTACAGCATTGCGCCGGCAAGTGGGAACCGATTTTCCGCAAACCAAAGTCGGTGCTAAATCGGTTCCTGCTTCCTTCACCCCATTTTGGGCGTTTCAACTCCCGCATTGTCGCACGCATGGTTCAGCAGCGCGCTATAATCCTTTGACGCATAGCCGGTCGCGCGCGCGCCGCCGAACGCGGCATGGGCCGCTGCGCCCACGGGCAGGCCGACGCGGTTTTCCGCTGCCGCATTCATCGCCAGGGTCATGTCCTTGAACGCCAGGTCGATGGTAAAGCCCGGTTCGATATCGCCTTTCAGCGCCTTGTTGACCATCAGCACATGGAACTGGCCGTTGCGCGCGGTGGTGGCGCCGGTCACGTCATGGATGGTCTGGATGTCCAGCCCCAGCTTCGTGCCCAGCGCCAGCGATTCCGCCACGATCTGCGCCGTCGACAGCAGCATGAAATTGTTGATCACCTTCATGCGGCTGCCCATGCCGGGCTTGCCGCAGCGGAAGATATCAGTGCCCATTGCGTTCAGCGCCGGTTCGACCCGTGCGAAGTCCGCATCTTCCGCGCCGACCATGAACAGCGATTCCCCGCGTTCGGCATGCATCGCCAGACGCCCGATCGGCGCATCGACAAAGCCGATCCCCTTGTCCGCGCAGGCTGCGGCGACCCGGTCGGTGCCCTTCGCATCGATGGTGGACAGGTCCATGATCAGCCCGCCCGCATCGATATTGGCCAACACGCCATCCTCGCCCAGCACCACGGCTTCCACATGCTGCGTCGCGGGCAGCACGGTGACGACGATATCCTGTCCCCGGCTCGCCTCGGCGATGCTCGCCGCCTTCGCCGCGCCCAATTCAGCGACGGCGCTCATCTTTGCGTCGTCAATGTCGAAAACGGTGACGGCAAAGCCTTTGCGCTGCAGGTTGGACGACATGGGCAGGCCCATTGCACCCAGGCCGATAAAGCCGATCTTCGTGGTCATATTTTTTTCCTCTCAAATCCTAAAACCGGTCACGCCACTCCCCCTCCCGCAAGCGGGAGGGGGGCGGGGGGTGGGTCAGCGCAACATCTGCGCAATGCCCAAGGTCAGCCCCAGAAGCTCGCTCCGCTCGCGCCCACCCCTAACCCTTCAAACGAGTCACGTGCCTCGTTTGAACGCTTGCGGGAGGGGAATAATCCGATCACCTCACCTCTCCGCGCCTCTGCGCGAAATCCTCAATGCAGCTTTTCCGCGACGACCCCCGCTTCGATCAACGCAGCCAGATCAGCCTCGCCAACACCCAGCACCTGGCTCAACACCGAACGCGTGTCCTCACCCGAACGGGGCGGGGCATGGCGATAATCGGCAGGGGTCTTGGAAAATTTCCCCGGATAACCCAGCACTTTCACTACGGTCCCGTCGGACCGCACCATTTCGCGGATCACGCCGCGCGCTTCGATTTGCGGGTCGGCCAAAATATGGGGAATGTCGTTCACGCGCCCGCCCGGCAATTTGGCGGCCTCCATCGCGGCGATCAGGTCGTCCGACTTCCACTTGGCGATGGCCGGGCGCATTTCGTCCTGCAAGGCGTGGCGGTTGGGCGACCGCCCGCCATTATCCTTGAATCGCGGATCGTCCGGCAGGTCGGGCCGCCCGATCAGCTCGCAAAAGCTGCGGAACTGCCGGTCGTTGCCCAGCGCCACCAATATGTCGCCGTCGGAACAGGAAAAATCCTGATAGGGAACGGTATTGGGATGTTCATTGCCCAACCGGCGCGGGATCATGCCGCCATTCATATAATTGCTGGCCTGGTTGGCGAGCAGCGACACCTGCGTGTCCAGCAGCGCCATGTCGATATGCTGACCCTCGCCGGTGCGGTCCCGATGGGCCAGAGCGGCCAGGATGGAGATGGTCGAATATAGCCCCGTCACCAGATCGCTGATCGGAATGCCGACCTTCATCGGTCCGCCGCCTGCTTCGTCATCCGGGCGGCCGGTGATCGACATCAGGCCGCTCATCCCCTGGATCAGGAAGTCGTATCCGCCGCGATCCTTATAGGGGCCGTCCTGGCCGAAACCGGTGATCGAACAATAGATGATCTTCGGATTGATCGCCGACAGCGACGCATAATCCAGCCCATATTTAACCAGCCCGCCGACCCGGAAATTCTCGACCACGATGTCCACGTCCGCCGCGATCCTGCGGATCAGCTCCGCACCGCGTGGATCGGCTAGGTTGATGGCGGCGGATTTCTTGTTGCGGTTGGCGCACAGATAATAGGCCGCGTCCTTGGACCCGTCCTCCAGGAAGGGAGGCCCCCAGCGGCGCGTGTCGTCACCCTGGCCGGGCTGTTCGATCTTGATGACGTCCGCGCCCAGATCGCCCAATATCTGCGTGGACCATGGCCCCGCCAGCACACGGGACAGGTCCAGCACCTTCATCCCGGCGAGGGGCCCGGTCGACTTCGCGTTCGAACTGTCGCTCACTTGTCCTTATACTCCGGCGCGCGCTTGCCAAGGAAGGCGGCAATCGCTTCATGATGATCTTGCGTATAATGGGCCATCGACTGATAGCTCGCCGCCATTTCCAGCAGCGTGGGCAGCTTCATGTCCGCCCCTTCGCGCATCAGCCGCTTGGCCATGCGGGTGGAATGGCCCGGATTGGCGGCGATCTTGCCTGCCAGCTCCAGCGCCCGGTCCATCAGCTTGTCGGCGGGCAGCACCTCGGCCACCAGCCCATATTCCAGTGCGGTCTGGGCGTTGATAGCATCGCCGGTCAGCGTCATGATGTTGGCGCGCTGCGGCCCGATCAGGCGCGGCAACAGCCATCCGCCGCCGCCGCCCGGAATGATGCCCAGCTTCACATAGCTTTCCGCGACCACCGCCGTATCGGCCATCAGGCGGATGTCGCACATGCAGCTGATGTCCAGCCCCAGGCCGATTGCCGGGCCGTTGATGGCAGCGATGATGGGCACTTCCAGTTCATGGATCGCCGGGCCGATCATCTGCACGCTGGTGCGATAGGCATTGCGGATCTCATAAGGCGTGCCGCCGAACATGCCGCTCCGCTCGGCCATATGCTTGACGTTGCCGCCCGCGCTGAATGCCTTGCCGTTGCCGGTCAGGACGATTGCGCGCACCGACGTGTCGCGCACCATCTGGCGGCAGAAATCGACGATTTCCTCGCTGTGAGCGACTTCGGTGATGGTGTTGCGTTCGTCGGGACGGTTGAAGCGGGCAATGACGACGGGGCCATCGCGTTCGACGAGCAGAAACGGGTCCAAAGTCGGCTCTCCTGAAAATTGGGCCTGAAAATCAGGGCGGGGGTTTGCGGGCACGCTAGGCGCTGGCACCTTTTGGCGCTAATATTGATTTCTGCTTTACCGATACACAGGGGCTATCGTGGAACTGCGCCAACTGCGTTATTTCGTCACTCTTGCGGAAACCGGCAATTTTCACCGTGCCGCCGAACGGCTCAACATCTCGCAGCCGCCACTGACCGTCGCCATCCGCAAGCTGGAGGCGGAACTGGGCGCGACGCTGTTCGACCGTGGGTCCAGGGGGGTGACGCTGACGCCAGCGGGACGCAGCTCGCTGGAAATCGCACGGGCCACGCTGGCGCAGGCCGACCGTTTTCGCGAAGCGGTGCGCGAAGGCGCGGTGGGAGAACGGGGCAGGCTGCGCGTCGGCTTTGTCGGTTCGGCGACCTTCGAACTGCTGCCGCGCCTCATTACCGAATATCGCCGCCGCTATCCTGCGGTGGAACTGGTCCTTGAAGAAGCGACCAGCGCCGAAATCGCGCGAAAACTCGCCGCGACGGAACTGGATGTCGGCCTGATACGCCTCCCCCTGCTTCACATCGCGGCGGTCGATACACGCGTGATCGACCCGGACGAACTGCACGCCGCGATTCCCGTCGGCAGCCCGTTCGCCAGCGCCGACAGCGTCGAACTCAGCGCCCTGGCGCAGCAGCCTTTCATCCTGCAAAGCCGCATCAGCGTGCTTCATTCCATCACCCTCACCGCCTGCCAGAAGGCCGGGTTCATGCCCATCGTCGCGCAGGAGGCCGCGCAATTGAGCGCCGTCCTCGCCCTGGTGCGCTCCGGCCTCGGCGTCGCGCTCGTCCCCTCGCGCGCGGCGGGGTCCGTGCCGCAGGGCGTCCGCCTCGTCCGCCTCGCCAGCCAAGTGCCCGTGCACACTGGCGTAGCCCTCCCCCGCGATCGCGCCAGTCCACTCGCCCGAAACTTCGCCGCTATCGCTTCCGATAGTCAATAAATATCGATTTACGGATAATCGATATTGGACACTCGCCCCAACAAACGCGATCAGTCCCCTACTTCATTCATGGTTTAGACGAGGCCGGCTTGTTCGAAACACTGACCCTTTCCGCCCTGCCGCCGGAGGATGAGGCGATCCGCCCAGCCCTCCGCGCGTTGATAGCCGAAGCCATCGCCGAACTCCCGGTCCACCGCCGTGCCCGTTCCTGGGTGGGCTTCGACGCATCCTTCAGCCGCAAGCTGGGACAGGCGGGTTATCTCGGCCTGTCGATCCCGCAAAGCTACGGCGGTGCCGACCGCAGCCCCTTCACCCGCTTCGTGGTGGTGGAAGAACTGCTGTCCGCCGGTGCCCCCGTCGCCGCCCACTGGATCGCCGACCGTCAGAGCGGCCCCTTGATCCGCCACTTCGGCACGGAGGAACAGCGTCAATTCTACCTCCCCCGCATCTGCAAGGGCGAAGCGCTGTTCTGCATCGGCATGAGCGAACCGGGTTCCGGCTCTGACCTCGCCAGTGTCCGCACTCGCGCCGAACCGCAGGAGGATGGCGGCTGGCTGCTCAACGGGCAGAAGATCTGGACCACCAACGCGATGCACAGCGATTACATGATCGCCCTTGTGCGCACGTCGGGAACCAGCGCTGACCGCCAGCAGGGCCTGTCGCAGCTGATCGTGGACCTGAAGCTGCCAGGCATCACCATTCGCCCGATCGTTGACCTGACCGGCGACGCACATTTCGCCGAAGTCTTCTTCGACAATGTCCGCCTCGCCCCCGACGCGCTGATCGGTGCCGAAGGGCAGGGGTGGAAACAGGTTACGGCGGAACTCGCCTTCGAACGCAGCGGGCCGGAACGCATCTATTCCTCTGTCGTGCTGATCGACGCCTGGGTCCGTCATCTGGAAGCCGTTGGCCGTAACGACAGCGCCACCATGCGCCTCGTCGGATCGCTGACCGCACAGCTCGCCGTCCTGCGCGAAATGTCGCTCGCCGTCACCGCCCGGCTGGTCGCAGGCGAAAGTCCGGTGGTCGAAGCCTCGCTGATGAAGGACCTGGGCACTGGCTTTGAACAGTCCGTGCCGCAACTGATCGGCGACGACCTTGCCGCGCACCCGGATGAACCGGTCGATGCGGAACTCTACCGCACATTGCTTTACGTCACGCACGTCGCGCCCAGCTTCTCGCTGCGCGGCGGTACGCGGGAAATCCTGCGCGGCATCATCGCGCGCGGTCTGGGACTCAGGTAAGGGGACGGATGATGGACATGCAGGAACTGATCGACCCCTTCGCCCGCCTGATCGAGGATTTGTGCACCCCCGCCGACGTTCGCGCGGTGGAAGCGGGCGGCGACAGCAGCGCCATGTGGCATGGCTTTGTTGAATCGGGCTTTCTGGACGCGCTGGTGGCGGAAGATGCGGGGGGCGCTGGCCTTTCGCTCGCCGACGCCGCGCCGCTGATCGCGCTGCTGGGCCGCCATGCCGTCCCGCTGCCGGTCGGCGACACGATGGTCGCGCGCGCACTTCTGGCGGCTGCCGGGGTCGAAGCGCCCGCCGGGCCGATCGCCATCGCGGCGGGGGCGGGAGCCGTGCCGTTCGGCGCGGTCGCCTCGCACATCCTTTCCGGCACGCCCGACGCGCCGATCCTGACCGAAGCGAAGGTGCAGGCGACCGGCGTGCATCACGATGTGGATGCCTATGCGACTGGCCTCAACGGCAAGGCGCTTCGCCCCATCGCCGCCGTGCTGCGCGCGATGCTGATTTCCGGCGCGGCGGGACGAGTGATGGAAATGACCGTCTCCTACGCCAATGAACGCAGCCAGTTCGGCAAGCCCATTGGCAAGCAGCAGGCGGTGCAACAGCAGCTTTCCGTCCTGGCGGAACAAGCAGTCGCCGCGCGCATCGCCGCCGCCATCGGCGCACGGTCCGGCCTCGCTCCGCGCCTTGCCGACGCCGCTGTCGCCAAGCATGGTGCCAGCCTGGCTGCCGGGCAGGTCGCCGCCATCGCCCATGCGGTGCACGGCGCAATCGGCATCAGTGAGGAATATGACCTGCAACTGCTGACCCGTCGCCTGCATGGATGGCGGCTGGCCGACGGGTCGGAGGGCTATTGGGCCGGCGTCCTGGGCGAATTGCGCATGGCCGAACCGGGCAAGCCGACGGCAGACTTCCTCCGCGCGGCGTGATATCGGCGTTGAGTGGGGACTGTCCTCACTTGACGGCGAGGCGCGATTGCGGGCAGCGGTAGGCGGAAAGACGCGACCAAAGGTCTGACTATCTCGCGGCGCAGGAGCAGTATTTCGATGAAAGCGGACGTACCTCGTCCCTCGCCACGCGGACGGCCCAGGCGGCTGGAACTGGAACAGGTGTTGGAAGCGGCGTTAGCGGTGGGCCTTCAGCAGCTGACCATGGCCGCCGTGGCAGAGCGGCTCGGCGTGGGAAAGGCTGTCCTGTACGGCTATGTATCGACGCGCGAAGAGCTGGTGCAACTCGCCACTGCCTTTGCGTCCCGGCATCATGACTTCCCGGCAGACCGCGGACAGCCGTGGCCGACATGGGTGGTGGAATATGCCCGCGCCCTGTTCGAGATGTTGACCATGAAGGGCGAACTTCTCGAAACCTGGTTGAGCGGCGGACAATCGCACCTGGTCGAAATCGACGCCGGGGAAATGTGGCTGGCCGCCCTGACCAAGCGCGGCTTTTCAGGGGAGGAGGCGTTGCAATTGCGGCACGCCGTGTCCCACATGGTGATCGGAGCTGCCGCAGCGGCGAAGCGTGACCGGACCATGCGCGACGAAGGAAAGCCGCGCGCCGCCTCCGTAAAGAAGGCGCTCATGAGCCGTGCGCCCGAGGAAGCGCCCCTGCTACGACAATTCCTCCCGGCATTTTTGCTCGAAGTGAATGATCGTAATTGGGAATATGGGCTATTCATCCTGTTGAAGGGCGTGATCGCTGGGCGAGAGGCGCGGGGAATCGAAAATAGCGACACCCGTCGTTCTTTCGAGGAACTGACATCCCAATCAAATTAGCGGCGCGAACGGTCGATCATGACCTTCAAATAGGTGGCGGCTATTTCGGTGTGGTCGGCATCGCCGCGATTTTCCTGTTCGAAAAGCTGGCTGAGTTCTGTGTGAAGATCCGCTTCGCGCCCCGTGCTGGCCGCCGCTTCATAGGCGTTCATCGTCGGGCCGTAATAGCTGCGGAACAGATCCAAAAACGCGGATGGTGGGCCGGGATAGCGGAATGTGTATGTCGCCCGCTCGCACCTTATGTCGTCATCTCGCACGCCCGCGGCGGTGAATCTTTCACGCACCGTGGCTTCCACGCCCCAGCTGATCGGACTGACGAAGCCTTCGGGCGGTGGCGGGGTGTAGAGTGCACATGTCTGCAGGACCCGAGCGACCAGGGTGGGATCGCCCGGTATCCAATTGCCCATGACGATGCGACCGCCCCGGCGCGTCACTCGCACCATTTCGCGCGCGACGTCGAAGGGGCGGGGCGCGAACATCGCGCCAAACATGCTGACGACCAGATCGAAGCTTTCGTCTGAAATTGCGTCCAGGCTGGACGCGTCACCTTCCTGAAATTGAAGATTGGTCAGCCCAGCCTCCCGCGCACGCGCCTGCCCGGCGGCCACAAGGTTGGAGGCAATATCGACCCCCAGCACCTTTGCCCCGCGAAAGGCGGATGGCAGCGCGGTGGTGCCATCACCGCAGCCAAGGTCCAGCACCTCCATGCCGGGCTGCACATCCAAACTTTCCACCAGTTCGTCGCCGCTGTCCCGCATGGCTTGCGCCAGTCGTGTGAAATCGCCCTTTTCCCATAAAGCCTTGTTGGGGTTCATCGCTCGCACCTCCTTGAAGGTCCCTGTTCAACGGATGTCAGGCGGTCTGCCGCGCCGCTTGGACAATCGTGCCCGCCAGCTTGGGGGCAACCTCGGCCAGATGGTCGAAATGCGCCTCATAATGGGCCATGCCCTGGCTCATTGACCGGACCTCGGCTTCCAGCCCGTGCAACCCCGCCTCAGGCAGCAGCATTTCAACGATGTCCCAGTTCGACCAGCCCTCCAGCGTGGTCAGCCGCAGCACTTGCCCGCGACGGCTCGCAATGGCTGATGTGATGCGCGACGTCGCACTTCCCGGCGTGGTGACGGTGACGTGCGCGACCGGCTCCAGCAGATAGGGTGATGCTGCGGCCAGCGCATCCGCCGTCGCGATCCGCCCGGCGGTGCGGAATGCCAGTTCCGAACTGTCCACGCTGTGGAAGGACCCGTCGACCAGCGCCGCCGCCACATCCACCACCGGGAAGCCCAGCGGACCTTTTGCGAGCGCGTCCATCATTCCCTTTTCAACAGCGGGAATCCACTGTCTGGGCACGGCCCCACCGGTGACGCGCTCTTCGAACAAAGTGCCTTCGCCGCGCTCCAGTGGCCGGACGTCCAGCACGACGTCGCCATATTGGCCGTGGCCGCCCGACTGCTTCCGGTGGCGGCCGCGTTGGGTGACCGGCCTGCGAATGGATTCCCGGTATGCGATGGTCGGACGCTCGACTGACAAAGCGACGCCATAGCGGCGCTTCAGCCGATTGACGGCGACCGTCAGATGTTCCTCGCTCATGCCGTGCAGCAACGCCTCGCGCGAAACGTCATCCTGATCCCAGCGCAGGCCGGGATCTTCTTCGGCCAGGCGGTTCAGCGCCACCGACAGCCGGACCTCATCCTTGTGATCCTTGGCCGCGATGGCGACGGTGCAATTCGCTACCGGCTGCTGCAGATGCAATGGGGCGTTGACCGGCGCACCAGCCGTGCCAAGTACGTCGCCCGCCCGGACGGTATCGACCTTCGCTATTCCCAGGATGGAACCGGCTGGGGCGGACGCGATCTTGGTCGCTGATCCGCCCTGAAGCGCGAACAGCCCTCCCACCCGCGTCGGCTGGCCGTCGCTGTCGATCAGTTCGCCTCCATCAGACAGCGGACCTCCGAACAGCCGCGCAATAGCCAGCCGCCCCACGGTGGAGGCATGGGAAATCTTGCAGACCTGCGCGCAGCTGCTCTCCGTGCCGATCCGCGCCGCCGTCTGGTCCGCATGGGGGGTATCGTGGCGCAGCATCTTGAGCAGCCGCCGAATGCCAAAGCCGCTGGCCGCCGACCCGAACAGCACCGGCACGATCAGCCCGCTTGCCGTTTCCCGCGCAAGATCCGCGAAGATCGTATCCAGGCTGGGCTGTTCATCGGACAAAAGCTGTTCCAGCAGCATGTCGTCATGATCGGCCAACTGTTCCAGCATGTGAAAGCGGGCAGTGACTTCCTCTCCTTCCAGGTCCGGCGCGATCGTCATCAGCGTCGATGCCTTGCCCGGCTCGTAGTGGTAGGCGCGTTCGTGGGCGAGATCGACAAAGCCCACCACCTTGTCGTCATTACGGATCGGGATTTGCCGAGCGACCAGCGCCGCCTTGCTCATCGGGGCGAGTGCGGCCAGCAATTCTTCGATGCTGCCCCGCGCCTGGTCCATCTTGTTGACGAACAGTGCATGGGGAATGCCAGCCTGCTCCAGTTTCCTCAGCGCCGGTTCGGCCAGGGCGGCGCGAGCGGGATCGGGATCGACCACGACAATCGCCAGGTCGGCAATGTGCAACGCAGCCATGCCATCCGCCGAAAAACCAGGCGATCCGGGGACATCGATCAGGGAAAAGCCATCCCCCATCCAGTCAAAATGCATAAGGTTGAGTTCGGTCGAACTGCCGCGCTCCCGTGCTTCGGGGCTTGCGTCGCCGACACTGCTGCCCGCATGGACCGACCCCTGGCGCGGGACGGCTCCGGCAACGAACAGCATGGCTTCGGCAAGGCTGGTCTTGCCCGCTCCGGCGGGTCCCACGAGCGCGACGGCCCGCACATCGCTGCCGCTCATCCTGGCTCTCCTCCAACTCATCCATCCTTCTACGGGGATGGCCATGTGGAGCCGCGATGTTCCTCCTAAATCGCCGTCAATGCAAGCGGTCCAAAAGTGGGGAAACTACCGGACAGGATAGTCGGGAGCAGGACCCTTACAGCGGCCAGGCCCACAGGATCAGCGGAGTGCCAAGCAGGACGACAAGCAGCGACAGCGGCGCGCCCAACCGGGCATAATCGCTGAACTTGTATCCGCCCGGTCCCAGAACCAGCGTGTTGCATTGATGCCCGATGGGCGTCAGGAAATCGCAGCCCGCTCCAATGGCGGTGGCAATCAGAAACGCTTCGGGCCGATAGCCAAGGTCATGAGCGAAAACAGCCGCGATCGGGGCCATCACCAGAACAGTCGCGGCATTGTTGAGGAAAGGCGTCACCGCCATCGCCGCCACCAGGATCAACGCCACCGCACCCCAGGGCGGCAGGATTGCGGCAAGCTGCGAAAGCTCCGTCGCGATGACGTTCGACGCGCCCGTGCTTTGCAGCGACTCGCTGACCGGGATCAGTGCGCCCAGCATGATAAGGATGGGCCATTCGACCGCTTCATAGGCTTCCCGAACCGGTAACGCGCCCGTGATGATGACGGCTCCGGCGGCGGCGAAGAAGGCGACGGCCACGGGGATCAAGCCGGTCGCGGTTGCGGTCATCGCCACAGCCAGGATGGCGATCGGCAGCCAACCTCTTTTCGAAAGCCCCAGCCGGATCGACCTTTGCGCCAGTGGCAGCACACCCAGTTGGTGAAGCCGGTTGGGCAACAGGGCGATAGAGCCTTGCAGCACCAGCACGTCGCCCGCGCGCAATACCGTCTGCCCCAGCTTTCGGGTCAGCGTCTCACCCGCACGCGCCACGCCGATCAGGTTGATGCCGAAGCGGTCGCGCAGCAGAATGCGACCCGCCGTGCGACCCACCAGCGCGGAATCGGTGGTCACTACCGCCTCGATCACGCCGATGTCGTCCGCATCTTCGTCCGATTGGTCATCGATACCGATCAGCGCCAGCCTGTCCCGCGCGATCGCCCGCTCCAGCGCATCGGGCGCTCCCCCCAGGATCAGCACGTCGCCTTCCTGCAAATGGACATGATGCTCGACCGCGCCATGCATGTCGCCACGCAACAGGCCCGTCACCGTAATTTGCTGCTCGTGCCGCTCCAGAAATTCCGCGATGCTGCTGCCGATGGCGGGCGATCCTTCCTGCACGGCTGCTTCCGTCACATAGTCGGAAATGTTGAGCGCCTCTCCCATCGTCGGCACGCCCTGCCGGTTCCGGGGAAGCAGGCGGTAGCCAAAGCGCAAGAAGATGAGGCCGATCACCAGCAGGCCAAAACCCGTGGGAAAGAAGTCGAACATGCGGAACGGCTCGCCGGTCATGTCCTCCCGCACGCGGCTGACGATGATGTTGGGCGACGTGCCGACCAGCGTCATCAGCCCACCCAGCAGCGATGCAAATGACATCGGCATCAGGTAGACGGACGGGCTGGCGTCGTTCTTCTTCGCCATCTGCATCGCGGCGGGCATCAGCATGGCGAGCGCCCCGACATTCTTGATCAGCGCAGAGGCAAAGCCGACCGAAGCGGTCAGCACCAGCAGTTGCGAACTGACCCTGCGAATATGCTGCGAAATGAAGCCGAGCGCCGTTTCGATCGCGCCGGAACGCTGGACCGCCGCGGACAGAACCAGCGCGGACCCGACGATGATGACGATGTCGTCGGAAAAGCCGGTAAAGGCGTCCTTGGGCTTGACTATGCCGACCAGCAGCGCCGCCAGCAGGGCGATCACTGCGGTTATGTCATAACGAAATCGCCCCCAGATGAAGAGGCCCATCATGCCGGCAAGCGTCGCGATGGAAAGCCATTGAGATATGGTCATGAGGCGGCGTGACGGGCGGGCATGGCCCGACCTTTAGCGTGAGGGCGGGGAAAAGGCCAATGGCGAACCGGCACGATAGAGGCGGCCAGATCACTCATCTTTTATCGGGTGGACAAGGGTGGACTCGCCCTGCGGTGGCATTGCGCCATCCGGTGGACGGATGATTGAAGTGACATCAGTGTCACTTTACCGATTTTGACTGACAAAGTGACATGCGTGATTTTCCGAGGGCTAGGTTGGGAGCGGATGGTTCCTTCTCAGCGATGAAAGCAAATGGCCTTGGAAGGAGAGGACATAGATGCCTCATCAATCCTCATCCGGGTAAAGTGACACGGGTGATTTTTGTGAACCGAACCCTCCAGAGGGGATTCACATCGAGTCGCGATGTGCTAGATTCCTGATATGTTCCACCAGCCAGACCTCTTCGACCAGCCGCGTGCACCCAGGCCCGCTCCCGATCTGCCCGCCATGGTCGAGCGGATTTCACAGGTGTCAAAGCGGCCACGATATGCGCTTCTGGTCCTGAACCTGATAGCCAAGGCCGCCGGGACCAACGGCAGCCTTGGCCCTTATGTGCCGGTCGATCGCGACATGGTGCCTGTGCGCGACTGGCTGTGCCAGGCGCTCGCGCCGCTCGCTAACCGTGATTGCCGCCGTCTTGCCATGGTGGAAACGGTGCGGGCGGAACAGGCGCTCGGCGCACCCGTTGACACCCCTGATGCAGAACGCCGCGTCGAAGAGGAAGTCCAGTCCCGCATCATGCGCTCTGGCCGGACAAATATCAGCCGTGCTGTGTCGGATCTCGTCCGGGCGGGATTATTGCGTCGTCACTATCAGGGCTATCGCATCGACCATGCCAATAGGGGAGCCCAGCGGGAGGCTGTTTACACGGTGACGCCCGAAGCCCGTAGCGCGCTTTCTCGCAGCTGCTAGAGCATTTTCCAGTCAGATGGCATCATCTGATGACTCGGATCATGCTCTAAACCGCTACGCCTTACCTCCGACGGGAATATCAGCGTTCCATGACGCTTTGCCGAAACGATCCCGCAGGAACGCGATGAAGGCATCGACTACAAGCGGACGGAATGCCGCGCGGGGATAGACGGCGTGAACGCCCAGATCGCCGGGGCCTTCCCACCCGTCCAGCACGCGCACCAGCTTTCCCTCCGCCAGTTGTGCCCCCACGTCCCAGAGTGATCGTAAGGCGATCCCCACGCCCGACAGCGCCAGTTCGCGCACAATTTCGCTGGAATTGGTACGAACATAGCTGCGCCCTTCAACCAGCTTGCGGGACCGCCCGTTGACCAGCCGCCATGGCAGCTGCCCATCCGCCGCCAGCAGGCGATGCCGCGTCAGATCATCGATCCGCTCCGCTGAACCATGCTCTGCAAGATAGGCGGGACTGGCGCACAATATCCGCCGATTGGGGGCCAGCAGCTGCGCGTCCAGGCCGACGGGCACCTCGCTCGTGATGCGGATCGCGACATCGACCTGCTCGGACAGCAGATCGACATAAGCATCGGTCAGGTTCAGTTCCAATTCCACACCGGGATAGGCCTTCAGGAAATCGCCGACATGGGCCGCGACGTGCAGGCGGCCAAAGGATGTCGGTGCCGATATCCGCAGCGGCCCGGACGCAGTGCGCAGGCGGTTCGTCACGCGATCTTCCGCTTGGGCAATGGCGTCCAGGATCGCCACGATGTCCCCATGCAGGATCGCCCCTTCCTCTGTCAGCGCAAGCCTGCGCGTGGTGCGGTGGACCAGCCTGACGCCCAGCCGCGCCTCCAGCCGGGCGATCCGCTTGGACATCATGGCAGGGGAGATCATCAACATGCGGCCCGCCGCCGAAAGGCTGCCAGCCTCTACGGCCTTGGCGAACAGTTCATAGTCAGGGTCCATCATCCATCTGTTCTCTACAGGAGAAGATACTTATCCCTTTTGTCGTCTAGTGCGATGGTGGCGGCAGGTCTATAGCATGCGTGACAGATGGAGGGATTGATGCACGACCGGATCGACAAGGCTGGCCTTCAAGTCGCGCCCGAACTGGCGCGGTTCATCGATGAGCGGGCGCTGCCGGGCACGGGCATCGACCGTGATCGCTTCTGGGCCGGGGTCGCCGAAATCTTCGCGCGTTTCAGCCCTCGCAACGCGGCGTTGCTGGGCAAGCGGAACCAGTTGCAGGCGCAGATCGACGCCTGGCACCAGGAACGCGCCGGGCAGGTGCCGGATCGCGATACCTATCAGGCGTTCCTTAGCGATATAGGCTATCTGGTGCCGGAGCCACCGGCCTTCACCATCGGTTCGACGCGGGTCGATGATGAACTGGCGCGGCTGGCCGGGCCTCAGCTGGTCGTCCCCATCCTCAACGCCCGCTTCCTGCTGAACGCGGCCAATGCACGGTGGGGCAGTCTCTACGACGCGCTCTATGGCACCGACGCCCTTCCCGGCGCGCCGTCGGGCAAGGGCTATGATGCCGCGCGCGGCGCTCAGGTCATCGCCTGGGCAAAGGCGTTTCTGGACGGCGCGGTCCCGCTTGCGAAGGGTAGCTGGGCCGACTGGACAGGGGGCGTCCCAGCGCTTCGTGATCCGGGCCAGCTTGCCGGTCGGTCGGGCGACAATATCCTGCTGCGCAACAATGGACTGCATATCGAACTGGTGATCGACGCTGCCCATCCGGTGGGGCGTGACGACCCGGCGCATCTGGCCGACATCATGCTGGAATCGGCGCTGTCGACCATCTGCGACCTGGAGGACTCGGTCGCGGCGGTCGATGCCGCCGACAAGGTCGCGGCTTATGCGAACTGGCTGGGCCTGATGAAGGGCGACCTGGAAGATAGTTTTGAAAAGAATGGCGCGATGATGACGCGTCGCCTGCACGGCGACCGCAGCTATGTCACGTCCGACGGCAGCAGCTTCACCCTGCCGGGCCGGTCGCTGCTGTTCGTGCGCAATGTTGGCCATCTAATGACAACGCCCGCCATCCTGCTGGCCGATGGCGGGGAAGCACCTGAAGGCATATTGGACGGCATCGTCACCAGCCTGATCGCGCTGCACGACCTTCGGCGCACCGGCGGCTTCGTCAACAGCCGGGCGGGCAGCATCTATATCGTCAAGCCCAAGATGCACGGACCCGAAGAGGCTGCCTTCACCAACGACCTGTTCGACGCGATCGAGGATGTGCTGGGGCTGAATCGGCACCAGTTGAAGGTCGGCGTGATGGACGAGGAACGGCGCACATCCGCAAACCTCGCCGCCTGCATTCATGCCGTGCGCGACCGTATCGTCTTCATCAACACGGGCTTCCTGGACCGCACGGGGGACGAGATTCACACGTCGATGCAGGCGGGGCCGATGATCCGCAAGGGCGACATGAAGGCCACGCCCTGGATCAAGGCTTATGAAGATCGCAATGTCCAGATCGGGCTTGCATGTGGCCTGTCAGGCAGGGCGCAGATCGGCAAGGGCATGTGGGCCGCGCCGGATCGCATGGCCGACATGATGGAACAGAAAATCGGCCACCCCATGACCGGCGCGAACACCGCATGGGTGCCGTCGCCCACCGCAGCGACCTTGCACGCGACCCATTATCACAAGGTCGATGTCTTTGCCCGGCAGGATGAACGCCGCGCCGAGCCTGTTGCCAGCCTCGACGCGCTGCTGACCGTTCCGGTCGCGGCGGGCAGTAACTGGTCCGATCAGGACATTCGGGATGAGCTGGACAATAATGCCCAGGGCATATTGGGCTATGTCGTCCGCTGGATCGACCAGGGCGTGGGCTGTTCCAAAGTGCCCGACATCCATGACATCGGCCTGATGGAGGACCGCGCCACGCTGCGCATTTCATCCCAGCACATGGCCAATTGGCTGCTGCATGGCGTCTGTTCCGAACAGGAGGTGGACGCCGCGCTGCGGCGGATGGCGGCAAAGGTCGACGCTCAAAATGCAGGCGATCCACTCTACCGCCCGATGAGCGGGAATGAAGAGCGGAGCCTTGCCTTCCAAGCCGCGCGCGCGCTGGTGTTCGAAGGGGTCACTCAACCGAACGGCTATACCGAACCGCTTTTGCATCGTTTCCGGGCGAAGGCGAAAGCCATATAGGTGCTGCCCGATCCCGACAAACGACGCGTACTCCTGCGAAGGCAGGAGTCCAGTCCCGCCGTTTCAACTAGGCTCCTGGCTTCGCCGGAGCACTGTTTGCGCTTGAACGGTCACTTCGTCAGCCGCTCAACAATAGCCCTGGCCGCGCGGGTGACATCGTCCCACGTTTCGTCAAATCCCGCTTCATCGCCGAAATAGGGGTCGGTGACGTCGGTCCCCTCGCGACCCAGGACGATGTCCATCAACAAGCGCAGCTCAGCCGTTCCATCTGACGGTCTGATCTGCCGCAGATTGCGAAGATTCTCCCGATCCAGCGCGAAAATATGGTCGAAGCGGTGAAAATCCTGCGCCATGACCTGCCGACCGCGATAGCGGGAGATATCAGCGCCGTTGCGAATCGCCACGGCCTGCGCGCGCGGATCGGGCGGGCAGTCGACATGCCAGTCCCCGGTGCCTGCCGAATCTACCGTAATCGACAACCCAGCCCGCTCTGCTTCGGCACGCAACGCCGCCTCCGCTAGCGGAGACCGGCAGATATTGCCCAGGCAGACGAACAGGACCGATGCCGTCATCCCTCCGCCGCCGCCGTGCTCAGGCCCAGCTGGGGCACGCCGATCGACCGCCGTCCGCCAAAGTCGGTTCGGGCGACGATGACGCCCAGCTTTTCCATATAATCGATCAGCCGCCGCACACGGCCCGGCGAACTGGTGCCATAGGCCCGCGCCAGTGCCGCGTCGTCGGGACAGGGCAGGCCCTCCATCGCGGCACGGGCGACCAGCAGGAACGGGGCCAGCATGTCTTCGGGCAGCGGCTCGGCGGCGCGCATTGCGTCACCCCAGCGGGGATCGGCGGCATCGAACATCCCGGCCTGCGCCATGGCGATGCGTTTGCGGAATGCGGGTAGGTCCAGCGGCGGCAGGCGCAGCCCCTTCATCCGGCAACGCACCCCGAAATCCTGATAGAGGGCGGACACGCTTGGCTGGGATTCGCCCAGATCGGCGACGATTTCCTCCAGCACCGCAATCACGACCGGCTCATTCTGCCCAAAATCCAGTTCAGGCGCTGCGGGCTTGGCAGACGGCGTTGCGGCCAGCGCGCGCATCAGTTCCTCGGCGGGCAGCGGCGGCGGATCAGCGCGCACGGGGGGAGGGGGAAGCGCGTCGTCCTCTCCGGCTCCGGCGAACAGCAATTCCTGCAAGTCGCCGGTCGCGGCCACCGGCGGGGGCATCAGCTTGTGGGTGCCACCGCGTGTGCTGGTCTTCACCGCGCCGATCTTCACCGATACCGGACGACGGCAGATGGCGGGGCCGAGCGCCAGGAATCGTCCGCGCTCAAGGTCGCGTATCTGTTCCGCCTGACGCCGCTCCATGCCCAGAAGGTCGGCTGCGCGCGCCATGTCGATGTCCAGGAATGTCCGCCCCATCAGGAAGTTCGACGCTTCGGCGGCGACATTCTTGGCAAGTTTCGCCAGCCGCTGCGTCGCGATGACCCCCGCCAGCCCGCGCTTGCGTCCCCGGCACATCAGGTTGGTCATCGCTGCCAGGCTCAGGCGACGGGCTTCGTCGGACACGTCGCCCGCGGCCACGGGCGCAAACATCTGCGCTTCATCCACGACGACCAGAGCGGGATACCAATGATCGCGTGGCGCGTCGAACAGCGCCGACAGGAATGTTGCGGCGCATTTCATCTGCGCCTCCAGCTCCAGAGAATCCAGGCTTAGCACGACAGAGGCGCGGTGTTCGCGGATGCGCATCGCCATCTTGACGATCTCACGTTCATTATAGTCGCCCGCGTCGATCACCACATGGCCATATTCGTCGGCCAGCGTGACGAAGTCGCCTTCCGGGTCGATAACGACCTGTTGGACCAGCGCGGCGCTTTCTTCCAGCAGGCGGCGCAGAAGGTGGGATTTACCCGACCCGGAATTGCCCTGGACGAGCAGACGGGTGGCGAGCAATTCCTCGACATCGACCAGAACGGCCTTGCCGTTGCTGTCGGTCCCTATGCTGATGCTGGCGGTCACTTATGCCCTTTGGCCCAGACGGTGGGATTCGCGCAAGGGTGACGACGAAACAGCAGGCCGATGGCGCAACGAAAGGTTGACCCTGCGCTTGTTGCAGAGCAGCATTGCGCCATGGCAACAATCTCTTCTCCTACCGCCCCTGCGATCGCGCAAAACCCGGACATCCGCTATCTCGCCCGCCTGCTGGGCGATGTGATCCGCGCCTATGGCGGGGAAAACCTGTATCGCCAGACGGAATATATTCGGTCGGCATCGGTGGACCGCGCGCGCGGTCTTCATGGTGCCGATGTCGTCGACACGGGGCTGGAGGCGCTCAGCCTGGACGACACATTGTCGTTCGTGCGCGGATTCATGCTTTTTTCGATGCTCGCCAACCTGGCGGAGGATCGGCAAGGCGTTGCGGCGGAGCCGGGCGCGGATGTCGCATCGGCTCTCGAACAGCTTAAATCGCATGGCATTGGGCCGGACGCGGTGATCGACCTGCTGTCCAACGCGCTGATCGTGCCGGTGCTGACGGCTCACCCGACCGAAGTGCGGCGCAAGAGCATGATCGACCATCGCAACCGCATAGCCGAATTGATGCTGTCGCGGGATGCGGGCAGGACGGAAACAGCCGATGGGGAAAATCTGGACGAAGCGATTTTCCGCCAGATCGCTTTATTGTGGCAGACCCGTCCGCTGCGCCGCGAAAAACTGTTCGTGCAGGATGAGATCGATAATGTCCTAACCTATTTCCGGGACGTGTTTCTGTCAGTCCTGCCCGCGCTTTATGCTCGCTGGGAACGTGTGCTTGGCGCGCGCCCGCCCAGCTTCCTGCGCGTCGGCAACTGGATTGGCGGCGATCGGGACGGCAATCCCTTCGTGCAGGCACCGCAATTGCGGTCGGCCCTGGGGCGCGGCTGCGAAGCGGCGCTGCGTCACTATATGGACGACCTGCATGCGCTGGGGGCGGAGCTTTCGCTGTCGACGGAGCTGGCGCATGTGCCGCAGCCAGTGATCGACCTCGCCGACCGGAGCGGCGACACATCGGCGAGCCGTCAGGATGAACCCTATCGCCGCGCCATTACGGGCATCTACGCGCGGCTTGCCGCCACCTATCGCGCCTTGACGGGTAAGGAGCCGCCGCGTTCCTCCACGCTCAACGGGGAAGCCTATGCGATGCCTGCCGACCTGCGGCGCGACCTTGTCACGGTGGCGCAGGGGCTGGCGAGCGAAGGCAATGGCGCATTGGCGAGCGGCGGCGCGCTGGGACGGCTGATCCGCGCGGTCGAAACCTTCGGATTCCACCTGGCGACGCTGGACATGCGGCAAAATAGCGACGTGCATGAGCGCGTGGTTGCCGAATTGCTGAAGGTCGGCGGTGTCGAGCCTGACTATGCCGCGCTTGATGAACCCGCGCGCGTGGCCTTGTTGCGCCGGGAACTGGCCAGCACTCGCCCGCTCGGTTCCAGGTTCGAAGATTATTCGGAAGAAACCGCATCCGAACTGGCCATTGTGCAGGCCGCGGCGGATGCGCACCGCATCTACGGCTCGCAATGCATCACCCACTATATCATTTCCAAGGCGGAAAGCGTTTCGGACCTGCTGGAGGTGAACATCCTGCTGAAGGAAGCGGGGCTGTGGCGCGCAGGCAGCGACGGCGCGACCCCGCAGGCCGCGATCATGGCGGTGCCCTTGTTCGAAACGATCGCCGACCTTGAAGCCGCGCCCGCGATCATGTCCGCTTATTTCGACCTGCCCGAAATCGCGTCCGTCGTGAAACAGCGCGGCCATCAGGAAGTCATGATCGGCTATTCCGACAGCAACAAGGACGGCGGCTACATCACATCGACCTGGGGACTATATCAGGCGAGTAAGGCGCTTGCGCCCGTGTTCGCAAAGGCAGGAACGGCGATGCAGCTGTTCCATGGCCGGGGCGGGGCCGTGGGACGCGGCGGCGGATCATCCTTTGCCGCGATCCAGGCGCAGCCCAAGGGCACGGTTCAGGGCCGCATCCGCATCACCGAACAGGGTGAGGTGATCGCCGCCAAGTTCGGCACGCGCGATGTCGCCATGACCAATCTGGAAGCGATGACCAGCGCGACGCTGCTCGCCACGCTGGAGCCGGAAGGCATTTCGGACAAGGACGCCGCGCGCTTTGCCGATGGCATGGATAAATTGTCGCAAACCGCCTTCACCGCCTATCGCGACCTTGTTTATGGCACGGACGGATTTTGCGACTTCTTTCGCGAACTGACGCCGATCCAGGAAATCTCAGGCCTGAAAATCGGGTCGCGCCCGGCAAGCCGCACCAAAAGCACGCGGATAGAGGATTTGCGCGCCATCCCCTGGGTGTTCAGCTGGTCGCAGGCGCGCGTGATGCTGCCGGGCTGGTACGGCGTGGGTCATGCGCTGGCGGCGTTCGAGGATAAGGCGCTGCTGGCCGACATGGCGCAAAGCTGGTCGTTCCTGCGGTCGGCCCTCGCCAATCTGGAAATGGTGCTGGCGAAATCCGACCTTGGCATCGCCGCGCATTATCTGCCGCTGGTTCAGGATCAGGATAAGGCAGGCGTGATTTTCGACCGTATTCGGGAAGGGTGGAAGCTGACGCATGACGGCCTGCTCGCAGCCACGGGCCAGTCGCGCCTTCTGGAAAAAAGCCCGACACTGGACGCGTCCATTCGCCTGCGACTGCCTTATATCGAACCGCTGAATCTGCTTCAGATCGAATTGTTGAAGCGCCATCGCAGCGGGGAGCAGGATGCACGCATCAAGGAAGGGATCGAACTGTCGATCAATGCGATCGCGACCGCCCTGCGCAACAGCGGATAGGGCCGGTCCAATCGCCGCCCTTGTTATTCATTCACGACCAATTCAACCGGACCGCCTTATCATGCTCAGCAGATGGATATGAGGAGAGAGGCAATGACGTGGACCGGAAAGAGGTTTCTGGCTGCGATGAGTCTTGCCGGTGCAATCGCCTTGGGCGGCTGTGCCTATGACGACGGCTATTATGGTGGTGTCAGTGTAGGCAGCGGCTATTATGGCGGCGGCGGCTATTATGACGATTATTGGGGTTCGGGTGGCTACGCGCCGGGCTATTACAGCGGCTGGTATAATGATTTTTATTATCCCGGCTCAGGCTATTATGTCTTTGATCGGCGTGGCCATCGCCATCGCTGGAATGACGGTCAGCGCCGCTATTGGGAAAGCCGCCGTGAGGCGAGGCGTGACGACAATGGTCGGCGCTGGCGCGATGGCACACGGCAGCAGCGGCCAGATGGCAATCGCCAGGGCTGGCGCAATCGTCCGCAGCGCGAAGGCAACGCGACTGCCACGCCCAGCAGGCCTCCCGTCGTTCGGCAGGAACCCCGCTCCGACCGCGGTAACACACGCGAATGGTGGCCGGGCGCTCAGCGCGACGGTAATCAGCGCGACGGGGACAGGTCCAGTCGCGATGGCCGCCGGGGCTGGCGCAACTGATGCGGGCATGGATGGGCGCCGCCGCGCTTCTCGTTAGCCTCTCGCTCACCGCTTGTGATGGGCGGGAGGAAAGCGCGATCGACAATCTGGCCAACGGCGCGAACGCTGCGCAGGTGGACAACGCCTTTCGGGCCGAAGCGCAAGCGGTAATGGAGCCGCTGTCGCCCCCTGCGCCCGGCACGCCCGGCGGCCTACCCGCCGCCAGTCAGCCGGTCGAGGAAGAGGAGTCGATCGATCCCAAGGGGCCGCAGGGTGCTGCACAAGTCGTGCAGGGCTATTACGGCCTGTTGGAGGAGCGCCGCTTCGATGACGCGCAGGACCTGTGGAACGAAGACAGCGCGATCGGTGCGCAGGACGATGAACTATTTGCTCGCCGGTTTCGGGGTTTCAGCGAAATCCACGCGAATGTCGGCGCGCCGGAGCCGATCGAAGGCGCAGCGGGATCGCTCTATGTGGTGGTGCCGGTTCAGGCCTATGGCCGCATCGCCGCCAATGGAAAGCCCTGGTACACGCTGCGACAGGTGACGTTGCGGCGAGTCAATGACGTGCCGGGGTCCAGCAAAGCCGATCGCCGCTGGCACATCGAATCGATTGGACCTTATGTGCCGCCGGTTGAAGGCGATGTGGATGCCAGCAACGCCGCCTCACCGGAATAGGGCAAGGAAACAGGTGGCTCCGGCCGATTAGAGCCGGAGCCACCATCTCATCATCAGGAAATCGTGGCGCTCACGATCTTGCCGGGGGTGCGCGGCGGCTCGCCCTTGGGCAGTGCGTCCACATGTTCCATGCCCGACGTCACTTCGCCCCAGACGGTGTACTGGCCGTCAAGGAAGGTCGCGTCGTCGAAGCAGATGAAGAACTGGCTGTTCGCACTGTTCGGGTTGGACGAACGCGCCATGGAGCAGATGCCACGGACATGCGGTTCACGGCTGAATTCGGCCTTCAGGTCGGGCAGCGGCGATCCGCCCATGCCGGTGCCGGTCGGGTCACCGCCCTGCGCCATGAATCCGGGGATGACGCGGTGGAAGACCACGCCGTCATAAAATCCGTCCTTGGCGAGCTGGGTGATCCGTTCGACATGGCCGGGTGCCAGGTCGGAGCGCAGCTTGATCACGACGTCGCCGCCGCTGTCGAGGTTAAGGGTGAGCGTTTCGTCGGCCATGAAAATCTCCTCTTTCGGGGGAGTGGGGAAATGTTGGTCCATATAGAGCGTTAGGCCGGGGATGGAAGCGCTTCAATCGCGCTTTGAGGCATTGCATTTATTCCGCTCATGAGCAAAAGCAGCCGAATGTTACAGGAACCGGACAGTAGGGGACGCGATGAGCGAGCGAGCCGATATGGCCGAGCCCCGGCCGGACGAACTGCCTGCTGACGGCAAGCATGAAGATCAGACGGAATCCCGCCATGACGAGGATGACCGGCTAAAGCGCGAATTCGTGTCCGCCGTGCTCGACGCGGTGGAAGAAGGCGACCGGGAAACCGCGCGCGATCTTGTGTCGCCGCTGCACCCTGCCGACATCGCCGACCTTCTGGAACTGACCCCGTCCGACCGGCGCGGCGATGTCGCGGCGGCGCTGGGCGATCTGGTCGGCGCAGAGGTTCTGTCCGAACTTAACGATTATGTCCGCGACGATCTGCTCGATGCGCTGGCACCTGAACAGGTGGCGGAATTTGCCGCCGAACTCGATACCGACGACGCCGTCGCCATCATCGAGGATATGGAGGAGGCCGATCAGCAGGCCGTCCTTGACGCGATGGAGCCGGAAGATCGCGCCGCGATCGAAAGCGCGCTCGCCTACCCGGAGGAATCCGCCGGTCGCCTGATGCAGCGCGACCTGGTCGCGGTGCCCGAACATATGACCGTCGGCCAGGTCATCGACTATTTGCGCGACAATGGCGATCTGACGCGGGATTTCTGGGAAATCTTCGTTGTCGATGAAGCGCATAAGCCGATTGGGACGTGCCAGCTCAGCTGGCTGCTGACCTGCCCGCGCCCCATCGCCATGGCCGATCTGATGAAGCGGGAACAGACGCTGATCCCGGTCGACATGGATCAGGAGGAAGTCGCGCTGCGCTTCCAGAAATATGCGCTGATTTCCGCGGCCGTCGTGGACAAAAGCGGTCGGCTGGTCGGCATGATCACGGTCGATGACATCGTCCACATCATTTCCGAAGAAGCAGGCGAGGATATTTTACGCCTGTCGGGCGCGGGCGAAGGGGACATTAACCAGCCCATTTTGGAAACGGTGCGCACGCGTCTGTCCTGGCTGGTGGTCAATCTGGGGACGGCCATCCTCGCCGCGTCGGTGGTCGGACTGTTTCAGGAAACCATTTCCAAATATGTCGTGCTGGCGGTGCTAATGCCGATCGTGTCGGGCATGGGCGGCAATGCGGGGACGCAGACCATGGCGGTCGCGGTTCGGGCGCTCGCCACCAATCAGCTCACCAGTTCCAATAGCATTCGGCAGATCATGCGTGAATTCCGCATCGCCTGCGCCAATGGAACGACGCTGGGGATATTGATCGGGATTGCGGTCGGGCTGATCTATGGCAATCCCGACCTGGGGCTGGTGATCGCGCTGGCTATGCTGATCAACAATCTGGTGGCGGGACTTGCCGGGATATTGGTGCCGGTGACGCTGGACCGGTTCAACATCGACCCTGCCGTGTCTTCGGCAGTGTTCGTCACGACGATGACCGATGTGATGGGTTTCTTCTCCTTCCTGGGGCTGGCGACGATCTGGGGCCTATGACGGGCTTGACGGCTCGCGCGCAGCGCCCATCTTCACCCCATGCCGCTGCACATCACCAAAATCGCCTTTGGCAGCGAAAGCCCGGCGACGCTTCGCGCATGGCTGGAAAGCCATGAGGGCGAAGCGCGCCTCACGACCCGCTACCTCCCCAAACGCGCGGCGGAGATGGAGGGCGGGTCGCTATATTGGATTCACGGCCACAGGCTGGTGGGCCGCAGTCCTCTGATCGGGTTTCAGGAAACGGGGCAGGGCCGTTACTGGATCAGGCTCCAGCCCCGGTTGATCGCCGTGCAGGCTAAGCCTAAACGGGCGCATCAGGGCTGGCGCTATCTTGAGGGAGAAGACGCGCCGCCTGACCTTGGCGAAGGGGAAGCCGACGATCTGGACGCCATGCCCCGCGCCTTGCTGGGCGAACTGACGCGATTGGGGCTGGTTTGAGGGGGCTGCTTCTTTATTTGACCCGTTCGGGCTGAGCTTGTCGAAGCCCATTTCTTCTCTGTTTTGGAAGAAGTGGCGCCGTTGACTATCGCCGCCCTTCGGGTCGACAAGCTCAGGGCGAACGGTATGGGAGGGTGACCTTAGGCAGCCCGCCCGCGCAGCGCCTTTTGCCGCCGCCTTTGCACCGAAGATCCAATGCCCAGCGATTCCCGGTATTTCGCCACCGTCCGCCGCGCAATGTCCATGCCCTTGGCGCGCAACATATCGACCAGCGTATCGTCCGACAGGATGGCTTCGGGGGCTTCGGCGGCGATCAGCGCCTTGATGTGGCTTTTCACCGCCTCCGCAGACACCGCGCCTTCTCCCCCCGCCGCCGCCACGCCGCTGGTGAAGAAATATTTCAGCTCATGGACGCCGCGCGGGCAGGACAGATATTTATTCGATGTCACCCGGCTGACGGTCGATTCATGCATGCCGATGGCGTCCGCCACGGTCCTGAGCGTCAACGGCTTCAGATAAGCCACCCCCTTATTGAAAAAATCCTCCTGCCGCCGCACGATTTCGCTCGCGACCTTGATGATCGTCTTTTGCCGCTGGTCCAGCGCCTTCACCAGCCAGTTGGCGGTGGCAAGGCATTCGGCGAGCCAGGCCTTTGACGTCCGGTCCTGGGGGCCGGACGCCAGCTCCACATAATAGTTCCGGTTGATCAGCAGGCG
This sequence comes from uncultured Sphingobium sp., assembly GCA_965653535.1. Classification (GTDB taxonomy): domain Bacteria; phylum Pseudomonadota; class Alphaproteobacteria; order Sphingomonadales; family Sphingomonadaceae; genus Sphingobium. Next base: position 37,925 of record CBFHAG010000008.1, read on the forward strand.
GGGAAGGGTGGCGTTGTTGATCTCGACCGACCAGCCGCCGGGAGTGGGATTGACGAACAGGTCCGGCGTGACCGGCGCGGCGCGATCGGTTGAATAGCGCAGGCCCGGCTTTGGATCATAGCCGCGCAATTCGCGGATCATGTCGCCCATATCTTCTTCGTCCACGCCGCAGATCCGGCGCAGCTGCGGCAGCGCGCCCCTCGCCAGCAATTCCAGATTGTCGATCAGCTTCGCCATGCAGGGGTCGTAGCGGTCGGCTTCTTTCGCCTGGATCGTCAGGCATTCGGCCAGCGACCGCGCGCCCACGCCCGCCGGGTCAAAACCATGGACGACGGCCAGCACGCTTTCCACCTGCGCCAGCGGCACCCCCAATCCATGAGCGGTCTCCAGCAAATTGGCTTCCAGATAGCCTGTTTCGCCAATCTGGCCGATCAACTGGGTGGCGATCAGCAGGTCCATGCCCGACAGGGCGGCGCGCGCCTGATCCATCAGATGTTCCTGCAACCCCTGATCGGGATTGGCGAAACTGTCGAAATCGATCGCTTCGCCGTTGCCGTCCGGCAGCAGGTCCATGCCACCCGATCCGATGCCGCCCGATCCGACAGCGCTCGCCGTCCTGTCCGCAGGCCCATCGTCAATGAAGGTATCCGCACCATAATCGACATCCAGCGGCGCGTCCGCTTCGCCCCGGCCTTGTCCGATCAGATCGTCTACCCCGCCGGTCTCGGCCGCCAATATGGGCTTTTCGACCAGTGCGTCGATCCCGTCGGCATCGGGCGCGGCATCGACCGGCGCACCCGTCTCCAGCAGCGGGTTTTTCTCCAGCTCGCCTGCGACGAACGCATCGATTTCCAGGTTGCTGAGCGCCAGCAGCTTGATCGCCTGCTGAAGCTGCGGCGTCATCACCAGCGATTGGCTTTGCCGTATGTCTAGGCGCGGCCCAAGCGCCATCAGTCGCGTCCTTCACCGTCAGCAGGAAGGAAGCATCGGCCCGTCATGTCAGAGCGAGAAATTCTCGCCCAGATAGAGCCTGCGCACTTCGGCATTGGCGACCAGTTCGGTCGGACTGCCCGTGAACAGCACCTGTCCGCCATAGATGATGCAGGCGCGGTCCACGATTTCCAGCGTTTCACGCACATTATGGTCGGTGATCAGCACGCCGATGCCGCGCGTCTTGAGCTGCTTCACCAGGTCGCGAATGTCGGCAATGGACAGTGGGTCGATGCCCGCAAACGGTTCGTCCAGCAACACGATCGACGGGTCCGCCGCCAGCGCGCGCGCGATTTCACACCGCCGCCGCTCGCCACCCGACAGCGCCATCGCCGACGAATCGCGCAACCTAGTCAGCCCGAATTCTTCAAGCAACTGCGCCAGCCGCGCGTCGCGCGCCGCCTTGTCCGGCTCCGCCAGCTCCAGCACGGCGCTGATATTCTGCGCCACCGTCAGGCCCCGGAAGATCGACGTTTCCTGCGGCAGATAGCCCAGGCCCAATATGGCGCGGCGATACATGGGAAGGCCGGTTACATCCTGCCCGTCCAGGATGATCCGACCATGGTCGGGACGGACCAGCCCCATCACCGAATAGAAACAGGTCGTCTTGCCCGCGCCGTTGGGGCCGAGCAGGCCGACCACTTCGCCCTTGCCCACGGTCAGCGACACATCGGCCAGCACGACCCGCTTGTCATAGCTTTTGGCGATAGAGATGACGGACAGGCCTTCCCCCACTTCCTGGGGTGAAAGGCGCGATGCCGGGGCTGTTCTGTCCTGGATCGTCACGTCGTCCATCACTCATCCTTGCGACCATATGGGGAAGCGCAGTAAAATAGGAACGCCCCCGTGGCAATTGGCAAGCTTTGTGCATGGGATGGTCGCCGGGGCAAGGGGGAAAATGCGCGATGCGTCCGTTTGGGCACGCCGATCTGTCATCCCCTCCAAAAAAGTGGGTCCCCATATGACAGGGGACCCACTTTCAATCCGATTTCAGATCATAAGGCCAGTTGACCTTATTCCTTGCCATTATCCTTGACCCCAACCGTGGGGACATCGACGGTTTCTTCCTTGGTGCCGACGACGACTTCCTTGGAATCCACATTCACATTGGGCAGGGCGCCACCCTCTACGCTGACTTCTGGCACGTCGCCGCCAGTAACATCAGCTTTCCAGAAGCCGGTTGCGAACAAGATGCCGACGATCGCCAGGATCACGATCAATGCGATCGCAAGGGTGCGGCCCGTCCGGCTCTTGTGAACGACCACGCGGTCGTCATCATAAGGGTCTCGATGCACTTCAGCCATCACAATCCTCCTCTTGAGATCGTGCAAACGGCTGTCATCAGGCAGTGGTTCCCAATATGACGATTTCGTGACCATGCCTCCGATGGCGCGGCGATCCGCCTAAGCCATCTCCCCGAAACAAGTTTCCAATCATTGCCGTTTTGCATATGCACGACCGATTGAGGGGTGACGCCATGATGGATCGCATTTTTACGCTCATTGCCACGCGCATCGCGTCAGCAGCAGGTCAGCCGCTGACATTCGCGGTGGCGCTTTGCATCGTGGCCATTTGGGGCATTACCGGCCCGGTCTTCGGCTATTCCGACACTTGGCAGCTGATCATCAATACCGGCACGACCATCGTCACCTTCCTGATGGTGTTCCTGATCCAGAACAGCCAAAATCGCGACGCGGCGGCGATGCAGGCGAAGCTGGACGAAATCATCCGCGCCATCGGCCCCGCGCGGGAGCAGTTCATCGGGATAGAGCATCGCACCGCCAATGAAGTGGAGGCGATCCGCGCCGCGTTGGAAAAGGAAGTGGAAGACGCCGAGGGCAAGGCGGCGACCGCCCACAAGAGTGTCGAACATGTCCTGAGGCGTTTTTAGGGCACCGCCATCCCTATCACGCGCTCCCTGCCAGCATCGACGGAACCTTCGCCGGCCAGGCATCCTCTTCCAGCGCAGGCAGCCCTTCGAACACACCATCTTCCAGCGTGAGCGTCAGCATGTCGCACCCGAACCGGATGTCGTCGCGGGCGACCGCGCGCAGCGTTTCCTGCAGGCCGCCAATGCCGCCCGACGCCACCACCACATAGCTGACACGGCCCGTTTCGCATTCGACCAGCGCTTCCACCGCATTTCCAACCGGATCGCCCGACCGGCTGTGGACCGGCATGCCCGCGACCCCCGTCGCGGTAAACAGCGTCGACGTGGCCGATCGGCGGCTGGCCTCCTGCGCCGCCTTTCCGCCATCTTCATAGGCGCGCTGCCGCCCCAGCCAGCGCCAGATTCCCACGGCGTTCACCAGCATCAGGAAGAGGTTGGTCGCCAGCAAATTGGTCTGCCCGGTAGCGAAGCCGACCGCCGACCAGGCAATCGAACCGACGGTAAAGACCACGAAGCCCCATCCGGTGATCCGCGCGCCCAGATTGGCGGCGGTCATCATCGCGGCGATCATCGTCGCGATCGGCGCGACCCACCCTGCAATATCTTCCAGCATCCTGCGCACAACACCCGGAACGAGTGAAAGCTGCATGGACGGGCGCAGGCTTCGCCCTCACGCCCACATGAAACCGAAATTGCGCGGCATATTGGCAGAAAGCCAGTTAGCAGAAAGCGAGTGGGAACGCGCAGGCGTCGCGACCGTTGGCTCATGGCCGAAACAGCATAAGGAGGCTTTCATGGACCCCAGGCGCACCAGCCTTGGCCTTGGCGTTTTCTCGCTGGCGCTGGGTTTGGCGGAAATCGCCGCAACCCGCCGTATCGCCCGCACATTAGGAAACGACCATCGAACCGGCCGGGCCACGCTTCGCGCGTTCGGCGCGCGTGAAATGATTACGGGTGCGGGCCTCATGGCCGCGCCTGCCCATTCGACGCTGATGTGGGGGCGAGTGGCTGGCGATGCGCTGGACATTGCCACTCTGGGGTTGGCGGCGGGCCGCGCGCCTCGCCGTGGGGCGATATGGGGGGCCATCGCCCTGGCTGCCGGCGTGGCGGTGATCGATGCACTGGTCGCCCGTTCGCTCGATCGGCAGACTGGCCGTGCCTATCCTTGGCGCGATGAAAGGATGGGAGAAGAGCACTTCTTTTCCACCGAAGACGCCACGACGATAGAGCCTGACGACATGCCTTTCGTTCGCGCTCCCGAAGTGACCCGCCATTAATCGACCTTGGATGAAGCCTGATGAGCGATTATGAAGATCGTCGCCTGCATATGGTCGATGTCCAGATAGCGGGACGCGGCATTCGTGACGCACGGGTGCTGAAGGCTATGCGCATCGTGCCCCGCGAATGTTTCGTTCGGGAAGGGATGGAAGAATTCGCCTATGATGATGCCCCCCTGCCGATAGGGGAACAGCAAACGATTTCTCAGCCCTATATCGTCGCCGCCATGATCGAAGCGGCAGAAGTAGCGGCGGGCGACCGGGTGCTGGAGGTCGGTGCCGGGTCGGGTTATGCCGCCGCCGTGATGGGGCAGATTGCCGACCGGATATTCGCGATCGAGCGTCACGAGAGTCTGGCAGAGCTTGCCCAAAAGCGCATGACTGCGCTGCGCTATGATAATGTCGTCATCAGGGTCGGCGACGGCACGCTGGGCCTGCCCGATGAAGCGCCGTTCGATGCGATATTGGTGGCGGCTGCCGGACCTGAGGTTCCCGCAGCACTCAAGGAACAGCTGGCCATCGGCGGACATCTCATCATGCCGGTCGGCGATCCCGGCCACCAACAACTGCGCAAGATCAGCCGGATGAGCGAAGACCGCTACGAGGTGCAGGCGCTAAGCCCGGTCATGTTCGTTCCGCTGATAGGCGAACAGGGCTGGCGCGAAGATGGCGGGTGGTGACAAGCAGCTATGCTGGCGCTTCCGCCCTGCCTCAACGATTGCGGTCGAGATAGTCGGTGACGGCGTTCAGGCTGTGACCGACATGCTCCACCGCTTCTTCCAACCGGTGACGTGAAACCTGCAGGCGTTGCGACCAATATTGAACCTCAAGGTCGGTCTTCACCTCGACATGCTTCAGATCGCGGGGGACGGGCGGACCCCTGGTGTCTAGGGTGGGTTGCGCTATGCTGGCCATGGCCTGGATTCCTCATGCAATAACCGGGTGCATTTATGCCCACCATCATGTGGCCATGGCCCGCCCTGCGGACATGCTGCACCGGCTTGTTGTTCTGTTCAGCGCGCATCGAGGCACTAGGTTCCATGCACGGCGAACCGAAGCGCTAACATGTATCAGCGCGCACGCCACGCCGGATAGACAGGTGCTGAACGCCCGGAATTTTTATCGCTTATAGATGGCATTTTATCGCAACAACCTTCTCACGCCAACATAGGTGAAGGATGACACACATAGATTGGTCCAGAAGCAAATCGGGGGCTTGAACAGGGAATCGTCCATGTTGAGCCAAGTTGCATTCATCGAACCGCATGTTCATTTCCGACCACACCAATTTCTGGTGCGCGAAGAAGAAGAGCCCGCCGCGATTTTTCAAATCTATGAAGGCTGGGCTTGCCGTTATCGACTGTTACCCGACGGTCGGCGACAGATTACCGCGCTTTATTTGCCGGGGGATTATTGCGATCCCCAATGGGCGTTGGGCAGAAAACCGTCCCAGCCCATCGTTGCGCTGACCAATATGCGCGCCAGCCGTTTACCGTGCAGGCCGCCCGCTATAACCGGTGCCGGAGGACAGTCGGCATTCTGGCTCAGCCTGAACGACATGATCGAGCGCCAGACCAACTGGCTGGTCACGCTCGGCCGCAAGACGGCGTTGGAACGGGTCGCACATCTTTTGCTGGAATTGTTCGAACGGCTGCGCCGGTCGGGCCTGACCTATGGTCAGCAATGCGCGATGCCTCTGACGCAAATGGAGATTGCCGATATGACCGGGCTGACCCCCGTCCACGTCAATCGCACGCTTCAGTTGATGCGGACACGGGGGCTAGTGGAACTGCAGGCGAAATGGTTGCGGATTCCCGACCTGGGGGCATTGCGTCAGGCAGCGGCCATGCGGACGCAAGGGGTGGCCGCCTGACGCGATCTGAAACCAGCGGGTAAAATCAGGCCAGTTTCAACCCCTCCTTGTTCATGCGGCGGGTCAGGCCGCTATTCTCCGCTTCGTCGAGCTCCTGTTTCAGGCGGGGGAACAGGTCATCCTCCTCGCGCCTGATGTGCGCTTCTATGTCGGATCGGAACTTGGCGAGTTTCGCCTGGAAAGCGGCATGATCCTTCACCAGATCGCTCAATTCGTACAGATATTGCTTCACATAGCCATGGTCGCCGGTCAGGTCGTCGGCTTCCTCGCGCATCCCCGCCAGGCGCATCGCCGCGTAGACGGCATTTTCCTCCTCGATTGCATGTTTGCCGAGCGAATGTTTGAGTTGGGTCAGAAGCATGGCGCGGCGACCGTTGGCGTCTGGGCCGGTTTCTTCCAGCTTGTCGAACAGGGCCAGCGTCATCTTATGCTCCAGCGCGAGCGCCTTGTCCCAGTCGCCGGCCAGAGCGGTAGGCGCTTGAACCGCGAACCTGCGCCCCGCTGCACCAAGCAGGGCCAGCCCGGCACCGATGCCCGCGCCAATCAGCGCGTCGCGGCTGCCGCTATGTGTGATCCGATGTAAGCTGGCCTGTGCGCCCATGATGTCCTCCATTGCAGATGATCTCTCCAGCAACGAGCGCTGAAGGCACGCGTTCCCATCAGCCATCATCAGACGGGGGACAGAGTCACCCATGTTAACGAGCTAGGCGGGACGCGCGCGACATGGACTCGCCAATCGCACCATTTCGGCGAAGGTTTCGTGGGAGACGGCTCGTTACGGCCCCCAACCCCACCGTTGCGGTTCCAGTTCGAGATGAATTGAAGGGGAATTGCTCTACCCCTGCCGCTTCTAGGGACGGGTTTCCAGGGGTGGCGCTTGCATATGCGATTGGGACGGCTGAGGGACGGACTGGTGGCGGTCGCAGCCGCTTGCCTGCTGTCCAGCGTCCCTCCGGCACGCGCGCAACTCGCCAATCCCGGCGCAGGCACGGCCAGCGCCCCGGCCATCGACCGGGATCGGGCCGACCGCGTTGAGCCTGACATTCAACCGTCGCCCGTCGCGCCCCGGCAACCGGCCCCTACCGTCAACCTTTCCCCTGCGGCAGAACCCGCCGCCAGCGTCCACCTGACCAGGGTCCTATATATGGGCGCGTCGCTGCCCGCGGCTAAGCTGGACGCGGCAGTCGCGCCGCTGATCGGGCGTCCGCTGACACGCGAAACGCTTCAGGCCGTGGCGACGGCGGTGGGGGCGGCCTATGCGCGCAGCGACATCGCTTATTATTCAGTGTCCATCCCGGCACAGATCCCCGCCGCTGGCCAGTTGATCGTCCAGGTGGTGGAAGGGCGGGTGACCGACTACCGGGTGGCAGGCCTGTCCCCCAGCACGCCCACCCGCCTGATCGACGCCTATATGCAGCGGATGATGCGGGACCAACCGCTCAGGAAATCGCTGCTACAGCGGACCCTCTCCCTGCTCCGCGATATCCCAGGCCAGACAGTGGACGCCGGGGTCCGGCAAGGCGCGAAAGCGGGCGATCTGATCATCGACCTCATCATCAAGCGCAAGCAGCTTCAGGTCGGGCTGCTGATCGACAATAGCGGCGTCAGCAACGTCGTGAATGGCGTGCAGGCGCAACTATCGATCACCGGCAACGGCCTGCTGCGTGAAGGCGACAGCACGCGCGTCGCGGGCTATCTGCCCTTCTATCCCGAACGCTATCAGCTTTATTCGCTCAGCCACAGCACCCCGATCGGCAGCAACGGCACCACCCTGTCCGCCAATGTCGCGCATGTCGAAACGCGCCAACGGGACGGCCTGATCCAGGGGGAGGCGACCCTGGCGGGCATTTCACTCAGCCATCCCCTGATCCGATCGAACAAGACCAACCTGACCATCAACGCCTCCTTCGACGGGGTGAACAGCAGCAACTATTATCTGGACGTGCGCTTTGGCGATTACAAAGCCCGCGCGGTCAGGCTGGGCGCGTCCTGGTCCCACGCCAGCGACAGCAATGGAGAGGCAGCGTCGCTCGTCGTCAGCCGGGGCGTGGACATATTGGGCGCAAAGCCGTTCACCGGATTTTCCGAAACCGGCTTCACCAAAGCGAACATGCAAGCGGTGGCCGTACGCGCCCTGTCCAAGCGCCTGTCGGTCAAACTTTCGCTGAAAGGCCAATATAGCCGCGACAAGCTGCCAGTGACGGAGCGTTTCTCCCTGGGCGGCAGGGGCGCAGGCATGGCTTTCCGCCTGGGCGTCCGCACCGCAGAGCAAGCCGCCGCCGCCGCCACCGAAATCAGCTGGACCCTGCCGCCCAAGGCCACGCCGGTCAAAAACGCCGCCTTGTTCGCCTATGCCGACGGCGCAGTCGCGCATTCCGTAGCGCGCCCCTTTTATGGCCTGCCGACGGAGAATATCTCGCTGGCCTCCGCCGGTGGAGGCGTTCGCGTCGGGCTGGGCGGCAAATGGCGGGCAAGTGCGGAGGTCGCGGTGCCGGTAAAGCGGCCCGACAGCGCCTACAGCCGCAAGGCGCGCTTTTTCTTCGGATTGGGCCGCGCCTTCTGACGCCTGCAAAATTGCGTGCACGCAAAAGGGCGCGTCCCTGCGCCTGACCGTGGGAGGAGCCACCATGAACAATATCTGGGAGGTCTGGCCGTCAGCACTGACGCCAGCCGAATGCGATGCGATCATCGATCGCGCAGCCACTTATGACGATCAATCGGCGACGGTTGGCTTCAACGAAAGCCGCCGCAACGACGCGGCCTATCGTTCATCCACCGTCCGCTGGTTCGACACTCATCGTGAAAAGGATATCGTGGCGCGGCTGATGCAGTTTGTCGAAGCGTCCAACCGAACGAACTTCGGTGTGGACGTCGTTGCGCCCTATGAATTGCAGTTCACGCAATATCATGGCGACCAGCATGGCAAATATGACTGGCACCATGATGTGTGGCTGGAATCGGGGCGACCATTCGACCGGAAGCTATCCGTCGTCGTCCAACTCTCACCCCCGGAGGATTATGAAGGCGGCGCGTTCGAATTTTACCAGGTGCAACAGCCGGGCGTCACCTTTGCGCCGCGCGGCAGCCTGCTGATATTCCCATCCTTCCTCCAGCATCGGGTGCTGCCCGTCACCAAAGGCTTGCGACGAAGCCTGGTGACCTGGGTCGAAGGCCCACGCTGGCGGTAGAGCGGGGTGCGACGAAATATAACCGTTATGGATATAGTAGCGGATATAGTCGTTCCAGCCTGATTGCGTATTATTGGCCATGATGTCGCACGTCATTAGACCGAAGGCACGTTATTTCCCGGAATAACAGGCCGATAAACGGGATTTGCGTATCCTGTCCGACGGTTTTCGGATGACCTTTCCATCCCTCATCCTCCCACCGCGACCATATAACCAGATTGGCCTTTTTAAAACGAGCCGGAAGGTATTTCCATGCTTAGCCTGTGGCCATTGCGAACCGTTCGCGATGCAACAGGGAGATTTTCCATGTCCTTTGTGGGGCCGATACAATCCGGCAGGCGCTACCTTCTTTGCGCCACGGCAATTCCTCTTTTCCTTCTGGCCGCATGCGCTGACGGCGTGGGCTTCGACATCGGAGCCGGAGGCGGGCAGAACCCCTCTGGCCCGGGTGGTCCTACTAGCCCCGGCGGTCCAACCGGTCCCGGAGGCCCGACTGGTCCTGGCGGTCCTACTGGTCCCGGAGGTCCTACAGGTCCTGGCGGTCCAACCGGCCCCGGCAGTCCAACCGGGCCAAGCGGTCCTACAGGCCCCGGCGGTCCTACTGGTCCCGGCGGTCCCACCGGTCCAGGCGGTCCCACTGGCCCCGGAGGCCCAACCGGACCAGGTGGCCCAACCGGACCAGGTGGCCCAACCGGACCAGGTGGCCCAACCGGTCCTACGCTTGGCGGCCCCTTGATCGGCGCAGTTGTAGGCGATCAGGTCATTACCGGGCCGAGCGGACCGGGCACGGTTATCGGCGTCAACATCCTGCCGGGCCAGACGCCGACGACCGGCACCCTCGCTACCGTCGGTGTGCTGACCGGCGATGGCACCGTGGTTGAAGTCGCCCTGCCCACGACCCCGCAGGCGGTTCAGCAGGGGCTGGCTCCTGTCGGCGCGCTCACCGGCGCTTTGCTGGGGGATCAGCTGGGCGGCACCGTCACGCAGCTGACGACTGGCCTGTCGCCAGTCGTGGCAACGGTGACTTCGGTGGTCGATCAGGCCGCCACTCCGCTGCTGGGCACGGTGAACGGCGTGCTGGCCCCGGTCCTTTCGCCGCTGGTCGGTGGCGACGGTGCGTTGGCCCCGGTGACTAACCTGCTCGAAGGGGCCGTCGGCACGCTCACCGGGCCGTTAGGTGGTGGTGCTACGCCGGGTTCGCCCGTCACAGGATCGCTGGTCGCCACCAATATCGGCGGCAATGTGCTGGGCGGTGGATCGACCACGGACAGCGTGATCGGCGTCAACCTGCTGCCGTCCACGGGTCAGCCGGTGCAAGGGCAGTTGCTGACTGCCGATGTGTTGACGTCCGGCACGATCGTCAACGTCGCCGTACCGACGACAGCGGCGGGAGTGGAGGCGGGCCTACAGCCGGTCGGCAATCTGGTCGGGACGCTGCTGGGTCCACAGGCGGGCAGTGCCGTGGATCAGCTGTCCACAACCGTCGCCCCGATCGCGGCAACGGTCACGACCGCCGTCGACAGCGTGCTGTCACCCGTGCTGGACACGGTCAACGGACTCGCGCCCGCACTGCCCGGCGGATCGGGGGGAGGCGCAGCTTCGCCGCTCGCACCCGTGACCGGCGTCGTCGGCGGCCTTCTGGGGGCGACGACGGGGGGCAGCGGCGGCCCGACAGCACCGCTGACCGGCCTGATCGGCTCCGTCCTCAGCCCGGCAGGATCGACCGGCGGCGTGCTTGCGCCGATCACGGGGGTGATCGGCGGTGTCCTGGCTCCAGCAACCGGAACCGGTGGCGGCAGCCCGGTCGCACCTGTGACCGGTCTGCTCGGCGGCTTGCTGGGTCGGTGATGAAGGCGCGCGCGGCCTTGCCCCACAGAGTCGCGCGCACTTTCCCAGCCTCTGCCGTCCCCTCAGGCCGGGGACCGGGGGCGGGGCGAGGAGGCGGCCGGGCGCGCCGCCTCCTCAAACCCTTCATCATCAGGAAAGGCATCGCCTTGAAGAATATGACGACACGCGGGATCGGCCAACTGATGGTCATCCGGCTCAACAACCATCAGCCGATTGAGATCATATTTGGCCAGGACGCGGCCAGAAGCGCGATGGAGCATCTGCGCCAGGCCGCAGAAAGGCATTTTGGACGATCCGCCCTGTTCCGCATCCGCGGCAATGAGGTCGATCTGATGGTGCAGCACGTGCCCATGCGGTGTCTGCCCGCCGGGTTGTCGGTCGAAACATTGTGTTGCGCCTTGGCCAACGAACCGTTCCGATGGGATGAGGAAGACATACTCCTGTCCGTATCGGCAGGATGGGCATCCATCGGCAAAGCCGACGCACCATATGACGGTCCGCATATGGGTGAGGCCCGCGTCAGGCTGGCGGCGTCCTGCCTGTCCAATGCACAGCTTGTCGGCCCATCGCACGAAGCGGCGATTCAGTACCATAGGGACATGATTTCCGCTGCGAAGCTGATGCGCCTGACGCGGCGTGGAGCCGCCTTTTTCACCTGGCGGCCTGTGGCGCAGCCGGACGATCCGGGCGTCATACTTTATTATGAAGCGCTGCTGCGCCGGGTCGGCCATATGGGCGAACAGGTCGACTGCGCGGACAGCTATGCCGCGCTGGAGCGGTTGGGCATGGCGCATTTGCTGGATCGGCGGTTGCTGGCCGATGTGCTGGACGAGCTGGAAAATGATCCCGCCGTCTGCCTCAGCGTCGCCATGTCCAGCCAGAGCCTGTCGCTGAACCTGCAGGGGGAAGGAGCAGGGTGGAACGACGCGCTGGAGCGGCTGAGGCGCGATCCGACCCTGGCTCGCAGGCTGGTGATAGACATTGCCGATAATTGCGGCATGCCTCACTTCCGCGACGCCATGGCCTTTGTACGGACCCTGCGCGAATTGGGCGTGCGCATCGCGATCGCTCATTTCGGATCGGGCCAGGCATCGATTGCCCAGTTGATGGCGCTGTCGCCCGACGCGGTGAAGCTGGACAGCGCGTTCATGCACACGGCCTATCAGTCGGAACGCAACCGCCTTCGCGTTGGCCACCTGATCGGGCTGGCCCGGACCATGAGTCCCATCGTCATATTGGATGGGGTCGAATCCCCGTGGCACCTGCATCTGGCCAGGGAAGAAGGGGCGGATTGGATCGCCGGGTCTCACCTCGGCAGGCCCAGCCTGCGGCGGGGATGGCTGAACGCGGATTATGGCGACAGCGTCGCATGCCTCGCGGCCTTCAATGGCGCATTCCGGCCATGGGCGGCGCACTGCGGCTGACGAACTGATCGTCGGCAATCCGACGCGCAATTTTGCGTAGGCGCAAAATCCAACAGAATAGAGGGAATTGAAATTGGCGAACATTCATTCCGGCCCGCCGAAAACGGCCTGGCGTACGGCGATCACGGGCGCGCTTATACTGTCGGCGGGGTTGGCGACGGCGGCTCATGCTGCCCCCTATGGCCTTTATGCCGTGACCAATGGTCAGGCCGCGGTCGCCGCGGCGCTGGATAGCACGACCCCGGCGTCGGGAAGTGATCGCGCTGCCATGCTGGCGAGCATCGACGCCTTGCCATCCGCTGGGGAACGGGCGGATGCCTTGGGCCAATTGACGGCGCGCGGCTATACGCTGCTGCCCCGCCTGTCGATCCAGTCGATGGATGCCGCCGACCGGGAAATCCGCCACTATCTGACCGAACGGCGCAGCATCGCGATGGATGCGTTCGGGGATGTGCCGGTGAGCGGAGATCGCACCATCCACATGATGCTGACGGGCGGGCTGCGGCAGGCGAAATATGATGGGCGGACCGATCGGCCAGAGGCGCGAACGGACAGCCGTTCGATCCGTTTTGCCATCGATGTCAGCCCTGTCCCGAACCTGATCGTCGGCGCGACGCTGGGCATCGACGGCATTGACGCCCGGCTGGACCCGGACCAGCGGCCCCGCATCACGTCCTTCAACAGCCAGATCGGCCCCTATGCCAGCTATCAGAATGGCAAATTCTATGTCGATGCGACGGCGAACTATAGTTTCTCCGAATATAAGCTGCGGCGTCAGGTCACATGGAACGGCTTTTCGGATCGGATGAGGGCTGCGGCGGACGGCGACGGCTATGGTGCCAGCGTCGAAGCGGGCGCGATGCTGAAAGCGGGCGCGGTGCGGGTGCAGCCCTTCGCCGGACTGCATTACCGGCATGCCGACATTGGCGGGTTCCGCGAAGGCGGCGGCGCGGCGGCTCTGGAAGTCGCGAACTATCGCACCCGGTCGCTACGCTCGACTTTGGGCGCGCGGGCTTCGGCGACAATCGACAAGGGCGACTGGGCAATCCGCCCCACATTGGAAGCGCAATGGCGGCGCGAATTGCGCGCGCAACCCGACAGCCGGATCGAAGCGCGCTTTGCCACGCGGGACCTGCCCGTGTTTGCGCTTCATCCCGCCAGACTGGCGCGCAATGAAGGGTTGGTGAGCGCAGCCGTGACCGCCACGCACAACAGCCGCACGACCGTCCGGCTGGGCTATAGCGGCGAATATGCCGCCGATCATCGCGTCCACGCCGCGATCCTGTCGATCAGCCGCCGTTTCTGACAACGGCGCGCAACGGCATTTTGCGTATTTGCACCGAAGCGAACCCAGTTGGGCGAGCGGCGGGGCGCATGAAACGCTATGCAGCAAGGGTTGGACATCTGAACGGGACCCATGATGGCAGGCTTCATCCGCGACATATTGACGACGCTGTCCTATGAACCGCGCCACACGGGGCCGGACCAACAGGCAGCGATGACGCGTCTGGACGACCGCTTGACCAGCTTCACCGACACTGCAGCGCACGGTCGCGCGCCGCTGCTCCTGCGCGCGGCGGATTGTGCGGTGTGGGACGGCAATCCGCGCGACCGGCCCGCTCTCAATGCCGAAAGCTGTCGGTCGCTGATCGAATCCATCGCGACGGAGGGGGGCAATCGCATCCCCGCGCTCGTCCGCCTCAACCCGCCGGGCGCAGACCTGCCCTATCAGCTTCTGGTCGGCAGCCGTCGGCGCTTCGCCATCGACTGGCTCAACCATAATGGTCGGCCCGAATTAGGGTTGAGCGCCCTGATCGTGGATATGTCGGACGAGGAAGCGTTTCGGCTGGCCGACATCGAAAATCGCGAACGCGCCGACATTTGCGAACTGGACCGCGCGCGCAGTTACCAGGGTGCGGTCGACCGCTTCTATGGCGGCGTGCAGTCGCGCATGGCCGAAGCGTTGAGCCTGTCCAACAGCCAGTTGAGCCGATTGCTCGCCCTGGCGCAGCTGCCCCAGGAAGTCGTCGACGCCTTCGCCACCCGCGCCGAACTTAAAGTGCGCTATTCGGAACTGCTCACCCCCCTGCTGCGGCGACCGGAACAGCGCGCCGACATGATCGCCGAGGCGCGGCGGATCGGCGCTGAACAGCAATCGCTCGCCGCGCGCGACGAACGCATGATCCCGTCCGCCACGGTGCTCGCGCGCCTGCGCGAAGCCGCTACGCCGCGCCATCGCGACGAAACGCGCGACTTGCCGATCATGCTGGGCACCGATCGGATCGGCAGGGTGAAGACAGGGAAAAGCGGCGGCCTCACCATCGACCTCCAGATCGCAGACGACGCCGATCTCGACGAGCTGCTGTCCGGCTTGCGAAACGCGCTCCTGGCCGCGCGATCCTGAATCCCGCTCAATAGCTCCCGTTCGTCACAACGACCGTCGCGTCCAGCGCGGTCGACGGCATCGGGATGAAGGCGGCGTAGCGCAGCAGCGGCGATCCGCTCATGTCATAGCGGACGCTGACCCTGAACATGCCGGTCCCATCCGCTCCCGCTTCGATCTGCGGAGCGGCGCCCGATGCCAGCAGCGACCCATAGCCGTCGATCACCGCCTGAGCGCGGTCGCGGGCCAGCGCCGTCCGTTCGACGGTCGACATGCCCGCCATCGCCGCCCGCGCCCCTTCAGCCGCCGCATGACGCACGCCCATCAACGCGGAAAACCAGAAGGAATAGATGATGATCGCAAAGACGAGCATCAGCAGCGCTGGAGCGATCAAGGCGAACTCCAGCGCTGCCATGCCCTTGTCGCAGGCCAGCATCCGGCGCACATGTTTCATCCCGACGATCAGTTCACTTCGTTGAACAGCGCCGTGAAGGCACCCGTCAGCTCGGTTTCAAAGCTATCGCCTACAACCGCAATGGCAGCAACGACAACCGCGCCCAGCACGGCATATTCCACCGCCGTCAGGCCCTTCTGGTCGCGCGCCAGGCGCTTGATGAAATTGCGGGCTTTGGTGATCATATCCTGTTCCTTGTCCCTCCGTTGACAAAGCGGCGGCGCGGGGGAGGGGTCCCGCGCCGCCAATATCGCTAGACCAGCACAGGCACGCCGCAACGCGCGCCCGTGACCCACAAGGTCGCGTGGCCCAATTGGATGCCCAGCGCCGTCAGCAGATTGTCGAGCAGCGGATCGACCGTGCCGCCGACCAGCCCCGTAACCGGCGCTATGATCGCGTTCAGCAACTGGGACCGGATCGCCAAAGTGCCACCAAGGCCATTCACCTGAAGCCCGTTGGACGCCGTAAGACTGCCGACCAGAGAGGATATCAGCGCCCCCGCCTGCGACCCGTTGCCGATGCTCGCGGCGGTTCCCGGCGTCCCGGGCCGACCGATGCTGCCCTGTCCCCCAGGACCAAAGACCAGCGTGCCGCTATTCCCCATCAAAGGCTGCGCTACGGCGCGCGCATCGACGGTGATGATCCCCAGCACGCTCAATATGCGGGCAGGCGCGATGTCGCTGGCCGACAGAGGCGGCATCGGCCTGGCCATCGCGTTCGCGGGTGCCTGTCCGATATAGGCGTTGACGAGGCCCGAACTGGCCAGCAGGCTCACTCGCGTGTCCCGCGCCTGCTCCGCCGTATCGGGGCAATCGATCCCGCTCACGTCCGCCCGCCCTGCCGCCACGTCGATCAGCACCGGGACAGAATCCACCCCGATGCCCAGGATGGAAAGGTCAAGCCCAAGGTCCAGCTTGATCCGCAGCGCGGATGTGCCAGCGCTGGTTTCGCCCGCCGGTCCAAAGGAAAAGCGCGGACGATCCATCGGCCCGCTCGCAATGGCGGAGATGCGCACCGTGCTGCCCGCAACAACCCGGCTGAGCAAGTCCGACGCATCGATCGATCCGCCGCCCGATTGAGCCGCAAAGGCCAAAAGCTGATAGGCGTTGATCCCCGCGCGCAGGGCGGGCCGATCGTCCGCTTCGCCCACCGGCATGTTCTTCCACACGCCCAGCCCAAACAGGCCGGAAAGCGGCACGGTGTAGCCAGTCCCCACCTGCCCCGCCACCAGCGTCAGCGCCGCGGCGGTGTCTGGCCGGTCCGCCGCGCTCGCCGCCGCCAGCATCAGGTCATGCAGGTTGACGGTGCGCGCGGTCAGGTCGGCATAGGTGCCGCTTTCCCCGACCCGCTCGGCCAGCGCATCGAAAAAGCGGCCCGCATCGACATCGCTCGCCATCAACGCTTCGACATCGGCGGTGCTAAGCCGCAACTGGACGCCCAAAATCGCGCCGAGCAGGTCGTTGACGCTGTTCACCAGCGCGTTGGTGACGGTCAGTATGCCCGACGTGATGCCGACGCCCGCTTCGTCGATGCGCGCGGCGGTGGCGGTGGCGGCCAGTTCGGGAATAGGATTTGCGCTGCCCAATACACGCGTCAGAAACTGGCGGCTGGGCATTCCGGTTTGAATGCGCACCGCATTCGTCCGGCCATCGCCGGGGCAGCGGGTAAATGTTGCATCGAACCGCTGGTCGGCGGGCGTCGCCGCGTCAGGGCAATATCGCCCAACCTCGACGGATCGCAGGATAGCGGGGTCAAAGCCGTTGCGGCTGAGCGCTTCGCCAGCCCGCACACTGGCGTCAGCGGGATTCATCGCGGCGGCCAGCGCAGCCGCTTCGGTCGCGGCCCGAAGCTCGCGATTGGCCGTATAATAAAGCCCTGCATCCAACGCGAAGCCTGTCGCGCCAACCAGCGCCGCGCCCAATGCCGCGATCATCGGAGCGACCGCGCCGCGCCGATCATGCCAAAGGGTAGGGATGCGCAGGGCAATCATCGTCCATCGCGTCGGTCAGGTGCCGACGACTGCGGCGGGCGTTGGCCGATGGACTGGAGGTATCGTTCGCGGATGACCTCCGCTTCCTCGCCCGACAGCCCGGCGGCCTGCCCATCGCGCGGAGGGGATCGCAACTGCCATTCAATGACCCGGCGCGCCTGATCGGGGATCGGCGCGACAGGCGCGGCGGCGGCGATGAGCAGGCAGAACATCAGCTTTCCTTCCTTCCAATGCGAGCGGCTTCGACAGCCAGCATGCGGCGCAGCGTGTCCTGCTCGCCCCCGTCGCGGATCTGGCGAAGGCGGGCGTCGACCTCCGCGCGCTGGCCACCAACCGTCAACGCCAGCAGCAAATTGTTGCGGATGGATGGGTCGGTGGGCGCCAGATCGACCGCGCCGCGCAATGCCTCGATCGCCGGGGCGGTCTGCCCCAAACGGAGCAGCGCATAGCCCAGCGCATTGCGCAGCAGCGCGTCGGCGGGCCGTGCGTCCATCGCCTGCCGGTAAAGCGCCGCTGCCTCCCCCCACTGACCCCGCGCGCCCAGCACATGCCCACGCACCGCGCTGCTTTCCGGCGACGCGGGCAACACCGCCGCCGCTATTTCCGCAGCCTCGACATCGTTCAGGTCGAGCAGGCTGTTCACCCGCAAAATCTGCGCCTGAAGTTCGCCCGGATAGCGACGGTCGAAATCGTCCAGATAGGCGATGGCGGCGCGGGGGCGGCCATCCGCGCGCGCCTGCTCAATCAGTTGCAGGTACAGGCTGCGGGTCGGATCGGCCTTTGGCGCGGCGGCCATCAGCATCACGGCGATCAGGGGAAGGGTGGCAAGGCGGATCATCGCGCCGCGCCCCGCAGCGTGTCGAATATGGCGATGACCGGCGGCCCGCCCAGCACGATGAACAGGGCAGGCATGAAGAACAGGATCATCAACACCACCATCCGCACGGTGATGCCGCCCATCGCTTCACGGGCGCGGGCGACCCGGCGCTGGGTAAATTCGCGTGCGAATTCGCGCAAGGCTGGGGCCAGTTCGACCCCTTGGAACATGGCCTGGCGAAACAGTGCGGCCAGCTCCTTCGCGCCGCTGATCGCGACACGCGTTGCCCAGCGGTCGAGCGCCTGTTCATAGCGCATGCCACGGTCAAGGTCGGCGATGAGCAGGCCAATCAGGGGACCATGTTCGGGCACCGCCACCTGTTCATCGCGCGCGATCGAACGGAAACATTGGTCCAGCGACACGCCGCTTTCCAGCATCATCAGCATAAGGTCGATCAGGAAGGGAAATTCCGCCGTCACCCTGCGCGACCGCGCTGACGCCAGCATGTACAGCGCCTGTTTCATGCCAACATAGACAAGGCCCGCGCCGATGACGATCAGCAGGGGCCGGGCCAGCCAGCCACCCCAAAAAACGCGGCACAGCAGCATGACCAGCAGGGCCGATCCCGCCGTCGCGGCGATCCGCAACCACACGAACAGTTGCATCGCGCGCGGATCGCGGAAACCGGCCAGTTGCAACCTGCCTTCCAGTTCCGACCGGTCGCGCCCCCGCGCGGCGATGAAGGCGGGCAGGGCAAATCGCTCACTGCCGGGCGGGGGGGCAGGGGCTATCGCGGATAGCCGCGCTTCCAGCCGTCGGTCGGCCAGCGAAAGCCGCACGCCCTTGGCGGCGAAGACAAGGCCCGCCAGCACGACGACGACGCAAAGGAAGAACAGCGGTGATGGCATCAGAAGGCCAGCCTCATGACGCGCCGCATGACCAGCATCCCCGCCGCCTGTAGCCCGATTGCAATCACGGCCAGCTTGCGTCCGCGCGGGTCGGACAGGAAAAAGTCGATATAGGCCGGGTTCATCGACATCAGCAGCGCCATCGCCACCAGCGGCATGGCGATCAGCACGCGGGAACTGACCTTCGCTTCGGACGTCGCGGCTTTCAGCTCGCGCTTGATGCGGATGCGTTCGCGCAGGATCGCGGCCAGATTGGACAGGACACCGGTAATGGAGCCGCCATAGCGCAAATTGGTGCGGATCGCCGCCGCCAGCATCGACATTTCAGGAACGCGCAGCCGGTCGGCCAGTTGCTGCATCGCCTCCCCCACCGGCGCGCCCAGCTCCAGGCGGCGGACCACCGGCGCAAGATAGGCGCGCACGATGCCGGGCGCTTCGCTTAGTGACCGTTCCAGCGCCTGCGACAGCGAATTGCCGACCGTCTGCATTTGCCGAACAGCGTCGATGTAGAATGGCAGGGCATCGACCAATGCATCGATCCGCCGCTGCGCCCGCCGCTTGACCCAGCCGAACAACAGCAGCGGCGCGCCCAGCAACAGGCCCAGCACCGCCACCGGGCCGGAAACCAGCATCAGGACCAGTGCCAGCAGCATCAGCCCGCCCGCGATGATCCCGGCGGCGCGCGGCGTGATTTCCAGCTGCGCCTGCGCCAGCAACGGGGCGATCCGATCCGGCACCGTCAACGGGGCGCTCAAGCGAATGGGTGGTGCATCGACACCCTGCGACAAGGCGGCCAGACGCCGGTCAAGGCGGGATCGGGCCGCAAAGCGCAGCGTCAGCCAATGGCCCAGCACCGCCGCCATAATCAGCACCGCCAACAGCAGGAACGCCGCGCCCCTCAACATAGCGGCTGACCCGTTGCCCCCGCATAGTCGCGCAGACGGTCGGCGAAATAGGGGCGGGGCGACATGGTGCGGAATTCGCCAAGGCCGGACATGGCGGGCTGCTCATGGAAACTGAACAGTTCGTTGAGCGAATAGGCGTCACCCTCCAGCCCGGTGACTTCGGTGACGGCGACGATCCGGCGGCTGCCATTGGCCAGCCGCTGGATGTGGACGACGATATGGACGCTGCTGGCGATGAAGCGGCGGATTGCCCGGATGTCATTCTGCAACCCGGCAAAGCCCAGCAGCATTTCCAGGCGGGCGAAGGCGTCGCGGGGACTGTTGCCATGCAGCGTGGCCATCGACCCGTCATGCCCGGTGGACATTGCCTGCAGCATTTCCACGACCTCGACGCCGCGCACTTCGCCCAGGATGATGCGGTCGGGCCGCATGCGCAGCGCGTTGCGGACCAGCTCGCGCGCGCTGACTTCCCGGTTGCCATCGACGTTGGGCGGGCGGGTTTCCAGCCGGACCACATGGTCCTGCCGCAACTGAAGTTCCGCCGCATCCTCTATGGTAATCAATCGTTCGCGGTCGCTGATGAATGTCGACAGCATGTTCAGCAGCGTGGACTTGCCCGCGCCCGTGCCGCCGCAGATCAGGATGTTCAGGCGCGATCGCACGGCGGCGGCCAGATAGGCGGCCATGTCCGCGCTCATCACCTGCCGCTCGACAAAATCGTCGATGCCCAGCGCCTGCATGCGAAACTTGCGGACGGACAGCAGCGGCCCATCCAGCGCGACCGGCGGGATGACGATGTTGACGCGCGACCCATCGGCCAAGCGGGCGTCGACATAGGGGCTGGCTTCATCGACGCGGCGACCGATGGGTCCCACGATCCGATGGATGATGTTCATCAGATGCGCATCGTCGCGAAAGCGCGTATCGACCTTTTCCAGCAGGCCCGCCCGCTCGACATAGATGGACCCGGCCCCATTGACGATGATGTCGTCAATATCGGGGTCGCGCAGCAGCGGCGCGAGCGGCCCCAGGCCCGCGACCTCATCCACCACATCCTCGATCAGCAGCAGGCGTTCCGCCGCGTTCAACGCCATCTGCCCGCGTCGGCTGCGGCTGGTGACGACCTGTTCAATCTCCTCCCGCAGCGCCCCCAGGTCCAGTCTGTCGGCGGTGCTGCCCCGCGCTTCCAGCTGTTCGATCACCTGCTGGCATGTCTGCGCCTTCACCGCCTGATAGCTGTCGCTCATCCGCTGGGTGGTGGGCTGGGCCACGGGCGCGGGACGGTCGCCGCCACGCGCCGGGCTGATCGGCAGGCTGTCTTCGGTCAGCAGGCTCATGACGCGCGCGCCAGCGACCGGCGGACCGCCCGGCGAACGCGGCCAATGCTTGCTGATACGGCGCTGGGCGCGGGGGGCTGGATGCCGCACATCTTGCGGATCGCCTGCATATAGGGGCCGCCGTCCTTCTCCATCGCCATGGGCTGCCCCGCGTTCAGCGCATTGCGCGCCCGCGCCTGATCGACGGGCAGCGGGTGGACGGTGGAAATGCCCAATATGTCGGCCATGCGCCGCCCGTCGAGCAGTACCGATGGCTGATGATCCCAGACCAGCAGCCGCGTCTTGGCCAAGACCGCATCATCGCCCCCCAACCGGTCGATCAGGCGACGCGCGCCCTCAAGCTCCCGGATGGACTGGGCGCACAGCAGGTCGATACGGTCGGCCTGCGCCCCCAACTCCCGCAGCAATCCGGCATGACGCAGGCTACCGGCGCACAGCACCACCTCCGCGCAGCAGGTCCGCAGCAGGCGGACCAGCGCGGCGATGTCGGCGGGGCCGATCCCCACCGGCTCGGCCCCCGTCCCGCCATCGAACGTCAGCAGCAACAGCCCGCTGGGGCCATGTCGCGCCAGCGCGCTGGACAACAGGCTGGCGTCCAGCCGCTCCATGTCCCCAATGGCAGCGGCCATGCCATAACTCACTGATAAATCGAGATAAGCCTGCGCAGAGCTGGTCGGCATGGTGCAGTCGATCAACAAAGTAGGCGACCGCTCTCCAGCCCGGCTAACCGCCATGTCGGTAGCAACCATAGCCGCCGCCTCCGGCTCCGCCCCCACCACCAACGTCAGCCGACCACCTCCACCCTTTTCGCTGATTCCTTCATTAAATAACCGCCACAATATATCCGCAATCTCCCCTCCCTCGCCATTACGCGGAATAATATCACGCGCCCCCGCACGAACAGCCTGCAATATTTCGTCAGCATCGCAGTCAGGCGTCGCCAGCACGATCGCACGGCCTCCCGCACCTTCGGCCACGGCTGCAATGGCGGTGGTGATTGAACGTTCTGGCGGGATCGCGCTGCGATCGATCACGATGACAGCGGGGCCAGCGGGCATGTCGGATGCGACCGATTGCGCCATGTCGACCCTCGCACGCCCGTTCATCGCCTGTTCGATCCGTTCGGCAAGGCTGCGGTCAACCGAGAGGAGGAGGATATTCGCCATGTTCAACGCCTCACTACGCCAAAGCCGGGGGCATCCGGCGCGACCGCATCCGTCATGGTTCCGGGCAGCGTCGGCATGCTGGCTGCCTGCACCGGTCCTACCAGCCGGGGGGTGGCGACGATGACCAGTTCCTGCCGTTCCTTTTGGCTCTGCTGGCGGCGGAAAAAGGCACCTAGCACTGGAATGTCGCCCAGCAGCGGCGTCTTGTCGCGCGTGACCGACTGGCTAGAATAGCTGAGTCCCGCGATCACGAAGCTCTGTCCGCTGCCCAGTTCGACAGTCGTTTCCGCCGACCGGCGGCGCAAGCCGGGAATGACATAGCCCTGCAACTGGACACCGTTGGCATAATCCAGTTCGCTGACCTCGGGCGCAATCTTGAGCACGATATTGTCCTTAGACAGGACGAAAGGTGTGACGGCCAGGCGCACGCCAAATTCCTTATACTGGATGGAAATAGCGCTGCCCGACCCGGCGGACGCTTGCGGGACCGGCACGGGTATTTCGCCGCCCGCCAGGAAACTCGCCTGTTCGCCTGATCGGACCAGCAATGTCGGTTGGGCAAGCAGCTCCGACAGGCCGTTCGATGAAAGCGCGCTCAACACCGCATTGATGCCGCGATTGGGTGAAGACAGGAACAGGTTGAACGCATTCTGGATCGGCACGCTGGCGTCGATGCTGGAGCCGCCCGGCGAGAAGCTGGCGCTGGTAAGCGTGCTGGGCGACACGATCGCCCCCTGAAGGTCGCCGCTAAGCTTTGCGAAGTTGAAACCCAGCGCCTTGAGCGTCGACGTCGATATGGCGGCGAACTGAACGTCGACGGCCACCACTTGTTCGCCCGCGACGACCCGGTCTGCGCTGGTCAGTCGGCCTTCCTCTGCTGCGCTGACGGATGAGGCGGGCGACCCTACCGTCACTATTCTTTCATCGAGCAGCCCACCGTTCACGCCGAATATGCTGAGCCTGGCTGTTCCTGTGCCGACCCCGGTCAACCGCAGCGAACGGGCGCTGGGCGCGGCGACCGAGATGATATTGTCGCGATCCACCTCCACCCGCCCGATGGGCTGGGCGAAGGTGATGGTGCGCTTGCCCCGCAGCGGCACGGGAGCCTCTTGCGCGGCGGCATATGCTGGGCAGGCGGCGCACAGGGTCAGCCCTAGCAGGGCAGCGGAAAAGATCCTGATCAACGGGCTTCACCCCCTGAATAGATGGTTTCGTGGCGGTCGCCGACCACAAGTTGTATCGCGTGGGACGAACGCCGCGACGCGGAGGGCGGCATTTTGCGCGTCGGCCTTGGGACAGCGGCGGGCACCGGACCGGGCGCACGGGACGTTGCCGCAGCGGCGGTGGCCGTCTGTTCGCTATCGACGGGATTGCGCAGTGAAAGCGTGAGCGCGCCGGTATTCTTGGCGAGTGAGAGGGTAGACACCTGCTCGGGCGTCAGCGCCAACGTGACCGTCCGGGCAGGCGGTGGGGGAGGGGAAGAGCCGGTCGGACTGTTAGGAGATTGCGCGCCGACGATGGTTTCGCCGACTGCCAGCACCTGCACCATCTGAAGCAGCGTCTGTGCACGACTACGCCCTGCGCCGCGCGCGCCGCTGATGGCGTCGGCACCTGGATAGACAACCTGCACATCGACGCGGTCTCCGGGCCGGACAAGGCCTGCGACTGCGATCTCGGCGGTCGTATCGATGCTGATCGCGCGCATGCCCACGGGGACGCGGATAGCGAGTTTGGCCTCTCCGCCCACCGCATCTCGCGGGATCGGTGCTCCGGACGCAATGGTCCGCGTCGCAACCTTGCCGATCAGTTCGGCGGGCGTCGCCACTTGCGGGTTACGACCGGGGTCGGCGACCATGTTGCGGATCATCCCCGGCGTGATTGTTTCCCCCGTGCCGATCTGGCGTGCAGCCGCCGCGAGAACGACGACTGGCGCGCCGACCTTTTGGGACGCTCCCGCGCCAAGCGGGGAAGAAGCTGCGGCAGAAGGTCTTTGCAACTCCCGGATGCCGAGCATGAGGAACAGCAGGGCGGCGAGCGTCCCCGCGATCATCATGATCCTGGCTTTCGCACCGAGCTGCATTCAGACCCCCTTTGGCTTGCGATTACGCAAAGCCTTTGCCCCGACCGGTATCAGCGCATTCTGACGCCCCCCTGACAAGAAGATTGCGTAGAGAATCCAC
This sequence comes from uncultured Sphingobium sp., assembly GCA_965653535.1. GTDB lineage: Bacteria > Pseudomonadota > Alphaproteobacteria > Sphingomonadales > Sphingomonadaceae > Sphingobium. Next base: position 62,556 of record CBFHAG010000008.1, read on the forward strand.
ATGGATAAGGGGATGACAGATCGAGCCATTTTGATGCGAAGGGCGGCGGGAGGTTAATGGCGCTCAGGCTGCAAAATCAGCCATTCTCACCATTTTTGCGTGGCGATTAATGCGCAAAATAGCTTCGGTGCGGTCCTGCGCGGGTAAATGTTCGCTTCATTTCGGTTGCAATTGCCCGGGCCTTGTCAGCAAGCAGATGTCGCCACGGGTCCCGAAACTCTTAATGTGCGAGCAGAAGAGGCACTCGCGCCTGTCGCAACATGGAACGTGTCACTCCGCCGAACACCAGTTCGCGCAGGCGGCTGTGACCGTAAGCGCCCATGGCCATCCAGTCGGGCTTCAGCACGCCGATGGCCGCCTGCAGCGTCGCTTCGACTGAGCGTCCGTCCTGCGGCCAGATATGAAGTTGAGACTTGATGCCGTGGCGGGCGAGATATTCCGGCGCGTCGGTGGAGGGGAAGAGATGTTTCCCCGCTTCCTCGACCGTCACGATATGGACTTCCTCAGCCAGCTTCAAAAGCGGGAGCGAAAGGCGCAGCGCAGCCGACGCTTGCTGCGATCCGTCCCAGGCCGCTAACCCCCGGCCGACGACGGTCAGGCCGCGTGCCGCCTGCGGAACCGCCAGCACCGGCACGCGACTGCCGAGGGTCAGGTCAGCGACGATATGCGGAGGGTCACTCATGTCCGTCCGGGGTCCCGCAGGCAGAGTGACGATCATGAAGTCGATGAGCGTGGAGGCGGACAGCAGGCCGTTCACCAGATCGCCGTCGACCTGCCGCCAGTCCCAGTTGACCCCCTCTCGCCGCAGCCGATCTTCGATATGGGTGCGTAGCCGGGCGTCTATGTCATGCAGTTCGGCCATCATCGCAGGAGCCATGGACGCGCCGCCATAGAGATCGGACGCGATCAGACCGGGTACGGATGTCACTTGCACACAATGCAGATGCGCATCCGCCGCGCGAGCGATGTCGCACGCAACCTGAAGTCGGCTTTCCGCGCCGCTGTCGTCGTGAATGTGAAGCAGGATGGATGTCATGCGCGCCTCCATGTCCGTGACGTCCCCGAAGGGGAACGGGCCTATGGCGACGACCGTTATATCATGCTGGAACGGGGGCGGCCAATGCCTGTCGATGGCAGCACGTGCGCCACGCATGCGTGGGGTGAAGTGGCCGCCGCCCCGCTCCTTGTTGCAAACTATTCGGATGTGCAGGAATATTTTTTTCCAGTCGTCCGGTTGTATAGGCCTGTTTTTACAGGGTCATGCATAGTATATTACAATTATGGCTACTGCGGCGGGAGTCGACAGTGACGAAAAATGAATTGTTTTCGAGCTTCACGCGGAACTTCGACGAACGGCGTCAAGCCGAGATGTCGATTGAGGATTATTTGCTGGGATGCCGCAATGATCCTCTGATGCACGCTTCCGCACCGGAACGCCTGCTGGCGGCGATCGGCGAGCCGGAGATCATAGATACATCCCGCGACCAGCGGCTCGGGCGGATTTTCATGAACCGCACTATCCGCCGCTACAAAAGCTTCACCAATTTCTACGGCATGGAAGGGACGATCGAACATATCGTCAGCTTCTTGCGCCATGCGTCCCAGGGCCTGGAGGAGCGTAAGCAGATCCTCTATCTGCTGGGGCCGGTCGGCGGCGGTAAATCGTCGCTTGCCGAACGGCTGAAGTCGCTGATGGAAACCCACCCCATCTACGCTCTGAAGGCCGGGGATGAGATCAGCCCCATCTTCGAAAGCCCGCTCGCGTTGTTCGATGCAGAGACGCACGGTGCCTTTATAGAGGATAATTACGGCATCCCCCGCCGTCGCCTGACTGGTTTGATCAGTCCGTGGGCGCGCAAACGGCTCGACGAGTTCAGCGGCGACATTTCGCAATTCAAGGTCATCCGCCTGATGCCTTCGCGCATGAGGCAGATCGGGATCGCAAAGACCGAACCGGGCGATGAAAATAACCAGGACATCAGCTCGCTGGTCGGCAAGGTTGATATCCGCAAGCTGGAGATGCTGTCGCAGAATGATCCCGACGCCTACAGCTATTCGGGCGGCTTGAACCGGGCGAACCAGGGCATGCTTGAGTTTGTCGAGATGTTCAAGGCACCCATCAAGATGCTGCACCCGCTGCTGACGGCAACGCAGGAAGGGAATTATATCGGGACCGAAAATATCGGTGCGATTCCCTACACCGGCATCATCATGGCGCACAGCAATGAATCGGAATGGACGAACTTCAAGAATAACAAGAATAACGAAGCCTTTATCGACCGTATCTACGTCATCAAGGTGCCCTATTCTCTCCAATCAACCGAAGAACGGCATGTTTACGAGAAACTGCTGAGGGAGTCCGACCTGAACAACGCGCCCTGCGCGCCCGGAACGCTGGACATGCTGGCGCGTTTTTCCGTCCTCACGCGCCTTCGTGAGCATGAGAACAGCAATCTTTATTCCAAGATGCGCGTTTATGACGGCGAAATGCTGCGGGAGATCGATCCGCGCGCGAAGAGCATGCAGGAATACCGCGACGCGGGCGGAGTGGACGAAGGCATGTCGGGCATCTCGACCCGCTTCGCCTTCAAGGCGCTGTCGGCGACCTTCAACCATGACAGCAGCGAAATCGGCGCGGACCCCGTTCACCTGATGTATGTTCTGGAAGGCATGGTCCGGCAGGAACAATTCCCTGCTGAAACGGAAGCCAAATATCTGGAGTTCATCAAGGGCGAGCTGGCGCCGCGCTACGCCGAATTCATCGGCAATGAAATCCAGAAGGCCTATCTGGAATCCTACAATGACTATGGCCAGAACCTGTTCGACCGCTATGTCGCCTATGCCGACGCGTGGATTGAGGATCTGGACTTCAAGGACCCCGACACCGGCCAGCTGCTGGATCGAGAGGTCATCAATCAGGAACTGACCAAGACCGAAAAACCTGCGGGGATAGCCAACCCCAAGGATTTCCGTAACGAAGTGGTGAAGTTCGCGCTGCGGATGCGCGCCAGCAATGATGGGCGGAACCCCAGCTGGACCTCCTATGAAAAGATCCGTGAAGTAATCGAAAAACGAATGTTCAGCCAGGTCGAGGACCTGTTGCCAGTCATCAGTTTCGGATCGAAGCGCGACGGCGACACTGCAATGAAACATGATGAGTTCGTCGCCCGCATGGTTGAGCGCGGCTATACGGAACGGCAGGTCCGGCGGCTGGTCGAATGGTATATTCGCGTCAAGCAGGCTGGTTGAAGGAGGCGCTCGGGTCGGCATGCATATAGTCGACAGAAGGCTGAACCCCGGGGGCAAGAGCCTGGTCAATCGGCAACGCTTTTTGAGGCGGGCGAGGGCCTATGTCAGCCAGGCGGTGCGCGACAGCCTGAAGGACCGGAGCATCAAGGATCTGGACAAGGAAGGTGAGATCACCATCCGCCGCGACGCCATTCACGAACCCACGCTGCGTCGCGCCGCCAAGGGCGGCAACCGGGAACAGGTTTTGCCGGGCAACCGCGATTTTCTGGAAGGCGACAGGATCAAGCGGCCAGATGGCGGATCGGGCGGCGGCTCCAAGGCCGGAGAGGGGGATGACGAGGATGATTTCCGCTTCGCCCTGTCCCGCGAAGAATTTCTGGACCTGTTCCTGGACGATCTGGAACTGCCCGACATGGCCAAGAAAAGGCTGGTTGCTGGCAAGATCGAAGGCATCAGGCGCGCGGGCTATTCGACGGCAGGGAACCCCTCGAACCTTTCGGTCCCTCGCACCATGCAAAAAGCGCTGTCACGCAGGCTGGCGCTGCGAAGGCCAAGCAGCGGCGACCTGGGCCGATTGGACGACGCAATTGCGGAGATCGAAGCGCGGGATGTCGCCGGTCCAGACGATGGCGCGACGCTGGCACGATTGCGGGAGGAACGCGCGCTTGTCATCCGGCGGCGCAACCTGATTGCCTATATCGACCCTGTTGATCTGCGCTATCGCCGCTTTGAACCCGTGCCGCGTCCAGTGGCGCAGGCGGTCATGTTCTGCCTGATGGACGTGTCCGGGTCGATGACGGCGCATATGAAGGACCTGGCCAAGCGCTTCTTCGCCTTGCTGCATCTGTTCCTGTCGCGATGCTATGAACATGTCGATGTGGTATTCATCCACCATACCGACCGCGCGGCCGAGGTTGACGAGCAGACCTTCTTTTACAGCACGGTCACAGGGGGCACGCTGGTATCGAGCGCACTCGATAAGCTGCTGGAGGTGATCAGGGATCGCTACAACCCCGCCGACTGGAATATTTATGTCGCGCAGGCTTCGGACGGGGACACGCTGGCGTCGGACAATGCGCGCGTGGTCAGCCTGATGGAGGATGAGGTCCTGCCGATCGCCCAATATGTCGCCTATCTGGAGGTCGGGCGCGAGGAATTCGCGTCGGTCGAAAGCGCGACGGCGACCACCGGCCTGTGGGATGCCTATGCGCCGGTGATGGTAGCAAACCCTCATTTCGCCATGCGCAAGGTCACGCACCGACGCGAAATCTACCCGGTTTTTCGCGAGCTGTTCCAGCGCCGGGGCGTCAGTGAAAGGGCGCGGAGTTGAAAGGCGCGCTGGCTCCTGCGCCGCTATTTACCGGCAGCGACTGGGATTTCGCGCTCATCAACCGCATCTATGAGACGATAGAGCCGATCGCGCTTCAGGAAATGAAGCTCGACATCTATCCCAACCAGATAGAGGTGATCAGCGCCGAACAGATGCTGGACGCTTATTCGTCCATTGGCATGCCGCTATTCTACAAACATTGGTCCTTCGGTAAGCAGTTCGTGACTAACGAGATGCTGTATCGCAAGGGGCTGCGCGGGCTGGCCTATGAACTGGTGATCAACAGCAATCCGTGCATCAACTATCTGATGCAGGAAAACAGCGCGACCATGCAGACGTTGGTCATCGCTCATGCTGCGTTCGGACATAATCATTTTTTCAAGAATAATTATGTGTTCCGGCAATGGACCGACGCGGACGGCATATTGGACTATCTGGAGTTCGCCAAGCGCTACATCGCCAGTTGCGAAGAACGCCATGGCCAGTTGGCGGTGGAGCGGGTGCTGGACGCCGCCCATGCGCTTATGAACCAGGGGGTGCACCGATATCCGCGTGTCCGCCCGCGCGACCTGAAAGCCGAAGCGGCGCGGGAAGCCGAACGGCAGGCCTATCGTGACCGCATCTATGACGATCTGTGGCGCACGGTGCCCACAGGCGGAAAAGCCGACACGGTCCCCGGCGACCAACGGCGCGCGGCGCTGGGCCTGCCGCAGGAAAATATCCTCTATTTCCTGGAAAAGAGCGGGCCGCGCCTGGAAAGCTGGCAGCGCGAGATCCTGCGTATCGTGCGGTTGATCGCGCAGTATTTTTATCCGCAGCGTCAGACCAAAACCATGAATGAAGGCGCGGCTACTTACACCCATTATCGTATCATGACGGCGCTGCATACGCGTGGGTGGATCACCGATGGGGCGTTCATGGAATTCATCCAGTCACACACCAATGTGGTCCATCAGCCAAGCTATGATTCCGGGCATTTCGGCGGGTTCAATCCCTATGCCCTTGGCTTTGGCATCATGTCGGACGTGGAGCGGATCTGCATCGACCCGACGGAGGAGGATCGTGAATGGTTCGGCGATATCGCCGGTTCAGGCGATCCGGTCGAGGTGCTGAAGGACATATGGGCCAATTATCGTGACGAAAGTTTTGTGTCGCAGTTCCTCAGTCCCCATCTCATCAGGCAATGGCGGCTGTTCAAGATATTGGACCATGAAGGCGAAGCGGATGTGCGGGTCGATGCGATCCATGATGAGCGCGGATACAAGCGCATCCGCAGGGCGCTGTCCCGCGAATATGACATTGCCCGGCAGGAACCGGACATTCAGGTCGTGGACGTCGATCTGGCCGGTGACCGGACGCTGATGCTGGAAAATACGGTCAGTGACGGGGTGGTGCTGGAATCATCGGACGCCAATCTGGTGCTGCAGAATCTGGCCAATTTGTGGGGCTATGAGGTGGCGTTGAGCGAGGTGGATGCGGACAGCCGCAAGGAACTGCAAAGCCACCGGTGCCAGCCGCAGGACGATTGGATGCGCTGAATTGTTGCGAGCAGCGGTTATGCGACCAACCCGTCTAAAGATTCTATTTCCCATCGGGTTGCGGGAGGCGTAAATTCCGCGCGATATGGCGATGCTTTCGGTCTGCCAGGACGGATCGTGAGTCGAGCCTGAGGCGGCAGGACAGCAGGAGTGCGGTTCATGACCAATGCCCTTAATGCCCAGGAATGTCTTGAGCGGGCCAGAATGCACGAACAATTGGCGGCCACGACGGCGGATCCGTACGCCCGCACCATGCATCAGGCGATGGCGGCCGAATTTCGCCGCCGCGCGACAATGGGATCCTTCGATGCGGCCCGTGCGGTGATCAACAAGCCGATGGCCGAGCTCTGCGCCCCCGTCAGCTGAACGCGGCGAGTGCCCGGCGCAGCAGATAGACGTCCATGATCCATCCATGCCGCGCGCGCAGAGCGGCGCGCCGTTCCACGATGGCGGGGCCGACTTCGCCAAGCGGCCCATGGGCCAGCTCTTCGCACTCCATGCCCAGATAGGCACCCCACCAGATAAGCATGTCCTGCGGCGGAAGGACGCGGAATGCGCAGTCCCCGTCCAGCATCACGACGATGTCATTGACCCCCCGCGGCCATCCCTGTTCCCGCAAGCGGCGGCCCGTGGTGATCAGCACCGGCTCCGCCAGGCGGTTGAGGCATATGCCATGGGCGGCGGTCAGCGCCTGAATGCTGGTGATGCCGGGGACCACGCGGATGTCGATCTGCGGTCCCAGACGGGCAGCGATCCGCAGGCTGCTGTCGTAGAGGGACGGGTCGCCCCAGACCAGCAACGCCATGGTGCCGCCGTCAGGAAGGTGAAGCGCGGCCTGTTCCATCCACAAACCGGCGATGGCGTCGTGCCAGCCGGTCACGGCGTCCAGATAGGCCGGTTCGGCAGCGCGAACCGGCATGTCGAATTCCACGATGCGGGTCGGGCCGGTCAGAACCTGTGCGCAGATGGTGCGGCGCAGGTCGATAAGGTCGGACTTCGCATCGCCCTTGCGGGGGAGGAGGATGAGATCGGCTTCATTCATCGCCTTGGTCGCGGCACGCGTCAGATGGTCGGGATTGCCCGTGCCGATGCCGATGAGCAGGAGCCGGATCATGCCCCACCTGCCACAAGATGGAAGAAGCTGCCGGTGACATGGCCGCGCCGCGATCCAGTGGAGGCGACCGTCATGCCCGCCGCGTCGGTAACGTCCGCGAGTGGATCGTCGGGCTGTTCGATAACCGTTGAGTAATGAAACTCATGGCCGTTCAGGATGGCCCCGGCTTCATAGCCTGCCACGGGTGCGAGCAGCCGGGCGCGGCGATAGCCCAGGTGCAGGCGGCGGTCGGCGAAGCTGGTGACAAGCCCCAACAGGCCCGTCATGCCATGTGCTTCGCCATCGGCATCTATCAGCGCCTGACCCAGCACCATGTAACCGCCGCACTCACCATGGACCGGGCGGTCCTGCGCGTGGTGGCGAAGCCCGGCGATGAAATGGCGGGCAGCGGCAAGGCGGGGTGCGTGCAGTTCGGGATAGCCGCCCGGAAGCCAGACGGCGTCGGCGTCAGGCGCAGGGGCTTCGTCAGCAAGGGGGGAAAAGGGCAGGATTTCAGCCCCCGCTTCGCGCCAGCCTTCGACCAGATGGGCGTAGGTGAAGGAAAAGGCGGCATCCTGCGCCAAGGCAATGCGCTGACCGGGCGGTGGGCAATGATGATGCGCCTGTGTGAGTGGGTGCGCGACGGCCAGCGCAAGCAGCGCCGGAATGTCGATATGATCGGCGATGCGGTCGGCTAGAGTGTCGACAATGCGGTCTCCCTCCGCCAGTTCACCGGCCTGGACCAGACCCAAATGCCGTTCGGGCAGGTTCAATTCAGCATAGCGGGGTATGGAACCAAGCACCGGCATGGCGATGTCCTCCATCGCCCGGCGGATCATCCGGTCGTGCCGGTCGCTGCCCACGCGATTGAGGATGACCCCGGCGACCCGCACGTCCGGGCGCATGGTGCGGAAACCATGGGCCAGCGCTGCGGCGGACTGGCTCTGACCAGTGACGTCGATGACGATAAGAACGGGCCAGCCCAGCATCGCCGCAATGTCGGCGCTGCTGCCGTCTCCGGCACTGCCGGGAGCCGCCGCGCCGTCGAACAGGCCCATCACCCCTTCGGCAATGGCGAGTTCTGCACCCTGCGCCCGCGCCGCGAGCGATTGGATCAGCGCGCTGTCCATGGCCCAGCTGTCGAGGTTGAAGGCAGGACGCCCGCTTGCCTTCTGGTGATAGCCGGTATCGATATAATCAGGGCCGCATTTATAGGGCTGCACCCGGACGCCTTTTCGCGTCAGCGCGCCGAGCAGTCCCAGCGTGACGGTGGTCTTGCCCGAACCGGATCGAGGCGCGGCGATGAGGAGGCCCGGCGTCATTCCTCCGGCCCGATAAAGCGGGATTGAGTAGATGCCGGGCGAAAGCGGCGATCATAGCCTGGCGCGTAGAGGCTGCTTTCCGCGAAATCACTGTCGCCCAGCACTGGGCCGACCAGGATCAGGGCGGTGCGTTCCGGCCCGCCTTCCGCCGCCGCCTCTATCGTGGCGAGCGTGGCGCGGACAATCCGTTCGTCAGGCCAGCTGGCGCGCCATATGATGGCGACCGGGCAATCGGGGCCATAGAGCGGCATCAGCTCTGCCACCACTTGATGGAGCGCATGGATCGAAAGGTGGATGGCGAGCGTCGCCCCGCTGGCACCGAACGCCGCCAGGCTTTCCCGCGCTGGCATGGCGCTCGCCCGGCCCGACGTGCGGGTAAGGACGACGGACTGGCCGACGCCCGGCAAGGTGAGTTCGGTGCCCAGCGCCGCCGCCGCCGCCGCAAAGGACGGGACGCCGGGCGTGATGCTGTAGGGGATGCCGATCGCTTTCAGGCGGCGCAATTGTTCGCCCATGGCCGACCAGACGGACAGGTCGCCCGAATGGAGCCGGGCGACATCCAGGCCCGCCGCATGTGCTTCGGCAAGCAGCGCGATGATCTCATCCAACGTCATGGGCGCGCTGTTCACGATGCGCGCGCCGGGCGGGCAGTGGTCCAGCAAGGCGCGCGGCACGAGCGACCCGGCGTAAAGGCATATGGGCGATGCGGCTATCAGGTCGCGCCCGCGCAAGGTGATGAGGTCGGGCGCGCCGGGACCAGCGCCAATGAAGTGGACGGTCATGTGGAAAATCCTTGGGCAAGGGCGCAGGTCGCTTCCCCGCTGGGCGAAACGATGCGGGGGACGATCAGCCGCGACTCTGCGCCAGCGGCCATCAGCGCGACGGCTTCGGCCACGCTGCCGGTGCGATAGGCGGCAAGGCTGGCCGGGGAACGGGTGAGGGTCGGGACGCCATCAATGGCGGACGGGTCGATGAGCAGAAGGGGAAGGTTGAGCGCCTGCGCAATGGGGGCGAGCAGCGATGCCTTGTGCGTCAGGGTGGCGAGCGCCGTGGGCGGCGGCATGTCGCGGGTAGCAAGGTCCAACGCGGCACGCAGGGCGTCCGCACCGACGCTGTCCCGGCAGCCAAAGCCCGCGACGATCATAGCGTCACGCTCCACTGCACCAGCGGGTAGGACGATCGCCAGCCCCGCCGCGCGCCCAGCGGAGCGGCGGAGGCCAATTCTATGCGCAACAGGTCGCCACCCAGACGGGCATGCCACTGGGCGAGCAGGCTTTCGGACTCCAGCGTCACGGCGTTGGCGACAAGGCGGGTTGGACCGCCGGGCTGTCCCGCGATCGTTTCGAGCAGCGCGTCGCTAAGGCCGCCGCCGATGAAGATGGCGTCGGGCCGGGTGCGGTCCTGCAGAATGTCAGGAGCTTGCCCGTGGACGACGGTCAGCCGATCCGCGCCCAGCTGATGAGCATTGGCCCGTGCACGATCGGCGCGGGCGGGGTCGGCTTCGAAGGCGACGGCCTGCGTCGATGGGTGGCTTAGCAGCCATTCGATCGCGATGGACCCGGAGCCGCAGCCAATGTCCCACAATGTTTCGCCGGGACGCGGCGCGAGCGCGGACAGGGTGAGCGCACGGACGGGGCGTTTGGTGATCTGGCCATCATGATCGAACCATTGGTCACCGATCCCGCTGGCGTGCGGCACGACTTCGCCATCGCCAGTAACCGCAATGGCGACCGCGACCGGATGCGCGACGTCGCAAAGGGCATAGTTGTCCGCCCGGACCTGCCTTATGCGTTCGCGCGGCCCCCCCAGTGCCTCCATCACGTGAAGCGTTGACGCGCCGAAACCTGTTTGGGTCAGATAGGCCGCCAGTTCCTGCACAGCGTCGCCATCGCGTAGCAGGATGATGGCGCGGCGACCCGGCGCGAGATCACGGCGCAACCGGGACAGCGGCGCGGCGTGGAGGCCGTGGCAGGCCGTGTCCTGCAGCGCCCAGCCGATTCGCGCGGCGGCGAGCGAGAAGGTGGAGGGGGCGGGGTGGACGATCCACTCGCCGGGTGCAAGGCGGCGGGTGATGCTGGCCCCGGCGCCGAACCAGAAGGGATCGCCCGACGCGAGCATGACCGTGGGCTGTCCCCGGCGTGCCAGCAGCGGGGCGATGCCATCCTCGAACGGCACTGGCCACGGCACGCATTGCGCATTAAGGGGCGGCAGCAGCGCGAGTTGGCGCGGCGCGCCGGTGATGAACTGCGCCTGATCCAGCGCCGCGCGCGCAGCGGGGTTCAGGCCGGCGACACCGTCCTCGCCTATGCCGATGATCGTCAGCCAGGGACCGTCAGCTACCATGACCAACATCCTGATATTGGGCGGCACTACAGAGGCGAGCGCGCTCGCTACGGCAGTTGCGCAGGGAGGGATGCGGGGCGTTCTGAGCTATGCTGGACGCACCGAACGGCCCCGTCCGCAGCCGGTTCCGGTGCGCGTCGGTGGCTTTGGCGGGGTGGATGGGCTGGTCCATTATTTGCGGCAGGAACAGGTCACGCATCTGGTGGATGCGACCCATCCCTTCGCCGCGACGATGAGCCATCATGCGGCGCAAGCGGCGCAGCTTGCGGGGATAAGCCATATCATGCTGACCCGGCCGCCATGGAAAGCGGGCGAGGGGGACCGTTGGAGTCATGTGCCGGATATTGCCGAAGCTGTCGCCGCGCTGGATGGCGGCGCGCGGCGCGTGATGCTGGCGCTTGGTCGGATGCATGTCGATGCCTTCGTGGCTCAGCCCCAGCATGATTATCTGCTGCGCTTCGTGGACGCGCCGGACATTGCGCCCACGCTGCCGAGCCACCGGTTGGTGGTGGACCGTGGGCCTTTTACGCTGGAAGGCGATCTTGCGTTGATGCGGGAGTATCGGGTGGAGCTGGTCGTCGCCAAAAATGCGGGCGGCATCGGCGCGCGGGCGAAGCTGGATGCGGCGCGGGTGATGGGCATACCGGTCCTGATGATCGATCGACCGCCCTTGCCCCAGGCGCAGACGACGCACAGCGTTGCGGACGTGATCGACTGGCTGGATCATTCGGCCCAGCGCGGGGTGTAGAGGATAGGGCCGCTGGCGCGTTCGATCATGCGGGTGCGGCTGGACCCCACGATCACCATCGTGCGCATGTCGGCCATTTCGGGCGTGGCCCGATCCACGGTGGTGATGTGCAGTTCCTCCTGCGGCGTCGATACGGTGCGGGCGAACAGGATCAGGCGACCGGCTTCGCATGTCTCACGCAGGATGCCGAGCGTCCGGGCGAACCCTTCAGGTCGCGAAACCGAGCGCGGGTTGTAGAAGGCCATGGCGAAATCCGCCTGGACCGCCAGGCGCAGCCGCCGCTCGATCAGCGACCAGGGTTTCAGATTGTCGGACAGGTTGATGGCGCAAAAATCATGACCCAGCGGCGCGCCCGCCCGCGCGGCGGCGGCGAGCATCGCGGTGATTCCGGGCAGGATGCGGATGTCGATCGCGCGCCATTGTTCGGGGCCGGACTCCAGCGCTTCGAACAAAGCGGACGCCATGGCAAAGACGCCGGGGTCGCCCGATGATGCCACCACCACGCGATGGCCCTGCGCCGCGAGGTTCAGAGCATGGGCTGCCCGGTCTAGTTCCACCCGATTATCGGAAGGATGCCGCGTCAGTCCGGGCCTGTCGGCCACTCGCGCGACATAGGGCGCATAGCCGATGATGTCGGTCGCCTCATCCAGCGCGGTGCTGACCTCCGGCGTGATCAGCGCTTCCGCGCCGGGGCCTAGCCCTGCGACAGCGACCCATCCGCTCATGGCCGCCGCCCTTGCCCATGGATCAGCAGGATGGAAAAATAGCCCGTGATCGCTTCGGCATCGGCCAGCGGGGTGATCCGCTGGTCCGCCATGGTCGCATATTCGACCAGCCACGCGCAGTCCTGCTTGCCCGCAGCCTCCACGGCGCGGCGCAGCTTGGCGAGGTTCCGACCGATCTTCATCACCACCAACGCATTGGTGTCGTGAATGCGTCGCGCCAGCTCATCCTCTGGAAGTGTCGCCATTAGCACGGTCAGCACATCGTCGCCCCAGCTGATGGGGGTCCCGCTGGCGGTCCATGCGCCTGACATGCCGGTGATCCCCGGCACGATCCGCACGGGTGCCTGGGACGCGAGGCGGCTGTGCAGATGCATGAAGCTGCCGTAGAAAAAGGGGTCGCCCTCACACAGGACGACCACGTCTTCGCCCTGTGCCGCCAGCCCTTGCAGATGCGCCGCGCAATCAGCGTAGAAGGGCGAAAGGCAGGCGTTGTAGCGCGGATCGGACAAGGGAATTTCCGTCGTCACCGGATATTCCATCGCATATTCGACGGCATCGACGCGCAGCATGCCCTCCACGATCCGGCGGGCATGGCCGGGCCGCCCGGCCTTGCGGAAATAGGCGATGTGGCGCGCCTGGCGGATCAGCCGGTCGGCGCGGACGCTCATCAAATCCTGCGCGCCGGGACCAAGGCCCACGCCGTGTATCGTGCCGCTCATTCGGCGGCGCTCGCAACTGCGTTGACCGCCGCCACCGTAATCGCACTGCCGCCAAGTCGACCCTCCACGATACAGCAAGGCACGGGCTGCGCCTGCCACAATGCCTCCTTGGATTCCGCTGCGCCGACGAAACCGACCGGACAGCCGATGATCGCCGCCGGGCGCGGGCAGGCGGGGTCCTCCAGCATGTTGAGCAAGTGGAACAGGGCGGTAGGCGCATTGCCGATTGCGACGACCGCGCCCGCCAGATGTGGCCGCCACAGTTCCAATGCGGCGGCGGATCGGGTGTTGGACATTGCACGGGCAAGGCCGGGCACATCAGGATCGTGCAGCGTGCAGATGATGGGGTTGGCAGCAGGCAGGCGCGTACGGGTGATTCCTTCGGACACCATGCGCGCGTCGCAGAGGATCGGCGCGCCTGCATCCAGCGCGGCGATGGCTGCTGCCGCAAAAGTGGGAGAAAAGCGGATATAGGCTTCCAGGCCGACCAGTCCGGCTGCGTGGATCATCCGCACGGCAATGCGTTCTTCCTCGCGCGAGAAATGAGAGAGGTCAGCCTCCGCGCGGATGGTGCGGAAGGATTGGCGATAAATGGCCGCTCCGTCGGTTTCATAGACATGCGGCATCAGGAGGCTCCGAACAAGGCGATGATCTGAGAGGGGTCAAGCCCGGTGCGAACCGGCGGCGCACCCGCGCGAGCGTTCAGCGCCAGGTCGAAATGGCCGTCACGCCCGGTGAGGACGGTGCCGGCCTGGGCCGGGCGCGCACATCCCTTGGCGCACCCCGAAACATGCAGGTCAGCGACATGAGGGGCCAGCCGCGCCGCAAGATCGCGGGTATGGACGCTGGCCTGGGGGCAACCGGACGCACCGGGGCAGGCGTCGGTGCTGAGCAAGGGGTCGGCGGGATCATCGGGCGGCCCATCGTCGCCTTCCAGAATCAGGCCGCGCCATGGGGTGAGGCGCACGGCCTGCACCTTTTCGTTCATCGCCATGCGCAGCGTATCCGCCTGAACCCGACCGAAGGGTGCGCCACGAAAGCGGCCAGGGCAGGCGGTGATGGCAGCGGCGACGGCGCGCGGTGGAGCGGGCATCCGATCGGCGCATTGGGGTAGCGGCGCTGCATGGCGGGCCATGCGCCCGGCCTGCACGCCGCCACTCGCCACGAACCACTGGGCGAGCGTGATGAGGTGATCGACAGCGTTTTCCACGCTGGTCGTCATTCCGCAGTCCCGGCCATCGGCGCGCAGGATCAGCACGCCATTCACGTCCCGCTCAATACGGAAATCCGCCGGGCTGCGGATCAGGGCAGGGGCGGGACCGGCATCGATGGCAAAGCCCACCTTCGGCGGCAGGGCAGGCAGTTCATGCATCCGGTTGAGCAGCGCAAGGGCGATGGTTTCGGTGTCGTCGCCGGGGGTCCAGTCGGGATTCAGGATTACAGGGGCATGGGCCTCCTCCGCTGCGTCGGGATTGATCAGCCCCATGGCGGCGAGCGCTTGCGCAAGCGGTCGGTGGTTGTGATCGCGCACGCCACGGATTTGCAGGCCGGCGCGATTGGTCAGGTCGATATGGCCGTTGCCGAAACGCAGCGCGGCGTCGCACAGGCCCAGCATCTGGGCGCGGCTTATCCTGCCCAGGCGTGGTCGCACGCGGACCAGCAGGCCGTCGCCCGCCATCATCGGCTGCCACGCAGTGGGGCACCAGCCCCGCACCACGGCAAGGGGCGGTTGATCGGCGAACGCGCGCCGTGATCTGTCCTCCACTGTCCAGCCCTCCGAACGCCAAGCAACGATGGCGGCGGAGCACCGGCGGCGCGGATGGCCGCACGCCAGCACAGCCGCAGCCGCGCAAAAATTTCGTCGCTCAAACGGAGAACCGAGCCGTGACCATCCCCTGGATCATGGCAAGAGCGACCTTTGCGGCGGCAGGTCTCCTGGCTTGCGGGTCAATGCTGGGACACAGGCCTTCCCGGATTTCTCCAGTGGCTGATCACCCATCAGGCGATCGTCCGTGTCTCGCTCACCGCTCACAGTTGCAGGGACAGCCACGGATTAGGGAGCAAGCTCCCGCACCGCGTTCCCAATTAAGCCCCCGAAGGGACACCGACGCGATCGATGGACCGGCAAGCCGATCCGCCTCGCCTCATAGGGCGATCGCCGAGCAAAGGAAAGGGGGGGTCGGTCACGCTGTCTTGCGCGCCCCGTATCGTGTCATTAGTCCTTTGCGGCATAATGATATGGGAGAGATAAATGACCGACCTCAGCTTCGAGGCGACGAGCCGATTTCTGGAAACGGGCAATGGGCGATTGCATTATCATGAGGCGGGGTCGGGACCGGCACTGTTGCTGCTGCACGGGTCCGGTCCCGGCGTTACGGGCTGGGCGAACTTCGCGGGAAATCTACCTCTCTTTGCCCGCCATTTTCGGACCATCATCCTTGACGCGCCGGGTTATGGAAGGAGCGATCCCATCGATGGCGATCCGGTGTCCGTCGCGCGCGATGCGGCGGTGACGCTGATGGATGGCCTCCGCATTGATCGTGCCCATGTCATCGGTAACAGCTATGGGGGCATTGTCGGTGGTCACCTGGCCGCGGCGCACCCGGATCGTGTCCTGCGCTACATCACCATTGGAGGCATCGGATTCAACATCACATCGACCTTCCCCAATGAAGGGCTGACGCGACTGGTCGATTTTATCGAAGATCCCACGCGTGAGAATATCGTCGCATGGCTGGAATCCATGGTCTTCGATAAATCGATCATCACCGATGAGTTGATCGACATGCGGTACAAGGCGGCGCTGGAACCGGTGACGATGGCCAGCAGCCGCAAGATGTACACGCGGTCCGCGCTTGAGTTTATCGCCCAATCGATGAGTGGCCCAGGCGTATCGCAGCGGATCGATTATCTGGGCAGGATACAGGCACCAACGCTGATCACCTGGGGTCGTGATGACAAGGTTAGTCCCTTGGACGGCGCTTTGTTGCCCATGCGCATGATACCGAACGCGGAATTGCACGTCTTTCCCCGGTGCGGTCATTGGGCGATGATCGAGTGCAAGGAGCGGTTTGAAACATTGGCGCTGGGCTTCTTGCTCGGAGAGAATTAGCGCCCTCTAACGCCGCACCACGACCGAATGCCAGTCTGTGCGCTGTTCCCAGCCGCGTTGCTCCAGTTCCGGCCTGTCTTCCTCGCTCATGGGCTTGCCAAGGCAGAGCAGGCCCATGCACTCCCAGCCTTGGGGAATATCCAGCATCGCGTCCACGCCTTCGGGTTCCAGGATCGACACCCATCCCATGCCGACGCCGCGCGTCCGCGCCGCCAGCCATAATGTGTGAACCGCCATGACGCAGGAATAGCGGCGCGCTTCGGGCATGGTGACGGCACCCAGATGATGGCCGGTTTCGGTGCCATCGTCGCAATAGACGGCGAACAGCACCGGTGCCTCGCGCAGGCCGTGCAGTTTCAGGCTGCGATAGAGCCGGTCCTGATCGCCTTCATATTCCTTGCCCGCTTCGCCGACCTGCGTGTCGACATGGACGGCCAGCCGCTCGCGCAGACCAGGCGTTTCGATCCGCACGAATCGCCAGGGCTGTGACAGGCCGACCGACGGTGCGCGATGCGCCATGCTGAGCAGCCATTCCACCTCGGCTTCATCGATGGGGTCGGCCAGGAAGTGGCGAACGTCCCGCCGTGCCCGCACCAACGCTTCGAATCGTGCGCTGTCGATGGGGGTGATGGCTGGCCCGCTCACGATCAATATTCGATCCCGGCCTGTGCCTTAACGCCCGAACGAAAGGGATGCTTGACCAGCGTCATCTCTGTGGCGAGATCGGCAGCTTCGATCAGAGCTTCGGGCGCATTGCGACCGGTGATGATGACATGCTTCATTTCGTCGCGGGCACTCACGGCCTCCAGCACCTCTTCCAGAGGCAGATAGTCATAGCGCAGGGCAATATTAAGCTCATCTGCCAGAACCATATCATAGGCGGGGTCGGCAATCATCCTCTTCACCTCGTCCCAGGCGGTTCGGGTGAGCGCGATGTCGCGTTCGCGGTCCTGCGTATTCCAGGTAAAGCCTTCGCCCATCGGCTTGAAATCGATCTGATCGGGAAAGGCGTCGAACACCACCTTTTCGCCGGTGGTCATCGCGCCCTTCACGAACTGGACGACGCCGACCTTCCTGCCATGGCCGATTGCCCGGATCACCATGCCGAGCGCTGCCGTGGTCTTGCCCTTGCCCTTGCCGGTGTGGACGATCAGCAGGCCCTTCTCCTGCGTCTTGGTCGCCATGATCTTGTCATGGGCGGCCTGCTTTTTCTTCATCTTTTCGGCATGTTGTTCGGGAGTGCGTTCAATCATGGCTGGGCGTCCTTGAGTTGGGAGAGGAGCATGGCGGCGCTGTTGGAGCGGGGCCGCCACAGCCCCCGATCCAGCGCTTCGTGTAAGCGGGCGGCGGTTTCGCGCAGAGCTGCGGCATTGGCTTGCGCCATGAAGGCGCGGACCTCTTCATCTTCGATGAAGGCAGCGTGGACGGCGTCGAAATGATGGTCCTTCACGCCATGGGTCGTGGCGGCGAAGGCAAAGAGGTAATCGACGGACGCGGCGATTTCGAACGCGCCCTTATAGCCGTGGCGCATCATGCCTGCGATCCATTTGGGATTGGTGACACGGGCACGGACGACCCGGCCGATTTCATCTTCGAGCGTGCGGACGACCGGCCTTTCGGGGCGGCTATGGTCATTATGATAGCTGAGCGGCTTTCTGCCCGACAGATGTTCGACGGCGGCGGCGATGCCCCCTTCGAACTGGTAATAATCGTCGCTGTCCAGCAGGTCATGTTCGCGATTATCCTGGTTCTGGACCAGGGCATCGGCCTGCGTGAGCCGCCGCGCAAACAGGGCGCGTTCCGCTTCGCCTTCCACGCCGCCGCCATAGGCATGGCTGCCCCAGTCGAGATAGATATTCGCCAGGTCGGAACGGTCATGCCAGATGCGCTCGTCGATCATGGCTTGTAGTCCCGCGCCATAGGTGCCGGGAGCCGAACCGAAGACGCGAGCGCCCGCGCGGCGCAGCGCGACCTTTTCAGACACGCCTTCCGCCATCAGCGCGGCGGTTTCTGCGCGGTGGCGGGCGGCGGCGGGATTATCCTCTTTCGGTTCGTCAAGCGCCATCACCGCGCGGGCCGCGCTGTCCACCAGATCGACCTGATCGGGAAAAGCGTCGCGAAAGAAGCCGGATATGCGCAAGGTGACATCCACCCTGGGGCGGTTGAGTTCAGCGACCTTCACCACCTCAAAGCCGATGACCCGGCCTGATGCCCATTCCCATCGTGGCCTTACGCCCATCAACGCCAGCGCCTGGGCGATGTCGTCGCCGCCGGTACGCATATTGGCCGTGCCCCAGGCGGAAATCGCCATAGCGCGGGGATATTCGCCTTCCCGCTGGAAATAGTCCTGGACGAGCGTGTCCGCAGATCGCTGCCCCAGATTCCAGGCTGCGACGGTGGGGACGGCTCGGGTGTCCACCGAATAGAAGTTGCGACCGGTGGGCAGCACGTCGGGCCGTCCGCGCGTGGGTGCACCCGAAGGGCCGGGGAGGACGAAGCGGCCGTCGAGGGCGGCCAGAAGCGCCGACTTTTCGGTCGGTCCGCTCGCGTCCACGCGGGGGGCGAGGTCGCGATGCACGGCGTTCAGCACGGCGGCGCTATGGGGGCCGGGGGTGGGGCTTCCGGTGTCGATCAGGTGGATGGCGAACAGCTCCAGACGCTCCACTGTGTCGCCGGTGGTGCGCCAGGCATCGGGGGTGAGGCGTTGGAGATCGGCAGGGCGAGGGCCATTCCATTCCTTCCCCATGACGCAGTCCAATGGATTGAAACCAAGCGCGAAGTCGTCCGCCAGCGTCTGAAGCAATGATCCTTGCCCTTCGTCCAGCCCTCGTGGACAGCGCGCGAGGGCGATCATCAAATCGCGGCGCTGTGGTCCTTCAGGTGACTGGGTAAAGACGTGCAGCCCGTCACGAATCTGCATTTCCTTGAGGTCGCACAGATAGTTATCGATCGCAGCTAAGGCGTCATCTCCAGAGCCGTTGGCTCCCGCATCCTGGTCCAGCCCCTGGGTTGCGGCGAGCGCCAATATATCCTTGCGCAACGTTTCCAGTCGGCGTGGGTCCATGCCGGCGGCGAGATAATATTCATCGACCAGCGCCTCCAGTTCCTTGAGCGGGCCATAGCTTTCGGCGCGGGTCAGGGGCGGGGTCAGGTGATCGATGATGCAGGCCCCGATGCGCCGCTTTGCCTGAGTGCCTTCACCCGGATCGTTGACGATGAAGGGGTAGATTTGCGGCACCGGCCCGGCGCAAATTTCGGGAAAGCAGCTTTCCGACAAAGCGATCGCCTTGCCGGGGAGCCATTCGAGATTGCCATGCTTGCCGACATGGACAACCGCCTGTGCGCGAAAATGGCGCGCCAGCCAGAAATGAAAAGCGAGATAGGCGTGCGGTGGGGGGAGCGCCGCGTCGTGATAGCTGGATTTGGGGTCGACATCATAACCCCGTGATGGCTGCACCGCGACAGCGACATTGCCGAAGCGATGGACGGCTAAGGGAAAGGCTGCGTCACGGATGGACGGGTCGGATTCGGGCGCACCCCAGCGCTTAGTCACCGTATCCCGCACAGATTCGGGGAGGGCGTCGAACGCCGCGTGATAGTCCGTCAGAGCGAGGCTGGCGGGAGCATCGGCATGGGTCAGCCTGTCCATCAGGCTGGAACCTTCCAGTGGCGCGCCTGCGGCATCATAGCCGCTGTCCGCCATTGCCCTGAGGATGGCGACGGCGCTGGCAGGCGTGTCGAGGCCCACGCCGTTGCCGATACGGCCCGCGCGGCTGGGATAGTTGGCGAGGATGAGCGCCACCCGCCGCTCGTCCGGTGCAGTTCTACGTAAATATCCCCAGTTCGCAGTAAGTTGCGCAGTGAAGTTAGCGCGATCCGGCAGGATCTGGGGAACGATGATGCTGCATTCGGTACGCTGGTCAAAGCGGGCAGCAGCCTTGAAGGCGACAGCGCGTGTGATCAGCCGCCCGTCGACTTCGGGAAGCGCGATGTGCATGGCAAGATCACGCGGACCAAGTCCGCGCGCACTCGCCTGCCACGCCTGTTCCTCGGCGCTGGCGAAGACGGTTTGCAGGATCGGGCAGTCCGCCTGTTCAAGAATGGAGGGCGTGCGCGGCTCTCCCGGAGCGGACGCGGCAAAAGCTGTTGCGTTGAGGATGACGTCGGGCGGCGTTTCCGACATTGATGCGCGTAGAAAGTCGCGGGCAAAGGGTTCACGAAGGGCGCGAACATAAACAGGCAACACATTGAGATTGTGCGATTCGAGTTCGGAGATCATGGCATCGACCGCCTCAAGCGTACCGGCGATCAACAATGCCCGGTAAAAGAGGAAGAGGACGGTCGGCTGCCCTTCGCGCCATCGCCCTTTCACTTGGCTCAGGCTCGCACGTTCGATGCCCGGCCAATAAAGTCCCGCATCCGCTACGGGCACCGGATCATCCGGTTCCCCCGCATCTAGTCCCGCAAGGCGGGCGGCTGTCTTCAGGAAAGCGGCGGCATTGGCGACTCCACCCTGGCGCAAATAGTCGCGCAGCCGGTCGCAGACATCGGGAGCGACGGTGGACGCCTGGGCAAGGTCGGGGTCCTGCTCCCGTCCGTCGGCGATCGCGGCGAATGCGACACCCTTTTCACGCGCGATCTTTGCAATCTCATCAATGCCATATGGCCAATAGCTCTTACCCCCCAGCAAGATGACGCACACGAATTTGGCGTTGGCGATCACCTGTTCGACATAGAGGTCGACGGAATAGGGGTGGCGCAACTGCAACAGATTGGCGAGGCGGATGGTGGGGGCGGCGTCCCCCAGCGATGCCGCCGCGCTTGCCAGACAGGCCAGTTCGCTGTCCGCCACGGTCAGCACCACGATATCGCCCGGCGTCTGGCCAAGGTCGATCGCTTCGTCGCCGTTCGAAACGGTGCCGGGTGTGGCGGTCAGCAAATGCATCAGGCGGGCACCGGCCTTGCATCGAGCGTCTTTGCTATGGCGTCGCGATCAAGGCCGTGCTGGCCGATGATGACCAGGCGGGATGTGCGCTGATCGTCTGGTCGCCACGCGCGGTCATAATGATGCTGGACGCGCGGCCCGACGGATTGGAGGACCAGGCGGGCCGGGCGTCCCCGGATCGCCAGGAAGCCCTTGACGCGTAGCAGGTCATGCCGGGCGATGGCTATATCCAGCGCGGCGAGCAAAGGTTCGGGGCTGTCCAGTTCGCCCAGGTCGAGCACGAAGCTGTCGAAGTCATCATGATCATGATCCTCATCCCCGTCATGGTGGGACGGGCGGGCGTCGATCTGATCCTCCACGGCTGCGTCGATGCCCAGCAGTGCGGCGGGGTCGATTCGACCCATCGCGGTGCGGATGAAGCTGACGCCGGGGCGAACCTCTTGCCTCAGCCTGTCTTCCAGCGCCTCCAGCTGGTCGGCATCCACAAGGTCTGTCTTGTTCAGAAGGACAAGATCGGCGCAGGCAAGCTGATCTTCGAACAATTCTTCGATCGGGCTGTCATGGTCGAGCGTGGGATCGGCGGCGCGCGCGGCGGCCAGCGCGGCTTCGTCATGGGCGAAACGCCCAGCGGCGAGTGCGTCGGCGTCCACCAGCGCGATCACGCCATCCACAGTGGCGCGCGTGCGGATGTCGGGCCATTGAAACGCCTTCACCAGCGGCTTGGGCAAGGCAAGGCCGGACGTTTCGATGATGATGTGATCCGGCGGGGTCGGCCGGTCGAGCAACCGCTGCATGGTCGGCAGGAAATCGTCCGCCACGGTGCAGCAGATGCAGCCATTGGCCAGTTCGATAATGTCATCGTCGGGGCAGGCTTCATCGCCGCAGCCCTTCACGAGTGCGCCGTCCACGCCGACATCGCCAAATTCGTTGATGATGAGGGCGATCCGGCGACCCCCCGCATTTTCGATGATATGGCGGATCAAGGTGGTCTTTCCAGCCCCCAGGAAGCCGGTGATGACGGTAGCGGGAACCTTGTTCATGGGACATTTCCTTGGATTGCGAGGGGGACTTCGATCTCGTCGAAGCGTTTCCAGCGATAGATCGCCCAGCTGATCAGCCAGCAGGCGGCGAACAGGCCGACGATGAAGAAGCCCAGGCTGTTGAAATGTTCGCCCAGATTAGCCGCCAGCGACCAGACGCCGCCGGTAAGGCCGAACTTGTCGCCCAGAAGCGCCGCCGTCTCTATCCCGCCGATCACGATTGCGACGATCGCGGAAACCAGCGTGATGGTGATGTTGTAATAGAGTTTGCGAATGGGCTTTACGAAGGCCCATTGATAGGCGCCCATCATCAATGCGCCGTCGGCTGTGTCGATCAGCGCCATGCCCGCCGCGAAGAGAAGGGGAAAGATGAGGACGGTGGACAGCGCCAATCCGCTGGCCGCCTGCCCTGCGGACAAGCCCAATATCGCGACCTCCGTCGCCGTGTCGAACCCCAGGCCGAACAGGAACCCCAATGGAGCCATGTGCCAGCTGCGCGTGACCAGGCGGAAAAGCGGCTTGAACAGGCGGGCAAGAAGGCCACGATTTCCGAGCAATATGTCCATGTCATCATTGACATAGGACCCGCCTTTGCGAACATGGTTAAAGGTGGCCCAGACCGATTTCAGGATGATCAGGTTCACTGCCGCGATGGCGAAGAGGAAGGTTGCTGAAATGATGGTGGCGATGACGCCGCCGATTTCGCCCGCAGCTTCGACCCGGCTTAGCGCGCTGGCGGCGGTGGCGATCAGGACCGCGCCGATCAGCACGATGGCGCTATGGCCGATCGCGAACCAGAAGCCGACGGTCAGCGGGCGCTGGCCAGCCTGCATCAGTTTACGGGTCACATTGTCGATTGCGGCGATATGGTCCGCATCCACGGCATGGCGCAGACCCAGGCTCCACGCCAACAGGGCCATGCCCATCATCGCCATGTCGCCTGCGAACAACGCCCCGGCCCATAGCCAGAGGAGAATATTGGCGGCGATCAGCCCGGCGAACATCCATGTGGCGCGCTGGCGAAGCCGCCCCCCGTCCGGCGGCGGGGTCAAGATAGGGGAAATCGCATTCATAACGGCAGTCCCGTCGGCGTCGGCGAACCGAAACGGGAGCCTCCGCAACGCGGCCGACATCAATTGCCGGACGGACGCCTGTGCGCCCGGCACGCATGCCGTTGCGGCTCCCGCCGCACAAGGCGTCGCTCAGACGGAACACCGTGCCCCGGCCATCCCCTGGACCAAAGCAAGAGCGACCAGACGCCGGCAGGTCTCCTGGCTTGCGGGTCATCGCTCGACACATGGCCTTCCCAGGCCTCGCAGGATTTAGCGTCCGGCCCAGTGGCTGACCTTCCAATGTCATGGAAGGTCGGTATGTATCTCGCTCACCGCTTACAGTTGCAGGGACAGCCGCGGATTTGGACGCCGGAAAGACATCCGCACCGCATTCCCATTCAAGCCCCTTCGGGCACCGGCGCGATCAGGTGAGGGCCGCCGAAGCGGACCTGCGGCTGGGTGCATAGAACGCATCGGGGGGAAAGGGAAGCGTGGACGCCTGGATGATCGCCTGAAATAAAATAGTAACAATAGAGTCATCCAATAGTCACGCAGCTGACATATCTGCCCGGCCCATGAGAAGGGACCAAGCAATGAAAACCAGCCGTTGGGCGATCGCCATCGCGATGCTCCAGATAGCCGCGCCCACATGGGCGAGTGCACAGACGATCAGCCAGGCGGAAGCCGAACAGTTGCGGGCGCAGATCGCCGCACTGAAGACGCAGGTGCAGATGTTGGAAACGCGGCTCGATTCGGCAGCGCCCGTTTCCGCGATTTCGGGTTCAGCCGCTTCTGCCGCTCCATCGGCCCTTGCCAGCGCGGCCAAACCGGCGGCTGCAGCGGAGCCTGCGACCAAGATCAGCTGGAAGGGCAGCCCGCAATTTTCCAGCGACGACGCAAAGTTCAAGGTGAAGGGCCGCATCCAATATGACGCCGCCCTGATGATGGCACCGGGCAGCGTGTCCGATCGCGCGCAGGGCTATTCCAACGAACTTCGCCGCCTGCGACTGGGCGCGGAAGGCCAGTTGGGGGCCGGGTTCGGCTATAAGCTGGAAACCGAACTATCCGATAATAGCGTCGATCTGGTCGACACTTTCATCACTTATGAAAATGGCAAGTGGCTGGTGACGCTGGGCAATCATAACCAGTTTCAGTCGCTCGACGAACTGATCGGCGATACGACAGGTTCGGTGATGGAACGTGCGGCCTTTACCGACGCGTTCAATTTCGAACGCCGCCTCGGCCTGTCCGCCCAATACCGATCCGGCATCCTGCTTGCTCAGCTTGGCCTGTTTTCCGACAGCGCCGATTCGCTGACCAATGACGAGGATGGCGACGAAAATAACAGCTACAGCGTGGATGGCCGGATCGTGCTGGCGCCGCGCATCGGCAAGACGCAGCTGCATTTCGGCGCTTCGGGACATTGGCGCGACTTTAATCGCCTGGCCGACCAGCCGCAGCGCTATCGCCAGCGGCCCTATCTCCACAGCATCAACACCCGTTTTCTCGCCACGCCGTCGATCGATTCAACGGGCGAATCCCATTATGGGCTGGAATTCGCCGGTACGCGCGGGCCGCTTTACTGGGCGGGTGAAACGCATTGGCTGCGGACAAAACGGCCCGGCCTGTCGGACCCGACTTTCTTTGGCGGCTATGCCGAGGTCGGCTATTTCCTGACGGGCGAAACACGGTCCTACAAGAATGGCATCTTTGGCAGCACCAAGCCCAATCGGGACTTTGGCGACGGGGGCATGGGGTCGCTTCAGGTGACGGCGCGCTACGATCATCTGGACCTGAACGACAAGGATATCGTCGGCGGCACGCAGAATGCCGTGATTTTGGGACTGATATGGACCCCGATCGAATATGTGCGCTTCAACCTCAACTACGCTCATCTGCGCTATACCGATGCGGCAGTTCCCGCCGGGACCGACCGGGATTATGGCGTGAATGTCGTGGGGTGGCGCGCTGAACTGGACTTCTGATCTGCCGGGGCATGGGCCGCGAAAGGTCCATGCCCCATCTACCCCTTGCGACGCTCGCCCGCTCGCATTATCAGCGGCGACGCGACAGGTTCCTCGCAAGGGGATGAAAAGGGAAGTCGGGTAAAGCCCGCGCTGCCCCTGCAACTGTAAGCGGCGAGCGGACGGCCATTCACGCCATTGGGACCCCTTCGGGCGTTCCCGAGAAGGCGGCCAGACGCACTGACCCGTGAGCCAGGAGACCTGCCTGCCGCAGTCGTTCTTCGACCGGACAGGGTGTGCCGGACGAACGGGGGTATCCTCGCCGAGCGACAGCCATTGCCTTGCCGGCGCGTCCGTGCGGGAAGCATATCGTTGTGCGCCCCCGCCCCGTCCGCGCCACAAGGCTGTTTGCGGTCGGAATGCGGAGCCGGGGATGATGATCCATTATTTGATGCCGGGGCGCGGCTGATGCTGCGCGCGGTCGAAGTCGGGGCGGCGGTGGTGGTCTGTTCGACCTGCCGCCTGTCGCCCGAACAGCGGGAAGATGGCGAAGGACGGCGCGGCGGCGCTTTGCTGGCGCAGGCGATGCGCGCTGTGCAGGCGGGCGATAGCGCCTATGCGGGGTTGGAGGTGCAGGAAATGCCCTGCCTCTTCGCCTGTCAGCGGCATTGCACCGTCCATCTGCGCGCGCCCGGCAAGGTCGGCTATGTGCTGGGCGATTTCACGCCCGATGAGGCGGCGGCGCGCGCAATACTCGATTATGCAGTCCGCCACGCGGCAAGCGAGGAAGGCGTGGTCCGCTATGCCGACTGGCCACAGGGTGTGAAGGGGCATTTCATCGTCCGCACGCCGCCCGACGGCTTTGTCTGCACATGACGCTCTTTCACGACCGGGCCGCGTTCGATCAGGCTCTGGCTACCTTGCCCGCCCCCGACAAAGGCGCGATGGCTGCTGCGGCCAGTCGACAGGCATGTTTGACCAAACCCGCCGGTTCGCTGGGGCGGCTGGAGGACATCGCCCTGTTCATGGCCGGATGGCAGGGGCGGGAACGGCCCCGCGCTGACACGATCCGTGTCGCGGTGTTCGCTGGCAATCATGGTGTAGCAGCGCGCGGGGTCAGCGCCTTTCCGCCCGAAGTGACCGCGCAGATGGTCGCGAATTTCCGTAGCGGAGGCGCGGCCATCAACGCGCTCGCCGCCGCTTGCGGGGCTGAACTGGTCGTCGTGCCCATCGATCTGGATCGTCCGACCGGCGATATTGCCGAAGGCCCCGCCATGACCGAAGCGGAGTGCCTGACGGCGATCAATGCCGGGGCATCGGTCATCCAACCCGGCATCGACCTGCTGTTGCTGGGGGAGATGGGCATTGCCAACACGACCGCTGCCGCCGCCCTTTGTGCGCAAGCGGTGGGCGGGGAAGCTGGGCAGTGGGTAGGCCGGGGCACCGGCGTCGACGCAGCGGGGATCGATCGGAAGGTCGAGGCCGTGACCATGGCCCTTGCCCGGCATGGCGCGCATTGCGGAGATGCGTTCGAAACGCTGCGCCGCCTTGGCGGACGGGAAATCGCCGCGATCGCGGGCGCGGTGCTGGCGGCGCGGCTGACCCGCCTGCCGGTGATGCTGGACGGTTTCATCTGCGGGGCGGCAGTCGCTCCGCTGGCGCGCGACAACCCGCAGATTACGGACCATTGCCTCGCCGCGCATTGTTCTGCGGAGGCTGGGCATGCGCGGTTGCTCGACGCCCTTGGCCTGGAGCCGTTGCTGCGGCTGGACATGCGGTTGGGCGAAGCGAGCGGCGCGGCGGTGGCAGCGCAGGTCGTGCGGTCGGCGCTCGCGGCGCATGGCGGCATGGCCACCTTTGCGCAAGCTGCGGTCGCGAACGGGCGATGACGGCTATCTCCATCCACCTGATGCGCCATGGCGTGCCGGAAATGGCGGGCAGGCTGCTCGGCCATTGTGACTCGCCGCCTGACCCCGATGGCATGGCGCTGTGCGTCGATCGCGCGCGATCCTTGAGCTTCGATCATGTCGTGACGTCCGATCTGTCGCGGGCCAATATTCCCGGCGGGATCATTGCAACGGAACGAAACGCGACCCTGCATATCGACCCGCGCTGGCGAGAGCTGCACTTCGGACAGTGGGAAGGTGTCGATCCTGCCGATGTGGCCGCTGATGCGCTCAGCCGCTTTTGGGACGATCCCGACGCCAGCCCGCCGCCTGATGGGGAGCGGTGGTCCGCGCTTTGCGAGCGGGTTGGCGCGGCGCTGAGCGAAATAAGTGCGCCGACTCTGGTTCTGAGCCATGCAGGGGCAATGCGCGCCGCCCTGTCGGTGCTGTGCGGGCTGGATCACCGGCAAGTCTGGGCTTTTGACCTTCCCTATGGCGCGCTGTTGAGCCTGCGGCTTTGGCCGGACGGGACGGCGCAGATCATGGGCCTTCAGTCATGAGACGGCTGGTGCTGGCGATGCAGCTTATGACGTGCCTGCCATTGCCGTCGGTGAAAGCGGACGAAGGGGATTTTGCCGCTGGGATCCGCTGGTTCCCCGCAACGGGAATGGTTGTCGGCGCTTGTGCGGCCGGGGGGCTGTTGCTGGGCGGTAAAGTCGATCCCTGGGCGGGCGCGTTGCTGGCGTTGCTCGTCTGGGTGGCGATGACGGGCGCGCTGCATCTCGATGGGCTGGCCGACATCGCCGACGCGGTGGGTGCGGCTCATGGGGACCGGAGCAGGCTGTCGCTCGTGCTCGCTGACCCGCATGTCGGCAGCTTTGGCGTCACGGCAGTCGTGCTGCAATTGATGACGAAGCTGGTGTTGCTGCGCTTATGTGCGGATCTTGTGCCGGCCTGGTGGCTGATCGGCGTCGCCATGGCCGCGCGGATGGGGCCGCTCTTCTGGTCGCGCTGGCTCCCGCCGCTGCATGAAGGACTTGCGAGCCGCTTCCGCGACGGCGTTCGACCAGTGCATCTGCTGGGTTGGAGCGGGGTTGCGATGTTGTTCGCCTGGTGGATGCCGGGCCTGCTGATAGTCGCCGCGCTGATCCCTGCATGGGCAATATGGCTGCGCGCGCGCGTTGGCGGCATTTCAGGTGACGGCCATGGCGCGGGGATCGAGATAGTGGAAAGCGCGCTGCTGGCCGCGCTGGTGCTGACGCGATGAGCGATGCTTTCCGCTGGCATGGTGGTCGTCTGGCCGATGCGCAGGCCCGCTATGGTTCGGCTGAACCGTGGATCGACCTTTCCACCGGGATCAACCCCGTGCCGTGGCCCGACGCGTCCCGGATCGCGGTCGATTGGACGGCCTTGCCCGATCCATCGGCGCTGGCGGAGCTTGAGGCGGCGGCAGCGGCCCATTTCGGCCTTCCCCCGGCCCATGTCTGCGCCGTGCCGGGGAGCGAGATCGGATTGCGCATGGTGGGCAGCCTGCTGGACCGGCCCGCCTGCTATCTGACGCCAGGCTACCGCACGCATGGGGAGGCTTTCGCCCAGGCAAAGCCGGTCCGCGATCCTGAGGAGGCTCCACCCAGCTCTGTCCTGCTGATCGCCAACCCGAACAACCCCGATGGCCGCGTCTTTGCGCGGAAACAATTGTTGGCATGGACAGAGCGCATGCAATGGCTGGTCGTCGACGAAGCCTTCGCCGATTGCATGCCGGGCGGCAGCATCGCCCCGCACGTTGGGGAGGGGCGGCAACTGATCGTCCTGCGATCCTTCGGCAAGTTTTTCGGGCTGGCGGGCCTCAGGCTCGGCTTCCTTCTCGGCCCGACGCCGATTGTTGCGGCCTGTCGGCGCATGCTCGGCGACTGGCCGGTTTCAGCCGCCGCCATCGCCTTTGGCACGGCGGCCTATCGCGACAGGGCCTGGATCAACGCGACCATCGCCGCGCTCGGCGAACGCACCAAGGAACTGGACGCGCTGCTCGCCCGTCATGATTTGGAGGCAAGGGGCGGCTGTCCGCTGTTCAGGCTGGTCGAACGGGACGATGCGGCGCAGTTGTTCGAACGTTTGGCGCGGCGCGCTATCCTAACCCGGCCTTTCGAGGCAGAGCCGACATGGCTGCGCTTCGGCTTGCCTGCGGACGCCGACGCCATGGAACGGCTGGACAGGGCGCTGGCGGATGGTTGAACTGGTGGCCCTTGGTGCGCTGACGCTGGATGCGGCGCTGGGTTGGCCCGGACGCCTGCACGCGCGGGTCGGCCATCCAGTCGGCGGATTCGCCCGGATCATCGCGATGTGTGAGCATCTTTGGAACCGTCGCGGCTCCTTTGACGGCGCGCGGCGCATTGGCGGGGTCGCCACCTTGCTGGTCCTGTTGACGGTAACGATCGCGTGTGGATGGGCGGCTGAATGGCTGATCCGGCGGACCATGGGAAGCTGGGCCTGGGTCGGTGTGGCGCTGGCGGCCTGGCCAGCCTTGGCGCAGCGCAGCCTTTATGATCATGTCCTGCCAGTGGCGCGGGCATTGGAAGCGGGCAAGCTGGACGATGCGCGCCGTGCAGTGGCATGTATCGTCGGCAGGGATACGGCCAGCCTGGACGAAGCCGGGGTGTCTCGCGCGGCGGTGGAGAGCCTGGCGGAAAGCTTTTGCGACGGCGTGGTCGCGCCGCTTTTCTGGCTTCTTCTGGGTGGCCTGCCGGGCATATGGGCCTATAAAGCGGCAAATACCGCCGACAGTCTGATCGGCCATCGGGAGGAGCCATATGGACCGTTCGGTTGGGCCGCAGCCCGCTTTGACGATGTCTTGAATCTCGCACCCGCCCGGCTGTCCGGGCTGCTGATCTGCATCGCGGGCGGGCGTGGATGGCGGGTCATGTGGCGCGACCATAGTCGGCACGCCTCACCCAATGCGGGCTGGCCGGAGGCGGCGATGGCGGGAGCGCTCAGGGTCCGGCTTGGCGGGCCGATCCGCTATGACGGGCTGCTGCACGACAAGCCGTGGATCGGCGGAAGCAATGGGGACGTCACCCCGGCGGATTTGCGCCCGGCGATAAGGATTTTCCTGCGCGCCTGCGCCTTGCTCTGGGGATTATGCGCATGTGTGGAGTTCGGCCTATGAACCTATTGGTCATCGGAGGTGCCCGATCGGGGAAGAGCCGCTACGCACAGGCGCGATGTGAGGCCCTGTCGGGATCTCTCGCCTATGTCGCCACGGCTGAGGCTCATGACGGAGAAATGGCGGATCGTATCGCGCGCCACCGGGCCGATCGCGGTCAGCGCTGGCGGACGGTCGATGCGCCGGTCGATCTGCCGGGCGCGATTAAGTCGACGGCAGGATGGGCCGACGCAATCTTGGTGGATTGCTTGACGCTCTGGCTGTCGAACCTGCTGCTGGCCGATGAAGATATCCCCGGATGGAGCGCCAAACTGGCCGATGCCGTGCGAAGCTGCGCAGTGCCGGTCCTGTTCGTGACCAATGAAGTCGGCCTGTCCATCGTGCCCGAAAATGCCCTGGCGCGACGGTTCCGCGACGAAGCGGGATGGCTCAACCAACAGATGGCGGCGCTATGTAATGAGGTCATATTGGTGACGGCAGGGTTGCCCCTGACCCTGAAAAAGGCAAGTGGTGTGGAACATGCAGGACGGCTCAACCCGCCATAAAAACTTCGTCTTACGCGATGTCGAATCGATTTCGCGCTTGTTCGCCTTGCCTGTAGCCGCCGGGATCAATAAGGGGCGACGATCAATTCTGGAGGGGATTGGGGGAATCAGCGATTCTGGTTGATGCGAGCGCGCATTTCGCCGCATGCATCAATCTGGAAGGGGCGGCACCGGAACGGCCGAACCGCTGGGTCCTGAAGCAGGGGATGTGACAGTGAACGCTTTTAATGCAGATTATCTCTTCGTATTCATACTGGCGGCCTTTTTGGGTTTTCAGCTGATCAAGAAGGTATCGCCGCTGCTTCATTCGCCGTTGATGTCGCTGACCAATGCGATTGCGGCGGTGGTGATCGTGGGGGCGATCACGATCACGGGTGAGGAAGGCGCGACGCCGCTTGCCCGGACGCTGGGCTTCATCGCGGTATTCTGTGCGACGGTGAACTTGGTCAGCGGGTTCATGATCACCGATCGCATGCTCAAGATGTTCAAGCCCCGGGGGAAGTAAGAGATGGACGCCTTTGTTCCTTTCGCGGCGATTGCCGCGTCGGCTTTGTTCATCCTGTCGCTGATGTGGATGAGCCACCCCTCGACCGCCCGACGCGGCGTGCGCGCAGGTGAGATCGGCATGGTCATCGCCATCATCGGCGCGCTGGTCCAGCATGAGGTGGTCGATTACAATTTGATCATCATCGCGATGATCGCGGGCGCGGCGGCGGGCATTCCGATGGCGCTGCTGATGCCGATGACGGCGATCCCGCAGCGAACCGCCATCTCCCACGCCTTTGGCGCGCTCGCGGTGGGCCTCATCGGTGCCGCTGAATATTACAAGCATGCCCACGCCGAATATGCCGGCGGCTTCATCATGTGGGTGCTGATGTTCGAAATGCTGCTGGGTTTCCTAACCTGTACAGCGTCGGTCATCGCCTTTGCCAAGCTGCAGGAACTGATGGGCAGCCGTCCGGTGTCTTTCCCGGGGCAACGCATCTTCAATGGCGCGGTGGCGCTGGCGACAGTGGTGATCGGTGCGACGCTGGCGATCGATCCGACCCAGACATGGCTGTTCCCGGCCTTTGTCGCGCTGGCGCTGCTGTTCGGCATATTGCTGGTGATCCCGATCGGCGGCGCGGACATGCCGACCGTGATCGCGCTGCTGAACAGCTATGCGGGTCTGGCGGCGAGCGCCATGGGCTTTGCGCTGGGCAACAAGCTGCTGATCGTGGCGGGCGCGCTGGACGGGGCATCGGGCTTCATCCTGGCGCTGGTCATGTGCAAGGCGATGAACCGCAGCTTTGCCAACGTGATGTTCGGCGGCTTTGGCAAGGTGATCGCGGGCGTGGCCGGGGGCAAGGACGACCGCGTGGTGCGCTCGGCTTCGGCTGAGGAAGCGGCGATGCAGCTGGAAAATGCCAGCACCGTGGTCATCATCCCCGGTTATGGCATGGCCGTCGCGCAGGCGCAGCACAAGGTCAGCGAACTTTACCAGGCGCTCACCAAGAAGGGCGTGGACGTCAAGTTTGCGATCCATCCGGTCGCGGGGCGCATGCCGGGTCATATGAACGTGCTGCTGGCCGAAGCCAATGTGCCCTATGAGCAGCTGGTCGATCTGGACGACATCAACCCCGAACTGCCGCAGGCGGATGTGGCGGTGATCATCGGCGCCAACGACACGGTCAATCCGTCGGCGCGCGACGACCCGCAAAGCGCGATCGCGGGCATGCCGATCATCGAGGCGGATCGCGCCAAGTCGGTGTTCGTCATCAAACGCTCGATGAACGCAGGCTTCGCCGGGATCGACAACCCGATCTATTATAACAGCAACACCCAGATGCTGTTCGGCGACGCCAAGGACATGGTCGGATCCATCGCCAAGGAGCTGAGTGGAGGCGGGTCGGGCCTGCATTAAGGTTTGGCTTGACGTATCGGCGATGATTATGCGTGTGATTGCTATCGAAGGCGGTCTGCTTGAGCAGAGCGTTGGCCTAACGATTCGCTTTCGCATGACCATCGCCGACGTTGCGCTGATCGGCGCAGGAAAAAGGGATTACCCCCTGCATTTCGGGCAGGAAGTCCCGCACAAAGCCCGTCAAATACGACAAGCGTCGATATAAAAGCCGCAACGGATCGAGATCAGGTTCGGTCGCCTCAAGGACTGGAGGCGAGTTGCAACACGCTACGACAGGTGCCCCAACGTCTTCCTCTCCCCCGTCGCTCTCGCTGCCACGGTCCTGTTCTGGCTATGATCCTGACCCTAATCTGCCCCGGGCGGAGATTGCCGATCGAAAAGCCGATTGGCGCGTTTCAGCTCATGCAGGACGAGGTTGCCGACATGTACGTCGCTCTTAACCCCACCTATGCCGACGCCGTCTTCGATCGGCTCGCTCACAACGCCCACCGCCTCGATCTGGATGGCGACATCATCTCGGAATCAGGGGGCCGATCATCTGGGAAACGAGGGGCATCTTCGTAGGAATCGGCATTCAGGCGCTCTTCGAGCTCGGGATCCAACGGCATACTCATAAAGGCGGTTGCGGGTGGGCCGCGCCAAAGGGCGCGACGAGGCTGCGCGCGCTACGACACCATTTAGAATTAAAGTTACACTTCTGGCCAGAGGGATTTAGAAATTCCCGGAAGGGCGCGGTCGATCAGCGCTTTGGCGCCGACGGAAGCACGCCTGTCTTGTTGCGCTCTTGACTGAAAGCAAAGGCGATCAACCTGCGCCAGGCAGAGCGAATCCGATGGCGACCGCCGATCACCCCGGCTTTCTTTGGTTCCGGGCAAGCTAGGCAAGACGACGCCACGAGCGGAACATATATATTATCTTGACAGATATATGGCATCAGTGTTCTATAGCAGGCAGAATAACTACCTATAGGGGAGACCGGTCGATGTTGATGAATCAAAGGAGCTTTCGCTCAGCCCTTCTTGCGAGCGCTCTGCTCCCGTTCACCGCGACAGCGGCGTTCGCGCAAACGGCGCCAGGCGCCGCGTCTGCAACGTCCAGCGCTGCAGGCGCGAGCGACATCATCGTCACGGCGAACCGCCGGGCGGAGCGCCTTCAGGACGTGCCCATCAGCG